>JAPEKQ010000001.1 GCA_029990205.1 bacterium
GTCGTGCCGACAGCTTGGCGGTTCGCTCCGCGAACTGCAGGTGTCGTGCCGACGGCTTGGCGGTTCTCTTCGAGAACTGCAGGTGTCGTGCCGACGGCTTGGCGGTTCTCTTCGAGAACTGCAGGTGTCGTGCCGACGGCTTGGCGGTTCTCTTCGAGAACCGCGGGCTGAGTCGAAGGCGACAGACTCAGAAGCAGGGGAGCGGGGGCCGGGAAACCGGTCCCCGTTCTGCGTGTGCCGCGGCCCCCGCTTCTTTGGTGGCACACGGGACGGTGAACTGCTATTCTCCGCTCTCGACGAGGCTTCTCCCGAGGAGACGGACGATCTCATGAATCAGACATCGGCGACTGCCGGCATGACCGGATGGGAGGCGCTCGGCGGAACGCTCTTCCGGGCGCGCGGCGTGACACCGCTCATTCTCGTGGTCATCGTGCTGTTCTGGCCGACACCGGCAGGGCTTCCGCTCTCCATCCTGACCGTGGCGCTCGCGTTCATTCTCGCGGGCGAGGCGATACGCCTTCACGCGGTCGGCTACGCGGGCAAGCGAACGAGGACACGCGGGACGAAGGTCAAGGAGCTCGTCACGGCCGGACCGTTCTCGCACGTCAGGAACCCGCTCTACATCGGCAACTTCCTGCTCGCTCTCGGTCTGATCGTGCTCTCGCGTGTGACGTGGCTGCTCTGGGTGTTCCCGGTCCTCTTCTTCTTCCAGTACGCGGCCATCATCGCCTGGGAAGAGCGCATCCTCACGAATCAGTTCGGAAGCGAGTACCGGGGGTACGTGGGCAGGGTGCCGCGCTGGCTCCCGAGAATGACGCCGGCTGAACCTCGGAGTTCACACGAGCACTCGGCGAAGGTCGCATGGCAGAGCGAGCGCGACTCGCTCCGCGCGCTCATCGTGCTGTTCGCGGTACTGATACTCAAACACATCCTTTGGAGCGACGTCTTCTCCTGGCCGGCCCGACAGATCGCTCAGCTGTTCGCCGGAGCGTAGGGCACCCGACATGGAGGGAGCATTCCCATGAAGATCATGAAATCAGAGAACAGGATCCCACAGCCGATCGAGGTCGAGGGCGCGACCGGCGTCAAGAAGGCGGGACTCGTCACAGGCGGCGACGGTTCGCCGACGGCGGCCATGCGGCTCTTCGAACTCGCGCGCGGCGGACACACGCCGTGGCATGCACACGACTGGGAGCACGTCGTCTACGTTCTCGAGGGTGAGGGTGTCCTCAAGTCCGAGAACGGGGACGCGTCGTTCGCTGCCGGAGACTCGTTGCTTGTCGACCCGGACGAGGAACACAACTTCGTCAACACCGGCGACGGCCCGCTCAAGTTCATCTGCGTAGTCCCGCTCAAGGGTGACTGAGCCTTCGACCGCGGCGCGACGGGGGGAAGGCGCCCCCGCGGGGCCGCCTCGGCCACTCACGAAAAAAACACACGAATCGCTCCGAAAGAGCTTGCGGAACCGATGGCGCGCGCATATACTCCGCATCACAGACATGAAGTGACCTTTTAAACTAGCACTGCGAGGCTAGAAAGGGTGAAGAGAGACACAGTCATAAGGACGGGTTGTCGCCAGCAGCAGGTGGCGTGACCCGTTTCTGTGTTTCACCCTCGGCCTCGAGGAGGAGGGAATGGGCTGGAGTCGTAAGCACCTCCTGGGCCTCGAGGATGTCGGCCGCGACGAGATCACCACGATCCTCGACACGGCATCGAAGTTCAGAGAGGTCCTGGACCGTCCGGTGAAGAAGGTCCCGACGTTCCGGGGGATCACGGTTGTCAATCTGTTCTTCGAGGCGAGCACGAGAACGCGCATGTCGTTCGAACTCGCCGAGAAGAGGCTCTCCGCGGATGTGATGAACTTCTCAGCGTCCACGTCGAGCCTCAAGAAGGGGGAGACGCTCCGCGACACGGCCCGGAATATCGAGGCCATGAAGGTGGATATGGTTGTCATGCGCCACCCTTCGCCGGGCGCCCCGCACTTCCTCACAAATCACATCGACGCTTCGATCATCAACGCCGGTGACGGTCCACACGAGCACCCGACACAGGCGCTTCTCGACCTCTTCACGATGCGCGAGAACGTCGGCGACCTCCAGGGAAAGCGGGTCACCATAGTCGGTGACATCGTGCACTCGCGGGTCGCGCGGTCGGACATCTGGGGACTCGTGACGATGGGCGCTACGGTCACGCTCTGCGGACCGAAGACGTTCATGCCGGCAGAGGTCGAGGCGATGGGTGTCACGGTGAGCCACGACATTCGCGAGGCCACGGCAGACGCCGATATCGTCAACATCCTTCGCATTCAGCGCGAGCGACAGGAGGGCTGCTTCCTCCCGAGCCTGCGCGAGTACACGGATCTCTTCGGGATCGACAGCGACCGGCTCGCCGCGATGCGGCCGGACGTTCTGATCATGCACCCCGGGCCGATCAACCGGGGCGTCGAACTCGCGCCCGATGTCGCCGACGGACCACGCTCCGTCATTCTCGACCAGGTGACGAACGGAGTCGCGGTCCGAATGGCCGTTCTCTACCTCCTCTCGCGCGTCCGCGCTTCGGAGCGCGTCGACGAGCCGGAGATCCTCGCGGAGGTGACCATATGAAGCGCATGATCCTCAGAGGCGGACGAGTCATCGATCCGGCCTCGAACACCGACGCGACGCTCGACGTCCTCATCGCCGACGGCGCGATCGCGGAGATCGGAAGCTCGATCGACGCGGCGGACGCGACCGAGATCGACGTGAGCGGACTGGTCGTGGCCCCCGGGCTCGTGGACATCCACGTTCACCTGAGGGAACCGGGTCGTGAGGACGAGGAGACCATAGCGAGCGGGACGCACGCCGCTGTCCACGGTGGAGTGACCACGGTCGCCGCCATGCCCAACACCGAGCCCGCCATCGACGACCCATCCTGGGTCGAGTACGTACGGGCGCGAGGCAGGGAGGCTACGGTCCACCCGATCGCCGCGATCACCATGGGCCGCGAGGGCAAGACGCTGACAGGGATGGCGGAACTGGAGGCCGCGGGCGCGGTCGCCTTCTCCGACGACGGCTGTTCGGTGTTGAGCGCCAACGTGATGCGACGCGCCCTCGAGTACGCGAGCATGGTCGGCCGACCGGTCATCGCGCACTGCGAAGACCCGGCCCTGGTGGGACACGGGGTCATGCACGAAGGCCTCGCATCAACACGCGCCGGACTGAGACCGATACCGGCCGCGGCCGAGGAGGTCATGGTCGCGCGCGACATCATCCTGGCAGCTGACACCGGAGCCCGGCTACACATCGCGCACGTCTCGACCGCCGGCTCGGTCGAACTCGTCCGGAGAGCGAAGGCCGACGGCGTCCCGGTGACCTGCGAGACCTGTCCTCACTACTTCAGCCTCACCGACGATGATGTGAGATCGTACGACACGAGCCTGCGGGTGAATCCTCCGCTCAGGACGTCGGCGGACGTCGTCGCCATCATGGAGGGACTCGCCGACGGGACGATCGACGCGATCGCCAGCGATCACGCCCCGCACTCGCTCGAGGAGAAACAGGTCGAGTTCGACGCGGCCCCGCCGGGGATGATCGGACTGGAGACGCTCCTGCCCGTCACGCTCACGCATCTCGTCCACTCCGGAGCGATGACGCTCCCGGCCGCGCTCGGTCTCCTCACGTCGGGACCGGCCCGGGCGCTGGACATTCCGGGCGGCACGCTCGAGGTCGGCGTGCAGGCCGACATCGTCGTGTTCGACCCGAATACCGAGTGGACGGTCGGCGCGGACTGGTTCCGTTCGAAATCGAGGAACTCGCCCTTCGTCGGCAGGACGCTCACCGGACGCGTCCGCATGACGATCAGCCGCGGCAGGATCGTGTTCGAAGAGGAGAGTCATGACGAGGGATGTTCAGGCGGTGGTTGCGGCTCGGGGAACGCCGAGCGCGACGAGCTTGCTGTTAACGTGTAGGCTCCTGACGCAGTTCGAGACAGTGGAGCCGGGCCAGTTCGTGCACGTCGACACCGGACCCGAACGCACGTTCAGACGACCGTTCTCCGTCGCGGGTGTCACACCCGCGGGAGAAGTGGAGCTCCTCATCGAGCTCCGGGGCGGGGGCACGCGCGCGCTGGCAGAGCTCCCGGTCGGAGCATCACTGACGATGATGGGACCGCTCGGCCGCGGGTTCACGCTGGTCGATGCCCGAGCCGCCGGAGCCCCTTCGCGAGCCGCCGAAAGCGATCCGCGAGCGGCCGGAGCTGCCCCGCGAGCGGCCGGAGCTGCCCCGCGAGCAGCCGTCGTAGCGGGCGGTATCGGCGTCGCCGGCGTTCGGCTTCTCGCGCAGCGCCTGTTCGAGAGCGGAGTGGACACATCGCTGTTCGTCGGAGCCCGCACTGCGGACGCGCTGCTCGATGCGACGCTCCCGGAACCCGACGCAGTCCGTGTCGCGACCGACGACGGCTCGAGGGGGTTCCACGGCACGGTCTGTGATCTCTTCACGGCCGAGTCTGTGGACCTGCCTGGGAACACCACCGTCTACGGGTGCGGACCGCGCGCCATGCTGGACGCGCTGGCCGTCGTCGCGGGAGAGCGCGGCATGGCGTGCGAGCTCTCGTTGGAGGAGATGATGGCCTGCGGCGTGGGCGCCTGCCGAGGATGCGTCGTCTCGACGGTCGACGGATACCGGACCGTGTGTAAGGACGGGCCGGTCTTCAACGCATCGGTCCTGGTCCCGGAGGGAAGCGCGATGGAGGTCGCCGGTGGTTGACCTGTCGATCACGGTCGCGGGCCTCAAGCTCGCCACACCGCTCATGCTCGCGTCCGGCACGGTAGGCTACGGACCGGAGTACGACGGACTCATCGACTTCACGCGGGTCGGCGCAATCGTCACGAAGACGGTGACGCCGAGACCCCGCGCGGGGAACACGCCCCCCCGTCTCGCCGAGACGCGCGGGGGGATGCTCAACTCGATCGGGCTTGAGAACGTCGGGCTCGACGGGTTCCTCTCCGAGAAGCTGGCGGAGGCCGGGCGCCTTCCCACGCTCGTCATCGCGAGCGTCGCGGGGGAAACGCCGGACGAGTTCGCGAGCCTCTGCGAGGCCGTTGGAGAACGCGGGGAGACGGCGGGGCTGGAGCTCAACGTCTCGTGCCCCAACGTCAAGCGCGCGCGGCGACCTCTCTGGGCGGACCCCGATGGTGTCGCCGCGGTCGTCACGGCGGCGCGGCGTGCGACCGACAAGCCGCTCTTCCTGAAGCTCTCACCGAACGCGGCGGACGTCAGAAGCGTCGCGGAGGCCGGCGAGGCCGCAGGAGCGGACGCGTTGGTCGTGGCGAACACACTCCCGGGCATGCGGATCGACGTGACGACCCGAGCCCCGATGCTCGGCAACAGATTCGGAGGTCTCTCGGGACCCGCACTGCTCCCTGTGAACCTGGCGCTGGTCTGGAAGCTCTCCGACAGCGTTGGCATCCCCATCGTCGGATCGGGTGGCATCGAGCGGACGGAGGACGCACTCGAGTACATGATGGCCGGAGCGAGCGCATTCCAGGTCGGCACGGCACTCTTCCGATCCCCCTCGGTCGTCGATCAGATCGTCGACGGCCTCGCGAAACACGCGGTCACAGACGGAATCAACTGCCTGTCCGGATACACCGGCGCGGCAAAGGAGGTGGAGACACCATGTCAGAGAACAAGAGCAGACTGATCGTTGCGCTCGACGTCCCGTCGAGAGACGAAGCGCTCGACCTGGCGCACAGGACGGCCGAGTACACGTCGCACTTCAAGGTGGGGAGCCGCCTGTTCACGGCGGAAGGGCCGAGCTTCGTGCGTGAGCTCAAGGAGTCGGGGTACGGGGTATTCCTGGATCTCAAGTTCCACGACATCCCCAACACGGTCGGCGAGGCGGCCGCCGCGGCGACCGCGCTCGGCGTCGACATCTTCGACGTCCACGCATCCGGCGGGACGGCCATGATGAAGACCGCCGTGTCCGCGAGCCGCGAGGAAGCCGCCAGACTCGGCATCCCGGCTCCGCGGATCATCGCCATCACCGTCCTGACAAGCATGGCGTCGACCGTCGATGAGGTGCTCGCTCTGGCCGAGCGCGCCCGCGACGCCGGTCTCGACGGCGTGGTCTCGTCGGCCTGGGAGGCGCGCGCCATACGGGACGCCATGGGCCCGGACTTCATGATCGTCACACCCGGCATCCGGCCGAGCTGGGCCGCCAAGCAGGACCAGCGCAGGGTCGCGACGCCGCATGAGGCGTTCGAGAACGGAGCCGACTACATCGTCATAGGACGGCCTATCCGCAACTCGGACAAGCAGCCGAGCGAGGCGGCAAGACTCATCCTCCAGGAGTCGAGCATGGTGGAGGTGAGCGAGTGACGATGACGGTGCGGGATGCCGCCATGCCGCCGCGGACCGCTGCGGCCGAACGTGCTGCCGCCATCGTCGAGGAGACCGGGGCTCAGTTCACCGGGCACTTCCGGTTGACCTCGGGACGGCACAGCGGCGAGTATTTCCAGTGCGCCAGAGTCCTCGAACGGCCGGAGCACGCTGAGGAACTCGGACGGCTTCTCGCCGACCGCTTCCGCGATGACCGCGTCGAGGTCGTCGTGGCTCCCGCTCTCGGCGGTGTCGTGATCGGCTACGAGGTCGCCCGGGCGCTCGGCGTGAGATTCCTCTTCGCCGAACGGCAGGAGGGACGGATGACGCTCCGGCGCGGGTTCACCCTCGAGCCGCGAGAGCGTGTTCTCATCGTGGAGGACGTCGTCACGACCGGCGGCTCGGTCAAGGAGGTCGCAGAACTGACGCGCTCCGCGGGTGCGGACGTCGTCGGGTTCGGTTTCATCGTGGACCGGAGTATGACGGACCCGGGCCTCGCGCCGCGGGCGGAGTCGCTTCTCCGACGCGTCGCCGAGAGCTATGAACCGGAGGATTGCCCGCTCTGCAAGCAGGGGCTCCCCATCGTCAAGCCCGGGAGCCGACAGGAATAGAGACACAGCGAGAACGAGACCACGGTCACTCTTCACAGGAGGACTCGATGGGGATGTACATCGGGCAGGGGAGAAAGGCGCGGCGCGCCTTCGGCTTCGACGAGGTGGCGATCGTCCCGGGCAGGACCACCATCAACCCGGTCGAGACGGACACGACATGGCGCATCCGTGACATGGAGTTCACGGTTCCGATCCTCGCCGCGGCGATGGACGGGGTCGTGGACGTGAAGATGGCCATCCGGATGTCCGAACTCGGCGGCATCGGTGTGCTCAACCTCGAGGGCGTCCAGACGCGCTATCCGGACCCGGGCGAGGTGCTCGGACGGATCGCGGGAGCCACGCCCGAGGAGGCGACACACCTCGTCCAGGAGCTCTACAAGCCGGAGATCCAGGAAGACCTCGTCGGCAAGCGGGTCCAGGAGATCAAGGACGCCGGGGCCATCGCCGCCGTGTCAGCCACACCCATTCGGGCTCAGCGATTCGGCAAGCTCGCCGAGGAGGCGGGAGCCGACATCTTCGTCGTGCAGTCGACGGTCGCGACGATCGACCACATCTCCACGCAGTACAAGACGCTCGACCTTCAGTCGTTCATCGACTCGATGTCCATCCCCGTGATCGTCGGCAACTGTGTCACGTACGACGTCACGCTCGATCTGATGGAAGCCGGAGCCGACGCCGTGCTCGTCGGCGTCGGGCCGGGAGCCGCGTGCACGACGCGCGGCGTCCTCGGTATTGGCGTCCCGCAGGTCACGGCGACGGTGGACGCGGCTGCCGCGCGGGACTTCTACTACAAGCGTACCGGGAAGTACGTGCCGATCCTCACCGACGGCGGGATGGACACCGGCGGCGACGTCTGCAAGGCGTTCGTCTCCGGCTCCGACGCCGTCATGATCGGCTCCGCGATGGCGCGCGCGAAGGAAGCGCCGGGGAGCGGGTACCACTGGGGCATGTCCACGCCGCACGGCGACCTGCCTCGCGGCGCCAGGGTCAAGACCGGCACCTCCGGCACGCTCAAGGAGATCGTCCTCGGTCCGGCCAGGACCGACGACGGGACGCAGAACTTCGTCGGCGCGATCAAGACATGCATGGGATCGGTGGGCGCCAAGAACATCTTCGAGTTCCAGCAGGCCGAGCTCATCATCGCCCCGTCGATCAGATCGGAGGGCAAACTGATGCAGCAGAGCCAGCACGTGGGAATGTACCGGTAGTCCCAGAGCGGAGGGGCACATGACGCAGGGGAGCGCGGCAGCGGTGACCGGCAAGGGAGCCGACCGGACCCACACGGGTCACGTATCGGTCGTCATCCTGGACTTCGGCTCGCAGTACACGCATCTGATAGCGCGCAGGATTCGCGAGTTCGGGGTCTTCTCGGAGGTCGTCCGGTTCGACACGCCGGCGACCGAGTTCCCGGCGACCGCGGGAGCCATCGTGCTCTCCGGCGGCCCGTCGAGCATCTATGCGGTGGGCGCCCCCCGCCCCGATCCTGCGATCTTCGAGCTGGGTCTGCCCGTGCTCGGCATCTGCTACGGTATGCACGCGGCAGCGGAGGCGCTCGGAGGACGTGTCTCTCCCGGGACCACGCGCGAATACGGCCCGATGGGATTCGACCCGGAGCGCGGCCACCCGCTGTTCCAGGGGCTTTCGGAACGCTCACAGGTCTGGATGAGCCACGGCGACGAGGTCACGGAACCGCCTGACGGGTTCATCGTGCTCGGACGAAGCTCCGACGGCAAGATCGCCGCGATGGGCTCCGATGAACACCGGGTCTACGGTCTGCAGTTCCACCCGGAGGTCATTCACACCAAACAGGGCAACCGTCTGCTCGAGAACTTCGTCCGCCGGGTCTCCGGGATCGAGGGCGACTGGACACCGCGTTCCTTCGTCGAGGAGACCATCGAGGACATCCGGTCCACCGTCGGCGATTCGAAGGTCGTCTGCGCGCTCTCGGGCGGGGTCGACTCATCGGTCATGTCGGTCCTCATTCATCGAGCCATCGGTGACAACCTGGTGCCCATCTTCGTCGACAACGGTCTGCTCAGAAAGAACGAGGAGCACGACGTCATCACGAGGCTCCACGAGAAGCTCGGGGTCAAGATCGACGTCGTCAAGGCGGGGGACCGGTTCCTCTCGGCGCTCGCCGGCGTGACCGACCCGGAACGCAAGCGCAAGATCATAGGACACGAGTTCATCCGCGTGTTCGAGGAGGAAGCGAAGCGGGTCGGCGGCGCACGCTTCCTGGCGCAGGGGACGCTCTACCCTGATGTCATCGAGAGCGTTTCGGTCAAGGGACCCTCGGCCACGATCAAGAGCCATCACAACGTCGGCGGACTGCCGGAGCGAATGGATCTCGAACTCATCGAACCGGTGCGGACGCTGTTCAAAGACGAGGTCCGGAAGGTCGGCGCCGAACTCGGCATCGACGCGGACATCCTCGGCCGACAGCCGTTCCCCGGACCGGGGCTGGCCATCCGCGTGCTCGGCGAGGTCACCGAGGAGCGACTGGCCGTGCTCCGCGAGGCGGACGCCATCTACCTGGAGGAGATTCGCAGCGCCGGGCTCTACGACGACATCTGGCAGGCGTTCGTCGTGCTGCTTCCCGTGAAGACCGTGGGCGTGATGGGGGACGAGCGCACATACGAGCACGTCGTCGCGCTCCGAGCGGTCCACTCGCACGACGGGATGACGGCGCACTGGTACCCCATGCCACAGGACGTCCTCGAGCGGATGTCGGCGCGCATCATCAACGAGGTCCGGGGCGTCAACCGGGTCTGCTACGACATCAGCTCCAAACCGCCGTCCACCATCGAGTGGGAGTAGACCACCCCACGGCAGGAGCGAGGGAGCAAGAGTGATAGAACGCTATTCCACCCCAGAGATGAATGAGATATGGAGCGAGGAGACGCGCGTCGGCCTGTGGCTTCAGGTCGAGGTCGAGGCCGCTCGCGCATGGAGCGAACTCGGGCGCGTCCCGCCCGAGGCCGTGAAGATCATCGACGAGAAGGCCGCGGTCGATATCGCGCGGATGAAAGAGATCGAGGCGGAGACACACCACGACGTCATCGCCTTCCTCAAGGTGCTGGGCGAGTCCATCGGACCCGAAGCCCGCTACGTTCATCTGGGCATGACGTCGTCGGACATCCTCGACACGGCCACGGCGGTCCAACTCAATCGGGCCGGACTTCTGATTCTCGACGAGCTGGACGCGCTCTGCGAGGCGGTCCGCCTCCTCGCGCTCAAGCATGAGAAGACTCCGATCATGGGGCGTACGCACGGTGTGCACGCCGAGCCGACATCACTCGGGCTCAAGTTCGCCTACTGGTGGGACGAGCTCTCGCGCGCAGGCGACATGCTCGCGGTCGCGGTCGGAGCGGCGTCCGTCGGCAAGCTCTCGGGCGCCGTCGGGACCTATGTGAACCTCGACCCCGCCGTCGAGCGTCACGTCTGCGAGGCGCTGGGGCTCCGTCCCGCCGGCATCTCATCACAGATCGTCTCGCGCGACCGGCACGCGGCGTACCTCAACGCGCTCGCCGTGCTCGGAGCCGTCATCGCGCGCGAGGCGCTTGAGATCCGACTGCTCGCCCGCACCGAGACGAGCGAAATCCTCGAGGGGTTCGCGAAGAAGCAGAAGGGCAGTTCGGCGATGCCGCACAAGCGCAACCCCATCAAGTGCGAGCAGCTCTGTGGTCTTGCCCGTCTGCTGCGGACGAATGCTCTGGCAGGCATCGAGAACATCGAGCTCTGGCACGAACGCGACATCTCGCACTCATCGGTCGAGCGCGTCATCCTGCCCGACAGCTCGACGCTCGCGCACTACATGATCCGGAAGTACCGCGCGGTCGTGGAGCGGCTCGATGTCCGCCCCGACCGGATGCTCGAGAACATCGAGTCGACCAACGGTCTGTTCGCCTCGGGCACGGTGCTGACGATGCTCGTTGAGAAGGGGCTTTCGCGCGACGAGGCGTACGACGTGGTTCAGTCGGCCGCCATGGCGGCGCGGAAGAGCGGGACGAAGTTCACTGACGAGATAGCGAAGGACGCGAGAACGCTCGAGCTTCTCGGCAAGGACGGGATCGTGGAGGCGACGGGGCTGGAACGCCACCTGGCGTCGACCGAAGCGGTCTTCGAGAGGCTGGAGATCAGGGAACCCAGGAAGGAGTGCGGGGCGTGAAGAAGACCAATGCTTTGTACGAAGGCAAGGCCAAGATCCTGTGGGAGACCGACGAGCCCGGGCGGATGGTCCAGGAGTTCAAGGACGACGCGACGGCGTTCAACGGTGTGAAGCACGAGGTCATATCCGGCAAGGGCGTGCTCAACAACCAGATCTCCTCGCACTTCTTCGCTCTGCTCGAGGAGGCCGGCGTGCGGACCCACTTCGTTGAGAAGATCTCGGACAGCGAGATGGTTGTCGAGCGTCTCAGCATGCTGGCGCTCGAGGTCGTCGTGCGCAACATCGCGGCGGGCTCGCTCGTCAAGCGGCTCGGCGTCGAGCAGGGAACGACGTTCGACCCGCCGATCGTGGAGTTCTACCTCAAGGACGACGACCTGAACGATCCGATCCTCTCCGAGGAGCACGTACGGGCGCTCGGACTGGCGACCGACGAGCAGGTGGCCTATCTCAAGCAGGCGGCCCTGACGGTTAACAGAGTTCTCACCGAGTTCCTGTCGGAGCGAAACACGAGGCTCGTAGACTTCAAGCTCGAATTCGGAACGACGGCAGACGGCGAGATGGTCCTCGGCGACGAGATCTCGCCGGACACGTGTCGTTTCCACGACGCAGCGTCCGGGAAGATCATGGACAAGGACCGGTTCCGGCAGGACCTCGGCGGCTTCATAGACGCATACAAAGAGGTTCTCGAGAGAGTCTCTTCCTGAGAGGAGCAACGCGTGTTCCACGAGGAGTGCGGCGTATTCGGCGTGTCGGGCAGCCGTGCCGCGGCGAGACTGACGTACCTCGGACTCTACGCCCTGCAGCACAGGGGACAGGAGAGCGCGGGCATCGTGACGTGGGACGGCGAGACCGCCTTCCAGCACCGGGCGATGGGTCTTGTGAGTCACGTGTTCAACGAGGAGATTCTCGACCGGCTTCCCGGTGACATCGCGATCGGGCACGTCCGCTATTCCACGACGGGGCAGAGCCAGCTCATCAATGCGCAGCCGCTGATCGTGCGCTTCCAAGGGGGACAGCTCGCGGCGGCGCACAACGGCAACCTCGTCGACTCGGACAGCCTCCGTTCACGGCTCGAGGCGAAGGGTTCCATCTTCCGGACCACGACGGACACGGAGACGATCCTGCATCTGATCGCGCGCGCGTACGCCGCCCGGCCGACCGCGGGGCCGGACGCCATCCCCGAGATCCTCGGTGAGGCGCTCGCCGGCGTCGAGGGCGCCTACTCGATCCTGTTCATGCTCGACGGCAAGCTCGTCGCGGTGCGCGACCCGAGAGGGTACCGTCCGCTCTGTTTCGGACGCCTCGCCTCGGGGGGATGGGCGGTCGCATCGGAGAGCTGCGCGCTCGATATCGTGGGCGCGGAGCACGAGCGGTACGTCGAACCCGGAGAGATCCTCGTTCTCGACGAGAGCGGCGCGCACTCGCACCGGCTGGCGCCGGCGGGAGGCCCGCGAAGCTTCTGTATCTTCGAGTACATCTACTTCTCGCGACCCGACTCCGTGCTGCGCGGTGCTTCGGTCGACGGCGTCCGTCGCGCGCTCGGCCGCGCGCTCGCGCGTGAGCACCCGGCCGACGCGGACATCGTCTTCTCGGTGCCCGACTCGAGCAACGCGGCGGCAATGGGATACGCGGAGGCGTCAGGCATCCCGCTGGAGATCGGTCTGATCCGCAACCACTACATCGGCCGGACCTTCATTCACCCGAAGCAGTCGATCCGGGACCTGCGAGTCCGCATCAAGTACAACCCGGTGGAGGAGACCATCCGCGGACAGCGAGTCGTGGTAGTCGACGACTCCATCGTTCGCGGGACGACAAGCCGGGAACTGATGCGCATCATCAGGAAGGCCGGCGCGAAGGAGATCCACCTGCGAGTAGCATCACCGCCGATCCGCTTCCCATGCTTCTACGGGATCGACACACCGACGCGCGAGGAGCTTGTCGCGGCGAGCAACGAGATCGAGGAGATCGCCAGGTTCATCGGCGTCGACTCGCTCGGATACCTGTCGTTCGACGGACTGCTGTCGTCGGTTCCCAACCCCAGGGACGCGTACTGCGTCGCCTGCTTTGACGGAAGCTACCCTCACGAGTGCGCGTATCGCGAGAACAGAAGCAAGACAACAGGGAGCGACACACCATGAGCGTCAAGAGAGCGCTGATCAGTGTCTCGGACAAGCAGGGGATCACGGAACTCGCACGCGGACTCGCTGACGCGGGCGTGGAGATCATCTCGACCGGCGGCACGGCAGCGCGCATCCGTTCGGCCGGGATCGAGTGCCGCGAGGTCGCCGACGTGACCGGCGCGCCCGAGATCCTCGGCGGACGTGTCAAGACGCTCCACCCGCACGTTCACGGGGCTATCCTCGCGCAGCCTCAGAACGAAAGCCACGTCGCCACGCTCGAGCACGAGGGGATCGATCGGATCGACATGGTCGTGGTCAACCTCTACCAGTTCGAGAAGATCACGGCGGCGGCTGGCACGACGCTCGAAGAGGCCATCGAACAGATCGACATCGGCGGGGTGACGCTCCTCCGAGCGGCCGCGAAGAACTACGAGAACGTCATTGTCGTCAGCTCGCCCGAGCAGTACGGACGCGTTCTGCGCCTGCTGGCGGAGAGGGGTGATCTGGACACCGAGGAGCGCCGCGCGCTCGCGGTCCAGGCCTTCGCTCGGACGCGGGACTACGACAAGGCGATCCATCGCTATCTCGCGGGAGTGGACGAGTCCGAGGGGGCGTTCCCCGGTACGATCTCCGTCGAGCTCGAGAAGGTCCAGGACCTCCGCTACGGCGAGAACCCGCATCAGGACGCGGCCTTCTACCGGAGTCGTCCGCACATGGTCGGCCCGAGCGTCGTCGCAGCGGAGCAGCTCTCGGGGAAGGCGCTCTCGTACAACAACATCATGGATCTCGATGCGGCGCTCTCGATCGTCCGCGAGTTCCCGGAGCCGACCGCGGCCGTCATCAAGCACGCCACACCGTGCGGCGTCGCGAGCGCATCGACGCTCGACAAGGCGTACGAGAGAGCGCTCGCGTGCGACCCGGTCTCAGCCTTCGGGAGCATCATTGCGCTCAACAGGAGCGTCGACATCGAGACAGCGAAGCTCATCCATGCAACCCACTTCGTGGAAGCCGTCATCGCGCCCGACTACTACCGGAACGCGCTTGACCTGATGCGCGGCAAGAAGAACCGCCGCATCATGAGAGCCGCGTTCCCGGACCTGACCGAGTACCGCCTGAGACCCCAGCGCCACACGCGCGCGCTGGTCGGCGGTGGCATGCTCGTCCAGGACCTGGATGTCGACATCTTCGAGCAGTCGAACCTCAAGCCGGTCACGGAACGACACCCCACACCGGAGGAGATGCATTCACTCATCTTCGGATGGCGCGTCGTCAAGCACGTGCGCTCGAACGCCATCGTGCTCGCCCGAGACAGCGAGACGGTCGGGATCGGCGCGGGGCAGATGAGTCGTGTCGACGCAAGCGTGCTCGCGGTCTGGAAGGCGGGGGAGCGCGTCAGGGGCAGCGTGATGGCCTCCGACGCATTCTTCCCGATGCGCGACGCAGTGGATGCCGCGGCGGAAGCGGGCGTCACAGCCATCATCCAGCCGGGCGGTTCGAAGGGGGACGAGGAGGTCATCAAGGCGGCCAACGAACGCAATATCGCCATGGTCATGACGGGCCAGCGGCACTTCAAGCACTAGCCGACACACGCACGAGGAGAAACGCATGGCAGAGAGCAAGCCCAGAGTCGCGATCATCATGGGGAGCGACAGCGACCTTCCGACGATGACTGCAGCCGCGAAGATCCTCGACGAGTTCGGGATCGAGCACACCATGAGGATATCCTCGGCACACAGAACGCCGAAGATGACGGCCGCGCTGGCCGAGGGGCTCGAGGACGCGGGAGTCAAGGTCGCCATCGTGGGCGCGGGGCTGGCCGCGCACCTCCCGGGCGTCATCGCGAGTCTCACGACGATCCCGGTCATCGGCGTTCCGATGAGCGGCGGTGGACTCCAGGGACTCGACGCGCTCTACTCGATCGTCCAGATGCCGGGCGGGGTCCCGGTGGCCGCGATGTCGATCGGCAAGCACGGCGCGAAGAACGCGGCCATTCTCGCCGCGCAGATACTCGCGCTCAGTGATCCCGCCATCCGCGACCAACTGCAGGAGTTCCGGGAGAGACAGACGCAGGGGGTGGAGGAGAAGGACCGCGCGCTGACCGCGGGTGAGCTCTGAGCGAACCGGATACGATTCGAACTCATACGATGGATCGAGGTAGCTGATGAGCAATGTCGTGATCGTCGGCACGCAGTGGGGCGATGAGGGCAAGGGGAAGATCACGAACGCCCTCGCGACCTGCGCCGACTTCGTCGTCCGGTTCCAGGGCGGCGCGAACGCGGGACACACGGTCACCGTGAACCGCGAACCGATCGTGTTCCACCTGCTTCCCTCGGGAATCTCGGTGCCCGGCGTGAGCTGTGTCATCGGACCGGGGGTGGTCGTGGACCCGCTGGGACTCGTCGAGGAGATCGACAGGGTCCGCGAGGCGGGGATCTCCGTGGGGGAAAACCTCCTCATCGACGTCGGCGCGCACATGGTCCTTCCGTATCACAAGGCGATCGAGGCCGCGGAGGAAGAGCGTCTCGGAGGATCCGCGATCGGGACCACACTGCGAGGGATCGGTCCGACCTACGCCGATCACACCTCCCGGACGGGTCTGCCGATCGGCCTGCTCGCCTCGTTCGACGCCTTCAGAGCCGCCTTCGAGACCGAGGCCACACGCAAGAACGAGATCCTGACGCGCCTCTACGGACGCGACCCGCTCGACGTGGCGGAGATGCTCGAGATCCTCGAGGCCGCGGCGGAGAGGCTGAGACCGCACCTGTCTGACACCCCGGACATTCTGCGGGAAGCTCTCTCACAGAATCGGAACGTGCTCTTCGAAGGCGCGCAGGGCACGCTGCTGGACATCGCGTTCGGAACGTATCCGTACGTCACCTCGTCCTTCACGAGTGCAGCGGGGGTATCCGCCGGAACCGGCGTCCCGCCGCGGATGGTCGGTGACATCGTCGGGATCGCCAAGGCGTACGTGACGCGTGTCGGGTCGGGGCCGTTCCCGACGGAGCTCTTCGACAAAGACGCAGAGATCATCCGCGACCGCGGCGCCGAGCGCGGCTCGACGACCGGGCGTCCGAGGCGGTGCGGCTGGCTCGACATGGTGGCGCTCAGGTACGCGGTGGCCGTCAACGGCATCCGCCGGCTCGTCATCACGAAGATGGACGTTCTCGATACGTTCCACAGGATCCCTATCTGCGTGGCGTACGAGATCGACGGCAAGCGGACCGAGACGTTCCCGCGAACCTCCGAGGAGTTGAGACGGGCGAAGCCGGTCTACGAGACCTTCCCCGGATGGGACGCTGATACTTCCGGCGCCAGGACCGAAGCGGCGCTTCCGGACAAGGCGATGGACTACCTCCGGACGATCTCCGAGATGGCCGGCGTGGAGATCGCGGCTGTCTCCGTCGGCGCGGCGGCGGACGCCGTCGTCGAGTTCACGCGAATCCTCTGAACCGCGGCGGCCGGTCGCGGGCTCAACGCGCCCGACCGACACGCGCTCGACCCACACGGGTCTGACAAGCCCAACGGCTTGACAGACCCGTGTCTCGCTCGTACCATGTGTACATGGCGTCACTCCAGGACATGAACGATGACCGCGGCATCGCGCTCGACCGCGTCGGTGTCACCGGTCTCATCCAGACCGTGACCTTCGCATCCTCCGACGGTCCGGCGACAGCAACGGGCGAGTTCGACCTCTCCGTCGGTCTGCCCGCGACCTCACGTGGAGTCCACCTCAGCCGGTTCGCGCGCGTGCTCTCGGAGGGGACGGTGAACACGTCTCCGGAGGGCCTGCGCCTGCTGCTCGAGCGACTGAACGCCGAACTCGGCGCCGAGGCGTCGTACGCCGAGGTGACGTACGAGGAGACGGCAACGAAGACTGCGCCCGTATCCAGACGCACGTCGCTCGTCTCCTATCCGGTCCGCGTCAGCGGATCTCTCGATCCCGACTACACACACACGCTCGCCGTGACGCATCCCGTGATGACCGTCTGCCCGTGCTCGCAGGTGGCGACCGACGGATTCGGCCACAGCCAGAGGACACAGGTCGAGATCGCCGTCTCGTTCGACGGCCGCATCACCGCCGGAGAGCTCGTCGAACTCGCCGAATCGTGCGCGAGCGCTCCCGTCTACCCGCTTCTGACAGGGGAGGACGAGCGGGCCGTGATCGAGAGCGCGACGCTTCGTCCCGTCTTCGTGGAAGATCTCGTCCGCGGCATCGCCGAGAGACTCGAAGCCGATGTGAGAGTCCGCTGGTACCGGGTCGAGGCCGAAAGCCTGGAGAGCGTCAGCGCTCACAACGTCTACGCGGCAGCCGAGAGGACGATCGGATGACCGGCGCACCCACTGACAACGCCTGCGTACTCCTTGTGGCGGCGCAGATCTGCGATCCCAGCGGCGTTCGACGCGCCGACCGGACGGCCCTCGAGCTCCTGCGCCGGGCGAGCGGCGACCTCGTCGCCCGCCGAACGGAACTCCTGGCTCTGCCGGGCGTCGTCGCACCGGACGGGGTCCTCTCGGTCACGCCATCCTCACCCCGGGCGGTCGTTGAGATCATCCTAGCCGTTGCCGCAGCGGCGCGCCCCGAGCAAACGACTTTCTGCGTGACGATGGCGCCTCCGGACAACATACTCCGCGAGCGACCGGACGATGCTCTTACGCACACTCCATCACGCGACCTCGAGGACGCCGTCCTCGGCGCGCACGCCGCCGACGCATCAGCGCGCGCCGGCCTCTCGGAAACGGACCACCGTGACTCACGCGTCCGCGTGGTCGGCCCCGGCGCGGTACCCGTTCTCGGAGCGGCCCTCGACCTTCTGCTCGAAGCGTACGATGCGATGACCGACCGGCAGCGCCAGATCATCCAGCTCGTCAAGTCATCGAGAACCCAGCAGGACGTGGCCACGCATCTCGGAATCTCACGACAGGCAGTCAACCAGAGTCTCGCCTCGGCCCGCTGGCCGCACCTCGACAGCGCCGAGCAGCACATCGGCGCATCGCTCGCCGAACTCTGCGCACCGCATCGGCCCGGGGGCGAGGGGGGGATTGGCGAGTGACAACGACCGCGCATCCAGCGACCTCAGACCACCCGACATGTAAATCCTTTTCAATTGACACTCCGTCAGAGACCGCCTCCAGCGTGGGTTCTCCTGCAACGTACCTCGCTAGGCGCCCCGCAGCTGGAAGTGCCCACAAGACCGCGATTTCGAGGTCAAATGCCGTCCTGAGCACCCTCAGGCGGCGCGTGAGCGTTCTGGCGCTCTCTGCGGCCCTTCTGGCGGTCGCGCACCCCCGGACCGCGCTGTCGCAGACAACGGCGGCGACACCTGAGGCCCGGCTCGTCGGCGCGCTCTCGTTGCTCGACTCGCGTCGCGGAGCCGAGGCGCTGGACGAGCTCCGCGCCGTCGTCGGCGGGAGTCCCTCCTGGGAGACGGCAAGGCTGGCGCTTGCCTCGACGCTGCTCCGCCGCGGTCTCTTCGCGGAGGCTGGCTCAGAGTACGTTCACATCGTCGGACAGAGCACGGTGTCCGCCATCGAGAACGGGGACGGAACGGAGATAGAACTGACGCCTGCACAGCTGGAAGCGCTGTTCGGCATGGCCATCTGCCGCGACGAAGATGGCGCGATCAGACCGGCGGACCGTCTCTACCGCGACTACGCGGACCGGATGGGGCTCACCTCGCCGGACGCGGCGCGCGCATTCTACCGTCTGGCGTCGATGCTCGAGCGGACCGACGTGCCCTGGGGCGATGCGGACGCCGCACGCGCGCGCGCATTCGCGCTCGACCCCGACATCGAGAGGGCTGAGATGCTCCCGCCGCTGCCGGACCCGGCGACGGACCCGCGGACGGAACCCTACACGCGGCCCATCGAGTTCGCGGGCATCGCGCCGTCACCGGGCGACACCGAGGTCGCCGATGACGATACGACCGACCAGGACACGACCGCCGCGGCGCCCGTGCCGCCGGCCCTCGCGACCTACATGGAGCCCTGGCCCGAGACCGGGCGCGTGAACCCTGCGGCCGCCGGCGATACCCTGAGGATCGAGCTCCTGGTGAACGCGGACGGAGCGGTTGAGGACGTCCGGATCGATGACTGCGACAGCATCGGCTGTGGTGCGCTCGTCGATCTCACCTTCGCTGCCGCGCACTGGTCGTTCGTACCGGCGACGGTCGACGGGAGGCCGGTCCCGGCGCGCATCCTCTTCCCGGTACCGCACGATGGAGAGCCGGCCGCGCCCGGCGCGGACGAGTCCGAGAGTGCACGCGAGACCCCTGGGACGGACGGAGGGCCGGGTGCAGATGAGGAACGAGGTCCGGGCAGGGGGCGGGGTGCGAACGGTGGTAAGGGCGCGGACGAAGGGGAGGAGTCGTGACCAGGCGCGAAGCGGGACTGCTCTCGGCGGCCGTGCTCCTCGGCGTCGTTCTCAGGATCCTCTTCCTCCACGACATCAGCGGACATCTGCTCTACGAGGTCCTCACCGGCGACCCGGCGGTCTATCTCAACCGGGCTCACGGCATTCTTGACGGGGTGATGGTCCCGCCGCACGCCTTCTTCCATTCGTGCCCGTTCTACCCGTTCTTCCTCGCGCTCGTGGAGCGCGTCTTCGACGCCGGTCTCACACCCGTGCGGATACTCCAGGCGATCATCGGCGTCGGCTCGATCCCGCTCATCTTCGTTCTCGGACGCCTCACCGTCGGGAGAGACGCAGGCCTCATCGCGGCGTTTCTGGCCGCGGCATACGTGCCATTCCTGTTCTTCGAGGCCGAGCTTCTCGAGATCACGATCGTCCTTGCGGCGGTAGAGGGCTGTCTCGTCATGCTCCTTCTTGGGCAGAGGAGCGGACGCGCGTGGCACGTGGCGGCGGCCGCAGTCCTGCTCGGTGTCGCTGCGCTGGGCAAGCCGAATCTTCTGCTGTTCGCGCCCTTCGCGGCGCTCTGGCTCCACGCCGCGCTCCGCCGTCCCGTCAAGCGGGACGGGCCTCGTCGGTCCGACCGCGGCCGCCGGGCTCTGGCGCCTCGACCCGCCGTCCTCCTCGCCGCGCTGTTCTTCCTTGTCGCGGGCGCCGCCGTTCTGCCGACAACCATCCACAACTGGCGCGCGTCCGGTGACCTCATCCCGGTCTCGTCGAACGGCGGGATCAACCTGTACATCGGCAACCACGAGGGCGCGCAGGGCGTGTTCAACGTCCCGCCCGACATGCGATTCGATCTCCGCGTGGCATCGAAGGAGGCAGCGGAACGCGCCGTCGGTCACCCGCTCTCCGACGGAGAGGTGTCGGACTTCTGGGCGCGCCGGGCGCTGCAGTTCATCAGGACATACCCCGGCGCGTTCTTCGGCATCACGGCACGGAAGCTCGTGCTCTTCTGGAACCACTTCGAGATCCCGAACCACTACGACATGAACTTCGTGTCGGACTTCGCCCCGGTCCTCCGGTACAGCCCGTCGCGATTCGCGTTCATTGCGCCGCTCGGTCTGCTCGGGCTCGCGCTCGCCTGGCGCGACCGCCGACGCGTCGGCCTTCTCATCCTGTTCGGGACGGTCTTCATGATCTCGGTCGTCCCGTTCTTCATCACGGCGAGATACCGACTCGCTATCCTACCCGCGCTTCTCGTGGGAGCGGGGTTCTCGCTCACGTGGCTCTGGCGCACCGTCCGTGCGCGCGCGTGGCGTGCGCTCGTGCCGGCCCTGGTCGCGCTGGCGCTCCTCGGCGCGGCAGTCAACGTGCGGACGATCGAGTTCGGCGCAGCGCCCATGCACAACACGCTTGGCGCCCTGCTCGGAACACGCGGAGACATGGAGGGAGCCGCCCGCGAGTTCGCGGCTGCCATCGAAGTGAGCCCGAACGACCTCTCCGCGCGGTACAATCTGGGCCTCTCGCTCCTGGAACTCGGACGCCAGGACGAGGCCATCGAGCACCTGGAGACCGCGGTCGAACTCCACCCCGGCTACCACGAGGCATCGCTTGCGCTGGCGCGCGCGTACTTCGAGCTGGGTCGTCTCGCCGAGGCCGAGACCGCGGCGAGACGCGTCCTCACCGCGAACCCACCGGCGCCCCCGGAACTCGCGACCGTCGCCGAGGCGGCGCTCCGGGCCATCGCGGAGTCGATCGAGGCCGGAAACGGTAGCTTCTGAAGCACGAGGGAGAACACGTGCACGCAATCGAACTCAGAAATCTCACGAAGCGGTTTGACAAGGTCGAGGCGGTTCGGGGTGTCGATCTCACCATCCCGCACGGGCAGATCTGCGGCTATCTCGGTCCGAACGGCGCCGGCAAGACGACCACGGTCAAGATGGCGGTCGGGATGCTCGCGCCGACTGAGGGCACGGCCCTTATCGAGGGGATCGACGTCGCCGAGCGGCCGGTCGAGGCGAAGTCGCACATCGGCTTCGTCCCGGAGACGGGTGCGCTGTACGAGAACCTCACACCGCGCGAGTATCTGGCGCTCATCGGAAACCTCTATCATCTCGAGCCGGAGCTCGCGGCCGGACGCGCGGACCGATTCCTCTCGCACTTCGGGATCGCTGACTCCGCCGACCGTCTGATGACATCGTTCTCGCGGGGCATGCGTCAGAAGGTCCTCATCTCCGCCGCGCTCATCCACAATCCGGACATCCTGTTCCTCGACGAGCCGCTGGCGGGCCTCGACGCGAACACCGCGCTCGTCCTCAAGGAGCTGCTGAGAGACCTGGCGTCGCGGGGCAAGACCATATTCTACTGCTCGCACATCCTCGAGGTCGTCGAGCGGATCTGCGACCGTGTCGTCATCATCAATGACGGCGAGATCGTCGCTGACGGCGCGGTCGAAGAACTCAAGGACCTGACCCATCAGGCCTCGCTGGAGGACGCGTTCACCGACCTGACATCGACCGTCGACGTCGACAGCATCGTGCGGGCGCTCTCCGACAACGTCACGGGTGGGAGTCCCGCGCCGGGCGGGGGAGGAGACTCCTGACCATGAGCCCCGACGGACCGGGACCGACAGGACGCGGTGTGGACGTGCGGCAGCTTCGCGCGCTCATCACGGCTGGAGTTCGGCTCGACATGCGCTCAGCGAGGCGACGCAGGAGGTCGCGCCTCGGCATGCCCCCGATGATCTCCATGCTCGTGACCTACCTCGTGATCGGTTCCTTCCTCGCCATCTCGCTCTGGAGAACGAACGACCCGTTCACGTTCGCGCTCCTGACGCTGTCCGCCGCGATGTTCATGACCGCGGTGACGGTCATCATGGAGTACAGCTCGGTCGTGGTGAACCCGGACGACCACGACATCCTCGGCCATCGCCCGGTCTCATCCCGGACGTACTTCTGGGCCAAGATCGCGAACCTGTTCTTCTACGTCGGTTCGACCGCGCTCTCACTGAGCCTTCCGGCATCGATCGCGATCGGCATGCGCTTTGGCGGGGGAGTCCCGCTCGCGGTCACGTACGCGCTGCTGGCGCTCATCGGCTGCATCTCGGCAGCAGCGGTCGTCGTGCTCATCTACTCAACGGCGATCCGGGTGTTCGATTCGCAGCGGTTCTCAAGCGCCATCACGTACGTCCACACCGTCGCGACACTCGTGCTCACCTTCGGGTACGTGCTCGTCCCGCGGATGCTGATGCGCGAGGGCGTCGTGCTCGAGATCTCGCAGGGACGGTGGATGTGGTTCGCGCCACCCGCCTGGTATGCCGGTGCGGTCGAACTCGCGGCCGGCACCCCGGGAACGCACAACATCGTGTTCACGACCATGGCGCTCGGATCCGCGGCAGCGGTCATCGCGATGGCACTGAGTCTCGTCTCGCTTGACTACTCGCGCCGCATCGCGGAACTCGCGGCGACGTCGCCCGATGTTGCGTCGGACGAGCATGGAAACCGCGTGTCCACACGATTCGGACTCATCGGACGGTCGCTGTGTCGGACCGATGAGGAGCGCGCCGGATACGATCTCATGGGCCGGTACATGCACCGCGACCGCAAGCTACGCATGCGCATCTACCCGGCGTTCGGACTCCCGCTCGCCGTCTACCTCTTCGGTGTCCTCACGAGGAGCTTCGCGGACCCGTTCGGGCCGCGACCGATGGAGCAGGGGTTCCCCATCCAGGAACTGCTCGGCTTCTACTGTGTCTTCATCACGCTCTTCTTCGCCACGGCCATGACGCAGTCGGATCAGTGGAAGGCGAGCTGGATATTCCATGCGGCTCCCGTGCGCGACCGGGTCGGCATCATCGTCGGCGCCCGCAAACTCGTCATCTGGAGGTACATCTTCCCGTTCTTCGCGGTCCTGCTCGTGCTGCTGTCGTTCGTCATACCTCCGGTCAGCGCCGCCGTCTATCTGTTCCTGACGCTGCTTCTGTCACTCCTGGCCTTCTCACTGCTCTCGCTCGCTTCGCCGTACCTGCCGCTCTCCCAGTCGGTCGAGAAGACCCGACAGGCCCGACAGCTCGGCCTGGTGATGCTCCTCGGAGTGGCCATGGGCGCGCTTGTGGCCATCAGGGAGACCATCCGGGAGGCCCCGCTGCCGGGTATGATCGCGGTCGTGTTGCTCGCCTTCCTCGCCATGCTGTCTGAGGTGGCTCTCAGAAAGAGACTCAAGGTCCGGCTTGCGCGCGAGGAATTCGCCGGGTAGATTCAGAACCGACTTGCAGTGAGACGACCGCTCGGGTACGATGCGGTTCGGGCATTCCCACGGGGACAACCACAACATCTTGAGGAGCTGACATGGGTTCCGACATCATCAAGCGAGACATGCCGATCGGCGCCGTCGTCAAGGAGCACCCGGAGACGGTCCCGGTCTTCCTGAAGCACGGGTTGCACTGCATTGGATGCCACGTCGCGGCGTTCGAGTCGGTTGCCGAGGGCGCGCAGGCGCACGGCATCGATGTTGAGTCGCTCATGAACGATCTCAACGAAGCGGCCGACGAAGCAGCGAAGAGCACGGGCGAAGCATCGGCGACGCCTGAGTGATAGACGCTGGACCGGTGGTGCTCGGGCGGGTGCCTGCCAGGCGGCGACCTCAGAGCCTGAGCGCGGACCGGAGAGCGAGGTAGAAGGGGACCGGGAGGGTCCATGAAGCTGGAGGAGCTGACGAGCTGGCTGGACGCGAACGAGGACTGGGACTACCAGACCGACGAGAAGGGCGTCCTCATCAAGAACGACAGGCTCCAGACACTCACGCATTGCACCTTCGGGGCGATCGAGAAGGAGAGCCTCGAGGCGATCGCGGCTGCCTGTTCGCAGGGGAAGGACGTTGACCACATAACAAGGGTCACCGGCTACTTCTCACGGACGAGCGGCTGGAACAAGGGCAAGACGGGCGAGCTCAAGGACCGTCACAGAGTCAAGGTCTAGACCTCGTCTGGTGCGTCGCCGCCGCACACGACACCAAAGATCCCGAACGCCCGGTCGCTCGAAAAGGGAGGCCGGGCGTTCGCACGTCCAGGAGGAGCCGATGCCTCCTGGAACCGTTCCTCCGGTGCCGAACCCAGGGGTCGAGCCGCCCTTGACTCCCTCAAACAGCGTCTGAGGGCAAATCGGCAACCTTCGCGAGTCTCTGCCGCCAATTGCACAGAACGGATATGTTTGGGTCTGCTCACACCCTCCTAACCTGAATCCCTGTACGGTATTGCCCATTTTCCTTGACCTGATGCGAGACTCATGGTACAATTTGGGTGACTGGGGACAGGTCGGCCGCGGCCGCTCAGGCGTATGATTGACCAACAGGCAAGGATGTCACATGTGGTTCCCGCTGTCCGGCGGCGCCGGACGGAGGGGTGCACCCACTGTCTAAGGAGGTGACGCACACACTGAAACGGACAGCTGTTGGTGTCGATCGATTGTAAGTGGCGTCGGACGGCTCGGCGCCGATTGGTGGAGAACTGCAACTGGAGGCGAGTGAGCCTCCGTTGGAGGACACAATGCAGAAGCTCGCTATTCTTGCGATCGTCCTGCTCTTCGTGACGCCCGCGTTCGCCCAGCAGACGCTGAACTACAGCTGGGAAGATGGCGCCACGATCCTGGGCTTCTATGGCGCTCTGTGCTGCGACACGAACGTGTCCGGCGCCCAGAACGGCTTCGCCGGCGACGGCGTTGCCTACAGCTGCCCGGGCGCCGTGGACGGCACGCAGTATCTGCACGTCGCTGAGGACCCGCACTCCAGCACGCCGCAGGCGTTCGTGGCGTGGGTCACCGGTCTGACCGACGGCGACGTTGTTGACGTCATGTGCTACGGCTACGACATCTCGCCCGACCTGAGCCCTTCGATGCGTCTCTGGGGCAGCTACACGGCGGTCGGCGGCGACGTCAACAGCTACACCGGCAGCGCCGGTGGCACGGGTGACTACACGGCCGGTCTCGGCTGGGACCTCATGAGCGACTCGTGGGTGTTCGACAGCAACGTCGGTGTCCAGGACGGTCTCGTGATTCAGGTCCGCCTCTACAGCTACCCGACGACGAGCGACCCGAACCACACTGATTACTGGATCGATGACCTCACCGTCACCGCTCCGGACCACGCTGTGATCCACTTCCCGGTGCCGATGTCGCCGGTCGAGGAGAGCTCGTGGGGCAGCATCAAGGCTCTGTACCGCTAGATCTCCGAGTCTTGACATTGAGAACAACAGATGCAGGGGAGGGGCCTCCGGTCGGAGGCCCCTCTCTTTCTCACCACGCCGCACGACACACCCTCGCGGCACACGGCACCCTCCACACGCATCTGTCTGCGCCTGGCACCCGGCAATCTGGGGTCAGCAACGCACTATAACCTCTTGACACGCCTGCAACGCCTATGGTATGATTGAACGTTGAGGCGGATGTATCGCTTATGATGAACGAAGAAGGCGGTGCATCGACGCACACAGACCTCAACTGGGTGGAGACGCTGGTGCGTTGCGGCTGCGAGCGAGTTGACCGCACCCCGGCGAGCACTTGGACAGGACGATTCGCGCTCTGCGCGGATTCGTCCGCAACGAGGGAGGGACGCGTGAAGAGACTGGTTCTCTGCGCACTGATGATCCTCGTCGCTGTTCCGGCCATGGCCACCACGGTCCTGTACGGCTGGGAGAACGGCGAGACGATCCTGGGTATGTACCCCGATGGCGAAGTCATCGCGACGAACGTTGGCGCCCCGGACCCGGTTCTGTCCGGACTGCGCTCGCTCAAGCTCGAGGACGCCAGCCCGAGCAGCACCCCGCAGGCCTATGTGGCGTGGATCTCTGGTCTCACTGACGGCGACATCGTCACGGCCAGCTTCTACTGCTACGACACGACGCCCGATGTCGAGCCGTCCGGCCGCATCTGGGGTCACTACGTCAACGGTGCGATCGACGCCTACGCCGGCAGCGCCGGCGGCAGCAGCGCCTACAGCACCGGCATCGGCTGGGAGCAGCTCTCGTACTCGTGGACGTTCGACTCCGACGGCGGCACGCGTGACGGTCTCGTGATCGAGGCCCGGACGTACTCGACCGCCGGCGTCATCGTGTGGATCGACGACCTCATGGTCGAGGCCCCCGAGGCCTGCCAGATTATCCTCCCGTGCGAGACGAGCCCGGTCGAGGAGAGCACGTGGGGCGGCATCAAGGCTCTGTACCGCTAGTCTTCGAGTCTTGATCCGAGAACAGATGCAGGAGAGGGGCTTCCATCGGGAGCCCCTCTTTGCTTGCCCCGGGACGCGCTCCGGGCGTGTCGCGAGACGCGCCCCGATACGGCACCCGCGCCTTGAGTCCGCCCCTCCGTCGTGCTATGCTATTGGTTTGACGTCAACGAATCATGCAGGGGAGCAGCTGACGCTCTCCAACGACACGTCCGAAGGAGAACCACGGTGGGCAAGCGCACCAGGATCACCAAGAAGCAGCTCAAGCACGACGCATTCATCGAGACCACCTCGACAGCGACCAAGTTCATCGAGGACCACGCGAACAAGGTGCTCATCGGTGTTCTGGCGGTCGTCGTCGTCATCGTTGTGATAATGATGATTGGTCGCTCACGTCGTGCGACCGAGACCGTCGCCGCGGGCGAACTCGCCACCGCGACCCAGACGATGAACGCCGGCATGCACGCTCAGGCGGCCGACCAGCTCCAGGGCATCATCGACCGCTACGCGGGCACCCGCAGCGCCGCCGCCGCCACGTGTTATCTTGGGGCGATCGACTTCCAGATGGGGCTGTACGACGAGGCGTTGGTCCACTTCGAAGACTACCTTTCGCGTCATACCGGGAATCACAATCTCGATCGCACCGCGCTCGAAGGAAAGGCCTCAGTGCTCGAGCAGCACCGTGACTTCACGGGCGCCGCCACGGTCTATGAGGATCTGGCGGACGACGCGTCCCGCGAGAGCGGGTCACGCGCACGCTACTTCACGGCCGCCGTACGGAACTACCGCTCGGCGAACGACTGGGACGCTGTGGCGCGCGTCGCGCAGACTCTGATCGACGAGAACCCGGACACACCCTGGGAGTCCGAGGCGCGAATGGTCCTCGCCGAAGCGGGAATGAAGCTGTAGCAGTTCGCGCAGTGCCGACGCGCCGCGCACGGACATGACATCGACAGCACGCACGACGCGGCCCGGCAGCCATCGGAGGAGGACATACCGAGGAGCCGGGCCCGTCCTTTCCCTGGAACTCATATGTCGCATAAGATATATTATGTAAACCAGCTGGTTTTGAGGCCGAAGCGGGCTGCTGAGGGAACTCCGAAGGGCCTCCCCTCCGGCGTCCGGCAAGCGGCCGCCGGCCGATCGACTGCGGGCGTCTCCCGAACGATTGTCACGGGCTTCCTCGTTCTCGGACTGCTGCTGACGGGCGCGGCGTCGACACTCGCTCAGACCGATCCGATCATCATCCCGGGACCGGACGACGCTCTTGTCTTCGGCGCGCTGATGGCGACCGTCTCGGGCGACAGCCTCACGTTCGAGCAGATGGACGCCGTCGGCGAACTCATGGCGCTTACCCATGAGGAGCTGATGACTCGCGCGCTGGCGCACATCGACATCGGCCAACCGGGACGGGCTGAGATCGATCTCACCCTCGTTCAGGCCGGAGCTGACACCTCCCCCGCGAGATCGTACGCGCAGCTCTCGCTGCTAGGGTACGCGCAGCTTCTCCAGGACCGGACCCACCACGCAACGGGAAGTCTCATCTACGCGTCGGGCTCCTACGCCGACCTTGACAAGCCATATCATCCTGCGATCCCGGGGGAGGCCGCGATGAAGCTGGCGTCCGCCTACGTGAACATCGCGCGCGGCGCGCCGGAGTCCGACCGCGACGCCCTCGGGCGTCAGGCAGCCCTCTGGTGGGCCCGTGCGGGCGCTGACGGCCACCTTTCGCAGCTCTCCGCTCTGGGAGCCGATGAACGCCTGATCGCCGCCTGGGCGTACGCGCAGGTCGGTCGCATCGACCGGGCCACGGTCGAGATTGCGCTCGCCCGCACATCCTACCGCAATGCGCTGAGAGTGGACCGGACGGACCCGGGGGCGCACGAGGGCCTCGCGCGCTCGTACGACGGGACGGTCACTGGCGTCCCGGCATCGGCCAATGCCGACAGCGCGCGCGTACACTCCGACGCCGCCGCACAGCTGCGCGCGTGTGCCGCTCCGCACTCCGAGTAGAGCGCGTCCAGCTGTCAGAGCGGCAACGAGCTCGCAACGGCTGCACGACACGAAGAGGGCCACCCCGTCAGGGGTGGCCCTCTCTTGATGCAGACGCTTGATGCGTATGCGTGATGGACACGCTCGATGTGTTCGCTCGCTCGCGGCAGGCCCGCGCTCCGCGACGCAGCTCCTACCCCACCACGATGTTGAGAAGCCGGTCGGGCACGAAGATGACGCGCCGCACCGTCTTGCCTTCGAGGTGTCTGGCGACCTTCTCGGAGGACTTGGCCAGTTCGAGCACGACGTCCTCCACAGCGCCTCGTTCAGCCTCGACGTCGCCCCGGAGCTTCCCGTTGATCTGCACGGCGATGGTCACCACATCCTCACGCGCGGCCTCCTCATCGAACGAAGGCCACGTGGAGCGGAAGAGCGATTCATCTCCTCCCGCGCGCTGCCAGAGCTCCTCGGCGAAGTGCGGGACCATCGGGGCCAGAAGCACCGTCGCGGCCTCGAGCGCCTCCGCGATCGCCAGCCGCTCGTTCCCGGCCGGCTCATCACCGATCCCGTCGGCGAACGCGCGCGTGGCGTTGACCAGCTCCATCACGGCCGCGATAGCCGTGTTGAAGTGAAATCCTTCCATGTCGTGCGTCACCTTCCGGATCGTCTGGTGCGTCTTCCGGTGGAGCGCAACGATGCTCTCGGGCAGATCGTCCGCTGCGAGCGCACCGGCGGCCTCATCGAGACCACCCGCGCGATACGGATGCTCCTCGACGAGCGACCACACGCGGTTGAGGAAACGGAATGCTCCTTCCACCGCGGTGTCATTCCACTCGGCGTCCCGGTCCGGAGGCCCCGCGAACAGCGTGTAGAGCCGCTCTGTGTCGGCCCCGTACCGCTCGATCAGCTCGTCAGGAGGCACCACGTTGCCCTTGGACTTGGACATCTTCTGTCCGTCCTTGTAGATCATGCCCTGCGAGAACAGCTTCGTGATCGGCTCGTCGAAGCTCAGCATCCCCAGGTCTCTGAGGACCTTGGTCATGAACCTGACGAAGATCAGGTGTCCGCACGCGTGCTCCACGCCACCGATGTACTGGTCGACCGGGAACCAGCGGTCGACATGCTCGCGAACGAACGGAGTCTCCTCGTTCTGCGCATCGATGTACCGCAGGAGATACCAGCTGGAGTCGACGAACGTGTCGAGCGTGTCCGTCTCGCGTCTCCCCGGTCCGCCGCACTTCGGACACGGCGCGTCGAGGAACGTCTCCGACGTCGTCAGCGGCGACTCACCCGTGCCGGTGAACTCGACGTCGGTCGGAAGCAGAACAGGAAGATCCTCCTCCGGAACCCCGACCGGGCCGCACTTCTCACAGTAGATCACGGGGATCGGTGTCCCCCAGTATCGCTGTCGCGAGATCAGCCAGTCGCGAAGCCGGTAGCTCACGGTCCGACGGCCGATCCCGGTCTCCTCCATCCAGTCCGCGATCCGCTCGATCGCCTCGCGGTTGGCAAGACCATCGAACTGCGCCGAGTTGGTCTGCACGCCGTCCTCGACGTACGCCTCCCCCATCGCTCCCGCATCCAGCGGCTCGCCGGGTCGGTCGATGACGACCTTGATCGGCAGATCGTACTCGCGCGCGAACTCGAAGTCGCGCTGGTCGTGCGCGGGGACGGCCATCACGGCGCCGGTGCCGTACTCCATCAGGACGTAGTTGGCGATCCAGAGCGGGACCTTCTCGCCGTTGACGGGATTGACGACGTGGACCCCCGTCCATATACCTTCCTTGCGAACGTCCGCTGCGCCGCGCTCGAAAGCGCCCTGCGCTTTGACTCGCTCCGCGAACGCGAGGACCTTCTCCTCGTGCTCGGTTCCGGCCACGAGTTCACGGACCTTGGGATGCTCTGCGGCCATGACCATGTAGGTGACGCCGAAGATCGTGTCGACGCGTGTCGTGAAGCACGGGAGCTTCTCACCCGTCTCCTCGATCGTGAAGTCGATCTCGACACCCGCGCTCCGGCCGATCCAGTTGCGCTGCATGGTCTTCACGCGATCGGGCCAGCCGTCCATCCCGTCGAGCGACTCGAGGAGCTCGTCGGCGTAGTCGGTGATATGGAAGAACCACTGTTCCAGGTCACGGATCCCCACGGTCGCGTCACACCGCTCGCACTTCCCGTCCACGACCTGCTCGTTGGCGAGCACGGTCGCGCACGACGGGCACCAGTTCACCGGCGCACCCTTCCGATACGCCAGGCCGCGCTCGAGCATCTTCACGAAGATCCACTGGGTCCAGCGGTAGAACGACGGTCGATGCGAGGAGATCTCGCGAGCCCAGTCGTACCCGATGCCCCACTTGCGAAACTGAACCTTCATCTTGTCGATGTTGGCGTCGGTCCAGACGGGAGGATGGATGCCGCGCTGAATCGCCGCGTTCTCCGCGGGAAGACCGAAGGCGTCCCATCCCATCGGCGTCAGCACCGAGCGGCCGCGCATCATCTCGAAACGGGAGAGCGCGTCCCCGATGATGTAGTTTCGGCCATGTCCGACATGCAGGTCGCCGGACGGATACGGGTACATCACCAGACAGTAGAAGCGGTTCTCGGCGTCGGTCGGACATTCGAACAGACCGATCTCGTCCCACTTCGTCTGCCACTTCGGCTCGATCTCCTGGAAAGGATAGCGGCTCATGGTCGTACGCCTCGTTCAGGGTGCCCAAAGAACGTATCAGAGTTAGAAAACGGCCGGCACCTACTCGGTGCCGGCCGGGGAGTATCCGTGTTTCCGGCCGTGCCTTAGAACAGGTACGAGAACCCTACGCTGGGAACGAGCACGTCGAGCAGGTTCTTGCCCTGCGAGTAGTCGCCGTCGCTGTTCGCGTAGTCGACGTCGACGGTGTCGCCGATGTAGTAGAGAAGGCCGAGGTCGAGCGTCCACCTGTCCTGCCGCTGCTGGATCCCGAACGAGAACGTCTGCTGCGCCGGCTGCGGCATCACGAACGTGAACGTCTCGGGCGTGCTCAGACCGTCCAGGCTCGAGAATCCGAGCAGGACTGAGGTTGACCGCGACACCTTGTAGTCGACGCCCACGTGCACGCCGAGCGCGTCATCCCAGTCAAGATCCGTCAGGATCTCGACATCCTCGGGAAGCGCCGTCGCCAGGTTCCGCGTGAACCCCGTGACCTCCGACCACTGCGTCCACTCAACGTCCGCGGTCAGGATGAGTCCGTCGAACAGGAAGTCGCGGTAGGCTATACCGCAGGCGGCCCAGAGCGGGAACGTGAAGTCGAAGTCCTCGCTCTGCTTGTCAGAAGCCAGTTCGGCGAGCGGCGAATCGACCTCGATGTCACCCTCGAGCGTCACCGTCATCGGCGTCCGCGCGCTCAGACCGACCGAGATCTGCGGATGGGCGTGGTAGAGCACGCCGATGGTGGCGCCGTAGCCCGTGCCGGTCAGTGCTTCTTCCGTCTGGTACGGGTAGAGCTTCGACGAATCCTCATACGAGACTTCGTGCCAGCCGCCGTCCCGAAGGTCCAGACTCGCGTAGAGCATGTGCCCCGTCACACCGATCGACAGCTTCTCCGAGAAGCGCTTCGCGAGAACCGGCGAAACCACATAGCCGGTCACGCGGCTCTCGAAGTCCGGCGCGTCACCCATCACCTGCCGGTAGCCGGCCGGATCGGCCGGGAGCGTGGCGTATCTGTCCATCAGATCGTCGTAGAGCTTGTCCCCGTCCCACTCCACTCCGTAGTCGGCGAGCGTGTAGGCGCAGAGACCGAACTTATCGGCGATGGCCCCGCCATCCATGTAGATGAAGACACCCGGAACGACGAGGTGGTTCACCTCCGACGTCGCCTCGAGAGCATCGGCAACGGGCTGTCCGTACCCGAAAGCCCCCTGGAACCTCAACGCCGCTTCCCTCGACGCCATCGGTACCGCATCCTGGAGCGACGCGGTCGCCTGGAATCCCCGGATCTGGTAGATGCCGGCAGGGTTGTAATGGACCGCGCTGTAGTCATCCGCCAGCCCAACGAAAGCCCCGCCCATCACGCTCGCACGGACGCCGACCGTCGGCGTGTACAGACCCGACGCGGATGCGGCCAGCGGGCACACGAGGAGCGCCACAAGACACGATGTTACGATGATCACGTTACGACGCATGGTGTTCTTCCTCCTCAGGCACGGGCACGCACTGACGGTGCCCGACCGTATCTATCCACTGGGGGCGTCGGGGGACGCACCGATTGCCGTGGTTCTATCTTCAATACCACAGCGGAATTGGGCCCGTCAAGCCCTTTTCTCCCGGCCACTCCCCCAAAGCCGGCGGCCGCCCGTCAGAGCGGCCGCTGCAGACTGAAGTCCGGGTGATGCACGCATCCCGATCGTGAGGGCTACTCAGCGTCCTCGCCGCCTCCATGACACTCCGCGCACGCTGCCGCCCGGTCTCGCTCGGTGTCGCGGTGACCGACGTCACCGTGGCACTCGACGCAGCTGACGCGGTCGATGTGACCCGAGTGCGCGAACCCTGCCTGGCCGGGCGACTGCTCGAGATCCGCCACAACGTGGCAGCCTTCGCGGAGACAGGAGGCCGGTCCCGGCGGAGGAGCCTTCTCACCCTTCTCGACGTTCAGATAGAACTTCAGGGCGTTGCGGGCGCCTTCCACCTTCGAGTGGTAGTATCCGGTCCACCCCGGTTCGCTGTGGCAGTCGAGACACTCGGCGGCCTCACCATGTGTCGATGTCTGCCAGCTCTCATAGTACTCGCCCATGACCGCGTGACAACTTCCACAGAACTGCGATCGTTGGCTGTAGGCGTTCAGACCGAGGAACGCGGCGACCGCGACGATCGCGAGCGCGATCCAGAAACGCCGTCCCGGCAGTCGTGCCATCTAACCTCCCTGGACGCCCGTCGGCGGTCCGAGACCGCTCCCGGCGAAGTGCGCGCAGCTCCCCGCGATGGGACACCGCTCGCAACCGGGTGTGCGCGGCCTGCAGAGTTCACGGCCAAGCTCTATCAGATTCACGTGAAGCGACAGCGCGCGACCGGCTGGAGCGACCTCGGCGAGCCGGTCGAACGTCTTCTCGGGAGTCTTCGGACAGCCCACGACCCCGAGTCGGGAGACGACGCGGTGGACATGCGTGTCCACCGGAACGATGTCGCGCCCGAGTTCGAACAGGGCCACACAGGCGGCCGTCTTTCGACCGACGCCGTCGAAGCCCATGAGGTATTCTAGCACATCCGCAGTCGGTCTGTCCGCGAGGAAGGCAAGGTCGATACTCCCCGTCTGCTTCTCGATATCGCGGAGAATGGCGCGGATCCGGACGGATTTCGTCCGAGCCAGACCCCCGGTGCGAATGGCGGCCTCGATGGACCGAACGCGCGCGTGCGCGACCTCCGGCCATGTGGCGAACCGCTCGCGCAGACTCATGAAGGCGCGGCCCGAGTTCACGTCACTCGTGTTCTGGGAGAGAATGGTCCCCACGAGGCTCGCGACGATGTCCCGGTAGGGGGTGTGCGTCGGGATGCCGTAGCGATCCTCGAGCGCGTCTGTCACCGCCTCGAGTGTCCGGCGTGCGTTCGCGTTCGCGCTGGCGTTGGTGTTCGCGGTCACGCCGCGCCGCTCCACACCCCACTCGTCAGACCGTGGACAAGCAGCCCGACCGTCGTCGCGGCAGGGATGCCACGACGGATGTCAACGTCGGCGCGGTAGAAGAGCTCGATACCCCTGGCGTACTCCCGCGACGTTCTCAGCATGGCTGCCTCGCGGATGTCCGCAATACCCGAGAGCATCACGCGCGACTGCCCTCCACCCGGCGAACGACCGCCTCCCCCCGACCGGATGAGCCAGAGCGCCGTCCAGCAGCCGAAGAGCTGCGTGACGAGCTGCGCGGGGTCGACACCGCCGTCCACGAGTTCAGAGAGCCGCGCCAGCGCGTCGCCGGGTCGCCTCTCCGCCACCGCCGCGGCCAGATCTCCAAGGCTCGACGCCTTGGCCCCGACAACGGTCTCGATGTCCGCCACAGTGACGGCGCCCGATGAGCAGTACGATTCGAGCTTGCCGAGTTCGTTGTCGACACGGCTGAGGTCGCCGCTCGTCCAGTCGATGAGTACGGCCATCGCGTCCTCCTCGACCGTCAACCCCTTCTCATCCGCCATGCGCGCGGCAAGCGCCATGAGCGAGTCGTGACCGAGGCTCCCGCACTCGACGACCGAAGCGCTCGCGAGCATACCCTGCTCGAACTTGTTGCGCCCCGACAGGCGCGAGAAGCTCACCAGCGCGAGGCACGAGGTTTCGTAGGGCGCCCGGACGTACTCGAGGAGCTTCGTCCGCTGCGCGGGGCTGAGCCCCTCAAACTCGTAGACGACCGTCAGCCGTCGCTCCGAGAGCATCGGCACCGTCCCTGCCTGTGAGACGATGGCTTCGGCCGTCGTCTCGCGACCGCTCAGACTGACGAAGTCGAACGCGTCGCTCCCGGGCGTCAGGATCGCGCGTCTGAGCAGACGAATGCCGAGACGGGCCAGGTACGGCTCCTCCCCGTGAAACAGCAGTACGGGCGGGATCTTCCCGTCCGCCAGCGATCTCTGGAGTTCAGCGAATGTCACACGTCCTCCGCCCTACCAGCCCTGCACGGTCTTCGACAGCACATCCTCCGAGAGCTTCTCGTACGCGCGCTCCTGCGCTTCCGCTTCCGTGGTCAGCTCACCGGAGTCCCCCGACACGGAGTAGACGGCCCAGCCCTCGACCTCCTCCTCCCAGACCTTGCTGCCGCGCGTGACGTCCTCATACGCAAGCCTCGCCACGACACGGACCTTGTATTCGAGGGGATTGCCACCCGCATCGTACGACATGACGGGCCGCTCGTAGAGCACAACGGCACCCCGGAGGATCGAGTCGGCCTCATCCTCGCCGACGACGCGCAGCGTGTTGTCCGTGGTGAACTGCTCGATCAACGCGTCAGTGATGCCGAGTTCGGTGCCGTACTCAAGCGTCTCGTTCTCGAGGATGGGAATGGCGATCGTGGAGATGTGCGTCTTGGCGGCCGCTGAGAAGCTGTAGTGTGAACAGCCCGTGACAAACGCGAGCACCGCCAGAAGGAACACACAGAGAACAGCCGTCGCAGTTCGTGTCATCGATCCTCCTCCGCCATTCGCTTCCTCAGAGTGTTGCGGCTGATACCCAGCAGCTTCGCTGCACGGACCTGGTTCCCATCGCACTCCTCGAGCGCGGCGCGAACGAGCTCCTCCTCCACGACGGCTGTGATCGATCTCGCGATCGCCTCCTCACCCGCGCCGGTCCGTTGTTCGAAGTCCGTGCGGACGGCCGCCGCGAGGTCTCTGCATGTCCCGCCCGTCGCCGGCCACGACTCTCGCCCGACCCGGAGCACCTCGAAGTCCTCGGGCACCAGAACGCCGGTCCTGTTGAACGCCACAGCGCCGTGGACCGACTGCTCCAGTTCACGGACGTTCCACGGCCACGGGTACTCCTGCAGGAGCTCGATGGCCGCCGGCGAGATGCCATCGATCTCGCGACGCATCTTCGCCGCGGCCCGACGCATGAAGTGCCCCGCAAGATACGCGATGTCCTCACGGCGGTCGCGGAGCGGAGGCAGGAAGAGCGAGACGACCTTCAGCCGGTAGAAGAGGTCGACGCGGAAGCTGCCTTCCTTCATGAGCGAAACCAGGCTGCGGCTCGTCGCGGCGACGACGCGGACGTCTGCTCTCACCTTCTTCCGAGTCCCGGGACGCTCGAACGAACCCTCCTCGAGTATGGAGAGAACGCGTGCCTGCGTCTCGAGGCTCATCGCGTCGATATCGTCGAAGAACAGCGTCCCCTCGTCGGCCATCTCCACCCGCCCGAGTTCCGAGGCCGGCGATGCGCCCGACCCGGCGTCCGCGCCCGTGACGGCTCCGAACAGGTCGAGGTCGAGCGACTCCGGGGTCACGGCGGAGCAGTTGACGGCGATGAAGGGACCGCCGCGGCGGTCGCTGTTGTAGTGGAGCGCCCGGGCAACGAGTTCCTTGCCGGTCCCAGGTTCACCCTGGATGAGCACCGCAACGCCTGTCTCGGCGACCTGTCCGATCAGCTTGTGGATCTCGACCATCTCGGGCGTCCGCCCGACGATGGCCCCGAGTTCCTCCACGTCACCGGGACCCGGCGAACCGATCGTCTGGATGAGACCGCCGTCGCCCGACAGAGCGCGGCGAGCCGCGTCCTCGAGACCGCCGGGCAGCGTCTCACGCGGAAGGTAGTCGTACGCGCCCTCGCGCATCGACTCGATCGCGCCCTTGCTGCTGGTCTGCTCGGCCGTCACGATGATGGGGAGCCTGCGATCGCGCTCCTTCACTGCGCGCACGACCGCCGTCGCGCGGGGCTTCTCGATGGCCTGCTCGACGACGACGAGATCCGGAAGGCTCTCGTCCAGCGCGGCGAGCATGTCGTCGCCGTCGCTCCATATCTTCGTGTCGTATATGTGTGACGGGAGTGCGGCGAGCAGCTCGTTCGCATGCTCACTGCTTCGATCGAGGATCCAGACCTGCTTCACGGATGCCTCCCGAGCATGTCAGCCCTGCGCGCGGAACCACTCAACGGTGAGTTCAAGCCCTTCGTCGAGCCCGATCTCAGGAGAGAACCCGAGAACACTCCTTGCCTGCGCGATGTCCGCGAATGAGTGCTTCACATCTCCCGGGCGCGAGCTCTCGTAGACCGCGTCGACCTCCGTCCCGGTCAGCTCCTGAAGCCGCGCGTAGAGCTCGTTGACCGTGATGGTGTGTCCGCGGGCAACGTTGTAGACACCGCCCTCGGCGCCGGCCTTCTCGGAAGCCAGCACGTTCGCATCGACGACGCTTGAGACGTACGTGAAGTCGCGAGACTGCTCCCCGTCGCCGTAGATGGTCGGGGCGCGTCCCTCCAGGAGCCGCGTCGTGAAGATGGGAACCACGGCCGCATACTGCGAAGTCGGGTCCTGTCTCGGGCCGAAGACGTTGAAGTACCGCAGACACACGGTCTCCAGTCCGTAGAGCCCGTAGAACGTCCGCGTGTAGTACTCGCCGGCAAGCTTCGCAACCGCGTAGGGAGACATCGGACGCGCCGGCATCTCCTCGCGTTTCGGCAGCTCCGGCGTGTCGCCGTAGACGGAGGATGAACTCGAGTACACGAACCGTCGCACACCCGCGTCACGGCTCGCCACCAGCATGTTGAGCGATCCTCTGACGTTCACATCGTTTGACGTCACGGGATCGTCAACGGAACGAGGCACCGACGCGAGCGCGGCGAGATGGAACACGGTATCCACGCCGGCGACCGCCTTCGCGGTCGTCGTCTCGTCACGGATGTCTCCCTCGATGACCTCGATGCGACCCGCGAGATGAGCGATGTTCTCATGTCTGCCGGTCGTGAAGTTGTCGAGAACGCGGACCTCGTGTCCGAGATCGACGAGACGCTCCGCGAGATGCGAGCCGATGAACCCAGCGCCACCGGTAACAAGCTTGCCAGCCATTCGAGTCTCCAAACCAGTACGCCCTGGCGTACCCGGTCGCCCCGGGCACGGCCGGAACCTATATCTTCACAATGTGATCGGCTTCGATTCCCTTGAGCGCGTTCCTGCTGTCGACGATCGGAACTCCGGCCGCGACGATCTCATCGTAGTCGAACGCGCTGTGCGCCGTCGCGATGACCAGGCAGTCGAACCCGCGCAGGGCCTCCGGCGTCGGCTCCACGCTCGTCATCGTCATCTCCCCCTCCACAAGCGTTGACACGTGAGGGTCCGCGAACGAGACGTCGGCGCCCTTCTCCTTGAGAAGCTTGATGACGTCGAGCGAAGGCGATTCGCGCAGATCGTCGATGTCCTCCTTGTACGCGGCTCCGAGCACGAGAACGCGCGACCCGCGGACGGCCTTGCCCTGGTCGTTGAGAGCGTCGGTGATCTTGCTGACCACGTAGTACGGCATCTGGCCGTTGACCTGACCCGCCAGCTCGATGAAGCGGGCCTCGAAGCCTGCCTCCTTGGCCTTCCAGGACAGATAGAACGGATCGATCGGGATGCAGTGACCACCGAGGCCGGGCCCCGGGTAGAACGCCATGAACCCGAACGGCTTCGTGGCGGCCGCGTCGATGACCTCCCAGACGTCGATCCCCATGCGGTCACACATCATGGCCATCTCGTTGACCAGACCGATGTTGACGCTTCGGAATGTGTTCTCGAGGAGCTTGACGGTCTCCGCGACCTTGGTCGACGAGACCGGAACGACCGGACCGAGCGACATCTTGTAGAGGATCGTCGCGTGCTCCGTGCACGCCGGCGTCACGCCTCCAACGACCTTCGGGATGTTCTTCGTCGTCCACTGCTCGTTGCCGGGGTCGACACGCTCCGGCGAGAAAGCGAGGTAGAAGTCCTCGCCGACGGTCAGCCCGGTCTTCTCGATCCTGGATAGGATGATCTCGTCGGTCGTTCCCGGGTAGGTCGTGCTGTCGAGGATGATCAGCATGCCCTTGTGGACGTACTTCTCGATCTCGTTGACGGCTGAGTTGACGAATGAGATGTCGGGGTCCTTCGTCTTCCGGAGCGGGGTCGGAACGCAGATGTCGACCGTGTCGAGGTCCGCGAGCACCGAGAAGTCCGTCGTCGCCGTGAACGTGCCATTCTCCACCGCATCCTTCACCCACTCGGACGGCACATCGGGGATGTACGACTCACCGGCCATCAGCTGCCGGACCTTCTCTTCGTTGGTGTCGATACCGACGACCGTGAAGCCCGCGCGAGCGAACTCCATCGAGAGCGGCAGGCCGACGTATCCGAGACCGATAACTCCGAGACGTGCCTGTCTGGACTCGAGCTTCTCCCTGAGCACCTCATCCTCCTTGTGACCACATTCGATGCATACGACGAACTGCGTCGTCGTGAGGCGGGCTGGCCGGCCGGGCGCACGATGCGACACGACACCCCCTCCCCGAACGCTGCGCGCGTCCCGGGGGCCATCGGGATGTCAGACCGCACCCACCGCCACGGCCAGAGATACCATGCCAGCAGACGCCAGCGGAAGCAACAGGTTATCGAAAGCTCCGATGGGCAGCGACTCGAGGAGGCTGACGGCCAGCCCGACCGCAAGTGCCCACGGGACTGATACATAGAACATAGCAACAATCGCGCCTACTCCGAAGAGCGAGAGCGATCCCACGAACGTCTTGGCGGGATTGTGAAGCAGGGGCGTCTTCCCGAACATCCTGCCCATGATGCTGGCGACCCCGTCGCCCACCGCAAGGGTCAGTATGCCGACCGTAGCGGCCGGGAGCGGGAAGAACCTGAGTACCAGCCAGATACCGAGACCGTAGAGCAGCGGCCCCAGAACCACTCCTCTGGCCTCTCCCGCCCGCATCGAGCGCCACGTCACGAACGAGAACAGCGGGAGCGCCACCCCAAGAAGACGGAAGAGCTCCGACAGGGCGAACAGCAGCGTCACCGAACTGACGAGCCACAGGGCGAACGGGTGGTTCCATGCCGCGATCAGTGGCACGACGACGGCGCAGATGTGGATGCCCTTCCGGAAGAGCTCGTGGCGCACGGCCAGCCAGTGCGGGGTGATCCCCGTCGTGTGCCCCTCCGGGAAGAACTCGAGGAGCTCCATGAGGTTGCCCGTGTGCAGAACGAAACTCGCCCTCTTTGTGACGGCAACCTCGGGATTGACGGCGATGCTCCGCCACGCCGCCTCGACGATCTCCATGTTGCTCGCGTCGTCGACGATGACCGTCGTCTCGTGCCAGCCGGCTCCCCACCGCTCGAGGATGCGCTCGAGACTCCGTCGCTTCCCCCGCGCCGAGTGACGCTCGCCGAGCAGCCGCCCCGTGAGGCGCCCGTCGAGACGCTCCAACAGCACGCCGTACGCCGCCTGCGCGCCGAGGTGCGCCGCCAACCGCTCCAGCACTTCCTGCGGGACGCCCGCGCTGACAAGAACGACGAGATAGCCGCACTCGCGAAGCCTGGTACAGAGCTCCAGCGATCCGTCGGTCAACCGCAGCGACTCACCGGTCGCGTACAGGTCCGCCATCGTGCGGCCCGCGAGCAGACGGTAGGCGCGCTCGACGGCCTCGCGGACGTCGATGGCGCCGACCTTCAGCTGGAAACCGAGCCAGAGTGTTCGTAGCCAGATGATAGGACCCGCGTCGCGGGCTGCGCTGACAAGGAACAGGCGTCTGAGGAGGACTCCGTCGACATCGAACGCGACCACACCGCGTCTCTGTCCGCCCAGGCTAGGCTCCACGGCGCCTCCCGATGAGAATCAGAACTCCGACCGTTGCCCTCCACACTGCGATGCCGAGCATCGCGATCGGGACGTAGAAGAATCGGTCCCCGTAGACCTCCGCCACCGAACCCTGGAACCGCATGACGGCAAGCACGAGCATGCAGGCAAGCGCCAGGTTCGCGATCCCGAGAACCACCCTTCGGACTCGATCCTCAGCATCCCGTCTGTCACGCTGCTCCGGCATCTCCGTCCCCCTGCATGGAGCGGCCGTCGTGGGTCTTCACCCGGCCGGCCGCATCCGCGCTTCGCCTACCTGACGATCGCGAACCGGCCCGTGACCAGATCCGACTCCTCGACGGCTCCGCGATCCCAGACTGCCAGCCGGTAGACGTACACGCCGCTGGCCAGTTCGTCGACCTCATCGCCAAGCGCGTCCCACCCGAGATCGTTCCAGCCGGAAAGCAACCCGGCGTTCCCGGCGTCTCCGGCCGACTGCTCATAGGTATGGCTGAACCCGCCCAGGCGCTGACCTGTCAGATCGTAGACATCGAACTCCACCGCCGAGGCGTCCCTCGACAGCTCGTAGCGGAATCGCACGTCGCCCGTGCCGGACGCGGGGTTCGGCCACGTGAAGTGCTGGTTGACGAAGAGCTCCGGCGAACTCACGTGGACGGTCGTCGACGCGACATTGTCGGTGAGCGTCAGCTCGTCGGTCCCGTCGGTGCTCACGCGAACCCACAGCTCGTGCTCGCCGACATCGTCCTCGGAGAGCTGCCAGAAGAACTGATGCGTCGTGTACTCACCGCCGCCCAGCGTCCTCGAGAAGCTCGTCGCCTCGAGAAGCGTTCCCTCGTCGGGCTCGCCGTCCCATATCTCGAGCGTTGCATCGACGTCCTCTTCGGGACCGTAGGCGTGCAGGTCCACCGTGATCACGGCGGGCGCGTCGCTGCTGAGATAGACCGGGGTGAAGCTGAAGTCGCTTCCGAAGACCGCCAGGTTGAACGTCGCGTCCGGATCGATCAGCCGAGCCAGCGCTCCGACGCACATCCGCGCCGTCGAGCCCAGCTGGCTCGGGAACACGGTGTCGAGCCGGTCGTTGATCGTGTGGTAGTTGACGTTGCGGTCCCTCGGGTCGTAGTGCTCGATGACGACGAGACCGTCGTAGCCGTTGGCCCAGAAGCTGGCGTGGTCGCTGTACGCGAGCGCGATGTCGATCCTCTCGACGTCGAAATCCGGGAAGTGCGAGCCGTAGTCGCCCGCGGTGGTGTCGAGCAGCCAGTCCGCGAACCATCGCGTCCCCGTGTTCGTCACGATGTGGCAGGTGTCGGTGTGGGCCGCGTCGCGCTTGTACGCGATCATGTCGACGTTGAGGCAGGCGTAGACCGTGTCGCCGGCCGCGGCGATGCTGTCGGCGTACGCGCGGCTTCCGTCGAGCCCCACTTCCTCGGCCGTGAACAGCACGAAACGGATATCGAACGGAAAGGTCCCGCCGGACGCGGCCAGCACGCGCGCCGCCTCCAGCACGGTCGTTACACCGGTCGCGTTGTCATCGGCTCCGGGCGCCTCGTTGTCGCACCACCACATCACCTCTCCCGGGAAGGATCCACCGGCGATCGCGTCATAGTGCGCCCCGATGATGTAGCAGCCTCCCAGACGTCCGTCGCCGGGAAGCGTCCCGATGATGTTCTGCATGGGATAGCTCACGACGTCACCCGTGTCCCCCTGCTCGCACGTGTAGCCGAGGCGGGTGAAGGCCTGCGTGTCCACGACCACCCCGTAGCGCTCGAGGCAGTCGACAATGTACGCCGCCCCCTCGGTGATGCACTCCTCACGGTTGAGATAGCGCGACCGCGGGTCGCCGTTCGGATACTCCGAGAGCACTTCCACATGCTTCATCAGCGTGTCCGTTGACACCGCGCTCAGCACGTCAGCCACGAACCCGCGCACCGCGCGCTCCGAGCGCTCCCCCGACAGCGAGCCGGGGACCGGCTCCTCCGCGAACCAGCGGGAGACATCGATGCGCTCCGGAAGAGGATAGGACATGAAGCAGACCGACCTGAGCAGCTCGACCTGGCCGGGTCTGATCAGGACGAGAAGTGCGCCATCCGGCTCGCTCCAGACCACATCGCCGAGGTCCTCTATGACGTGATCGCGCGAGCGCGGGTAGCAGATGTACGGCGCCAGGTCCTCCGGGAGCTCCACGAGCGTCTCGCAGGCGATCCCGGTGGAGCGGACGACGCCCCCGTACCCCTCCGCCGCTTCGACCAGCACCTCGCGCTGCCCCACGAACCGGACCGTCGCGCCGTACACCACCACGCCGGTCGGTTCCGAATCGTTGTGCGCGACGCTGTAGAGCGTCGCGGCGCCGCCGGGCGCGGCGAAGATGGCCGCGGCGACCGCGCACATGATTATGAGCCTCGCCGTTCTCACGCTCCTACCTCCTGGAGCCGCGCTCTGCGCGGCCCGCGTGTACGGACGGGGCCAGCGACGCATCGCTGGCCCCCGCCCGTGAAGTGGTACGCCCGAGAGGATTCGAACCTCCGACCCCTGGAACCGGAATCCAGTGCTCTATCCAGCTGAGCTACGGGCGCTTTCTGCTATCTCGATGAGTTCGTAGTCCCTGCTCCCGATCCCCAGTTCCTCTCCGTAGCGAAGCTGGACGGTCGGGTCCACGTCGGGATGGAGGTCCCGGAACTTGTCACTGCCGCGACGATAGACATCGCTCAGTTCGGCCCCCGGCGCGACGGGCGCCTCGTTGACAAGATCGTACGAGGCCTGATCGATCGCCACGGGGTCGAGCGAAGCCACGACACCGACGTCGCGGACGATTGCGTGCTTCTTCGTTCCGTAGCAGTCGCACAGCGGGTGAACATCCGTGATGAAGTTGATGTACCCGATGCGACCACGCCGGACCGACGCGATCGCCTTCACGTATTCTACCATCTTCATCTGGAAGATGTCAGCGGTTTCGTCCCACCGGATGCCGATGGCCCCCGCCGGACAGACGACGACGCATTCGGCGCACCCGATGCAGGTCTTGTCATCGATGACTGCCTGTTCTCTGACGGAGATGGCGCCCACGGGACACCACGGCGAGCAGATCCCGCAGGCGATACAGCTGGCCCGCACGTAGGGTCTGGTCGTCGAATGCTGCTCGAGCTTGCCCGTCCTCGAAGCGCATCCCATCCCGACGTTCTTGAGCGCGCCGCCGAACCCGGACAGCTCGTGTCCCTTGAAGTGGGCAACGCTCAACAGGCTGTCGGCCTTGAGGAACTCGTGGCCGAACGACGCCTCCGAGAGCAGCTTGCCCTCGAACTGGATCTTCGCTTCCGTCGTCCCGCGAAGTCCGTCGGCGATGATGACGGGCGCACCCACCGCTGACAGCGTGAATCCGTGCTCGACCGCCGTGCGGATGTGGTCGACCGAGTCGGCGCGTGACCCGCGATAGAGCGTATTGGTATCGGTCAGGAACGGTCGCGTGCCGCGGTGCTGGAACCAGGAGACGATGCGTCGGATGAACCTCGGTTTGACGTGTCCCGTCTCGGGGCTCTCTCCGAAATGCATCTTGAGCGCGACCGTCTCTCCGGTCGTCGCGATCCCCCCGACGCCGCTCTTGTCGAGCAGGAGTTCGAGACACGCCGCGATCTCATCCGTGCTCCCGTCGTAGAGCCGGAGCAGGTAGACCTTGCTCTTCGAACCGCGCTGTGCGCTCATGACGCGTCCTTCCTGCTGTATGCGATGCCGGTCCTCGCGTAGAAGACGGCCGAAACGACTGCCGCGGCGGTCCCGGCCCAGAGAGCCGGGCCCTCAAGGAACTGCCAGTCCGCCAGGTGGACCAGGACCATCACCTCGACGGCCGCGAAGGTGATCTTCGCGAGCACGTTCGTCGGGGGCATCTCCTCCCCGTGCTTCGCGACGGCCACGGCCCCGGCTACGAGGCCCGCGTCGCGGACGAGGAGTATCGCGACTGTCCACCAAGGCATCTCGCCGCGAACGGCGAGCGCGATCGCGACCGCCCCCGCCACGATGTTGTCCGCCAGCGGATCGAGGACGCGCCCGGTGTCGCTCACCATCGAGAGCCTGCGGGCGAGAAAGCCGTCCAGCCAATCCGTTGCAAGCGACAGACCGAACAGCGCGACCGCCCAGCCTCTCTCCTGCGCGAACAGGAACACGAGAATGACCGGCGCCAGGAGAGCCCTCGCCATCGACACGAGATTCGGCGGCGTCGCCCGTCGGACCAGCCAGCCGGATTCCATCAGGCTACCTCTCCCTCACACCGCCTGCCCACCGCATCTTGATCCGCAGTATCTCGTAGTACGAACGCTCGGCGACCTCGACGAGCCGAGCCGTGTGCTCCGACCGCTCGACGACCACGCGGTCGCCCGGCTTGACCCCGAACGCCAGGAAGCCGTCCGCCGTAACGACCGTGCGCTCGTCGCATGAGACCATGTCGACCTCCACCTTCGAGGAGGGCGGGATGACCAGCGGCCGCATGCTGAGCGTGTGGGGACAGATGGGCGTCGCGATGATCGCCTCGACTCTGGGAGCGACGACCGGCCCGCCTGCCGAGATCGAGTGCGCGGTCGACCCGGTCGGTGTCGCGAGGATCAGTCCGTCAGCCGCGTAGCGCGTCACGAGTTCACCGTTCACGCTCGCTTCGAACGAGAGCATCCTGGAGTCTGCGCCCTTCGCGATCACGACATCGTTGAGCGCGAGACGCACCTCGTCGCGCCCTTCGATCCTGACCGAGAGCATCATTCGCTCACTCACCGGGAGCTCTGCCGGGTCGAGATTCTCGAGGACCTCGGCGAACTCGTCCTCGGCGATCTGCGTGAGGAATCCCAGACTGCCCATGTTCACGCCGATGATCGGCGTCTCGCGGTCCGCCGTCGCAACGCGACGCGCCGCCGAGAGAAGCGTTCCGTCACCACCGAAAGCGAAGAGGACGTCGGCGTCGGCCACGAGGTCATCGGGGGGAACAGCCGGGACACCGACAGGCATCAGGTCAGCCACCGGCTCGTCGGCGAGCAGCGTAAGCCCGCGGGTGACGCACCACTGTGCCACCAACGACGCCGCGGCCCTGACTCCCGGCTTCGTCGGGTTGCCTATGATACCGACCGTCTTCATCGTTGGTCTCCTCTGCGCTACTCCACGCCCGGCAGCCGGCGCTGAAGCGCCGCGCGCTCCCCGGAGGCTGCCACGAGTCCCTTCGCGTGCTCCACCACGTCCTCCACCGTCAGACAGCAGTCCGCGAGCAGTTGGTTGCGCGGTCCGTGCGTCACGAACTGGTCCGGCAGTCCCAGAACCCGGACACGTACGTCGTCCAGACCCTCGGACTGCAGGAGTTCCATGACACCCGAGCCGAACCCGCCGACGACGACGTTCTCCTCGAGCGTCACGACACGCCGCGTGCTCTCCGCCTCTTCCAGGATCAGCGTGCGGTCGAGAGGCTTGACGAAGCGGGCGTTGACCACGGACGCCTCGACACCGTCCCGCGCCAGGATCTCGGCGGCCGCGACGGCCACCTGGACCATGGAACCGATCGCGATGAGCGAGACGTCGGTGCCCGAACGCAGGCGCTCTCCCTCGCCGATCGGGATCGGGTCGGGATTGAAGTCCATGCGCACACCCAGACCCGCGCCACGCGGGTACCGGACAGCTGTCGGACCGTCCTGACGGATGATCGCCGTCCTGACCATCCTGGTCAGCTCGTTCTCGTCCTTCGGCGCCATCACCACGAGGTTCGGGACCGCGCGAAGGAACGTCAGATCGAACACGCCGTGATGCGTCGGACCGTCATCACCGACAAGACCGCCTCGGTCGATCATGAACCGCACCGGGAGGTTCTGCAGGCAGACGTCGTGAATGATCTGGTCGTACGCGCGCTGGAGGAAGGTCGAGTAGATGGCGACCACCGGCTTCATCCCAGACGCGGCAAGACCCGCGGCGAAGGTGACGGCGTGCTGCTCGGCGATGCCGACATCGAAAAAGCGGTCGGGGTGGTTCTTCGCGAAGGTCGTCAGTCCGGTGCCGCCGGGCATGGCGGCCGTGATGGCGACGATCCGCTCGTCGTCGTCCGCAAGTGTCGCGAGCGACCGTCCGAACGCCTCGGTGTACGAGATGGCAGTCGGCTTCGATTTCGACGTCCCGGTCGCCTTGTCGAACGAGCCGAGTCCGTGGAACCTCGATGCGTCCTCCTCGGCCGGACCGTATCCCCGGCCCTTCTGCGTGATCACGTGGACCAGAAGCGGCCCCTCGATATGCGCCAGACGCTCGAACGCGTCGACCAGGAGCTCGACATTGTGACCATCGATCGGGCCGAAGTACTTGAATCCCATCTCCTCGAAGAGCATGCCCGGCGTGAACACGCCGCGGATACCCTCGAGCACGCGGCTGGTCAGCTCCCGCGCCCTCGCGCCGACCGCGGGAATGCGTCCCATGATCTCCCAGACCTCGGACTCGAGGCGGTGATAGGTCGGAGCGGTGCGCAGTCGCGTGAGGTACTGCGAGAGCGCGCCGACGTTCTTCGCGATCGACATCCGGTTGTCGTTGACGACGACGATGAGGTCCTTCTTGAGATGACCCGCCTGGTTGAGTCCCTCGAAAGCGAGCCCGGCGGTCAGCGATCCGTCCCCGATGACGGCGATGGCCCGACCGTGATCTCCGGTCAGATCGCTCCCGCACGCCATCCCGAGGGCGGCGGAGATCGAGGTGCTCGAGTGTCCCGTGTTGAACGCGTCGTACGGACTCTCCTCACGACGCGGGAACCCGGCGATCCCGCCGTACTGCCTGAGCGTCTCGAACTCCTCACGGCGTCCGGTCAGGATCTTGTGGACGTAGCTCTGATGACCGACGTCCCAGACGATGCGGTCGCGCGGGAGCTCGAAGACACGGAGCAGCGCCAGCGTCAGCTCGACGACACCGAGGCTCGGGGCGAGGTGGCCGCCCGTCCTTGAGACCACGCGTACGATCTCCTCGCGCAGCTCAGACGCGAGCGTCTCGAGCTCAGAGGTCGAAAGCGATCTCAGATCGGATGGTGAATCGATCCTGTCGAGCAGTCTGGACATCCAGGCATCAGCTCCTGCGTGAGACAATGTACTTCGCGATCTCGGCGAGACACCACGCGGGCTCGCCGTACGGCTCGACGGCGTCGAGCGCCGTCCGGACAAGCTCCTGCGCGCGTGCCGCGGCGCGCTCGGTTCCGACGACGGCCGGGTACGTCATCTTACCACGGGCGCGGTCCTTGCCAACCGCCTTGCCCATCTCTTCGGCCGTACCGGTCTCGTCGAGCAGATCGTCCGCGATCTGGAAGGCCAGCCCGATGCTCTCTCCGTACGACGAGATACGTGCCACGTCTGCTTCACCCGCTCCGGCACAGAGAGCGCCGATCCGGACTGCGGCCCTGAGCGGCAGACCCGTCTTGTGTGCATGGATGTACTCGATCGCCTCGAGATCGGGCGTCGAACCCTCCAGCGCGATGTCGGCGGCCTGGCCGCCGACCATTCCGTGCCGCCCGTTCGCGCGCGAGAGCTCCGCTGCGACTGCGACGCGCCGTTCGGCGGGCAGCCCCTCGTCCGCGACGACGATCTCGAACGCGGCGGTCAGGAGCCCATCCCCCGCCAGAATGGCGAGCGGCTCATCGAACGCGCGGTGGCAGGTCGGCCGGCCGCGCCTGATGTCGTCATCGTCCATCGCCGGAAGGTCATCGTGAATGAGCGAGTACGTGTGGATGAACTCGGTCGCGCACGCCGAAGCCAGGGCGGTCTCCGCGGTACCGCCGAGCAGCACGGCCGTTTCCAGAGCCAGGATCGGCCGGAGCCTCTTCCCGCCCGAGAAGACGCTGTAGCGCATCGCCTCGGTCAGCCGTGAGAACGCGCCGGTCTCCTCCGGGAGATACCGTTCGAGCCCCGCTTCGACGATCCCGCGCTGCTGAGCGAGCCGCTGCTTGAGCCTTCCGTCCACCCTACCCCTCCTCAGCCGGTTCGAACGGCTCGAGCACGAAGTCGCCCTCGTCATCCTCCGTGAGCTTCGCGACCCGTCCCTGGGCCTTCTCCAGCACCGTCACCAGCCCGCGCGCGATCTTCGTACCCTCTTCGAACGTCTTGAGCGAGTCCTCCAGCCCGAGTTCGCCGCTCTCGAGTCGCTCTACGAGCTCTTCCAGCCGCGCCAGCTCCTCCTCAAAGCTCAGCTTCTTCTTGCTCACGACTTCCTCCCATGAGTTCCCGCGATCTTCTTCACTTCGCAGTCGAACCGGCCGTCGGCAACGCTCACCCGCACGGCCGCGCCCGGCTCCACGTCATCGATCGAACGCAGCGGGGTCGCCTTGGGGAGCACGGAGACGGCGGCGTAGCCGCGCGCCATGATTCCGCGCGGGTCGGACAACCTGAGCGCCGTCTCGTACCGAGCGACATCGGCCCGACCGGCCGCCACGAGCTGAGCGACCGAGGCTCCCGCGCGGCGCGAGAGTTCGTCGACCCGCTGGGCCGACCGCTCGATGATCTCGCGGGGCAGTTTGAACGCGTACGCCGCATGGAGCCTTCTGACCTGTTCCTCGAGCCCGGAGAGCCTCGAGCGCATCGCGCCCAGAACCCGACGCTCGAGCGACTCCACGCGCCTCGAGACGTCCGCGCCGTCGCGGACCGCGAGCTCGGCGCCGTTCGAGGGCGTCGCCGCGCGCGCGTCCGCCACGAAGTCCGCGATAGTCACATCGACCTCGTGACCGACGGCCGAGATGATGGGGGTCCGCGCCCCGTGAATGGCCCGCGCCACGATCTCCTCGTTGAACGCCCAGAGATCCTCGAGCGACCCTCCGCCGCGACCCACGATCGCGACATCGGCCCCGCCCCAGGCGTCGATCGCGCGAACCGCGTCGACGATGGACGGCGCCGCATCGGCGCCCTGCACGACCGTCGGGACCACGACGATGTCGGTCATCGGCGCCCGCGACCGGATCACGCGGATCACGTCGCGGACGGCGGCGCCTGTCGGTGACGTAACGACGGCGACCGTCCCGGGGAATTCAGGGAGCGGTCTGCGGCGTTCGGGATCGAACAGCCCCTCCTCCGCCAACCGCTTCTTGAGTTCCTCGAACGCCTGCGCCAGCGCCCCGATACCGGACGGGCGCATCCGCTCGACGTAGAGCTGGTAGCGTCCCTGCGGCTCGTAGACCTTGATCCGCCCCTGTGCCACGACGCGCATCCCGTTGCCGGGCTTGAACGCGAGCTTCTGGTTGGCGAACTTGAACATCAGAGACGGCAGCGCGCTCGAACTGTCCTTGAGGGAGAAGTACATGTGGCCCGAAGAGTGGTGTGTGAAGTTGGAGATCTCCCCCTCGACCCAGAGGGACGGAAGCGAGGACTCGAGGACGGACTTGACCATCCCCGTCACCTCACTGACGGTGCGTACCTGGCGCCCTTCTTCCTCGCGTGGTTCATGCGCCACGGTGGTTCTCCTACTCAGGGGAAGTTCTGCCGATGGCCGTCAGCGGCCGCCGCGAGCGGCGGCATGGCTGACGGCTTGGCGGTCGGCTTCGCCGACCGCAGTCACAGACTACTCGGATGCCAGCGCTGATTCAGCCGCGGTGACCGCGTTGCCGAGGATGATGGTCGTCGTCAGCGTCCCGACCCCGCCTGGAACCGGGGTGAGCGCCGCGGCCACGCCGAGCGCCTCCTCCACGGCGATGTCGCCGGTGACGCGATATCCCTTCTCGCTCCCTGGGGCATCGACGCGGTTGACGCCGACGTCGATCGCGATGACGCCCCGCGCCAGCATGGAGCCGCGGATCGCTTCGGGCACCCCCATCGCGGCGACCAGTATGTCGGCCGTCCGCGTCATCGCCGCGAGATCGCGAGTCCCCGTATGACAGACGGTCACGGTGGCGTTGCCGACCGTATCCTTCTTCAGAAGCAGACAGGCGAGCGGCTTCCCGACGACGGTGGAGCGCCCCACGATCACGACGTGCCGCCCGGAGACCTCGATCCCCGCCCGGCTCAGAACCTCGACGACCGCCTGAGCGGTCGCCGGCGCGAACGCCTCGCGTCCCGAGAGAATGCGCCCCAGGCTCTCCGCGGTCGAACCGTCGACGTCCTTCGCGAACGGGACGGCGTCGACCACGCTCCCCGGGATGCCCTTCGGGAGCGGCTGCTGAACGATGATACCGTGGACGTCGGGATCGGCCCCCAACTCGGTGAGCCGGTCTCTGATCCCGCTCTCGCCGGAGGCGACGTCGAGTTCGACGAGCCGCACGTCGACCCCGAGCTTCGCTCCGGCCTTCTGGATGCTGGACGAATAGATGCGTGATGCGGGGTCATCGCCGACGAGCACGACGGCCAGGGTCGGGACGACTCCGGCGTCGCGCAGATTCGCCGCCCGCTCGGATACCTCCTCGCGCATGGCCGCGGCCAGCGGCTTTCCCTTGAGAATCCTCGTTTCCACGCTCGCTCCCGTCAGTTCCCGCTCGCTCCCGTCAGTTCCCGCTCACTGCGCGTTGACCCGCTCTATCTGCGTGGCAGCCCCGGTCTCCTCATCGATGTCGAGAAGCACGGCGTTCATGGTGCACGTCCCCTCCGCAACCTCGAACCGATGCGGCCGCTGCGTGAGGAACCGCGCCAGCGACAGCTCGGTCTTCACGCCGATGACCGACCGGTCCGGACCGGTCATCCCCACGTCGGTGATGTAGGCCGTGTGTCCCTCTAGGATGCGCTCGTCCGCGGTCTGGACGTGTGTGTGGGTACCGACGACGGCGGAGGCGCATCCCGCCAGGTGCCATCCGAGCGCCAGCTTCTCGGCGCTCGCCTCGGCGTGGATGTCGACCAGCACGACCTTCGTCGACGCGAGGAGCTCTTCGACGAGCTTCGCCCCGACACGGAACGGGCAGTCGACGGCCTGCATGAAGACGCGGCCCTGCAGGTTCACGACCCCCAGCGTGTTTCCCTGGCGCGTCGTGAACAGCCCGTGCCCGGCGCCGGGCGTGCCCGGCGGGTAGTTGGCCGGTCTCACGAGCCGGTCGCAGGACGAGACGAACGAGACGCTGTCACGCTTGTCCCAGATGTGGTTGCCGCCGGTGATGATGTCGACGCCGCAGCCGAAGAGCTCGCCCGCCGTCGACTCGGTGATACCGATCCCGCCTGCGACGTTCTCGCCGTTGGCGATCGTCACCTCAATGTTGTGCTGCCTGACGACCCTGGGCAGGATCTTGGCCAGCGCCCGCCGCCCCGGACGGCCGATGACGTCGCCTACGAACAGGATGCGCACGCGCTCCCCTTTCGTCTACTTGGCGTAGTCGACCGCGCGAGTCTCGCGGAGCACGACCACCTTGATCTGCCCCGGGTACTTGAGCTCGGCCTCGATCTTCCTCGCGACGGCCGAGGCGAGAGACTCCGCCCGGGCGTCATCGATCTTCTTGTGCTGGACCACGATCCGGATCTCGCGTCCCGCCTGGATGGCGAACGACTTCTCGACACCCTGGAACGAGCCGGCGATCGACTCCAGCTTCTCGAGCCGCTTGATGTAGGTCTCGAGCGTCTCGCGCCGCGCACCAGGTCTCGCGCCGGACACCGCGTCGCCCGCCTGGACCAGCACGGCGATGAGGCTCTGGGGCTCCACGTCCTCGTGATGCGATTCGATGGCGTTGACGACGATGTCGTCCTCACCGTACCGGCGCGCCAGCTCGGCGCCGAGCCCGGCGTGCGTCCCTTCCATCGAATGGTCGACGGCCTTGCCGATGTCGTGCAGCAGACCCGCGCGACGCGCGACCGTGACGTCGAACCCGAGTTCGCTCGCCATGAGACCACAGAGAAACGCGACCTCCTTCGAGTGCTGGAGCACGTTCTGCCCGTAGCTCGTGCGGTACCTGAGACGGCCGAGAAGCTTGATCATCTCCGGCTTGAGATCGTGGATGCCGACGTCGAGACTGGCCTCCTCACCGAACTCGATGATCTGCTGGTCGAGCTCCTTGGCGACCTTCTCGACGACCTCCTCGATGCGGCCCGGGTGAATGCGACCGTCGGAAATGAGCTTCTCCAGGGCGATCCGCGCGACCTCGCGCCGCACCGGATCGAACCCGGAGAGAATGACGGCCTCGGGCGTGTCATCGACGATGACATCGATCCCTGTCGCGGTCTCGAAGGCGCGGATGTTGCGACCCTCGCGGCCGATGATGCGCCCCTTCATCTCATCGTTCGGGAGGTTGACCACCGAGACGGTCGACTCGACCACGTGATCGGCCGCGCAGCGCTGGATGGCGAGTGTGAGTATCTCCTTCGCCTCCTTGTCGCCCTGACGCCTCGCGTCGTCCCGGATGTCCTTGACCATGCGCGCCGCTTCGAGACGCGCCTCGCTCTCCATATTCTTGATGAGCAGTTTCTTGGCGTCGTCGCGGTTCATCCCCGCGATCCGCTCGAGCCGCTCGTTCTGCTCGTCGATCAGGTGCGACAGCTTCTCACTCCGCTCGGTCAGCGCGCTCTCGCTCGCCTTGACCTCGGTCTCCTTCTGATCGAGTTCGCTCTCCTTCTTCTCGATGAACTCGACCTTCCGACCCAGGTTACCTTCGCGCTTCTCCATCTGGCGTTCGCGCTTCTCGATCTCCGACCGCGTCTGCTGCGTCTCGTCCTCGAACTTCGCCTTCGCTTTGTACCACTCGTCCTTGGCCTCGAGGATGGCGGCCTTCTTCTGGGTCTCCGCTTCGCGCTGGGCCTCGCGGACGATCTTCTCCGCGAGCTCCTCGGCGCTCATCACCTTGCTCCGATCCACGATCCTGCGGGCGAACCAGCCCGCTACGAAGACCACTCCGCCGATCGCGAATGTGATTGCGACAGTCATCCACTGGTTCATATGTACCTACCCCTCCGCTCTATCGTCATTGCGGTCCAGTTCGCGCCGCGCGGGGTCTCCCCCTAATGGATCGTGGTCGCCGGCGGTTCCACCGCCCGCGGCCTCGTCCCATGCGTCAAGACGCGCCCGGACCTCCCTCTCAAACTCACTCGTTCCGGGCCGGTAGTACTCCCTCGCCTCCGGGATGTACTCCTGCCCTCTCCCTTCGGTCTCGGACCCGGGCATCACATACCCGTCCCCGTGACCGAGCCTCCGAGCTCCCGCGTAGCTTGCGTCGCGCAAGTGCTCCGGAACCTCGAAGGCATCTCCCCGCTCGACATCGTCCATCGCCTCGGCGATGGCGTCGGCGCAGCTCCTGCTCTTCGGCGCGGTCGCGAGATAGACCGCCGCCTCGGCGAGCGCGTAGCGGGCCTCGGGCATTCCCAGCATCTCGGTCGCTCTCGCCGCCGAGACCGCGAGCGGAAGCGCGTGCGGGTCGGCCAGCCCGATGTCCTCGGACGCCGAGATGACGAGCCGGCGCGCGATGAACCGGGGGTCCTCCCCGCCGGCGATCATCCGCGCCACCCAGTGCAGCGCCGCGTCGGGCTGCGAACCGCGGATGCTCTTGATCAGCGCCGATGCCACGTCGTAGTGCGTGTCCCCGTCGCGGTCGTAACGCACGACGCGCTTCATCAGGCACTCGGCCGCGACCTCGACCGTGACGCGGATCGTACCCGAGCGGTCGGGCGGCGTACTCAGAACCGCCAGTTCGAGCGCCGTCAGCGCTCTCCGCGCGTCCCCGAGCGAGTTGTCGACAAGATGGTCCAGCGCCTCCGGCGCCACGTCGACCACATAGTCCCCGAGACCACGCTCCTCATCGTCGAGCACCCTCGCGAGGAGACCGCGAATCTCGTCGTCGGACAGCGGTCTCAGCTCGAACACCTGAACGCGCGAGAGCAGCGCCTTGTTCAGGTAGAAGAACGGGTTCTCGGCCGTCGCGCCGACCATCGTGACAACATCGTTCTCGAGCGGCGCAAGCAGTACATCCTGCTGCGCCTTGTTGAAGCGGTGAACCTCGTCGATGAAGAGGATCGTCCGCCTGGGCGCCCTGAGCTGTGCCGCCGCCAGCGCCTTCCTAATCTCACCGACGCCGTCGCCGACGGCGTTGAGCGAGACGAGCGCCGAGTTCGTCGCCAGCGCCACGACCTGTCCGAGCGACGTCTTGCCGATACCCGGAGGGCCGTAGAGGATCATCGAGAACAGCCGGTCGGTCTCGACCGCCCGCCTCAGCAGTTTGCCGTCGCCGAGAATGTGCGTCTGTCCGACGTACTCGTCGAGCGTCCTCGGACGCATCCGCCTGGCCAGCGGCCTCCTGGTCGGCGGCGCGCTCTGGTCGAAGAGGGTCCTGATGCCGGACTCGTCGCTCACTCGCACGCTCCCTCAACGCACGCAGCGCGTCGGGGAGCCCCGGGGCCGATACCAGGATGACAGGGTGAGTCTATGTGGAAGGGGACCGAGATGTGGTCGGGGCGGGCAGCGGGCTCTCCTCGCGTCCTTGACCCACGGAGAGCATTGAGACCGTACGGAACGACTCAGTCGTCGAGCTCGGCAGACATGGTCTGCGACATCTCCTCGGCACGCTCCTGGACGCTCGCCAGGAGCTTGTTCCTGTCGTCGCGTTCGCCGAACAGCTCTCCGGCGATGTTCAAGGCGGCCAGAATGGCCACCTTCAGCGACGATCCAAGGGCAGCGTCGTCATTCACCTCACGCATCTTGCTGTCGACGTAGTGCGCGATCTCCCTGATGTAATCGGGATCCGCGTCGCCCTTGATCCGGTATTCCGAGCCGTAGATCTCAACTTTGACGCTATTCATATTCCCGCTTATCCGGCCGGGCCTCTCCCTGTCGCTGGTCTATTCGACCGGCAAAGCCGGTCGAACGCTCTCAACGACCCGTAGGGAGCTCCCGACATAGAGGACTCAGGCCAGCTTCTCGCTGATCGACTGAAGTCTCTTCTCGATACGCTTCCGCTTCCTGGAATCGACCTTCTGACCCGACATCACAGACTCGATCTGCTCCGTCAGATCATCCAGCTCCTTCCCCAACACCCGGATCCTGTCCTTGAGTTCGGAGTTCTCCGTTCGGAGAGCTCTCATCTCCTCGACGGCCCTCGTCACGAGAACGTCAAGTTCGTCAAGTCCGGGCAACTGCATGCACACAACTCCTTGAAGTCTCCCGCTACGTCCGGAGACTGGCCGAAAATCGCGTGAGTACGTGGCTGACGATCTTCGCGTGCGCGGCATCGACCTCGGTATCGGTCAGTGTCCGCTCGCGCGACATGTACGTCAGCGCAATTCCGAGACTTCTCGTCCCGGGAGCCAGCTGCCCTCCGGAGTAGACGTCAAAGACGCCGACCCCCTGGAGCAGCTCCTCGCCCTGCGCCTCGATCTCACCGACAACATCCCCGGCGGGGACGCCCTCGTCGAGAATCAGAGCGATGTCGCGCCTGCTGGCCGGGAAACGAGGGAGTTCCTCGTACTTCCCGATCAGGCGGGCTCCCTTGTTGAGCGCGTCGGCATCGAGTTCGAGAGCGTACACGCCCTCCGGAAGCTGCCACGCACCCGCCGTCTCGGAAGAGAGCTTCCCGGCGACCCCGACCGGCTCACCGGCGCGCAGGATACGCGCTGAGGCGCTCTCATCCATCATTTTGACATCGTAGCAGTCGGCCTTGAGACTGTCAACCTTGAGCGCTTCCCCGAGCCCCTCAATGGTCCCGGCGAGGTCGTAGAAGTCCACCTCGCGGGGGTCGCGCCCCCACACCGGCGGCTCGGCGAGACCCCACACGGCCGCTCCGAGCGACCAGCGCTCACGGCACTCACCGCCCTCGTTCCAGAAGATCTTGCCGAGTTCGAAGACGCGTACGGCCTTCTCCCCGACGTTGACGTTGTGACGAACGACATCGAGAATCCCCGGCATGAGCGATGTCCGCATCAGCGGCATCTCCTTGTTGACCGGGTTGGTGAGCACGACGGGCGCAACTGCGGCTCCGGCGCCGGCGGCTCGTGTGCGGCTCTCATCCCGTTCACCGACGAACGACGTCGTGACGATCTCGGTCATGCCCAGACCGACCATGGCTTCGCACGCCGCGTCTCTCATGGTGGCGGCGATGTCGGGCGACGGTGTCAGAGAGTGATACGGCACCTCGGCCACGATGAGGCCGTACCCAAGCATCCGTGCGACGTCCTCGATGAGATCGGCGACCTCGCTGACGTCCCGGCGGAACGACGGGATGGCGATCTCCGCCTCGTGCTCCGTCGGGGTCCCCACAACCTCGTACCCGAGACGCCGGAGCGCTCCCGCGACCGTCTCGACGGTCACGAGCGGTTCACCACGCGATGACGAGAGCATCGCGCGAACCCGATCGACCGGCACGGTGATCGTCCGCCGCTCGTACTTCCCGGGCCCGTCCTCGACTCTGCCCGGTGCGACGGTTCCGCCGGCGAGCTCCGCAAGAAGCGCGCAGGCGCGATCCGTCACATCATCCATCGCGGCCGGGTCGATGCCGCGCTCGAACCGCTGCGACGCCTCCGTCCGCATTCCGAGACGCCTAGCTCCTCGCCTCACCACCGCGGGGTCGAACCACGCGCACTCGAGCAGGATATTCTTCGTTTCGTCGACGACCTCGGAGTTCTCGCCGCCCATGATGCCGGCGAGCGCAACGGGCACCTCCCCGTCGCAGATCAGCAGGTGCTCCGTATCGAGCTTCCGCTCTTCGTCATCGAGCGTAGTGAGGACCTCCCCCGCCCGGGCCCTGCGTACGACGATGGCGCGGGACTCGAGACGATCGAGATCGAAGGCGTGAATCGGATGTCCGTACTCGAGCATCACGAAGTTCGTGATGTCCACAACATTGTTGATCGAACGCACACCGACGCTCTGGAGACGCTCGACGAGCCAGCGTGGCGACGGCCCGATGGTCACGTCACGGATCACGCGCCCGACGTAGCGCGGACAGCCGACAGCGTCCTCGACCGTCACGGTCGCGTCGAGCTCCGCGCCCTGTCCGGATTCGGCCAGCTCGAAGGACGGCGTTCTGAGGTCCGCCGCCAGAGCAGCGGCCACTTCGCGCGCGATCCCGAGCACGCCCATACAGTCGGGACGGTTCGGCTGGACATCGACCTCGAGCACCGGCTCCCCGACGCCGAGGACCTCCCGGATGTCGGTCCCGAGCACGACGTTGTCGTCGAGTTCGAGAATCCCCTCCGAGTGCTCCTCGAGACCCAGCTCCTCGAGCGACGCCAGCATCCCGCTCGACGCCACACCGCGGATCGTTGCCGCGCCGACCGTGCGACCACCGGCGATGACGGCCCCCGGAAGCGCGAGCGCGGAGACCATCCCCGATCGGACGTTCGGCGCGCCGCACACGACCGTGCTCGACCCCTTCCCCCAGTCGACCACGCAGACCGACAGCCGGTCCGCGTTCGGATGCCCGTCGACCGTCACGACGCGGGCGGCGACAACGTCGGTCACGTCCGCGGCGGGAGACTCTACGAGTTCCGTTTCGGTCAGCGTCTCGGTCAGCTTCTGCGCCATCTCCCTCGCGTCCAGCGCGAAGTCGACGTAGTCACGAAGCCAGGTAAGGCTCACGTTCATCGGGTCATCTCCGGGGTCAGATCTGCCTGAGCAGTCTGAGGTCGTTCTCCATGAGCAGCCTGATGTCGTCAAGTCCGGTCTCCATCATGCAGATCCGGTCGACACCAAGGCCAAAGGCGTAACCACTTATCTCGTCAGGATCGTACCCGACGGCGCGGAAGACCCGAGGATCTACCATACCTGCACCGAGCAGTTCGACCCAGCCCGTCTGCTTGCAGACGCTGCAGCCCTTCCCGTGACAGACGCGGCACTCCACATCGATCTCCGCGGACGGCTCCGTGAACGGGAAGAACCCGGGACGGAGTCTCACCGCAACATCATCGCCGTAGAGCTCACGGAGGAACCGCGTCAGCACGCCCTTGAGTTCGCCGAACTTGACGCCGCGGTCGACATAGAGTCCCTCGAGCTGATAGAACTCCGCCGAATGCGACGCGTCGGGCGTCTCATTGCGATAGACCCTGCCGGGCGCGATGATACGGATGGGAGGCTTCCTCGACATCATGGTGCGGATCTGCACCGGCGAGGTGTGTGTCCTGAGCAGGCGGTCCCCTTCGACATAGAACGTATCGTGCATGTCCCGCGCCGGGTGGTCCGCCGGGATGTTGAGGGCCTCGAAGTTGTGGAAGTCGTCCTCGATATGCGGGCCGAGCGCGACCTCGAACCCGAGGAGCGTGAAGATCTCCTCGAGCCTCGCGAGCGTTCGCATGAGCGGATGCCGGCGTCCGACCCACGGCCGCCTTCCCGGCAGCGTGAGGTCGAGCCCCGGCTTCCCGCCGCCACCCGCAAGACGGTCCTGCGCCGCCGCAAGCATGGCGCCGAGGTCCTTCTTGAGCGCGTTGACGGCCTGCCCCACGGCCTTGCGCTCGGACGGATCCATCCCTCCGAGCCCGCGGGACATCTGATTCAGCTCGCTCTTTCTACCAAGAAACCTGACACGGAGCTCCTCGAGCTCGTTCTCGCTCGAGGCGCTCCCGAAAAGGTCCGTGGCTTCCGCTCTCAGCTCTTCAAGCCGCTTCAGCACGTCGCCACCCTCCGCCAATCGCTACGCCTGCTCGATACCTGCCTTTGCGAGTTCGGCCAGCCGGGCAAAACCCGCCTCGTCGTTCGTGGCCATCTCAGAGAGCATCTTGCGATCGACATCGATGTTGGCGGCCTTCAGCCCGTGCATGAACCGGCTGTATGACAGCCCGTGCATCCGCGCGCCGGCGTTGATCCGGATGATCCACAGCCTGCGCATGTCGCCCTTCCGACGCTTACGGTCCCTGTAGGCGTACTGCCCCGCGCGATGCACGGTCTCCGTAGCTGTCCGGATGAGCTTCCCTCTTCCGCCGCGGTAACCCTTCGCGGCCTTGAGAATCTTCTTTCTCCGCCTGCGTGACGCAGGTGCTCCTCTAGACCTGGACATTGCTGCTCGTACCCCCTGCTAGCTCGGCATCAGTCTGTCGATTCTCTTCTTGTCGGCGTCGGACACGTACCCGGCCTTGCGGAGATTCCGCTTCTGGGTCGCACCCTTCCGGATGAAGAAGTGGCCCGTGTAGGCCTTGTTCCTCTTCAGCTTGCCGGACGCCGTTCTCTTGAAGCGCTTCGCGGCTCCCTTATGCGTCTTGATCTTCGGCATCTTCGCCCTTTCGGTTCTCCTTCTCCTTCTTCTTCGAGGCCGGCAGCGGCGCAAGGACGATCACGATGCTTCTGCCCTCGTGCCTCAGCGGAACCTCGACCTGTGCGATGTCCGACAGGTCCTCGACGGCTCGGTTGATGATCTTCGCCCCGAGTTCCTTGTGAGCGAGTTCCCTGCCTCGGAAGATGACGGTGCACTTGACCTTGTCACCGTCCTCGAGGAACTCGCGCGCGTGACGGACCTTGAACTCGTAGTCGTGCTTCTCGATCTTCGGCCGCATCTTGATCTCTTTGACGACCGTCACATGCTGACGCTTCTTCGCTTCCTTGGCGCTCTTGTTCTGCTCATACATGTACTTGCCGTAGTCCATGATCTTGCAGACGGGCGGCCTCGCCTTGGGCGAGACCTCGACGAGGTCGAGACCACGTTCTTCAGCAAGCGCAAGCGCCTCAGACGTCGAGATCACCCCAATCTGCGCTCCATCACTGTCGATGACTCGCACCTGTGGAATCCTGATCCGACGATTGATGCGCGGCGTCTGTATGGCCAACTTGCCCCCTTCCACGTGCCGGCCTTGCCGGCGGTCTGATACGACGAACGGGATGCATATCAACGCATCCCGTAACCTGCACGCCGAGGCAAAGGCCCCCGTGCAGTCTCATCAACCTCTTCGGCGCGCTCGCGGCGGCCTCGAGGTGAGAAGCGGAATGCTCCTTCTTGATATGGAATTGTGGTGGGCGATACTGGACTCGAACCAGTGACCTCCTGCATGTCAAGCAGGCACTCTAACCAAGCTGAGCTAATCGCCCGAATCAGACTCAAGCGGTCAGGCGATGCTTCAGCTCGCCCTGAGTGCTCGATTTCTGAACATATGAAGATAAGACGTATCCGGTCACGTGTCAAGAGGAAACCCGGGGCCGCCGGCGAATGCCCACGACGCGTACCTCCGACATCTCCTCGACCGCGTACTTCGGGCCTTCCCGCCCCAGGCCGCTGTCCTTCTCACCGCCGTAGGGCATCAGATCGACCCGGTATGTAGGAACGTCGTTGACCATCACCCCGCCGCACCGGATCTCGTGGGCCGCGCGGAGCGCGACCTCCAGGTCCTCCGTGTAGATGCCCGCCTGGAGCCCGTACCGCGACTCGTTCGTGAGCGCGATCGCCTCGTCAAGCGTTGCGTACGACCGGACCGCCACCACCGGCGCGAACGCCTCGTCCCGCCAGAGCCTGGCATCGGTCGGGACCCCGGTGAGCACCGTCGGCGTCACGAGTGTCCCCGCCGCCGAATCCGCCCGCGACCCGCCCGTCCTGACCACGGCGCCCGCCGCGACCGCCTCAGCGATCCACGACCCGGCACGCTCGGCCTCTGACTTCTCGATCATCGGACCGATGTCGGTCCGCTCGTCCTTCGGGTCACCCACGACCAGCCCCTTCGCCACAGCCGTCGCGCGTTCGACGAACTGCTCGAAGACCGATTCGTGGACGAGCACACGCTGCACCGAGATACAGACCTGCCCCGCCAGCGCGAACGCGCCCCGCATCGAGCGCTCGGCGGCGGTCTCGAGGTCGCCGTCGGCCTCCACGATCACAGCGGAGTTCGACCCGAGCTCCATCGCGCATCGCTTGAGCCCGGCGTTCGCCATGATGCCCCGGCCGACGTCCGCGCTCCCAGTGAAGGTCACGACACGAGGTCTCGGATCCGTCACCAGCGCGTTCCCCACCGTTCCGCCCGGACCGGTCACGACCGAGAGGGCGTCCGGCGGAAGACCGCTCTCGAGGAGGATCTCCCCGAGGACGATGTCGGTCAGCGGCGTGGCGCTCGCGGGCTTGAGGATGACCGCGTTCCCTGCGGCTATCGCCGGCGCGACCTTGTGCGCGGCGAGATTGAGCGGGAAGTTGAAAGGTGTGATGGCGACCACGATGCCCGCGGGGACACGGAGTGTGAACCCGAAGCGATCGGTCCCGGTCGGCGCGCCGTCAAAGGGCACGACCTCGCCGGAGAGGCGTCGCGCCTCCTCGGCGGAGAGAACGAACGTCTGGACCGCACGCGCCACTTCGCCGCGGGCCTCGCGGATCGTCTTGCCCACCTCGAGGGAGAGCAACGCCGCAAGCTCGTCCGCGCGCCGCTCGAGCGCCGCCGCGCTTCTGCCGAGGATGGCCGCCCGTTCGACCCTGGGCATCGCCTCCATGAGCGCGGCGCCCCGCACCGCGGCATCGAGAGCGTCCGCAACGTCCTCGTCCCGCGCGTGCGGCACGGCATCGATGACCGAGCCGTCGTACGGAGCGAAGACCTCGATGTCGCGGTCCGTACTCCGTGGCTCGCCGCCGATGAGCATCCTCACCCTACGCCCCTCCGTTCGCGGGGCCGTCGCTCACCTCGATGTCGCCTTCGACCACGTGCACCCTGACGGTGCCGGCCTCGGGGTTCGCCAGGAGGAACCGCGCGATCGGCTTGAGGACCAGCCCCTCGACCGTGCGACCCAGATGGCGCGCGCCGTACTCGCGGCTCGCGCCCTTCTCCGCGATCTTCGCGACCGCCTCGTCGGTGACATCGAGCGCCACGTCACGCTGCTCGAGACGCTCCCTGACGTCCTCAAGATGAAGCCGCACGATGTCGTGAAGCGCCGAATCGCTCAGCTGGTCGAACAGCAGCACCTCGTCGATCCCCTCGAGGAACTCCGGCGGGAAGAACTTCTCGACCGCGGTGCGGATCCCCCGCAGATATCGCTCCTCGCTGTCCTCCGACGCCTGGCTGAATCCGACCGCCCCGTTCTCATCGGCGGGCGGGATCAGATTCTCGGAGTTCGAGGTCATGATGATGACGGTGTCGCCGAACTCCACGGGTCTCCCCTGTCCGTCGACGACGTACCCTTCGCGAAAGATCTGCATGAGCGCGACGGCCACGTCGCGGTGCGTTCGTTCTATCTGCTCGAACACGATGACCGAATGCGGCCAGCGCTCGACGACGCGTGTCAGGTCGCCCGTGTGCTCGACGTCACCCACGGACACTCCGAAGAGACGCGCCGCGCCGTCGTCCTCCGAGTAGCGTGTCATGTTGAACTCGAAGAGCCGTGAGGACCCTCCGTAGAGCTCGTCCGCGAGCGCCCGTGCGAGCTCGCTCTTCCCCACGCCGGGAGGACCGACGAAGAGGAACACGCCGTCCGGGCGCTGGGGGCGCGCATCGAGGCCGAGCCTCGAGACGCGGATGACGTCAGCGATCTTCCGGATGCATCGCGACTGCCCCTTGATCCGATGTTCCAGCACGTTCTCGAGTTCGAGGAGCTCGCTGTTGACGGCGCCCTCCAGTTTCTCGGGAGGGATATCGACCCGCTGCGAGAGCGCGCCCGTGATGTCGTGAACCTCGATGGCGCTGCCGGGGCCGCCTCGGAGAACGGCCTTGCTCGCCGCCTCGTCGAGGAGTTCCATCGCCTTGCCGGGGAGCACGCGTTCCCTGACGAAGTATCCCGACAGGTCGACCGCCGCCTCGAGCGCCTCCGTTCCGATGCCGACACCGTGGTATTCGGCCAGACCGAGCGAGGCCCTCTCGAGCAGTTCGATCGTCGCGTCCCGCGAAGGCTCGGGGACGTCGACCGTCGTCATGGCGCGTTCGAGCCACGGCAGCTTCGCCGTCGCGGCGCGGTAGAGCTCCGGTGTCGTGCTGCCCAGCAGATACAGCCCGGGCTGGTGAAGGGCCGTCTCGATGGCGTACGACGCATCGAGAAGCGCCTGGCCGCTTCTGGTGACGCCGAGGAAGCTCGTGCAGTTGTCGAGAAAGAGGATCACATCGTCGCGTGCGGCCGCCTGGCGCATCGCCAGAAAGACGATACGTTCGAAGTCACCCTGCTGTCGAACGCCGGCGAGGACGCGGTGGAACGGCAGTTCGATCAGTCTCCGTCCACGGAGCTGAGGAAGTCCGCCCTCCGCGAGGAGTCTCCCGGCGAGCGCGAACACGAGGCCCCTCTTGCCCACGCCCTGCGGCCCGACGAGGATCGCCGCGTGCCGCTCGCGCTTGCCGAGAACCTCTACGACGCGGCGCGTCTGGTCGGCCCAGAGATCGGGCTGCGACTTCCCTTCGGCCTCGGCCAGCGCCGTGACGTCAACGCCGATCTGCCCGAGGACATCCACCTCCTGTCCCTGGTCGCGTTCCTCGGCGCTCCCGGCCGGCGGCGCGGTTGCGCCCTCCTGCGCGGCGGCGTCCGCTCTGGACTCGTCGGTCATCTGTGGTCCTTTCGTGTCGTTCCGTCGCGCGAACCGCGTCCGCCCCGGCTACACGAGGCGCGTGCGTGCACGAAGCCGCGCCTCTTCCCACTCGCTCCGGAGCGTGCGGTACTCCTCTTCGAACCCGTCGCGGAAGTTCTCGGGGATCACCGTCACGATCGCATCGGTCACACTGAGCACCCTGGGCGCCATGTTGGAGAGCGCCAGCGCCGGAGTCTTGTGGAATCCGCCGAGGACGGCGAGCAGCAGGAGGACCCCTGCCACGATCGACGCCAGGATGATCCCCGCGACACCACCGGCGAGCCGGTCGACCCACCCGAGCGCCGCGATCTTGACGACCCTTGACAGGAGCCGCCCGATGAGAGCGATGAGGCAGAACACTATGAGGAACACGAGTATGAACGCCAGTATCTCTGCCATCCGTTCGTCGGATAAGAACCCGAACAAGCCCGTGGCGACGTAGCCGAAACTCCCGGCGGCGGCGACGACACCGAGCACGAGCGCCGCAAGGCCGAAGAGCGTCCGGACGATCCCGCGCGCGAGTCCGGAAATGAACCCGATGGCCAGGATGATCAGGATGATGAGATCAACACCGTTCATGATCCCTCCCTGGTGCGGTCAGGGGCCGCTGCTGGCCCATTGGCGTGACGCTAGCACCGGCACGCGCCTCAGTCAAGGCGGGTGTCGGGGACAGCGCGACCGTCCTGAGAGCCGGTCTTCTGGGGCTTTCTGAGGTCAGTTGATGACGAGGAGCTTCCCGTGGAGGGTCTCATCACCGGCCGAGAGCGCAAACAGGTAGCAGCCGGCGGCCACCCGGCAACCCGAGTCACCATGGAGGTCCCAGCGCACGTCGTGGCGGCCGGCGGGAAGCCGGTCGTCGATGAGCGTCCGCACGACCCTGCCGCGGACGTCGAACACGGTCATCGTCGTGGGCAGTTCCCCACCCCAGCGCTCATCGTCACCGAGCGTGAAGCTGATGCGGGTCTCGCTCACGGCCGGGTTGGGCGCGCAGCCGTGGAGCACCGACCTGAGCTCGATCTCTCCGGTAGGGTCGCCGGTCCCTTCGGACAGCCGTCCGCCGTACACCTGGAGGTCCATCGCGTCCGCGGAGACGAAGCGCCCGTCCGGCACGTCGGCCATCGAGGCTTCCACCATCCCGTTGCCCATCGCGTCCGCCGCGGTCACGGGAAGCGAGGGGCGCCCCTCGCACAGCAGCTCGTCGATCGGCGCAACGCTGTAGCTCGCGGCGCTTCTCATCCGGCCCTCACCATCGCGGAACTGAGGGCCGTCGACAATGCCTACCAGATCGCTCGCGTCACCGCCCAGGCGTCCATCGGTCCGGTACACAGCGTAGGCCACAGCGCCGCCGACCTCGTTCCATGCGAGAAGCAGATCGCCGTCCGCCCCCTCCTTGAAGGAGATGTCCATCACCGCGGAGAGCGCGCTTCCGCTTCCGGCGTAGAACTCGCCCGTGCAGTACCCGAGGTCGGACCTCGCCCTTGTCTGCGCGTACGGGTAGAAGGTCCCGTTCCAGCTCTCGCTCGGGTAGTAGACGCCGCCCAGTTCGACTCGCTGCGTCGAGGTGCTCGGATTGACGACCACCATCCCCCTGGTGAACCGTCTCTGCGCCACCATGCCGCCGTTCTCGATCCACTCCGAATCGCCGGGCCACGCCTCGACCGCCGTGCCGCGACCCAGCGGAGTGCCGAGATCCATATCATAGAGCTCGTGCCACCACATCTGGCAGTGATCGGGAAGCCCTCGACCGCCGTCGAACGCGTAATACCCGTCACCGTAGACGAGCGTCGAAGCCAGCGTGTAGCGAAGCTTCTGCTCGGCGGAGACGTCCGGCATGTCCGCGGCCGCGTCGGCCGTTCCGTGCCAGATGGTGTTGATGATGTTGACCGACGGCTTGCGGTACTGCGACTGCATCGCGACGTACCCGTACCCGGGCGCCGCGATGTTCTCGTACCACTCGCCGTGCATGTTCGGGAAGTCCTCGCGGGTACCGCCGTCACAGGCATCGTACATCGTGTTGTTCCCGTTGGTCACGATGACGTACTCGGGGCCGACGTACTCACGGAGCCGGGTGACCAGGAGCTCGGTCCCCGCCCTCCACGCGGCGTTCAGCTCGTCGGGCGCATCGGCCTGGGCGTTCCCGTCGGCGTCGATGCCCCACCCGATGCCGTCTCCGACCCACGCGATGTCGTCCATGCAGTAGTCGAGGAAGACACCGTCCCAGAGTCCGCCGGCAGGCAGACGGTCGGCGATGTGCTTCGCCATCCACTCGCTGAGGGTCCGTCCGTCCTCGTCAGGGGGACACCACGTCGTGAGGTTGAGGACGTGATCACCGCAGCCCAGCGCAACGCGCTGTCCGAGCCGGTCGCGCAGCCACCAGTCATTCTCATCGAGCGCCGCCCCGACATCGCTGTAGATGCTTGGCGCGTCCCAGTCGCCGTGATAGCCGATCGGCATGTGAGCAAGAAGTACGATGTCCGGGTTCAGTTCGCGCAGAGTCACGAGCTCAGCCTGGTACCACTCCTGTCCGCGAGCGGCAAGGACGAGCAGGTCGTACTGCGCCAGCAGATCCAGGTCGGCGTTGATGAGCGTCGGGAAGTAGATGTTGGCGACTCGCGGGTAGCTCCCAGGCGTCCGGGCGGATGCCGTCGTCGGTGCCGCGGCCGCCGCGACGAACAACGCCACAGCGAGCACCGCGACGACTGTCGCGCGCTGCGCGGTCCGACGACCGCGCGGCTGTGCGCCGCTCTCCACTCGCGCCCTCACCATGGCCGTGCCCCCTTCTCATCCCGGCCTCTATCGCCCCCATACAGTACATGCCTATCGTGCAACACCTGTGCCAGCTAGCAAGTAACAACCCGCCCGGGAGCCCCGGACGGGTCACATTGCGTTATAGCTGACTCTCCATCAGTCTGCCGGCCGAACCAACGGTCCCCCGCTCAGCGGACGGCCGGCTATTCAGCCGACGGCCGGCTATTCAGCCGACGGCCGGCTACTCTGCCGGCATGACGACGACCTTCCCTCGAGCGGGGATGCCGACCCCCTCGATGGCGACCAGGTAGCATCCCGCCGCCACCCGGGACCCACCTCTGTCCCTCAGGTCCCACTCAACAGTCGAACTCCCTGGTCCGGTTTGGCCCGTTCGTGACTCGTGAACGAGTCGGCCGGTGACGTCGTAGATCCGCACAACCGGGTCTCCCCCGGGCGGGGATCCGGAACCGATGTCGAAGACGATCCGTGTGTGGCAGAGTGCTGGGTTCGGACTCACGCCGACGAGCCTGACCGGACTCGCGACTTCGGCCCTCTCCTTCGCGCCGTCATCACCGCGCGGCTCCACCGCCCCGTCGACGTCCACGGTGCAACCCCACGGGTACTCATCGCTCGCACACGTCTCGACCTCAGCTTCACCGGCCCCGGTCCCATCCGCCCGCCCGGAGTCATCCAGGTCGGATTCCTGTTCACTCTCGATCGTGCCCACCGCTCGACCGGGCTTCAGCGCCACCATCCCTGATGGCGCACCCTCGCACCCGACCTCGTCGATCGGAGCGATCCGGTAGAACGCGGACTCCCATGCATCCAACGTGTCAACGAATGACGATGTCGCGACGACTCCCTCGAGGTACGCCGCATTGAACGTCCCCTCGGGACGATGCGACTTGTAGACGCTGTAGCCGCTCGCTCCCGCCACGGAGCGCCAGGTCAGCGTCACGACGCCCGACTCGGCGCGTGAGGCCTCGATGCCGGCGGGCATCAGCAGCGTCTTTCCGCTGCCGACCAGGAGTTCACCCGACAGCCGCGTGACGTTCACCTTCCTGATGGTCTCGAGGTACGGGTAGAACAGCCCGTTGTGAGACGACAGTGGCGAGTACTGAGTTCCCAGGTCGATCCGCTGCGTGACCGACGTTGGATTGACCACCACGACGCCGCGCTCGAACCTTCGTCCTCTCACCATTCGACTGAGATTGACCCACTCGACGCTCTTCGGCATGTCCTCGGAGCGACCGAGCGGCTCACCGAGGTCCACCTCGTACCAGTCGTGCCACCAGTCCTGCGAGTGCTGGGGCAGCCCATCACCCCCGTCGAATGAGAAGTACCCGTTGCCGTACACGAGCGTGCTCGCGAACGTGAACGTGAACTTGTCCTCGAACGCGTCGTCGCGGACGAGCTGGCCACCCACGACCTCGCCGTCCCACATCGTGTTGACGGTTGAGAACCCGGGATGACCGTCGAACTTCGAGCAGATGGCCTCGTAGCCCCACACGGGATTCGTGATGTTCTCGAGCCAGTTCCCGTGCATGTGCGGGAACCCTTCACGCGTCGAGCCGTTGCACTGCTCGTAGAACGTGTTGTTCCCGTTCGTCGTCACGATGAAGTCGTTGCCGACAAGTTCGCGCAGCCGCAGCGTCAGGATCTCCATGCCCGCCCGCCACGACGCATCAAGCGCCGCCGGGTCGTCCGCCACTCCGTCACCGTCGGCATCCGCCGGCAGATCGTTGGCGTTGTTCACCCAGCTGACGTCGTTGTAGCAGCAGTCGAGGAAGACGCCGTCCCACGGTCCACCCGGACCCAGCCGGTCGGCGATGTACTCCGGCAGCCAGTCGCAGAGCCTGTCGCCCTCGCCGTTCTCCGGGCACGTGAGCGTCTCGTTGAGGATCCCGTCGCCGCACGGGAGTGTCATCCGCTCGCCGGCGGAGTCCTTGAGCCACCAGTCGTTCGCGTTGAGCGCCGCGACCAGGTCGCCGTTGATCGGCGGCTCGGTCCAGTCTCCGTGGTAGCCCACGGGCATGTGCGCGATCAGGATGATGTCGGGATTGAGAGCGCGGAGCGTCGCCATCTCGTCGAGCGCTGTGTCACCGGCCCGCTTCGGGATGATCAGGACGTCCCAGCGCGCCAGCGAGTTGAGATCCGCTATCGAGAGGTCCGGGAAGTAGATATTCGCGATCCTGGGGTAGGAGCCGCGGACGGGAGCCGGCAGCGCCAACACGAGGATCGCGAGCAGCACGCAGAGCAGCACTGCACGATGCAGAGTGTCCGCGTGTCGTGAGACGCCCACGCACAGGACGCGGGGCGAGCGTGTTCCGATCATGAGATGATGCGTTCCCACAAGCACTACCCTCCACGGGGAGCGTCACAGAAGGGCGTGCGCAGCCGTTCCGCACCATGCCAACTTGCATAACCTGTGCCCTGTAACAGTGACAAACCCGCTCCTCACAGACATGAGAACCGGTCAGCCTTGATGCTGGAAAGGGAGTCAGGATGGTGTGGTGCCGGGGGCCGGATTCGAACCGGCATGGGCCGTGAGGCCCGACGGATTTTAAGTCCGATGCGTATACCAGTTCCGCCACCCCGGCGGCGGGAAGCGACTCGGGCCGGCTGCCGGCGCCCGCGTGCGTGACGCACGGGATCCGGCCACCGGCCCGATGAGGTACTGGAGGCGGCGCCCGGATTCGAACCGGGGAATCATGGATTTGCAATCCACTGCCTTAGCCACTTGGCTACGCCGCCATATCGTGCGAGCAGGGGCCGTAGAGCCCAGCCCCTGCTGCGTATGTCTGGAGCGGGAAACGGGGCTCGAACCCGCGACATCGACCTTGGCAAGGTCGCGCTCTACCACTGAGCTATTCCCGCACTGTTGTACATTCAGATAGTCAGTATAGCTACCTGCTTCGGATGTGTCAAGCCGAAAGCCCCACTTCAGGGGACTTCCCGGGCCCGGATGCGGCCTGCTCGTACAGTTCGAGGTAGCGCCCGGCTGAGGCCTTCCAGCTGAAGTCCAGCGCCATGCCGCGCCGGACGATCCCGCCCCAGACCGCGGCGTCGGCGTAGGTCGTCACCGCCCGCTCGATGGCTTCGAGCATGGCCGCCGACTCGTACGGCTCGAAGACGAAACCGACGCCGGTCCCAGCCGCCGGATCGAAGTCCTCGACCGTATCCACCAGGCCTCCGGTCGCACGGACAACGGGCACCGTCCCGTACCGGAGACTGTACATCTGATTGAGCCCGCACGGTTCGTAGAGCGAGGGCATCAGGAACATGTCCGAACCCGCCTCGATCCAGTGCGAGAGCTTGTTGTCGAACGCCAGGCTCGCCGAGACGAGACCCTTGTGTCGCTCCCGGAGTCCGGTGAAGAACTCGTGGTACTCCGGCTGTCCGGTGCCGAGCACAACCAGACGGGCCCCAAGTTCGATGATCTCGTCGACGACCTCGCGGATCAGGTCGAATCCCTTCTGGTCGGCCAGACGCGATACGATGCCGATGATCGGACCGTCGGACTCAACAAGACCCATCCGCTCCACGAGCGCCTTGCGACACGATGTCTTGCCCGTCATGTCGCTCGCGCTGTAGCGCGACGGAGTGAGCGGATCGACAGACGGGTCCCAGACGCTGTAGTCAACTCCGTTGAGAACGCCCGCGAGCCTCCCCTGCTTCCGCCGCTCCGCAAGCACTCCTTCGAGACCGTGACCGTACTTCGGGTCACTGCTGATCTCGACGGCGTATCGCTCGCTCACCGTATTGACGAGGTCCGCGTACTCGATCCCGAGCTTGAGCGCACTCACCTCGCCCCTGTGCTCGAAGGGACTTCCCTCCGCGCACGCATCCTCGGGGAACCCGATGCCGGGCAGCCGCGAGGCGTCGAACGTCCCGAGATAGGCCAGATTGTGGATGCTGAAGACGATCCCGGCACCGCCGAGCGGCGTGTCGCGGTAGAGCTCGCGGAGATACGCCGCCGCGTACGCGGTGTGGTGGTCGTTGAGATGGATGACGTCGGGCGTGAGCCCAAGCGCCACGAGCGACTCAAGCAGTGCGCGGCTGAGGAGCGCGAACCGCTCGACCTCGTCCGGATAGCCGTGACCGGTGGCGGGATCAACATAGATCCCCTCGCGTCCGAACGCTCCCGCGTGCTCGATGAAGTACACGCGGACGCCGGGCGCGCCGGGCATGGTTGCGGTGTGGAGCGTTACATCCTCCGCGGTCTCCCCCATCGGCACGCTCAGCGTCCCGAGACCCTCGACCGGCTCGACGCCGTGAGCCCGGCGGTCGACCGACGCGTAGAGCGGGAGGAACACGATCGGCTCATGGCCGAGCTCGGCGATCTCCTTGGGGAGCGCGCCGACGACGTCGGACAGCCCGCCGACTCGCGCGTAGGGAGCAACCTCCGCGGACGCGAAGACGATCCTCATGCTAGAGCTCCACTTCCCTGAGGTACTTGGCCGCGTCCTCGGGCGGAGTCGGGTTGATGTAGAACCCGGAACCCCACTCGAATCCCGCGACCTTGGTGAGCTTCGGCATGATCTCGAAGTGCCAGTGGTAGTACTTGAGGTCCTTCTCCCCGACCGGAGACGTGTGCAGGATCAGGTTGTACGGCGGGTCGTCGAGCGCCGCGTTCATCCGCATGAGGCTCTCCTTGAGCACCTCGGCGAACGCGAGACGGTCGTCCTCACCGATGTCCTCGAACGACGGGTCGTGCTTCCGCGGCAGGATCCACGTCTCGAACGGGAACCGGGCCGCGAACGGCGCCACCGAGATGAAGGCGTCGTTCTCCGCGACGATGCGGTTCCGCGTCCACGACTCCTGCGCGACGATGTCGCAGAAGACGCACCGCTCCTTGTACCCGTAGTACTTCTTGCTCCCCGCGAGCTCCTCGACCATCCGTTTCGGGATGATCGGGAGTGCGATCAGCTGCGAGTGCGGGTGCTCGAGCGAGGCGCCCGCCGCGCTGCCACGGTTCCGGAAGAACTGGATGTAGCGGAACCGCGTATCCCCCTGAAGGTCGACCATCCGTTCCTGGACGGTCTTGAGGATCAGCGCGATGTGCTCCGCCGACTGCTCGGCCAGCTCCGCGTCGTGGTCGGTCGTCTCGATGATGACCTCGTGCGCACCGACGCCGTTCATCTTGTCGTACATGCCTTCACCCGCCCGCTCGAGCTCGCCCTCGATGGCAAGCGCGGGAAACTTGTTCGGGACGACGCGCACGTCCCAACCCGGCCTGTCAGGCTTCGAAGCCTTGGCCCGGGAGGCGTAGACCTCCGGAGGGGTCTTGTCCTCGTTGCCCTCGCAGAACGGGCAGAACCCGCCGCGTCGCCGCTCTCTGTCGTGCGCAAAGTCCGTCGGGCGCTTCCCACGCTCCGTCGCGATGATCACCCAGCGTCCGAGGACAGGGTCTTTTCTCAGTTGGGGCATCCGTTCCCTCTCCCTCTACTTCAACTCCTCCGCGCGTCGTCTGACCTCCGCCAGAAGATCTCGGACCTCGCGGGCTCTCGCTCTTGGACAGACGATGGTCGCCTCGGGTGTGTGGACCACGATGAGCCCCTCGACCCCTACTGCTGCCGCGACGCCACCCTCAGCGTACGCGATGCAGTCGTTCGAGTCGAGCAGCACAACGTCGCCCTGCGACGAGTTGCCGCGCTCATCAGGCGGCCACACGCGACCCAGCGCCGACCAGGCGCCGACGTCGTCCCACCCGAAATCGGCGGGGACGACCAGCGCTCGTTCCGTCCTCTCCATGATGCCGTAGTCGACCGAGATCGACGGCGTCTCCTCATAGAATGCGTTCATCTGCTCCGTGAACCCCGGTGCGCCCACCGGCACGGTGACTTGCGCAAGCGCCGATGCGACATCCGGCAGATGCTCGGCGACCTCTTCGAGGAATACGTCGGCGCGCCAGATGAACATCCCGCTGTTCCAGTAGTACCCTCCGGCGCCGATGAACTCCGCCGCCGTCGCCGCGTCGGGCTTCTCGGTGAAGCGCCGGACCTTGAACACGCCGCTGCCGGCGCCGTCCCCCGCCTCGATGTACCCGTACTCGGTGTCGGGACGCGACGGAGTGATCCCGAGCGTCATCAGCGCCCGAAGCTCGTTCGCGGCGTCTGCCGCGAGCGCTATCGTACGGCGGAAGTCATCGTCGTCCCCGATGATATGGTCCGCGGGGAGTACGACCATCACCGCGTCCTTGTCCTCGATGGTCAGCAGATGCGCGGCCAGCGCGATCGCGGGAGCCGTGTTCTTCCGCATCGGCTCCGCGATAATCCGCTCCGCGGGCACTCCGGGCAGCTCGACCGGGATCGTCTCCGCGATCTGCGAGCTCGTCATGACCAGAGCGCGATCGGTGACGGCGGCCGCGGCCACGCGGTCGAGCGTCCGGCCGACCAGCGACCTGTCTCCTCCCAACGTCAGGACCTGCTTGGGGCGGGAGGGAGTGCTCATCGGCCAGAGCCGTTCACCCCATCCTCCCGCGAGTATCACCGGGTAGATCATGCCGTCTCCATCGCGCGACCGTCTCAGCAGACGCGGTCGACGCAGTATCCCGCCAGGGCTTCGAGCGCCGTCGTATCGACGTCCAGTGTACCGAGCGCCGAGCGCGCATCCTCAACGAGCTGCGCCGCCAGCGATCTCGCGCCTCCGACACCGCGGAGGGTCACGAACGTCGGTTTCCCCGCGTCCTGGCGAACGTCCTTGCCCAACGTCGTCGTGTCGCTCTCGGCGTCGAGGATGTCGTCGACGATCTGATACGCCAGCCCGACGTTCCTCGCGTAGGCGGCGAGCGCCCCGCGTGTCTCCTCGGAGGCGCCCATGAGCGTCGCGCCGATCGTCCCCGTCACCACGAAGAGCGAACCGGTCTTCTTGCTCTGTATGTACTCCACCGTCTCCACCGTCGCGCCGGGGAGTCCGCCGGTCTCCAGATCGACGTGCTGACCACCCACCATCCCGTACGACCCGACCGCGGTCGCCAGTTCGCTGATGGCGGTGGCCAGACTCCTCCCGTCCGCGCCGACCTCGATCCCGTTCTCGGCCACGAGCCGGAAGGCGTGCATCAGCAGTGCGTCCGCCGAGAGGATGGCCGTCGCGACACCGAAGGCGCGGTGCACGGTCGGGCGGCCGCGCCGCGTCTCGGCGTTGTCCATCGAGGGAAGGTCGTCGAGCACGAGCGAGCTGCTGTGTACGTACTCGACCGCGCACGCCGTCTTCGCCAGACGCTCCGGATCGTGACCGAGCGTCCGCGCGGTCGCCCGCGCGAGGATCGGGCGGATCCGCTTCCCGCCCCCGAGCGCCGAGTACCGGATGGCCTCGTGGATGACCGGGGGAAACTCGCCCTCGGGCGGAAGGCACGCGTCGAGCATGCGCTCGATGACGGCGCGCTCCTCCTCGAGCATGTGGGCGAAATCCAATCGCTCCTCCGTCGGAGCCACTCTCTCCACTAGAATCCCCGCATCAACGAGTAGTAGAGCGCCTCCGTATGAAGCGTCACGCCATCCCAGTCGTACGTCTGCAGCACGTGCCGTCTGGCGCGCTCGCCAAGCGACGTGCACCGGTCCGGATCGTCGATGAGTTCCTGCAGATGGGACGCGAGGTCCTCGACATTGCTCTGCTTGAACGTCACACCGCAATCGCCGATAACCTCGAGGTTCTCCGCGATGTCGCTCGTCAGACAGCAGTTCCCGAAGCTCATCGCCTCGAGGAGCGCGATCGGAAGCCCCTCGAGATCCGACGGGAGCACGAAGATGCGCGCGTTCGAGTAGAGCTCGTCGAGCACGTCGCCGTAGACATAGCCGAGGAACCGCGCCCGGTCGCCGCCGAGCTCGTGGAGCTGATCGACGTACTCGGACGAGAAGCTGGTGCCTCCCACGACGACCAGCGGCATGTCCGTATTGAGCTTGCGGTACGCGTCGAGAAGGTAGTGACACCCCTTCTCCGGAACAAGACGCCCTACGAAGAGCACGTAGTTGCCGGGGTCCAGTCCGAGCTCCTTGATCTTGTCGGCCTCCCGTACGTTCGGAAGCACCGTTCCGTTCGGGATGTACGACGCGCTGTAGTCGTAGCGCGACCAGAAGTACTCACGGAGCGCCTTCGAGACAACGACTGTGCGGTCCGGGTAGTAGACCGACGTGTACTCGCCGCGCTTGAGGACCCACGTCGCGAACGCGCCCCACTTCTCACGCTGCCAGTCGAGACCGTGGACGGTCACGAGCGTCTTCATGCTGCGGTACCTGGGCAGCTTGGAGAAGAGCGACGGCCCAAGCGCGTGGAAGTGAACGATGTCGAAACCCTGCGACATGATGTGCGGCATCGCCAGCGCGCAGTGCGACGCAGTGTCGAGGTGCTTCGTTCTGATACTGGGGATGGACTGGAGCTTGACGCCCCGATAGTCGCCGGTGACCTTCGTGTAGTAGGGCCTGCAGTAGACGGTCACCTCATGTCCCCGGTCCACGAGACGGGTCGCGAGCTCCTCGACGTGGCGCTCGATACCGCCGTACGTGGCGGGGATCCCCTTCTGCCCGAGCATCGCGATCTTCAATGCATGACCCTTTCGTATATCGCCATCATCTTCTCGTAGTGCGCATCGGGGCCGTACTCGGCCTCGGCTCTCGTTCGCGCCCGGCGTCCCATCTCGATCGCCCGATCCGGGTCGCTCCACAGTTCGTTCATCCGGTCCGCCAGCGCCGCGTGGTCACCGGGCTTGTAGATGAGCCCGGTCTCCCCCTCGGCGATGAGCTCGGGAATCCCGCCCATGCGGGAGCCGATGACCGCCTTCCCGTACGCCGTTGCCTCGTAGACGGTCAACGGCGAATTCTCGTAGCACTCCGAAGACATCACGACGAAGAGAGCTCCGCGCATGAGGTCCTCGAGCGCAGTACCCTTCAGATACCCGGTGAACTCCACGTTCGTCAGTCCGAACTCCCGCACGCGCCGTTTGAGTTCGTCCTCGAGCGGCCCCGACCCGGCGATCTTGAACCGGACCTCGGGCGCGGCCTTGAGCGCCTGCAGAACGGTCACGAGCCCCTTCCCCGTCGAGAGACGCCCGACGGAGGCGGCATACCCGCCGCTCTCGTACTTCGGCTCGAACCGCTCCATCGCGATCGCGTACGGCTGGTGGACGATCTTCTCGCCCGGGATGCCGTGTTCGATCATCCGCTGTCTGAGCGACTCGCTCGGAGAGACCCAGAGGTCGACCAGACGCGAGTAGCTCCCAAGGAACTTGTGCAGGTACGCCTCGGCGCAGACCAGACCGCTCCACAGGACCGAGTCGTGCATGCACCGGTGCTTCACCGCGTTGTAGTATCTCCACGTCCGACACCGGCGACAGGGCTCGTCGTGCACGAACATCTGGTAGTTCGGGCAGATGAGCTTGTGGTCGTGCAGCGTCTGGACGATCGGCACGCCGCGTCGCTTGAGCGCATACAGGATGGACGGCGACAGCTGGTGCGCGATGTTGTGCAGATGCGCCACGTCCGGCTTGAAGTCGTCCGCCAGGCGACCGATCGCCCGGCTCGCTTCGCGGGAGTAGAGCACGTGGCCCGCCATCCTGAGACGCCGCGCCGGCCCCATCTCTCCGCTGAAGCCAACGTTCGACACGAAGTACCTGTCGAACTCGCTCTCGTCGTTCATCTCGTGCTGCATCGCGAACGGAGCCACCCGGTGTCCTCGTTCCTCGAGGATGTGGGCAAGCTCGAAGAAGTAGCGCTCCGCGCCCCCCTTCACGAAGTAGAACTTGTTCGCGGCCAGCACCTTCATCGACAGTCCGCACTCCCTTCGGCCGACGCCCAAGGGCATCTCACCGGTCCACGCGCGTATCGAGCCCGAACAGCTTTGCCCCGAGCATCCAGAGCATGGGCCTCAGCGGCCGCCTTCTCATCGGCGGGCCGACCGTGCAGACCATCCAGCACTGCACCTCGCATGTGTCGACGGCCTCGCTGACCTTCTTCCACGTGCGTCTTCGGATCGCCGCGAAACTCCCCTCGCGGATGTTGCCGATCAGCGTCCCCCCGACGTTGCACGGGTAGACGTCGCCCCACGGATCGAGGAAGAAGAAATCCGTCGCCGCGCGGCACGGTAGTCTCCTTGGGCGCCCACGGATGTACTCGATGAGCCCGCGCACGTAGTAGGCTTTCGCCCACTCGAGCGGCCTCCAGCCGCGCAGGAGGTCGCGCATGATGTCGGCCATCTCGCGGACCGACTCCGCCGTGTGCGGGCGCTCCACCGAGTGCTCGCCAAAGAAGATGGGCGAACTGTGGGCCGCCGTCACACTGAACTTGAGACCGAGTTCCTTTGTCTTCTCGCGAACCCGTGTCACGTCACCGACATTCGAGTCGGTCGCCGTCGCGGCCAGTCCGAGATCGCTGACCCCGATGGCCTGCAGACGCTTGACCGTCTCCATCGCGCGGTCGTACGCGCCCGGCACACCTCGCACCGCATCGTGCGCCTCGCCGATGCCGTCAACCGAGATCCTGATCGCGACCTCCGGCATCTGCGACACAGCCTGCTCGATCCGCTCCGGCTGCAGCCCGTTCGTCGAGATCACGATCCTCGCCTTCGGACAGCGCTCGCGCATGACGCGGACGACGTCGACGATGTCGTCACGGAGAAACGGCTCCCCGCCGCTGACATTGATCGAGCGAAGGCTCGTCGGAAGCCAGCGGTAGTCCTCGGGCGTGAGCTCTCGCTCGCGGTCCCCGTCGGACTTCCAGATATCGCACATCACACACCGTGAATTGCAGCGGTACGTGACCGCTACGACGCAATCGATCGGCCCGCTCACGGCTCCGGTACCCCATCACCGAAGCCGAAGAGCGAATCGTATGCCTTCACAAGCTCCGTGCTGGTGTGTTCCCAGCAGAGCTCGTCCTCGATCCGCTTGCGGTTCATCTCCCCCATCCGATCTCTGAGCCTGGGGTCGTCGAGGAGCTGAATGATGCGCTCACCGAACTCGATCTCATCGTTCGGCATCGCGTAGAGCGCTCCGTCCTGCGCCGAGTAGTGACTCTCCTTGAGGTCGTACGAGACCATCGGCTTCCCGAAGGTCATGTACTCGAGGACCTTGTTCATCGTCGAGACGTCGTTGAGCGGGTTCCGCGGGTCCGGACAGACACAGACGTCGGCCGCCGACAGGTAGCGTCGAACGTCCTCATCGGAGATCCGTCCGGTCATCTCGACGTACTCCTCGAGTCCCAGATCGTCGCGCAGCGCCTTGAGGTCGACGAACGAATCGCCCGACCCGATCAGCGCGAAGTGCACGTCCCGCCGCTTCACGACATCGACGACGTGGCGGATCGACCGCAGGAGATAGTCGAGCCCGTCCTGCGGCGCCATGACGCCCAGGTAGCATATGAGGAACCGCTTCCCGCGCTTGAGCTCGGGCTCCGGCTCGACCGGCGTGAACCGCGAGACCTTCGGCCCGCTCCGGACGACGAAGACCTTGTTCGCCGGGAACTTGCCCACGGTCGCGGCGTGGTTCTTGTAGGAGACGTTGGTCGCCAGCACCATGTCCGCGGTTCGATAGGTGAACCACTCGAGCACCCGGAGAAGCGAGAAGTTAAGCGCCTTGCTCCCGCCGAAGCGCGAGAGATAGAGCTCCGGACACAGATCGTGCTGGTCGAACACGAACTTGCTGCGCCGCAGCAGCTTGAACAGCGCCGCGATCGCGAAGAACGTATCCGGCGGGTTGCACGCGTGGATCGCGTCGAATCCCTCACGCCGTGCGATGCGGGACGCGAGTTTCAGAGTCATGATCCAGCAGTACGGGAACTCCCATGCGTACCAGAGCTTGTTCGTCGTCGGCGGAGGCGGCGGGTAGCGATAGATGTTGATCCCGTCGATGACCTCGAACTGCTTCGTGTAGTTCCTGCCCTGCGGGCAGATGACGCTCACGTCGTACCCCGCCTCCTTGAGCGTCGTCGACTCGAGCCACACGCGCCGGTCGAAAGGAACCGGCAGGTTCTCGACGATGATGAGGATCCTCTTGTTCTTCTCCACGCTCTGCCCCTCTCACACCCCGCGGGCCGCCGGGGTAGCGCTGGCCCCGGCTCTCGCCGAGGCCGCCGTCCTACCAGGCGATCCCGATGTACGTGCCGCGCGCGACCGACGGATCATCCACGATGCGGACGAGATCCACCATGATCTGGTCCTCGCGCATGCGCTCGGGCACATCCTTGAACTCCTTCGCGCCGTTGGCCACGACGATGACCTCGGACCGCTCGAGCAGTTCATCAACGCTCGCCGCGCGGAGCGTCTCCGCGTACGGCAGCTCATGCTCGAGGAAACCGAGGTTCGAGCCGAAGAGGTCCTTCCAGTTGATGTTCTCGTCGTAGATGCACAGTTCGTATCCCTTGCCGATCAGCGTCGAGACGACCTGGACGATCGGGCTCTCCCGGAGATCGTCGGTCTCGGCCTTGAAGCTCATTCCAAGAACACCGACCTTCTTCTTGCCGCTGTTCCGGATATGGTCGATGGCCCGCTGGATGTGGGCCTTGTTCGACGGCGTGGCGCCGGCCAGCACCGGACACTCAAGGTCGAGCCGCTGGCTCATGCGCACGATCGCCCTGAGGTCCTTCGGCAGACAGGAGCCGCCGAACGCGAACCCGGGCTTGAGGTAGTACGGTGAGAGGTTGAGCTGCGTGTCCAGACAGAAGATCTCCATGACCTTGTGGCTGTCCGGCACACCCATCCCCTTCGCGACGATGCCGATCTCGTTGGCGAAACAGACCTTGATCGCGTGGAAGCAGTTGTCCGCGTACTTCACCATCTCAGAGGTCTTGACGTTCGTCCGCACGAGCGGCGAATCGATCGGCTTGTAGAGCTCCTCGAGCACGTCGCCGGCCTTCGAACCGGGTTCGAGCTCGCCGATGACGATCTTCGGCGGATGGTAGAAGTCCTGGACCGCGGATGCCTCACGCAGGAACTCAGGATTGAACAGCACGCCGAAGGTCTCCCCCGCCTTCTTCCCGGACACCTTCTCGAGCACCGGGAGAAGCTCGTCCTCGACCGTGCCCGGAGGGATGGTGCTTCGGAAGACGACCGTGTGGAACTCCGACTTCTTCGCGAACACCTCACCCATCTGCTCACACACGCGCTTGGTGTAGTCGAGATTCGGGCTCCCGCTCTCCATCGACGGGGTGCCGACGCAGATCAGCGAGACGTCCGTGTTCATGATGGCGTGCTCGTAGTCCTCCGTCACCGTCAGCCGTCCCTCGGCCACGCCCTTCGCGATCAGCTCGCCAAGACCCGGCTCGACGATCGGGCTCGTCCCGTTGCGAAGTGGTTCGAGTTTCCTCGGATCGACGTCCAGACCGATGATCGTGTGCCCGAGGTCGCTGAAGCATGCTGCCGACACGCAGCCGACATATCCAAGACCCAGTACGCTGATTCTCATGGTGGAAGATCCGCTCCTCTCCATCGCTCCCTCTATAGCTGGTTCACTGCTTGCTCGAAGTCGACGGGCTCACCATCGACCGTCCATTCTCTGATATCCAGTCCAACCGCTCCGCGCGCGGGCGCTGCCATGCCCGCCTTCGACTCCGTCTCGAGCGTCATCCCGAAGGCGCCGTCGAAGACGAGGTTCCCGAACCGGACACGCCCCGCGACCAATCGCTGCCGCCCCGCGTCCGATCCGATGGAGGCGGACATCCCGTGCCCGTCGCCCTCGACCCTGACCGAGGCCCCGGCGGTCGCATCCCCCGGCACGAGGACTGTGACCAGCACGGCGGGCAGGTCGACCTCCCCGTCAAGCTGGAGCCGCGGCGCCGGCGAACGCTCACCGAACCCCCGTGACGTCCACCCGGCCTTCGGGTCCTCTCCGCCCTCGGCAACACCGCACCGAAGCCCGGGGAGCACGCCGGCGTGGACCGTCATGATCCCGCCCTTCCCGTCGTTGACCTCGAACGCGCGAAGCGCCTTCATCGAGGATGCCGTCTCCGTCACGGAGACGCCCGGCGGGAACTGGAAGCCTGTCGACACGTCGTGTCGGCCGCTTCCCGTCAGCCGGTCCATCACGACACACGCGCCGCTCGCCATCAGCGCGACCGTCCGCGTGTGCGTCACCTTCGAGGGGCCGTATCCGTCACTGCTCCCCTCGAACACGTCCCCCATGAGCGTCGTGCACCAGATCCTCTGCTTCGCCCTGGCGCGGGCGCCCCACATGAAGGGACCGATGATCTCCGACTGGTTCCGTCCGTCGATCGCGACCGTGTTATGCGCGCTCGTCGAGCGGAAGTGGTCACGCCAGTCGCGAGACCCGTGATAGCAGAACGTCCCGGGGTCGACCGTCAGCCAGCGTCCGCCTGTCCCGTAGAGCAGCGACAGACAGTCCGCGTGCCCGTGCGCGGCGATCGAGAGATACCCGAGTTCGCCGCAATCGACCAGGGCCTGGGACGGACCGTGTGAAAGAACGAAGTAGCCGCCTTCGACGAACCCGGCACTCTTGCGCGTCCGCCGGTCGTGCTTCGAGTCGAGCGCGTGTCGCACGACGTCGGGTCCGCGCAGCCAGAGCGCCGGCTCCAGATCGGCCTCTTCGGCCGCCGCCGGGATCCACGCTCCTGCTTCGAGCGCCGCGCAGGCCGCCGCGCGCATCGACTGCCGGCCCTCGCGGTCCGACAGTTCGAAGACCCTGCCACCGTCCGCATCGCCGATCTCGGGAACGGCACCGTCGGCGGATGCGACCGACCCGAGGAACGCCGACATCCGGACAAGACGTTCCTTCACGGACGTAGGCAGTTCGCTGCCGCGCGTTCGAAGCGCCGCCGAGACGACGAGCACGAACTCGATGACGAACGCGCCGTAGTGAAGCGCCTGCTCCTTCGGCACGCCGTCCGCGGTAACCTGTCGGACGACCTCGCGCTGGACGTGCCCGACTCCGGAGGCGAGCCAACGCCCGGCTCCTCTGAGGAACGGGAACTTCGCGCCGACGACGACAAGCCCCGCCGCTTCGCCGATCAGGTGGTTGTTCCGCGAAGAGGCGTAAACTGATAGATTATCAGACAGATGCGCAGCCTGCAATGCGGCGCTGGAGACCACCGTACGGACGTCATTATCCGTTGCACCAACCGTGCCCACCAGGTCGATCGCGAGCGACCATGAGACAAGACGTATCGCGACTTCCAGAGCGCTCGTCCAGTTTATGCCGAAGAACGGCGGATTCCGCTCGGCCCACGACCCCATCGACTCCCAGACCGCCCGCGCGTATCGCTCCTCGCCGGTCAGCGCCCACGCCCGACTGAGCGTGGCGAGCTCGTGCTGTCTGTTGACCTCCCAGACGTATCGCGGCTCCTCGAGACCGGGCTCGAATCGGAAGTCGAGCTCCGCCCAGTAGTCGAGTGGCCAGCTCTTGCCCGACAGCGGGTCCGCATGCCAGTCGGGCGGATACCCCGTCTCGAAGCTCGTCCAGCCGAACGCCGGCACTCTGCCCGCGAGCACGGCGTCGGCCGCGGCGACGACGCGCGCCGTCGAACCACCCATCACCTCGAGTTCCCGTGCGAGCTTCGCCATCTCGCGAGCCCCCGGGAGCAGCGTTCCGCGACCTTCATCGAGCGTCGCCCTGATCGCCTCGATGCTGGTCGCGTGTCCGTGGAGCTCGCGCGGATCGAACGTTCGTCCGGGACGCGCAAGCTCGACCGCGCTCACCGGACCCGTCGGACGACGCATGCGGTTTCGCACGGCTCGCGCGCCGCGCACCGTCACCTCGGACGGCGACATCGCCAGGAGCCGCTTCAGGGTCCAGCCGAGCTTGGAGCGATCAGCCACCGGCTCCTCCCTTCTCGGCGATCGTTTCGTCGACCAGCGACTCCAGCGCATCGATCGCGCGATCCCACCCGTATCTCTCCTCGGCGTACCGCCGGCATCGGGTCCGGAGCTCCGAAGCGGCCTTCTCGTTCGAGAGCCACTCGAGCACGGAGCACATCCCGCGGCGAAGCGCCGCCGGATCCGCCCCGGCGAAGACGAGCTGCGGCGCCAGCGGCTTGAGGAGCTCGGGCGTGGCACCCACCGGTGTGCCGATGGCGGGCGTCCCGCTGGCGAGCGCCTCGAGCGTCACCATGCCGAATCCCTCGAACGCCGCGGACGGCAGCACGAACAGATCGGCGGCTCGGTAGTAGAGAGGAAGGCTCTCCTCCGGGACGAAGCCGGTGAACGTCACGGACTCTGAGAGCCCGAGCGAGGCGACCTGCGCCCTGAGTTCGCTCTCGAGCCATCCCCGCCCCGCGATGACGAGCGTTGCGTCGGGCCACGAGCGGTGCACTTCGGCGAACGCCGTCACCAGGTTCGAAAGCCCCATTCTCGGAACGAGTCTCCTCGCAGTGAACAGGACCGGTCCCGACGACGGAAGCCCGAGCTCCCGCTTGAGCGCGGCTCTGTCGTCGGCCGGGTGGAAGCGTTCGAGATCCACACCGCCCGGGATCTTCACGACCTTCGGACGGGCAAACGCGTAGTAGCTGTCAAGCTGGTCCGCTGAGAAGTCGGACAGGACCACGACCCGGTCCGCGCGCTGAAGACAGGCGACCTCGGTGCGTCGCGCCATCCGCCCGAACAGGAGCGATTCGAGCGGCTTGGCGAGCTTGCGCTCCGCCCCCTCGAGTCTGAGTTCCTGCCAGTACGACGCGTGGAATGTCATGATCTCCGGCGCCGGCGAAGCCTCAACGGTCCGGAGATAGGCGTAGTACGGGAAATAGTGGTGCGGAAGAACGACGTCGTACCGGTTCGACCGCGCCAGTTCCGCAAGCAGCGGCCGCGACGCCCTGAGCGCGTCCCGCGTCCTGCCGCCGGGGCGCCGGCTGCTCTCGGCACGCCCGTAGCGGTACATCGTGATCCCATCGATGACCTCGGTGTCCGGGGTCCCACCGCGTGTCCGCTGTCCAACGAGGTCGACCCGGTGTCCGCGAGCCACGAGCCGCGTCATCGTCTCGTGCGCGACCCGCTCGACGCCACCGAGGCTGTCGGGGATGAAGAACTGGTTGATGCAGAGGATGTTCAGCGACGGTTTCACGATCCGCTGCCTCCTCCCGCTGACGATGTCCCCCCGCTCGAGACCTCCTCGTAGACATCGAGGACGGCGTTCACGCACGCTTCGACGGAGAACTCGCGCTCGAGCTTCTGGCGTCCGGCGTCGCCCATCGACGCCCCGCGATCGGGTCGCTCGAGAACGTCGGCCACGGCAGCGGCGAGCCCGGCCGCGTCGCGCGGTCGAATGAGATGTCCGGTCACGCCCTCGTCGATCTGCTCACTGATTCCGCCGACGTCGCCGGCCACCACGGGCAGCCGCGCGCCCATCGCCTCGAGGATGACGAAGGGCAGACACTCGTCCTCGGACGGAAGCATCAGCAGGTCGACGGTCGCCAGGATGTCCGGCACATCGCGCCGGAACCCCGCCCAGACAACGTGTTCGTCCACTCCGAGGTCCTTCGACTCGGCCCGGAGCTTCTCCTCGATCTCGCCCTCGCCCACGAAGACGAGCTTGAACGCAGGGATCCGCTCGCGGATGGCGGGAAGGGCCCTGAGCGCGAAGCTGTGCCCCTTCCGCTCCGCCATGCGACCCACGAGCACCGCCGTGACTGCATCGTCGGCGAGCCCCAGCGAGCGCCGCGCGCCGTCCGCGTCACGCTTCCCATCGAGCGCCGCGATGTCGAGCCCGTTGCGAATGGCGACGATACGGTCCGGCGGCACCGCGTAGTGGTCGATGAGCATCTCGCGACTGAGATCGGACACCGCGATCGTGCGGTCGATTCCTCGGTTCGTGTATCTGACGAGCCCGGTGATGATTCGACGACCGAACGGGACGTTGGAGTCAGGCGGGAGCGCAAGGTGCTCGGTCGCGACGACCGACCGCACACCGACGGCTCTGGCCGCGGCGATGGCCGGCAGACAGTTTCTTGGGTGTGTCTTGTTGAAGTGAACGAGTTCGAACCCGCGAAGCAGCTTCTTCGCCTCGCTGTAGACGCGCGGACTGAACTCCTTGCCGTGCCCGAACCGAGTCACGTCGAACCCGAGCTCCTCGAGATGCTCGACCCACGAATCGACCTCCGGCCAGTCCGCGACGAACAGCGGCGTCTCATAGCCCGCCCTGGAGAGTCCCGCGACGAGCTGGGTCATGTAGACCTCGGCACCGCCCCACGCTCGCGCGTCGGTGTAGAAAGCGATGGTGCGGGGGATCGCACTCCGGTTCGGGCGGCCGCCCATCAAGGCCCCGCCCAGACAGTGCTCGGTTCCAGCTCCTCCTCCGGCGACGTCACCGGCAGCTGCCCCTCCTGGACCATGCGGTCCAGAGCTACGATGATCGCGAGGAGCGCGAAGAGCGCGTACCCGACGTTCCTGTGATGGAACAGATGGACGAAGAGTGTCTGTGTGACAATGGCGAAGAATCCCGCGTACGCGCCCTGAGCGATGAACCCGAAACCCGGATGTCGCGCGAGCGTGCGAAGGTTGCGGAGCGCCATCTTGAAGATCCCGACGAGGAACGCCACGAAGAACAGAAGCGCGGGTATGCCGTTCTCGGAACCGATAGTCAGCAAGAGATTGTGCGCCTGCGTCAGGACGCCGGCGACCATGCTGTTGTCGGCGTGCCACGGGAACGCTCCGGGTCCGACCCCGGTGATCGGGTTGTTGCCTATGACCTCGAGCGCACTCTGGAAGATCGCCGGTCGCGCGGAGTAGTCACTTCTGTTGAGCTGCTCGAACCGGATCGAGATCAGTTCGATGACTCCGCGTTCCGTGTAGATCAGCGACATTCCCTGCGCCACGACGGCGAAGAGCACGATGAACACGAGGATCCTCTTGAGCGCCCGGTGATCGGTGACCCCGAGCATACCGATCCCGCCGAGCACGCCGAACCACGCGCTTCTCGAGTACGTGAACAGCAGTCCCAGGAAACCGATGAGGATCGCGAAGTCCGCAAACAGCTTGTGGTACCACCGTTTCAGGTGGTCCACCGCGAAGAACCAGATCGGCATCGACATGATCAGGAAGGCCCCAAGGAAGTTCGGGTGACCGAGACCAAGGAACTTGGACCCGGCTCCCTCCGAACGGCCGCCGACCACGCCCGCCTCGAGCTCCTCCTCCGTCGCATGGACCGCCTCGACGGCGCCTCCGAATCGCCCGTACAACCCGACGCCCGCCACGAACAGACCGGCCGTCGCGAAGACGATGGCGAAGTTCCTGATGTCGCGCGGGTTTCTCAACAGAGTGGTCACGAGGTAGAACCACGCGAAGTAGAGCACCTGTTCCTTCCAGTAGAGCATGACCCTCGCCCGGGCGTAGGGACTCCAGTTCTTGTTGAGCCCGACGAGCATCGCCAGCGTCACGAAGACCAGGTACATCAGAATGATGTTGTCGAGCGGCGTCTTCCTGACGAGCGGTCCCTTCGCGGCGAACGCCCGGTCGGCGGAGTATCGGATGATATAGACGAACCAGACGCCGACGAGCGCCAGGTTGAATCCGCTGATATGGAAGACATTGCCCGGTCCGAAGCTCACGCCCGGCCGCGTGAACGCGATCATCGCGCACAGGCCGAGAACGGCCCACTCGATCCGGATGACGGTGATGATGACGATGAACGCCGCCATGATGAAGACGACGAAGTAGATGGGTTCGGGGAAACGAACCTTGGTGAGAAGCACCCACGAGAAGGCGATATAGAAGAGGATGGCGGCCACCCAGACAGGCCACGAACGACCGAGGAAGTCCTCGCTCCGTTCGTACAGCTCCTCGAGACGCTGGGTGAACCCGTTCAACATCGCTCCCTCCTGACCCTCCGACGCTGCATCCGGGCGCGTGAGCGCACCGTGTGGCGCCGCATCGGCCTGCGCGGGCCCGGGAGAGCGGCTCGTCCTGTTCGAGGGCGGCGCCGCTCCGTCTCGGAGCGCCTCCGCGGTAGTTCTCTCTACAACCGCTCGTAGATCATACGGGGAATGTAGAACCGGCGTCTGTTCAAGACGGTCCCCAGGATATTCGCTCCGGCGCCTCGCAGCTGCTCGGTCGCCAGCTCCACAAGCTGGCGCTTCGTCCTCCCTGCGCGAATGACCAGCACGACGCCGTCGACCCGTCCTGAGAGCTGCAACCCCTCGGAGAACGAGAGAACCGGCGGCATGTCGATGACCGTCAGCGGGAAGCCCCTGCGGATCGAGCCGATGACATCGTCGATGTTCGGATCGGTGAAGACGCGCGGCGGCGCCACGACGCGCCGGCCGGTCGCCATCAGCGACAGGTGCGGCACCTGCGTCGTCTGGATGCACCGCGAGAGCTCCGCTCCGCCAAGCACGGCGTCCGTCAGTCCGGGGTCCTGCTGCATGCGAAGCGCGCGGTGATGCCCCGGCTTGCGTAGATTCGCGTCGACGAGCAGCGTGTCGACAGCGTTGGAGACCGCAAGCGTCTCAGCGAATTCACGCGCGACCGTGCTCGTGCCCTCCCCATCGACGGCGCTCGTGACCATGATGACTCTCGAACGGATGTCCGGGAGCGCCAGATAGATCTCCGACGCGAGACCGTGGTACTCCTCGGAGTTCTCCGGTGGCGTCAACGGCCCGGCCGTTCGTGGCGGCGGGGTCCTGCGCGCGGTCACGGCGTCTCCGCCCCCGCTCTCAGCACCCGGATGGTCCGCGACGAATCCGGACGCCTTCGTGCCGTCCGCCTCGTCAAACCTGCCGCGCTCGTTCTCGCGCTCGGCCTTATCCATTGCCTTCGAGATCTTGCTCATCCCGGTCCTTCCCGCGGCGCGGCCTAGACGGCGCCCGGCTGAGTCTGCTGCTGCTCCGTGTCCTCCGGCGGCGTCTTGCACTCGACCGCGTCGATCGTCTCTTCCACCGTCCTCCGACCGATCCAGGGCCTGTTGTCGGCGTACCCGGCGAGCAGCGCGTTGTCGCAGACCGTGTTGATGGCCCGCGGAACGCCGCCCGAGTAGTCGTACACCGCGTCGACCGCGCTTCGATCGAAGATCTCGAGGTCGGTCGCGCCCGCCACCGTCAGACGATGCCTGATGTACTCGCCCGTCTCCTGTCGAGAGAGCGGGGCGAGATCAAAACGGATGCTGATCCGCTGTCTGAGCTGTCTGAGCTGCTGGAGCTCCAGCTTGCGGCGGAACTCCGGCTGCCCCGCGAGGACGATCTGAAGACTGCACCGCCCCATCGAACGCAGGTTCGAGAGCAGTCTGATCTCCTCGAGGAGCGGCAGGTTCAGATTCTGCGCCTCGTCGATGATGAAGACAGCGTTCTTTCCCGCGGCCGTCCACTGGCCGAGGAACGCGGCGATCTCCCGCATGATCTCCATCTTGGTCGTGCCCTTGAACTCGACACCAAGCTCCCACGCGAGCACACGAAGGAGGTCGGTCTTCCCGATCGTCGTATTCGAGAGCCAGGCGACCTTCGTGGATGCGTCGAGACGCGAAACGAGCGCGTCGAGCATCGTCGTCTTGCCGGTTCCCACCTCGCCGGTGAGCTGAACGAACACGCGCCGCTCCTTGACACCGTACGTCAGGTGCGCCAGCGCCTCCCGGTGCTTCTCGCTCAGGTAGAGATACCTGAGATCCGGGGAGAGCTCGAAGGGCCGTTCCGCCAGCTTGTAGAACCTCGTATACACGGTTGTCCGCTCCCTGCCCGCCGCGGCTTGCGGCGTCTCCGCGCGTCGTCTGACGCGCGTCCGCTAACGGCGTTCCGGTATCGTCGCAAGCACCTTGAGTCCGAGCGTCCGCTGTACGTCCTCGCGCCGCTCGAGCGAGTTATCCATTCTCTCCAGCATGAACATGAGAAGCACGCCGAAGACCACCGTGAAGAGCCCCACCACGATCCGCATGTTGACCGGCGACGGCGTCGGCCGCGCCGGAACGGCGGCTCGTGACACGATGCCGACGTTCAGAAGGTTCGGGTCGGTGGCGGCCGTGATCCGGAACTGCTCGCGCCGGTCCATGATGATGCCGTAGAGATCTGCTTTGATCGAGAGGTCGTGCTCGAGAAGGCGGATCGTCAGCGCCTCCTCCATGATGTCCTCATCGTCGGAGTGAAGGTCGTCAAGCATCGCGATGACCGCTCTGCGCTCGGCCTTCCATTCGTCCAGTCGCATGATCTGACGCGCGAGCGCCTGCTCGACCTCGACCCTCAGGATCGACTGGGTCGACTCGATCTGACGCTCCAGTTTGAGCACCGTCGGGTGCTCCTCGGTGTATCGCGACAACGCCTCGGCAAGCTCGAGGTTCAGGTCAAGAAGCCGCGCCTTCGCCTGCCTCACGGTCGCCATATCGTAGATCTCGCCGCTCGGAACGTGCGCGGGATCCGCCCCCGAGTCGAGCCAGTCCTGGACCATCGCCAGCTGCTCCTCGCGCGCCTCTATCGTCGAGTTGAGCGTTGCCAGCTCGTTGTTGAAGCGGTCCTGGAGCCCCATCCGCTGCTCGCCTCGGCGTCCCTGCGCGAGGTTGCCGCTCTCGCCTCCGAACTCGGCGATCGCCATCGCGACCGAGTCACGCTGCGTCTTCAGTCTCGCCGCCTGTTCGTCGAGATAGCGAACCGCGTCGTAGTTGAGCGACACGCTCTTTCGGATCTCCAGATACGCATCGAGCGCGGCGTTCACGACGGCCGCCGCCTGTTCGGCGTCGCCGTGGCGATATGAGATGTCGATGATGTCCGACTCGGGCTGGTCTGCCGCGCGGATCCTTCGCTCGAGATCGTAGATCGCGATACCGCGATTCGCCTCCGTCGCAAGACCGAGCCGGTCGACCACCGATGCCGCCACCGCGGAGCTCTGGATGATGTTGATCTCCGAGTTGATCACCTCACCGCGCTTGAGCACCGAGCGCGTCTCGGACGGCATCACGTAGCCCTGCGGGATCCGCTTGATGTAGACACGCGCCGTCGCCTCGTAGCTCGGAACGGCGGTCATAAACCCGTACGCCATCACCGCGATGCCCACGAGCGTGAACACGATGAGAACGATCTTCCGCTTGAACACGACGTACGCGACATCGCGCAGAAGGGACGCGCTCTCTGCGGTGCTGGTTCTGTTCACGTTGCTGGTCGTCTCGCTCACTCCCCAGACCCTTCCCTGAACTCTTTCGCCGGACCAAGTCGTCACACGGCCGCATCGCCCGCGGCCGCCGTGTTTCGGACTAGTAGTACTGCCGTCCCGATTCGTCGAGGTTCAACATCTCCCAACCCCGGAGGTAGAAGATCTGCGCGGGCGCGATGTTGTTGAAGAACAGATCGACGAACTCGCCGACCTGTCCGATGACCGACTTCGGAACGTACACGACATCGTTGGGCGCGAGGACCATGTCGACCGACATATCTCTCCCGCTCAAGACCTTCGATACGTCGACCTTGAACGCCTCGGGCTCCGCGACACCGCTCGTACGAATGACCATCACGCTGCTCGGCCTGCCGGTCGAGAGAAGGCCACCCGCCGACGCGATCGCGCGCGTCACCGTCATCTCGCTGGACGACTCGATCCGTCCAGGATTGTCGACCTCACCGATGACGAAGACCGGCTGGTTCGCGATCTCGGAGACAACGACGGAGACAGACGGGTCGAGCAGATACTCGCCCAGCCGTGACTCGAGATCCGTGGACAACTCCATCACGGTACGACCCGCCGCGGGCAGCTCACCCACGAGCGGAACGCTCAAACCCCCGGCCGGTGTCACTGGCCCGCTGAAGTCGAGCGTCGAATCCGTCAGGAAGTTGACTTGGATCGTGTCACCGATGCGCAGCCGATACGGGCCCGACTGGGTCACGGCTGTAAACCCCGTCTCGCTCACGGACTCCACCGGCGTACGCTGCGATGCGCACCCCGACAGACACGCGATGACCGCAACTCCCAGCAGAACCGGGAGGAGCATCGTGTTCCTCGACAACATAGATGGGCCCCCTGATGCACCCTTGCACCTGTGTCGGGGCCTCTTCCCCCCCGACATCACACAAGCTAAAGCATAACTCATGCCATAGTTATGACTTCTGCGAGCTCCTCGGACCTTCCTCTACTGAGACGCCGCTCAGCCCCTGTGCTTCAGCGAATTCTTCGCTCATTCGCTATCTTGCAGTTCGTACAGTTCTACGGTGACCCCGGGAAAAGAGGCAGTCTGCAAGAGCTCGCAACCTGCTCCGACATACGAACCGATCCTGCCGTCCGGGTCGGCGTGCCAGAGTCTCGACCGAACGAGCCACAGACGCTCGTGCCCCGCAATGCCCGCCTCGACCCTCGCGGCGACTTCCTCGTCCGTGCCGCACTGCCCCGGGTAGAGCAGGAACCGAGGCGCCTCTCCGCCGTAGTAGTGGTCGAACACGTCGGTCACCACCGGCACGAGAACAACGTCGCCGTCCCGCTCCGCCGCCTCGATGTAGCGCACCGCTCCTCGGACATCCTCCCGCCAGTAGTCGGGCTGCCAGTAGTAGTTGGCCACGCCGACCAGCGACAGACCCACGATCCCGGCGCCGACCACCCACGCTCCCGCAGTCGGCAGTCGTCGGATGCCCGCCGCCAGCACCACGAGCACGAGCGGCACCATCACCGCCACGTACCGCGCGTTGAACACCTTGATGTTGAGCAGCGCCAGCACTGTCACCGCCGCCATCGGAACGAGCGCGATGCTCAGCAGGAGCCGGAGCCGCAGCCGGTCCCGACCGAACGCGATGAGCCCCGACAGCCCGGCGGCCGCCAGCAGCGCCAGCGCCCCGAGCACGACCGGCCCGTGCGCGCGAAACGCCGCGGCCGGTCCGAGCGTATGCAGCTCCGCGTTCGACGGACCCACGGAGTAACCGTAGACCATTGCGTAGACCGAGTACGGAATGGCCATCGGGGTGAACGTCGTCTCGCCCCTCAGGAGCTCCCGTTCCTCACCGGATGCGGCGGTCGTCACTCTCTCTCCGACGCGGTCGACGCGCACCCAGTGACTCACGCCCCAGATCCACGGCGATATCACGACGAGGACGAGCACAAAGGTCACGACCCACCGGAGCAGGAAGCGCCGGTCCTCTTTCATCCGCGGCATCGCGAAGACCCAGTGCGCCGCGGCGAGAAAGAAAGACGACAGATTCGACACCGCCGCCAGTGCGACCGCCGCCCCGTACGAGACCCAGGGCCTCATCCGGGTGGAGACGAGACGCCAGACGAGCAGGGTCGCCACGGCCGCAAAGAAAACGAGCATCGCGTAGTTGCGAAGCTCCTGGGAGTACCAGATAAGGAACGGAGAGACCGTCGCGAGGATCGCGGCGATCAGGCCGGTCCGCCGATCGACGGTCTCGGTTCCGAGCAGATAGATGCCCGGGACCGTCAGCGTACCAAAGACCGCGGAGATGCCCCTGAGCGCGACCTCGCTCGATGAGACTGCGCTCACGAGATGGACGAGAGCCGCGTGCGCGGGGCCCTGGACGTTCGTGAACAGCGACGTCGCCGTGAGCGTTCCACCCACCGCCGCCGCCTTCAGCGTCCAGAGCTCGTCCACCCACAGACTCTGCGATCCGATGCGGTAGAAGCGCAGCAAGCCGGCCGCGACGGTGAGGGCAACAACCCACCACGTCACACTCCCGCCGCCCGCCCGCGGCCGCACATCAGCGCGTCCACGCGCGCTGCGCCTTCTGTCTATCCGACTCACGATTCAGCACCACCTGTGTCCACCGAACCCATGAGCCGACGGGGTCTTCGGTAACGGTATGGGAGACTACGCGATACGCCGATGTCGTGTCAACGCTCCAGTCGCGCTCGGACTCTCGTAACGCGCCGCATCGCCACAAGTTGTGTTTCTCAGGTTTCCGGGGCGCATCCGGAATGTACGAATCCGGCAGCGTTGCGGTGTGAGTGAGGGTTCGAGTATGCGCAATCGCTGCCGGATCCACGGTGCTCTGTCACTGCGCGTCAAGCCACAGCCGCTGTCTTCACCAGTTCGTCTAGTACGCCCCCTTGCGAGAGAGGACCGCCGGCAGTGTGCGGCTGAGGATCTTCACGTCGAGCCCCAGCGACTGACGACGGATGTACTCGATGTCCAGACGCATCCACTCGGTGAAACCGATGTGGTTGCGACCGCTGATCTGCCACAGACACGTGATGCCCGGAACGACCGTCAGCTTCTCCCGCTGCCATGCTTCGTACTTCTCGACCTCGTTCGGCAGCGGCGGCCTCGGACCGACGAGACTCATGTCTCCCTTGAGCACGTTGAGGAACTGCGGCAGTTCGTCCAGGCTCGTCCTTCTCAGGAACGTCCCCACCTTCGTGATGCGAGGATCGTTCGAGATCTTGAAGACCGGGCCCTCGAGTTCGTTGAGATGCATCAGCGTCTTCTTCTGCGCCTCGGCATCGACAACCATGGACCTGAACTTGTAGAACCAGAACTCGCTGCCGTCCTTCCCCACCCGGATCTGGCGGAAGAGCACGGGACCTCGCGAGTCCAACTTCACGGCAAGCGAGATTGCGATCAGCACTGGTGAGAGTATGGCCAGCCCGATGAGGCTCGCCACGATGTCGAACGGTCGCTTCAGGACGCGACGATAGAGCGCCCCGCGGAACACGCTCGCCGACTCTCGCTCGGCGCGTACGCCTTCCTCGATCGTGCCGTATCCGAATCTCTCGTCGACGAAGTACACAGCCCCGCTCCTGTGTTCGCGACCCCGGACCCGGTCGCACCAACAAAAAACCGGGCGTGGACACTGGGTCCCACCCGGCAGGTGCGTTCCGTCGTAATGACATTGCCCAGGGCGAGCCCAGGTCCAACAACGACCACCGGACTGACACGCAGCATGCGGTCGAGCCTGCGGTGACGCTTCAGATCGCTGTCAGACTTGAGAAAAAACCCTTAGCAATGGTGCTATGCGAGTCCTTCCGCGCGTGGTGTGGGTTGCTTCTCGCTTCCCGACTACAAGGCCAGTGTATCACAAGTTTCGTTCGGTGTCAACCGGCTTTCCGGCCTCCTATACCCCCCGCAGACCTCTCACAACAGCGCTCCAGAACAGCGGGAAGAGCAGTTCGTGCCTTCCCCGAAGTGCAAGCCCCGTGCCCTCTTGCGCCGTCGGCCGCCGAACCACGTTGGTCAGCGCCCTGTAGGGCTCGTTCATATCCATCGAAATCGCCGTGAACCGGCCCGCGGCGATCCCCAGATTGCGTGCCATCGAGAGCGCCTTGAGGAAGACCTCCGGCAGGATGACCGCTGACCCGACGTTCATCACGACCCCGTCATCGACGGCTGCAAGGGCATGCGACATGATCCGCATGTCCTTCAGACTCGTCGCACCGATCGCCGCGCCGTCGGCGCTCGCGTGCTGGTGAATGATGTCCGTTCCCACCCCGACGTGCACCGTCGCCGGGAGGCCGAGCCGATACGCCGCCGCCAGGATCGAGACGTCGGCGTGCGTCGCCTCCACCAGCTCGCGGCCGACGCTCTCGCCGAAACCGAGCTCTTCGGCGTGCCCGGCGCTCACTGCACCGTTGAGGCCGTCAGCCGTCTCCGCGCACATGCCGAATGATCCGTCCGGGAGTCGCGCTGCCACGTCCTCGGAGGTCACACCGAACTTCGCGATCTCGTAATCGTGGATCGCGCCGGCGCCGTTCATCGCCACGGCGGTCACCACGCCCCGCTCCATCAGGTCGATCAGCAGTCTGCTCAGTCCGCACTTGATGAAGTGCGCACCGAACATCACGAGCACTCCCCGTCCCCCGGATTTCGCCGCCACCACCGACCGCCACGCCTCGTGGAAATCGCTTCCCCCGAAGAGGTCGGGTATCATCGCCGTGAGCCGGTCGAACCCATCGTCCGGCATCTCGGGTCGCACGAAGCTGTCGACGTTCACAAGTCCGCCGCGTTCCGCGATCGATGTCCGCGTGAGTCCGTTCGGGTCGACTTCTGGATATCGAGACGGCATGTGTCCTCCTCCGGTGTCACAGGGAACGGTCTTCCGTCAATCGGTGCGCCAACCGCGGGTCGATCTTCGCGCCGTCGGGCGGCGCATACGCCGACCGTGGCACTGCGCTACGCGATTCGTGTGCCGTCGGCGAGCATGTGGGCACAGGGCGGCCGGCGGCTGCTATTCGACCTTCGCACCATCAGCCAGTGTGTACGCCGCGAGCTCGGCCGAGATGGACCCGATGACGATCTTGCTCCGCATCTGGACCGGCAGATGGAGTTCGTCATCGGTCAGCCACACCCAGAGCCTCCCCTGGTGGCTGAACAGACCGGCTCCGCGCATACGCGGCTCCACGACGATACAGTCGAAGCGGCCGGCCGGTACGCTCACTCGCTCCTTCTTGACCACAAGGATCTCGAGCGGGTAGTTCTTCCGGTCCGCGTGGTTCTCGATGAACACTGAACGACCGACCTCGAGATCCATCATGCGCACGGTGTAGAGCGACGAAAGGATGTCCTGCGCCTCCGCCGCGAGAGGGATGACCTCTTTGCGGTCCGGGTAGATGGCCACCTGTCGCTCGTGGTCGAACTCGACGAGATCGTGCGCCCGGTAGTTCCCCTCTCGAAGGCTCTTCTCGAAACGGCGTGAGATCAGGTCGCGCGCGTCGAGATACGACTCGGCCACGTCGCGAACCGGGAAGAACGTGGAGATGAACGAGTTCGACTCGGCGACCGAGAGGATGCGGTAGCAACTGCGGCCACGGTGTTCGACGAGCTCCGGGATGCCGAGCACCGCGGTTCCCGCATCAACGAACCCGTACCCGATCTCGAAGGTCAGCCGCTCCCCCACACCGAACGGGGGAACATCAACTGTTCCGTCGTGCGAGAGCGCGGGAGCGCGCGCTACGCTCGTCGCCGCGTCGCCGGCGGCGCCCGTCTGCGAACCGGCAAGCCCGAACGCGACGAGCAGAACGAGCATCGATATGAAGATCGTCTTCATGGCTACCTCGACTTGAGTCTGGACACCATCCACCGCGCCGCATCGAGCACGCCGGGTACGAGCTCCGCGACGGGCAGTCCCGCAGCCCGCGCCTGCTCGAAGGACGTGGTTCCCTTGCCGGTCTCGACGAGCACGCACGGGATCCCCGCTCTCTCGGCGAGCTCCGCGTCGGTGAGCTGGTCCCCCACCATCGCGCTCGCGGAAAGGTCGATCCCGAGGTCGCGGACAGCGGCGTCTATCATCCCGGTCTGCGGTTTCCGGCACGAGGCGTCACGACTGTACCGTTCGACGGCGCCCTCGAGATGGTTCGGGCAGTAGTACGCGGCGTCCAGTCTCGCTCCGTCCTCGCCGAGAAGCTGCTCGAGACGCGCGTGGACGGCCGCCATGTCCTGTTCGGTCATCAGTCCTCGCGCGACCCCAGACTGGTTACTCACTACGACGGCGAGCACGCCCGCCTCATTCAGCGTGCGGACGGCTTCAGCCGCGCCGGTCTCGAGCCTGAGTTCGTCGGGACGGGTGATGTAACTGTTCTCGACGGTCAGGACGCCATCGCGGTCGAGGAAGAGCGCCGGTCGTCCTTTCATCGTGCACCTCCGTCCCGCGTACCAGTCTCAGAAGGGGGAACCGACATCACGTGGCGAGTGGCTCCGAGAGCCACGAGCGCGTAGAAGAGCATCCCCGGCTCGGCGTCGGTCGACACCGCGGTGAGACCAGCTACGATCGACGCGACGATGCCGGCCAGCGCACCGACCGCCACGGCCCTCCCGACGGCGTGCCTGGCGCCCCGAATGGAGCGCACGGCCGCTCGTAATGCTAATACCAGAAAGGCGGCGAGCGCGCCAGCCCCCACGAGCCCGTTCTCCGCGGCTGCATGGAAGAGCGTGTTGTGCGCGTTGAGCTGGTGCTCCTCCCCCTTGTGGTCCTCGTAGGTGACCCCAAGCGCCCAGTAGATGCCTGGTCCGTGACCCGTCAGCGGCCGCTCGGCGATGAGTTCGACGCTCCGCTGCCATGTGTCGAATCTCGCCGTGATGTTCCTCCCCATGAACAGACGTGAGTTCGGATGCATCAGGGCGAAGGTCGCGACCAGCCCCGCGACGACCACGAGCGCCACGACCGCGTAGCGTCTGCGGCGGAGCGACGCGGCGACAATGGCAGCCCCGCCGCACGCAGCGCCGAGAAGCCCGCCGCGCGAGCGCGTCATCACAAGCGGAACCGCCGTGAAACCCGTCGCCAGCACGAGCAACGGCCCCGCCAGCCCGGCTCGGTACTCCGCGATCAGAAGCGCGAGCGACACCCCCAGCGCGATGGCGAGATACTCCGCGGCCGGAACCGGGTTCTCGATGGAAGCGAGCGACAGCCGCTCCTGGTATCCCGTCAGGAACGAACCGTAGGCGGCAAGCCCGGCCAGCAGCGCTCCGATGAGGATGGCCCACGTGAAGAGAAGCGCCCTTGAAGGACGTCTGCTGCACGCGTCGGCGGCGAGGAAGAACGGAGACGTCGTCATCAGCACGGTGAGCAGCTCGGGTGGACGCTGCAGTTCGGGTCTCGCCAACGCGAACGAGAGAAAGCACGCCGCGACGTACGCGAGGAGCGCCCACGCGAGCGCCGGATCCTGGAACCGCGGCATCCGTCCGAGGAGCGTCTTCCCGGCGAAACCGAGGAACGCCAGCGCGATGGCCGTGTTCTTCAGTCCCTCCGAGTACGGGAGGGCCACGAGCAGGAGCACCAGTCCGAAGGACTGGAGCGACTCGAACCCGCTCGCCAGTCTCTCGCGCATCGTCACGCTGCGCCTCCGGGGTCCGTGTGTGTCGCTGCCTGTCGCGGCCTGCCTTCCCCCGCGCCCCTCCGCATGGTCACCGCGGATTCGATGAGAGCGGCCGCATGCTCCGCGCGGTCCTGCCATGTGTTCGCGAGTCCGAAGGCGGTCCGCGCGTCACGACGAGCGGTGTCACCGACGGCGGAGAGCGCGCGCTCGACCGCGTGCACGAACGCATCGGCGCCCTCTGCTGTCTCGATCAGATCGCCGCGCTCGAGCGCCGCGGGGAACGGTGTCGCCACGACCGGCTTGCCGCAGAGCAGATACTGATAGAGAACGATGGGATCCGCGTTCCGGGAGAAGAGCCCGTCGCGCCACGGGATGATGGCGACATCGCACGACGCGACATATCGAGGGAACTCATCGTAGGGTCGCCGTCCGAGTCGCACGACATTCGCGGGAAGCGGTTCCCTCGCGCCCCCCGGTCCGACAAGCGCGATCGTCCACTCGGGCTTGCTGTCCGCCACCTCGCGAACGAGGTCGAAATCGAACCACCCGTACGCGACGCCCCCGTACATGATCACGGGACGCGCCATGCGCGCGACATCCGCGGGAACGTCTCGTCGGTCGAGAGCCGCGACGAACTCCGTGTCGCCCGCGTCGGCGTCGCCCGCCAGCGTCCTCTTGAAGTGCGGCACGTCGGCCGCGTTGGGCAGACGGTGCACGTTCGCGTGCGTCGACCGCGCTTCGAGAAGCGCCGCCGAGACGACGAAGACGAGGTCCGCCGCGTCGAGCATGCGCCGCTCCATCTCGCGTGTCGCCTCCGGCGCCGCGCTGAACGCCGCGGGCTCATCGGCGGCGCTGTACACCACCGCCTGCTCCCCGAGCCGGCCGACGAACGCCTCGTGCTCGGGAGCGAAGCACCACAGTACCCTCTCCCCCAGACCGAGTCGTCCGGCCGACGCAAGCACGCGCGGGAGGAGTCGTTCGAGAAATCTCGCGCGCCTCGCGGGATTCGAGGAAACGGTGAACGCCACGGGCGAGAGAACCCACAGGTTCGGGCGCACCTGCCTGAGCCCCCGGAGCTTCGGCCACCGACGACGGCGTCCGAGCACCGAGAAGATATCAAGCGGCGGTTCCACATAGAGCACGCGGACCGACCGCGCCATCTCGAGCATCAGACTCTGCTTGCTCGTCGGAAGACCGGTCCAGTGATTGGTCGACATGCAGACGATGTCGTGGCGGATCGGCGGCGCGGTATCGGCGCCGGAGTTCGTCTTCCGCTCAGTCATCGCGCCCTCCCCCCGCGTCGTCTGTTCCCGCCGTACGGAGAAGCTCGCGCGCGGCGGCATGGACCTCGTTCACCGTGATCGCGGCCATGCAGGGATCGTCCGGACGGACGCACTGCTTCTGGTCGCACGGTGAGCACGGGTACTCGTGTCTGATGACGCGCGAACGCGAGCCGCGCGGGGCGAACCGGTCCGGCGTGTTCGGTCCGAAGAGCGCCACGACCGGTGTCCCCACGGCCCCGGCGATGTGCATCGGTCCACTGTCGCTTCCGACGAAGAGTACGCCCCGCTCGGCCACCGCCGCGAGCCCTCGCACGTCGAGCCGTCCGGCCAGGCTCAACGCGCTCCCGCCGGACTCGGCCATGACCTTCGCGCAGAGTTCCACCTCCTCGGCGCTACCGGTCAGGACGGCCCGGACGCCTTCCTCACTCCTGAGAAGACGCGCGAGCGCCGCGTGACGCTCCGCCGGCCAGCGCCTGTACTCCCAGTTGGCTCCCGGCGCGAGAACCGCGTACGGATCTCCGTCGCTGATGCCCTCCCGTGCAAGCAGCTCTGCAACGTTCGTCCGCTCCTCGTCGGTCAGGTAGATCCGGGGCAGCGGCTCGGCGGTCGCGCCAAGCGGCGCAACGGCCGAGAGCAGATGCTCGACGACGCTGCCCTCCGCGACATACGGAATGCGGTAGTCGAGCACACGCGGAAACCCCGCGTGGTTGAAACCGACGCGGTAGCCGGGGTCGGCTGCCCAGAGAAGCCAGGAGCTCAGCAGGTTCCCGGAGAGGTCGACGGCAAGGTCGAACCTCTCGTGCCGCAGGCGGCGCGCAAGCCGCCACTGGCGCCGGGGCATATGGTAGTCGGCCACTCCATCGTAGAGCACGACCTCGTCGACATTCGGGTTGGCGGTAAGGACCGCGGCAGCCCGCTTCTTCGCGAGAACGGTCAGCCTGGCGTCGGGGAAGCGACGCTTGAGCGCCTCCAGGACCGGAGTGGCCAGAACCACGTCTCCGAGGAAGTAGAGCCGCATCACGAGGATCGACCTGACGCTCTCGGGATGGAAGGTCCTCGACTTCATCGCGACCCTCCCTTCCCACCGTCCGCAGCCTCGGCGAAACAAGCCTCAACGCGGTCGATCATGGTCTCGAGCGAGAACTCACCCAGCACGCGTCGTCTCGCCGATTCCGCCATGGCGCGCGCGCCTGCGTGATCGCCAAGCAGCCGGAGCACGGCCTCAGCGGTCGCGCCCGGGTCGCCCGGTTCGACGAGGAGTCCGTCGCGTCCGTGCTCGATCATCTCGGGAATACCGGCGACACCCGTCGCCACAACCGGTGTCCCGGCAGCCATGGCTTCAAGAACGACGTGCGGCATCCCTTCGCGGAAGCTGGAGACGAGCACAACGGTCCCTGCCGCGAGCACCGCGTCGACGTCACTCCTGTGTCCGAGGAAGCGCCAGCTGTCTTGAGGGAGCATCTCCGCCGCCATCTCCCGAAGCTGGTGCCGGAGCTTGCCCGCGCCCACGACGAGCAGCTGCGCGCGCGGCTCCTGCGCCACGATCTTCGCGAACGCTTCAAGCGCGACCTCGTGCCCCTTGTCCGGGACGAGCCGACCGATCACGACGACCGTCGGGGTGTCGGGATCGATGCAGAGTTCCGCCCGCAGTTCTTCGCCCGCTCCCGCCGACACGCGCTCCGCTTCGATCCCGTTCGGGATGACCACGATCCGCTCGGCGGGAACAACGCCTCCGGCCGCCAGATCGTTCGCGATCGCGCCGCAGTTGGCGATGACGCGCGTCACGAACCTCCGATATGTGAGACGATTGAGCGCGGAAGGCTTGACCGGGAAGAGCAACCCCCGACGTTCGACGACTCCGGGAACGCCGGCGATCCGCGCCGCGACCGCGCCGACCCGTACGGCACGCTGGACGTTGACGCTCGCGACGTCCGCTCGTGTTGAACGGAGCCAGTTCGCCAGAGGGAATATCGATGTCGGGTCCCCGTCGCCGCGCATCGGCAGCTCGAGCGTATCGTACCCGGCGTGCCGGGCACGCGACGCCAGAGCGCTCTCCACGCGCGCCGCCACCGTGACCGTGTGACCTCGCGAGGCGAGCCCTTCGGCGGCCTCGAGCAGCCATCGCTCGCCGCCACCGAACGTCCTCAGCGAGTTGACAAAGCAGACCCTCACGACCGCGCTCCTCCATTCACTGCGCCGACCGCCGCCAGCACATCGGCAAGCCCCGCGGCGAACGCCTGCTGTGACAGAAGCTCCTGCGCCCGAGCGCCACCCGCCACCCCCATCGCCGCGGCACGACCGGGGTCACCCAGCAGCCGCTTGAGCGACTCCGACAACGCTTCCACGTCGGAAGGCGCGGCGAGCAGACCGGTCCCGCCTTCGACGACCAGTTCAGGGATCACGCCCACGCTCGTCGCGACGACCGGCCGACCGGCCGCCATGTACTCGCTGACCGCACGCGAATTCTCTTCGCTTCCGATCGACGAACAGACACAGACATCGGCTGCCGTCAGTATCGCGGGCACATCGTCACGTCGCCCTGCGAACCGCACGCTCTCGCTCACGCCGAGTGCCTCCGCACGGGCCTTGAGCCCCTCCGGCTGTCCCGACCACGGTTCCCCGACCAGCAGAAGGACTGCGGACGGGTGCTCGCGCACGACCCGGCTCCAGGCCTCGAGCAGCACGCCGTGTCCCTTGACCGGCGCGAGACGCGCCACGTTGACGACGAGCGGAGCATCGGGCGCGACACCGAACTCACGCCTGACTTCGGCAGCCTCTGCTTCGGCAGCTCCTGCCCCAGCAGCTCGTGCTCTGCCGAAGCGATCGAGGTCGATCGGCAGGTACATGCGGAAGACCCGCTCTCCGGGGACGCCGAGCCGCCCGCGTACCCAGGTCTCGATCCGTCCCGATGATGCGATGACCGCATCCGTCCGTCGCCGATAGAGGTAGCGATTGAGCGCGCCGGCCGAGGGCTGCGCGGCTCCGCCGCGCAGATGGATGAGCTTCGTCGACGCGTCCCTGGCGAGCGCGACAGCGGTGTGCGCGGAGGAGCGAGAGCTGTGGACGACTGTGCCAGGCGCATCCGACGTATAGGTCGAGATCCAGCGACACGCCGCGAGAAGGTCGGCCGGAGACCGCGCGAGCGACGCGCCGGGAAGCACGTTCGTCGCGACGCCGGCCGGCGCCTTCGCCAGCGCGTCGCTCCCGTCGGGAGCGGCGAGCGCCACATCGAAACCCATCGCCGCCTCCGCGCCCGCGACCGCGAGCGCATACTCAGTCTCGGCGTTCCAGATCATGGAGTCGGTGACGATCAGAGTGCGCAATCGAACCTCCCGGCCCGTGACGCCCCGGTCAATGCGGTGAGTCCTCGAGCAGCGCGAGAACCTCACCACGAACCTCGTCCGCACTGACGTCGGTCATGCATTGAAGTGTTCCGAGCGGGCAGCTGTCAGAGCCGTGCCGCCCGCACGGTCTGCAATCGAGCTCCGAGGCGACGATGCGCGCGCGGTCACTGTACGGCGCGTACCCCTGCGCCGGAACCGTCGGTCCGAAGATCGCGACCACCGGGACACCGACACCCGCTGCGACGTGCGCGGCGGCGGAGTCGTTCGAAACGACGACAGAGGCCCGGTCCACGAGAGCCACCCATTCGCCGACATCGAGTCGCCCGGTCAGGTCGAGCACATCGACCCGAGCGCGCGATACGACATGCGCGGCGACCTCGCGGTCGTCGTCTCCGCCCGCGAGCGCAACCGCGAGACCGTCCGACACGAGCGCGTCCGCCAGCGACGCGAACCGGTCCGCAGGCCATCGCTTGGTCGCCCAGCGACTCCCGGGCGCCAGCACCGCCATCCGCCCGGATCGTTCTCCAGAGAACTGCCGGGATTCCTGATCGAGCCGCTGCTCAAGCCGGCGCGCAGCGTCCTCCGGGACGACGACGCGGAACGGGATGCGCCCGTCCGGAAACGGTACATCGAGCGCCGTCGCGAGCGACGCGACCCGCTCGATCTCGTGTCCGTGTGCGCGGTAGGCGATGGTCTCGGTCAGAAGCGCCCGGCCTCCGCTCTCATCGAACCCGATGCGTCGCGGCGCGCCTGTCATCGCGGCGATCGCCGCGCTCCTGAACGACCGGTGCGGCACCAGGACGGCATCGGCTCCGAACTCGCGTGCCGCTCGCGCCACGCGCAGCGTTCCAGCTGGTCCGCTGTCCGCTTCCCGTTTGTCGAACTCGATGATCGGATCCGCAACGTTCTGCGTCTCGAGGAGTCTGGCCCCCGCCGGCGACGCCATCACCGCAAGATGGGATGACACGCCGCTCGAACGCAGAAGATCCAGGAGCGGGAGCGTGAGGATCATATCGCCGAGGAAGGCCGTCTGGATGACGAGTGCTCTCATTCGCCCCCTCCGTCGCGCGGGGGTCGCCGGTCGAGAAGCTCGAAGGCTGCGGCGAGGACCGGCTCCGCGGCGATCTTCTCCATGCAGTCCCAGTGTCCAAGGCGGCACTTCTTCGTACCGTAAAACGAGCACGCGCTGCACTCGAGGTCGGCATAGACCACGGCATCGTCGGAGAAATCGAACTGCCCGGGATCGGTAGGACCGAACACCGCCACGGTCGGCGTTCCCCGCGCCATCGCCATGTGCATCGGTCCGCTGTCGTTCCCGACGAAGACGCGCGCGGACCCGAGGATACCCGCGAACTCGCCGAGACCCGACGACCCCGCGGCGTTGACGACCCGGCGTGACCCGGCGTCGATGCCGCTGAGCAGGTCCTCGCAGAGAGCGCGGTCGGCCCCCGACCCCACAAGGAGGATGTCGAGCCCCCGGTCCTTCGCCAGTCCGGATGCAACCCGGGCGAAGCGGTCGGCCGGCCAGCGCTTCGTACTCCAGAGAGCGGCGGGCGCCACGGCCGCGAACCCCTGTTCATCGAGTCCCCACCCGTCGAGCCGCTTGCGAGCTCCCGCCGCGGCCGCGTCGGACACGAACAGACGCGGACGGTCGCGAACGGCCCCGACGCCCAACGGTTTGAGGCTCTCCAGGTAGCGCGTGACCAGTCGCTTGCTCGCGCGGAACGGCTGTCGCCCGATGCGCACGCGCGCGGCGTCCCCGAACTCGCGCTTCCGGTAGGTCGTCACAATAGACGACCGCGCGCACACCCCGAGGAGGATACTGCGCTGGTTGTGGTGGAGATCGACCACGGTGGAGTATCGGCGGGATCTGAGCTCCGAGCAGAGCCTTGCGAAACCGGCGACCGACGAACCGTGAAGCTCGTTGACCCTCGTAATACCCGGGTGGGCTTCGACGAGTTCGCGGTAGCGGCTCTTCACGACGAACGCGATGTCCGCGTCCGGATAGGCGCTCCTCAGGGCCGCGACAACCGGCTCGGTCAGGACGATGTCACCGATCGAGCTCAGCCGGATAACGGCGATCCCGCTCTGCGGAAGCGGCACCACGCTTCCGGCGCTGCCCTTCGCAGGGCGAGCGCTCCCGGCGTGAGCGTCACCGGCGCGTGCTGAACGGTCGCCGTGAAGCGCTCCCGAGTCTCCGTCGTCGCCGATCGCAGTGAGCACGCTTGTCGCTCCCTACCGTTCGCCGGCATCGTCGGTCTCGTCACCGGCCGTCTGCTCCGGCAGTTCACCGTTCGTCCCGGCGCCGCTGAACTGAAGATCGTGCAGCCGACGGTACAGCCCGTCGCGCGCGATGAGTTCGTCGTGCGTCCCCTTCTCGACGACGCGCCCCGCCTCCATCGCGACGATCCTGTCGGCGTTCCGAACCGTCGACAGGCGGTGCGCGATGATCAGCACGGTCCTGCCCTCGAACAGATGCTCGATCGCCTCCTGCACGAGACGCTCGGACTCCGTGTCGAGCGATGAGGTCGCTTCATCGAAGATGAGGATCGGCGGGTTCTTGAGGATCGCGCGCGCGATGGCCAGACGCTGTCGCTCGCCGCCTGAGAGTCTGGTCCCGCGCTCGCCGACCACCGTGTCGTACCCGTCCGGCATCGCGGAGATGAACTCGTGCGCGTTCGCCGCGCGCGCCGCCGCCTCGACATCGTCCCTGGACGCCCCCTCCAGACCATACCCGATGTTCGCCAGGACGCTGTCGTTGAAGAGGATCGTCTCCTGGGTCACGATGCCCATGAGGTGTCGGAGCGACGCAAGATCAACGTCGCGAAGATCGTGTCCGTCCAGCGTCACGCGACCACCGGTCGGGTCGTAGAACCGCGGGACAAGATCGAGGAGCGTGGACTTGCCCGCTCCGCTCGGACCGACGACCGCCACGATCTCACCCTTGCTGACCGTGAGGTCGACGGACTCGAGCACGTCGTCGCCGGTGGCGTAGCGGAAGGTCACGTCCTCGTAGCGGATGACATCCGAGAAGCCGTCGAGAACCTCGGCGCCGGTCACATTCTGAATGTCGGACTCGGTGTCCAGGATCTGGAACACGCGTTCCGCCGCCGCGAGGCCCATCTGAAGCTGGTTGTTCGCCTTCGAGAGCTTCCGCAGCGGCTGCATCGTCGAGAGCGCCGCGCCGAGGAAGATGAGGAACCAGTCCGGCGAGATCGTGTCCGAGAGAAGGACCTCCCGGCCGCCGTACCAGAGCAGCACGACCACGCCGATGACACCCATGAACTCGGTCAGCGGACCCGCGAGTGCGCCAAGCGCCTCCATCCGCACGAACCGCCGGAAGTACTCGCTGGTGTGCGCGAAGAAACGGCGTCGCTCGTACTCCTCCATACCGAACGCCTGGACGACGCGAACTCCGGAGATGGTCTCCTGAAGCGTCGAGGTGATGTCGGCCATCTTCTCCTGGATCCGAGTGCTTCTCTTCCGGAGCCGCGTCCCGATCTTGGCGATCAGGAACATGATGGGCGGCAGCACGACGAATGTGATGATGGCCAGTCGCCAACTGATCCAGATGGCCACGCCGAGGTAGATGAGCGTCAGAAGGCTCTCTCGGAACAGGTTCACGAACGAGGCGACCAGCGCGCCGCGGACCAGGGTAACGTCGTTGGTGATCCGCGAGATCAGCGTGCCCGTCTGCTCCCCATGAAAGAACGAGAGGGACAGCCCGCTGAGCTTCTCGAAGAGCCGGTCCCGAAGATCGCGGACCACGCGCTGCTCGAGCGTCATCATCAGGAAGGTCTGGAGATACCCGAAGAGACCGCGAATGAGGAAGACGAGCAAGAGCGCCAGGCAGACCTTGCCGAGCGCACGTTCCGGCGAGTCGCTCGCGAACATCTCGAGGATGCCCGCGCGTATGTCGACCTTGAGGTCATCGATGGGCTCGTTCTCGCCGACCGCGAGGAGGCCCGCTACATCCCCCACACTCTCCGTCACGTCCGCGGCATCTTCCGTCACGTCCGCGGCATCTTCCGTCACGTCAGCGACGGTCGTTGTCGACCCGGTCGCAACAAGCGCGTCACGCTCGAAGAGCACGTTGACGAACGGAAGGATCATGCCGAGCGATACGCCGGACAGAACCGCGAAGACCGCCATGCAGACGAGCGCCGCCAGAAGGCGACGCCAGTACGGTCTCACGAAACCAAGCAGTCGGATGAAGGGACGCATTCTATCCGCCCTCCTCCGACGCTCCGCGCAGCATCGCGCTCTGCGTCCTCTCCATGAACTCCTCGATCGGGAACCGGTCGCCCGGAACCAGCGTGATGATCTCCAGACAGTCCCGGTCCGGATAGGCCTCAGCCTCGAGCTCACCGGCCGTCATCATGGAGACGGTCGGGATGCCAAGCGCGATGGCGAAGTAGACAAGATCGGTGTTGCCGGCGACGAACAGGTCGCACTGTCCGAGAAGGCTCACCACGTCGCGTGTCCTGCGCTGCTGCACGAAGATCGGCTCCCTCGACAGCAGGCTCTCGAGCTTCTTCGCCTGATCGTGGTGCTCCGTCGAGGTCAGAAGGATGGCGCGCGCGTTGTAGTCGGCGCAGAGCTGATCGAGAAGCTTCGCCTGCTGGGCCGTGGAGACGGATGTGCCGCCGCGGCCGGGTCCGGGATCGAAGCCGATCAGGAGTTCGTCCTCGCGGGGTTTGCGGAAGTGGATGAGCTGCTCGGCCGTCCGGCGCTCCTGTTCGGGGACCTCCCACATCAGACCGAGTCCGGCCACGTCGATCCCCATCACTCTCGCGATCTCGAGACCGAGCTGCGCGCGCGTGCTTCCCGACACGCGTCGACTCACCTCAAGATTGAGGAACGGATGGCTCTCGTCTCCCTGGAGTCCCGCGCGGATCTTGGCGCCGGTCATGTAGCAGAGGTAGATCCTCTCGAAATCCGACTCCCGGTCCAGAAGAATGGCGATGTCGAAGCGGTAGGACTTGAGTCGCTTCGCCAGAGCCATGAACGCGGACATCCGCTTCATGCCGCGCGGCAGCGAGTAGCCGATAACACGATCGACCTCGACGGAACCTTCGAGCAGCTCCTTGTCCTCGTCGCGCACGAGCACGGCGATCTTCCCCTGCGGGAACCCGCGGCGCATGGCTCGAAGTGTCGGGACCGCAAACAACGCACCGGCAACCCCGCACTCCGGGATCACCAGGACGCGCTCGACACTCTCGAAGGCCGCGCCGAACGAGATCGGCTCCGGCTTGTCGAAGCGGTCGACGTACTTCCCGATCATGCGGCCAAGACGCGACGTCTTCGTCACGGTCGGCTGCGAGTCGTTCCTCTGGGAGACCGGGGGCTCACTCGATGCGGAGCTGCCCCGTGTCTCGCGTACCGCCATGCGTCCCTCCACCACATACGCAGACGTATGCGCCTGTCGGGGATCCGCGCGTTCCCCGGCATCGCTCGCCCAGTGTGTCATACCGAACAGCCCGGAAATCGGTGGACGCTCGTCCACCGGTCGCCGGTGTTGGCTCGTAGGCTAGCAGACCCCGTTCGAAGGTGTCAACGCTTTTCTCATGATCTAACCCACGGCCCTGTCGTCAGTTCGGCCCTTCGAAACACGTCCCGAGCCATGCGGTCTGCTAGACTGCGGACACCATGCGACGAAGCGACTCTACCTCACCCGGAGACCGGTCCGGACACGCTCTCGAAGCTCGCGCGAAGCGCGTGACGCGGCCCGGGCACCTGGCCGCCCTGGTCCTGGGCTTCTCGACGATCCTCGTTCAGACGATGGTCCTCCGCGAGCTGATGGTCGCGTGGCTCGGCGATGAGACGTCATTCGGCATCGCCCTGGCTGCGTGGCTCCTCTCCGCGGGGCTCGGGAGCGCGGTCGGGGGAAGACTCTTCGCGGCGGATCGAGCCCCGCGCACGCGTCTGGCCGCCGTCCTCGCAGGCCTCGCACTGCTTTCACCTCTCTCACTCCTTGCCGCCCGAGCGGGCCGTACCATTCTCGGTGCTCATGCCGGCGAGGTCGCCGGGCTCGGCCAGCTCGTGGTCGCGGCCGTGCTCGCTGTCGCCCCCTTCGCTCTCGGCGCCGGAGCGGCGTTCAGTCTCACGATCCGCGTACTCACCGGCCACAACGCCGACACAGGAACCGCCGCCCCCGCGCGTCGTGACGCCGTCGCGCGCGTCTACGCTCTCGAGGCCGCGGGCGCCGTCTGCTCCGGCGTCCTCCTGAGCTTCGTCCTCATCCCGCACCTCTCGCCCGCGACCATCGTCGGGCTCTGCGCGCTGCTGCTGACGATCGCCGCACTCCGGTTCGCCCCTCGCGCCGCGCCGGCACGGCTCACGCTGATCCTCAGCGGGCTCACCGCCGTCGCCCTCCTCTCGCCCCTCGGAGACACGCTCGACGCGTCCACGGTCCGGGCCCAATGGTCGGAACTCGGCCCTGTTCTCTCACGCGACTCCGTTCACGGCCGTGTTGTGGCGACGCGTCGCGACGGCCAGATGAGCATCTACGAGAGCGGCGTTCTCACCGGTTCCTCCCCCGACCGGCTCGCGGCCGAGGAGGCGGTGCACATCCCGATGCTCCAGCACCCCGCGCCCGAGCGGGTGCTCCTCGTCGGCGGCGGGCTGGGGGGATCGATCGCCGAGACGCTCAAGCATCCGTCGGTCAAGCGCGTCGACTATGTCGAGCTGGACCCGGCTCTGCTGGCCGCGGCTCGTGAGGCCTTTCGCGACTCTCTCCTTGCCGGGCTCGCCGACGAGCGGGTTCGGACCCACCACGGCGATGCGCGGCTGTACATTCGCACGACACGCGACCGCTACGACGTGATCATCCTCAACGTCCCGGACCCGACCACGACCCAGCTCAACCGGTTCTACACGGTCGAGTTCTTCGAGGAGACACGACGCGTACTCGCCACCGATGGCGTCATCGCGCTGACGGTCTCAGGATCCGCGAACTACATATCTCCCGAGCTCGCCGAGCTCACACTCTGTCTCATCGAGTCGCTGAGGACCGTCTTCCCACGCGTCGCGCTGCTCCCCGGCGACCCGTCGCACCTCGTCGCCACCGCGGCGGCAGCACCGCTCGTCCGGAGCGGCGCACAGCTCGCAAGCGAGATAGAGCGGCGCGGGGTCGACGCACGTTTCATCGCGCGACACTACCTCGAGGACCGGTTCAGCGCGGCGAGACTGGAAGCGGCCGACGCGGCGATAGGACGCGCGACCGCGAAGGGGCTCAACCGCGATCTCAGCCCGAGCGGGTACCTCGCCGGTCTCGTGGTGCGCGCCCGGCTGCGCGGCGCGACCGGCGGCCTTCTCCACACCGCCCGCCGGGCGGTCAACCTGACGACGCTCGCAGCGCTCGCCGGTCTCCTTGCGATCGCCTTCGGAGCGGTGCCCCGTCTTCTCGCGTTGAGGAGCTCTCCGATGCGAACGCCGGAAGCGCAGCGCGCGTCGTTCGCGCGCGCCGCCGTCCTGTCGGTCGTCGTTGTCGGATTCTCGGAGATGACGCTGGAGATGACGGCCATCGTCGCGTACCAGAGCCTCTATGGATACGTCTACGGCCACCTCGCGCTCATCACGGCCGCCTTCATGCTGGGGCTCGCCCTCGGAGGGTGGCTCGGAACACGCCTGGCGTCGCTCCCGGCGCTCAACCGCGGCTACATCCTCCTGCAGTGTGGTCTCACCGCGGTCCCGGTCGGGTTCGGAGTCGCCGTCGCGCGGCTCGGGTCTGCGGCGTCCACCGGACTCGGCGGCGCAGCGATCTTCCCCGGTCTCGTCACCGCCTCGGCACTGCTCGCCGGTGTCCAGTTCCCGCTGGCCGCCGCCATCCTCCGCGCGCGCGGAGGTTCCAGCGAGACCCGACAGGGCGGCGCTCTCTACGCAGCCGATCTGTTCGGAGCGGCTCTCGGCGCGATCGCGGCCTCCGTGGTGCTCCTGCCGGTTCTCGGAACGGTCGGCACGATGACCGGTCTCGCGGTTCTCAACGCGTCGGTGCTGGTGGCGCTCGCCTGCACCACTCCATCCCGATGACACGCTCATACATACAACGAGACCGTCTCCTGAGAGACGGCCTCGTCCTGTTCGAAGCGCTGTCCATCCGCGCGCGACGCGCGCCGGATGTGTGAACGCAGATCTAGCGGTAGAGCGCCTTGATCGAACCCCAGCTGGTCTCCCTGACGAGCGAGACACAGTCCGTGCAGGAGCCAACGCCAAGCCCGCTGGTGTCGGCGCCGATGTCGGTCCCGCCGGAGCCTCCGCCGACGTTCGGCGAGGTGAAGCAGACCTGGTAGTCGTACCCGACGTCGCCGACGAAGTCGCAGTAGAACGGCTCGTCGGAGATGTTCCCGTTCAGGCCCGTCTGGTCACCAAGACTCCCGCCGTAGTTCAGGAAGTCGGTGCTGATGTAGTCGTTCCAGTAGACGTTGCAGTGATCCACGTCCACCGTCGACAGGTACGAGTAGATGCCCGACTTGTGGTTGTGCGTGACACTCGAGTTCGAGATATCCGCGGCGCCGTTGGACACGTACACACCGTAGTCGAAGTTGCCGACGATCGTCACGCGGTCGAGCACCATCGCCGTCGTGCCGTTCCCGAAGGCGTACACGCCGTGATGACCACCACGAGCGATGATGCTGCTCTCGACGGTCGGTGCGCAGTTGGTGCGACACACCAGCCCGGTCGAGGACTCCTCGATCGTGACGTATCGGATGACGGGTGAAGCGTTCTCGAGGCAGCTGATGGCCGCCCGCAGATCTCTGCCGTCACTGTCGGGAGCGTAATCCTCCCGAAGCGCCACACCACCCACGACGGTCAGTGCCTTTACCTGCGCGTCGCTTCCCACGTCCATGCAGAGAATTCCGTAGTCCGCATCGGTGTGATCGATAACCACGTCGTCCCGGTCGATGCCCCGAATGGTCACGCCATCCTTGAGCTGACAGACCGCGGTCTTCGTCCCGATGTTCGTCTCGAAGTAGTGGACGCTATCGTAGACGCCGGCGTAGACAAGCACCGTGTCGCCGGCGGACGCGAGGTCCAAGCCCTGCTGGATTGACTCGATGTCGTTGTCCTCATCCGGCACCTCGATCACGTCGGCCGTTCCGACCGCCGCCAGGAGCCCTACGATGAGGACCACCAGGAGACAACGCATCTGCTCCTCCTTCTCGCTACTGAGAGGTTCCCAAAATCTCCGGTCGCTGAACCTGGATAGACTTCACCTAGACAATAGACGATGATGAGCGGTCTGTCAACCTCGCGGTGGCAACCCGCGGAACGCCCACGGAATGGGCGCCGTCACTCCCAGATACCCTCGATGACCTCGCCGCACGCCGTGCACGCGCCGGCCTCGAGCCCCCGGATGTCGACATCGTACCCGATCCGATGGATGAGCATCTCGCCGCACGACGGGCATCGGGTACTGTTCGCCTCGTGTCCCGGCACGTTGCCGATGTAGACGAACCGGAGCCCCTCCTCCGCCGCGATCCGCCGGGCAAGCTCGAGCGTCGCCGGCGGTGTCGGCGCCAGCCCTGTCAGCTGGTACTGGGGATGGAATCGCGAGAAGTGGAGCGGGACCGAGTCCCCCAGTGTATCGACGATCCAGCGGCACATGGCGCGGAGGTCGTCCGGATCGTCGTTCCTGCCGGGAACGACCAGCGTCGTCAGCTCCAGATGCACGCCCTCCTCCACGAGGATCCGGAGCGATCGGAGCACGGGTGCGAGACTCCCCCCGGTCATTCCCGAGTAGTACTCCTCGGTGAAACCCTTGAGATCGACGTTTGCCGCGTCGAGATACGGACAGAGCTCGCGCAGAGGCAGCTCGTTGATGAAACCGTTCGAATGATAGACGTTCCGGACGCCGCGTCGTCGCGCCTCCCGCGCACAGTCCAGCATGTACTCGTAGAAGATGGTCGGCTCGGAGTAGGTGTATGCGATGCTCCTGCTCCCGCTCTGAACCGCGAGGTCGACGAGCCGTTCGGGCGGGAGTCGGTAGTTGTATGTCTCTTCGGGTCGACGCTGCGAGATGTGCCAGTTCTGACAGAACTTGCAGTCGAGGTTGCAGCCGGCCACCGCGATCGAGAACGAGGACGTCGTCGGGAGAAAGTGATAGAAGGGCTTCTTCTCGATCGGGTCGACGTGCACGGCGCAGGGGTTGCCGTAGGAGAGCGTGTAGTAGGTCCCGCCGCGATTCTCACGGACACCGCAGTGTCCGCGCGCGCCCGGCGGCACGACACAGCGGCGCGGACAGAGCGTGCACCGGACCATGCCTCCACCCGCGTCCTCCCAGTACAGCGCGACGCGCGGTTCGGTGTACCCCTGCGCGCCACCGTCCGAACCGGAGGTCACCAGACCCGTGACCCCGAGAAGTCCGACCGCCAGCGCCACCGTCAACCAGAGGGGCGTGAACCACCTCATAGCGCCTCCCGACGTTCGCCCGTCCGTCGTCACCTCAGACCCAGCTCCTTCTCGCTGAAGACCTCCGCCGAGAAACGCTGGATCGTGATGTCCGCTTCGCGCCAGGTCCCGGGCGCGAGTCCGGCCTTCACGCAGGTCTGGTCCAGGAACAGCTCACGACTCCATCCCCGCTCCGATGCGACCTGTGGAAGCAGCAGTCCGCTCGCCCCTCGACCACGGATGACGAGACCGTCGCGTCCGACTTCGATCTCCGACACGTCGCCGACAGTCACGAGCGGCGAGAGCACCGAGATCTCGATCTCGAGATCTGGAAGCTCCTCGGCCGACACCGCGGGGAAGCGCGGGTCGTGGAGCGCCGCCTGTACCGCCATCTCCGAGACCGTCTCGTGGAGCGGCTTCACGGCGACGACGTATCCGATGCATCCCCTCAGACTACCGTGCTTGTCGAGCGTGACGAAGCCGCCGCACGGTGTCCTGAGAGCCGGCGTCGTCTCCTCAAGGCGCGGCAGCGCCTCGCCGCGCACGGCCGACTCGACGGTCGCCCGAGCAAACGCCAGCAGCGTCAGACGCTCGTCGCGCGTCAGTCCTTCGTACGGAGCCGTCTCCCCGCCTCCGGCATCCGCTGATGAAGCGCTCGTGACCTCTTCCGCGTTCGTCTCACCCGCCGTCGCGTCGTCCGCGCCCGCACCATCCGCGCCCGAGGTCGGTCTGGTGAGGATGGCGGAGAGATACCCCACGACCTTGCTCATGTCGCCTGAGACGTCGCCCGATGTAGCGTACCGCACGACCGTGGACCGATCGGCCCCGAGGTGCCGCGCCGCCATCATCACGACGGCCGTCGGCCCTCCCCCGCAGGCTTCGCAGCGTCCTGCGGCGAGATCCGCCAGAAGCCCCTCCGGGTCGAACGCGGCGACCCTGTCGATGATGATCTGATCGAGCGCGTTCGCGCTCTGTTGGTCGTGATAGTGAGACAAGTCGGTGCTCGCCACGAGGAGGACACGTGATGACGTTCCCTCAACCGCCCGGGCAATGGCGCCGGCCAGCGCGCGGACGGCCGGCTCGCTCTGCTCACCCATGACGATCGGTACGATCGTGAACTCCTTGAGCACACGCTGGAGGAACGGGACCTGTACTTCGAGCGAGTGCTCGGCCGAATGCGCGCCTGGTTGGTATCCGAACGCATCGCCGCCCGACCGGATGGCGTCCGCGAGTTCCTCATTCACCGGAACGGTCCCCAGGGGCGTCTCGTACCCGTCGCCGCCGTAGATGGACGCCCCCCGGAACGCCGCCCTGTGCGACGGCGCCACGACCACGACCGTGTCGAACGACCGTTCGCCGAGCTGCGCGTATGCCGCACCCGCCACACCGCCCGAATAGACGTACCCGGCGTGCGGCGCGATCACCGCGGCGATCTCACCCGGGAGCTCGAGCGGCTCGGCGGCGCCCAGGTATCCGTCGACCTCGGCGCCAAGCTCCGCGGCGCTGCCCGGGTAGAATGTCCCCGCGACCACGGGGCGTCTGACTCCGTCGCGTTCGGTGTTCATTGTCTCCTCGTTTCCGCGCGCGCACGCCGAGAGGCACGACGCCGCCAGGATGATCGCGGCCGCCGCGGACGTGTATCGCAATCTCATGGTGATCGCTCCCGTGCTAGAGCCCGGACCCGCCCGGGATGACGGTGTCGCGGATGCAGCTCTCGTCGTTGCGGTCGGGGTAGTCCTCCATGTAATGGAGCCCCCGCGATTCCCGCCGGTCCAGTGCGCAGCGGATGACGAGTTCGCCGACGAGCGAGATGTTCCGGAGCTCGAGAATATCGGCATTGACCGGATACCGTGCGTAGAGGTCCATGACCTCGCGCCTGATCGCGCCCATTCGCTCGACCGCGAGTCTGAGACGCCGCTCCGTCCGGACGATCCCGACGTAGTCCCACATGAGACGTCGGACGATGTCCCAGTTGTAGTCCATCAGCACGCCCTCGGGGATCGGCCCGACGTCTCGCCCATCCCATTCGACGGAGCTTGCGGCGTCGCGGGACGAACGCCTGTCGCCCAGCTCCTCGACCGCGCGCTTCGCCGCGCGCTCGCTGAACACGACCGCTTCCAGAAGTGAGTTGCTCGCAAGCCGGTTGGCCCCATGCATCCCCGTGTGCGCGGTCTCACCGCACGCGTAGAGGCCCGGAAGACTCGTCCTGCAATCCATGTCGACCTCGATGCCGCCGCACAGGTAGTGCGCCGCCGGCACGACCGGGATCGGGTCGGTGGTCATGTCGATGGAGAGCTCCATCAGGCGGGATGAGATGCCGGGGAAACGCTGAGTCACCCGGTCGGGTGCGACGTGTGTGATGTCGAGGTAGACATGCTTGTCGCCGGTCTTCTTCATGGTCCGGTCGATGGCTCGCGCGACGATGTCGCGGGGGGCGAGTTCCTTCCTCGGATCAACACCCTCCATGATCCGGTCGCCCGCGAGGCTGAGAAGCAGAGCCCCTTCGCCCCGGACGGCCTCAGAGATGAGGAACGAGCGAACATCCGGATGATAGAGGCAGGTCGGGTGGAACTGCACGAACTCCATGTTCCGGACGGCGACACCCGCCCGGAACGCCATGGCGATGCCGTCGCCCGTGGCGATGTCCGGGTTCGTCGTGTAGAGGTAGACCCTGCCGCATCCCCCGGTCGCGAGGACCGTCACCGCTGAGAGCAGCGTCTTCACCTCGCCCGCGGGCTCGTCGAGCACCTCGACTCCGACGCAGACCTTGTCCACGCCGACGCCTGCCGTGACCAGATCGAGCGCGATGTGGTCCTCGAGCACTTCGATGTTCGGATGTCGGTCGACCGCACCGAGAAGCGCGGACTCGATCTCGCGCCCCGTCATATCGGCCGCGTGCACGATGCGGCGCTCGGAGTGGCCGCCCTCCTGCCCGAGCGCGAGCGACGTGTCGCCCGACTCATCGGTCTCCGTCGAGAAGTGGGTCCCCCACTCCGTGAGTCGACGCACGGCGTCCGGACCGCCCCGGACCGCGATCTCGACCGCTTCGCGGTTGCAGAGGCCGACCCCGCCCGCGAGCGTGTCCTCGATGTGCTGGTCGAACGAGTCCTCACGCGCCACGACAGCGGCGATGCCGCCCTGCGCCAGGTTCGTAGCGGACTCCTTGTCGTCCTTCTTCGTGACGATAAGGACCCGACCGCTCTCGGCCGCATTCAGCGCGAATGTCAGCCCGGCGATCCCGCTTCCGACCACGATGAAGTCGGACCTCTCCACGTCATACCTCCCTCACGCCCGGCTCATGAGAGCTCGAGCATGCGCGCGAGCGCTCGTTCCGCGCCCTGACGGATGTCCTCGGGCACCGTCACCTCGTACTCCTCGTGCTCGAGTGCCCACGCGAGCCGGGGAAGATCGGTCATCTTCATATTGCGGCAGACGGCGAACGCCGAGAGCGGGTAGAAGCGCTTCTCGGGAAACTCCCGGTTCATTCTCTCGATGAGTCCTATCTCCGTCCCGACGATGAGCTCGTCATGTTCCTCCGCGAGCTTCATCATGCCGCCGGTGGACGCCGCGAACTCCGCCCGCGCGACGACGTCGGGCGGCGACTCGGGATGGACGACGACCGGAACGCCCGGGTGCTCGCCGCGCGCGAGTTCGACGTCCTCCGGAACGAACATGTTGTGAACGTAGCAGTGCCCCTTCCAGAGAATGACGTTCTTCCCGGTCTTCGAGGCCGCGTACGCGCCGAGGTTCTTGTCGGGAACGAAGATGACCGTGTCGCCCTCGACGGCCTCAACGATCCGAACCGCGTTGGCCGACGTGCAGCAAACGTCGCTGACGGCCTTGACCTCCGCAGACGTGTTGACGTAGCTGACCACCGGAACGCCAGGATGCTGTTCCTTGAGTCTGACAACGCCCTCGGCGGTCGCCATGTCTGCCATCGGGCACCCGGCGTCCTTCGAAGGGATGATGACGCGGCGGTCGGGATTGAGGATCTTCGCGCTCTCCGCCATGAACCACACCCCGCACAGCACGATGAGCTCCGCGTCGGTCTCGGTCGCGAGCTGCGCCAGCCTCAGCGAATCGCCGAGATAGTCGGCGAGCACCTGCACCTCGGGCACCTGGTAGTTGTGTCCCAGGATGACCGCCCGCTTCTCGTCCTTCGCCCGTCGAATCCTCGCCGACAGTTCCTCTGTCGACAGCGCCCCGTACTCCTCAAGCGTCATGTCGTTTCCCCCGCGCGAGCGCGCCCGCGAGCGCGTCACGCATGTGGCTTCCGCCGTGCGTCACTTCGATGTCGATCCCGACCGCGACGAGCGGGACACGCGGCCGCCACCCTCGCAGCCGGACCGCGTCCTTCTCCGTCGTGAGGACCACACTCGCTCCGAGATCGGCCAGCTCCTCATCGAGATCGGCGATATCGTCGTCGGTGAACTCGTGATGATCCGCGAACGCGTGCAGTCCGATCACGTCGAAGCCGAGGTCACCGAGCGTCTCTCTGAAGTCGTCGGGGTCCGCGATCCCTGCGACTGCGAACGCCGTGCCGTCGCGGATGTCGGCCGCCTTCACGGAGTGTCCGGTCGACACATCCCAGAGTTCGGCCAGACGCATTCTCGTCTCTACGATGGGGACGTCCGGCGCGAGCGAACCCACGATCCGCCGGACCTCCGCGGCGCCTCCCGCCCTGTCGCACCGCGTCGCCACGATCAGGCCGGCGCGCACGACACCAAGCGGATGCTCCCTGAGCGGACCCGCCGGGAGCAGATGACCGTTCCCGAGCGGCGACCGCGCGTCAACCGCGACGATGTCCAGGTCGCGGGCAAGCTGCACATGCTGCATCGCATCATCAAGAAGTATAACACCGGCCCCGAGCTTTTCCACCGCGACCCGAACGCCTTCCGACCGCTTTGAGGCGACGACCACTCCCGCGCCGCGGGCCAGCATCGAAATGAGCGACGGCTCGTCACCTGCCTCGCGCCACCCGACCAGCGCACGCTCGCCCCGGGAGACGATCAGCGGAGCCGCGCCGGACCGTCCGTAGCCCCGGCTCACGACGACGACCCGGTGACCGTCGCTCACGAGGAGACGGGCCAGATAGACGACCAGCGGCGTCTTCCCTGTGCCGCCTACGACGAGGTTCCCGACGGAGATGACGGGGACCGCCGCGCTCGCCGCGCCCCTCGCCCGGAGCCGCATCACGACGAACGAGATGATCCCATAGAGAACAGAACAGAACACGAGGAACCAGACGGCGTAGAGACCCGGCGGCCGCACCTCTATCCGGTCGTAGACGATATCGCGCCACCAGGCCGAGACGCTTCGTCGTTCTGGAGAACGAGTCACGATGCGGCTCCTCGTTCGCGCCCGGCGTTCGACAGCAGTCCCAGACCGGCAAGCCACTCGACCGCGCGAGCGGAGGCTCCCCGCCCCTCCTCCATCACGCGGAGCGCCGCCTCTGACATCGAGCGACGCACGTCGGCGTCGCGGGCGATGCGAAGCAGCTCCTCCGCCAGCTCCTCACCGTTCGACACCGCCACAGCGGCGCCCTCGTCGAGCAGCAACAAGGCGCTCTCCCGACATGTCTCCGTATGCGGACCGAGCGCCACCGGCACTCCCTGCGCCGCCGGTTCGAGCGGGTTGTGACCGCCGTAGTTCGCGAGCGTCCCACCCACGAACGCGACGTTGGCGATGGCGTACACTGCTCCGAGTTCGCCTGTGGTGTCGAGAACGACGGCCCCGGGCCGCTCCCCCGCCTCCCGCGAAACCTGCGAAGACTCCGTTCTGCGAACGCTTGCGACGCCGGCGCTCTCAAGCGCCGTCATCAGCGGCGCTACACGTTCGAGGTGTCGGGGCGCGACAACGGCGAGCGCATCGCCCAGATCCGCCAGACACGTCGCGACGGCACGCACGATCTCCGCCTCTTCCCTCGGTCTGACGCTTCCGAAGACCAGCACCGGCCGGGACTCGTCGAGCCCGAACGAGCTCCTCAGTTCCTCACGCTCAGACGCAGAGAGCGGCTCTGCGAGCAGGTCGAACTTCGTACTCCCGAACGAGCGGACCCTCGATCTCTCGAAGCCGAGTCTGACGAACCGCCGGACGTCATCCTGCGACTGGCAGACCGCCGCGCGGATGAGCTGTCCCACGCCACGCAGGGGCGACCCCTTCGAACGGTATCGCGACAGACTTCGCTCCGACATCCGGGCGTTGGCCATCGCCACCGGAACGCCGTGGGTTCTCGCCTCGAAGAGGAGGTTCGGCCAGAGCTCGTTCTCGATGAGGATGATCAGCGACGGACGCAGAGTTCTGACGGCACGTCTCACTGCAGGCACGAGATCGAGCGGAGCGAAGGACACGCGGACACCACCGGGCAGCGACTCTCTCGCGATGCCGACTCCCGCCGGCGTCACGACGGTCACGTGGACTCCATGCCCCTGTGCCACAAGTTCCCGGACGAGCGGGAGGGCCGCACCGAACTCGCCGACCGATGCGGCGTGAACCCAGATGGACCCCGCCGGTGAATCCGGCACATCCCCGAGACGCTCGCGCCACTCCGGGCTCTTCGCCCTGGCCACGCGGAGACCGGGCCACGCGAGGCACCATATGACCCACGTCGCGAATCGGTACACCCTGTATGCGAACGGCGTCCAGTTCCTTTGGTCAGCCATGCGAGCGCCCCCCGGTGTCCCCGGAAGTCTCACCAGGCGAAGCATTGATCCGGGATGGGTTCTCGGCGAGCGCCTGCGCCTGTTCGCGGAGCCGCTCGAGTCGCTCCGTCAACCGTTCCGCGGTCGCGGCGAGATCGGCGCCCGGTTCGACCTCGCTCGGGTCGCCGTGCAGCACGACGACGTGCGCGAACGGGTGAGGGATCATGAACCCGTCCCAGCCCGAGAGCCGGGTGAAACGGCTGACGCCGACCCCCAGCGGAACCATCGGGCAGCCCGCCTTGAGCGCCAGGAAAGCGATCCCTGTCTGAGCCACACGCGCCGGCCCCTTCGGACCATCGGGGGTGATGGCAAGGTCACGTCCCTCCCGGGAGCGTCGGACCATCTTGACCAGCCCGCTGACCGAACCGCGCGTCGTCGAGCCGCGCTCCACCACGAACCCGAGGGCCTGCATCAGTCGTGTGCTGATCTCACCATCACGATGCCAGGACGAAAGGACGGCGACTCCGCTGCCGCGGTGCGTGTACCCCAGCGGCATGATGTGGCAGTGCCAGAACGCATAGATGAGCTGTCTGCCCGATGCGTGGACGGCCTCCACTGCGTCCTCATTGACCATGCGGACCCGCCACGTCGCGCCGAGCAAGAGGATGATCGCCGGGCCGACCGTCGCGACGAAACCGACGAGAAGACGGTCTCCGAAGCTCAGCGCGGCGCCCGGAGACGCCGACGTGCCGCGGCTGCTTCCCGTCACGATGCACCGCCCTTCAGCATCGACGCGGCGATCCGGGCCGCCCGAGCGCTCGCGCCCGGTTCACCCAGCGTCTTCCAGACCGCGACCAGTCGCGCCGAGAGCGACGCGTATCTCTCCCCGTCCTCCAGCAGCGCCGCCACTTCGTGGGCGATGCGCGCCGCGGTCGCGTCACCCTGCACGAGTTCAGGAACGACACGTTCGCCCGCGACGACGTTGACCAGCCCGATGTCCGGGATCCTGACAAGGCGCCGCCCGACGGCGAACGACACCGGCTGCATCCGGTAGACGATCACCATCGGCGTTCCGAAACACGCTGCTTCGATCGTCGCCGTCCCTGAGGAGACGATGAGCGCCGTCGATCCGCGCATGATCTCGTAGGCGGAACCCGGAGGAGCGATCTCGATGTGGTCCCCGATACCGGCCGTCACAGCGCCCGCGAGCCCCGCGTCACCCGCTAGCGCGAGGCGGAACCGCGCGCCCGGAATGCGCTCGTGAAGAAGATCGGCCGCCTCGAGCATCACCGGAAGATGACGCTCAAGCTCGTTCGGACGGCTACCCGGGAGGATTCCGACAATGGGAGGACCACCGGACAGCGTCTTCGGCGGTCCCGGCTCGGCCAGCGCCGGCTCCTCGAGCAGCGGATGCCCCACGAAGTCGACCGCGACACCGCGCTCACGGTAGAACCCCTCCTCGAACGGAAGGATGACCGCCATCCGGTCCACGTCACGCGCGATGGCCCGGACGCGACGTTCGCCCCAGGCCCAGACCTGCGGGCTGATGTAGTAGAAGACGGGAATCCCGACGGCCTTGAGTCGTCGGGCGAGCAGCAGATTGAAACCGGGGTAGTCGACAAGAACGGCGAGCCTGGCGTCGCGGGCCCGAGCCTCGTTGACGAGGCCGCCCATCGCTCTGCGCAGACGCGGGATGTGAGCCACGACCTCGACCAGACCGGTCACGGCGAACTCGTCGGAGTGATGGAGGATCTCGACACCGGCGTCACGCATCCGGTCACCGCCCACTCCGAACACGCGGACCTCTCCACAGGCGGCGACAAGCTCCGAGACGAGCTTCGACGCATGCAGGTCGCCGGACGCCTCGCCGGCGACGATCAGTACGGAGGAACCACGACAGTCCATGATCCGATCCGGAAGCCTGGGAGCGGGACGGCGGGAACTACGCTCCTGCCGTGAGGCCGATCTGCCTCATGATCTCGAGCGCGACCTCGAGCGCCTTCAGTCCATCCTCGCCGTCGACGACGGGACGATCCCCATCGACCACGGCGCGCACAAATGCTGAGAGCTCGAGTTCAAGCGCGTCGGCCCCGTCCATCTCGGGCCGTTCCATCTCGACGATATTCTCGAGGCCACCCTCGACCTCGCCGCTCGCGATCTTGAGAAGCAGCTCCTGCGAGACGTCCTTGCGGCGTATGACCTCGACGGCGGGACCCATCGTGTCGATACTGACGTATGCGTCCGCCTGGAAGAAGCGGATCTTCCTGATCCGCTCGCGTGAGACGCGGCTTGCCGTGACGTTGGCGACACACCCGTCCTCGAATGTGAGCCGCGCATTCGCGATGTCGATATTCGTTGAGAGCACGGGAACGCCCACGGCGTCGATACGCGCCACGGGTGACTTGACCGCGGACAGGATGAGATCGATGTCGTGGATCATCAGGTCGAGAACAACGGCAACGTCGGTACCTCGCGGCACGAAGACACCGAGCCGGTGTGCCTCAACGAACATCGGCTCGTGAAGAGCCACCAGCGCCGCTCTCGTCGCCTGGTTAAAGCGCTCGATGTGACCGACCTGGATGCGAAGGTCACGTTCCCGCGCGGTATCGACGAGATCGCGCGCCTGCTCGACGGTCGACGCGATCGGTTTCTCGATGAGAACGTGCACACCCGCCTGAAGACACGCCATCCCGATATCATGGTGCGCCGTTGTCGGAACCGCGATGCTGACCGCGTCGGCCGCGTCCATGAGCGCGTCCATCGTCGGCAGCGCCGTGGTGCCGTACTCGGCAGCGACCTTTGCCGCCCTCTCGCCGTCCGTATCATAGATGCCGACGAGTTCGCACTCCGGCAGTTCGGAGTAGACGCGCGTGTGGAAGCGTCCCAGGTGTCCCGTACCGATCACACCAACCTTGAGCATGTCATCCCCCTTGCCGCCCGGCCGCACCCTCGACAGGTTGCGGCGCTCCATGCCCGCCGCGTGAGAGCGCGCCCCTCGCGGGGCGCGTCACACATCGCACAGAGCCAGCGTTGTCCCGCGGCCACTACTTGATGATGCCCCGCGATGAGCTCTCGATGAACGAGATGAGCTGCAGAACCTCATCGGTCTTCGGCACCTCTTCGCGGATCCGCACGAGGGCCTGCGTCGTGTTGAGATCGGAGAGATAGAGCAGGCGATAGCTCAGCCTGAGCGCCGCCAGCGCCTCCTCACCGAACCCGCGACGCATCAGACCGATCATGTTGACCTCGATCGGCCGTGTCGGAACCCCGCCGATCTTGAAGTACGGCGGAACATCCTTGGTCACACGACAGGCGCCACCGACATAGCAGTGCGCGCCGATGCGCACGAACTGCTGAACCGCCGTCATGCCGCCGATGAACGCATAGTCCTCGATGGCCACATGACCGGCGACATTGACCGCATTGACGATCACGACGTTGTCGCCGACGACGCAGTCGTGAGCGATATGCGCGTACGCGCAGATGAGTCCGTCGTTCCCGACGATGGTTGTTCCGCCGTCTCCAGTACCCCGGTTGATCGTCGCGAACTCCCTGACGACCGTCCGGTCGCCCATGCGAAGGAATGTCTCCTCGCCGGCGTACTTGAGGTCCTGTGGATCACCGCCCACAGCGGCGCCATGGCTGATCTCACAGTCCTCGCCGATCTCGGTGTTCTTGTCGACGAGGGCCATGGACCTGATCGCGGTGTTCTTCCCGATCGTCACATTCGCGCCGATGATGGCGAACGGCTCGACAACGACTCCGTCGCCGAGCTTCGCGCTCTCGTGCACTACCGCTCTCTCATCTATCTGCGTCATTGTCTCTCCGCCTATCGATCCACGACCTGCGACCAGAATTCACCCTCGGCCACGACGGTGCCCTTGACGTAGGCCGTGCCGCGCATCTTACAGGTACCGCCCCTGAGTCTCAGAAGCTCCAGTTCGAATCGGACCGTGTCGCCGGGAAAGACCGGCTTCCTGAACTTCGCGTTCTCGATCTTGCCGAAGTACGCCAGATTCTCCTCGGGGTGTTCCACGCGGGAGAGCAGGAGGAACCCTCCGACCTGGGCCATCGCTTCGATCAGCACGACCGCCGGCACAATGGGATGCCCCGGGAAGTGGCCGACGAAGAACCACTCGTTCATCGAGAAGTTCTTCACGCCCACCACGCGCCGATCGTCAAGCTCGAGAATCCTGTCCACGAAGAGGAACGGGTAGCGATGCGGCAGCACCTTCTCGATGTCGTTGATGTCCCAGCTCGTCGTCTCGCGGTAGCGGATCTTGCCCTGCTTGATCCCGTCGACGATCGCGCGCACGAAGCGAACGTTGGACGCGTGTCCCGACTTCGACGAGTAGACGTGCCCTTTGATGGGCATGCCCAGAAGCGCAAGGTCTCCCATCATGTCGAGCACCTTGTGTCGAACGAACTCGTCGGGGAATCTGAGGTCGCCCTTGTTGAGGATTCCCTCGTCGTCGACGACGACCGAGTTCTCCAGACTCCCGCCCTTGATCAGTCCCATCTTCTTGAGGCCGTCGATGTCGCGCTTGAGCGCGTACGTTCTCGCCGGCGCGATCTCGTTGCGGAAATTCTCCTCGGTGATCTTGAAGCTGGTGAACTGCGTCCCGATGGTCGGGTTGTCGTAGTCGATCGTGAAGCTGATCCTGAAGTCCTCGTCGGGCGACACCGTCACGTAGACGTCTCCGTCCTGCACGGTGACCGGCTCGAGAACCTCGAGGTACTGAAGCGGAGCGTCCTGATCTTCGATCCCCGCCTCGGTCAGAATGTCCACGAACGGCTTGCAGCTCCCGTCGGTCGGCTCAGCAGGCTCGTCGCGATCGAGTTCAACAACCGCGTTGTCGACCCCGAGTCCGGTCAGCGCCGCCAGGACGTGCTCGACCGTGGAGATATTGACTCCGTTCTTCGAGAGCATCGTCCGGCGCGTCGCGTCGTCGGAGGTCACGGCGTTGCGTATCGACGCCTCCACAGAAGGCGCTCCCGGCAGATCCACCCGAACGAACGTGATGCCCGAGTTCGGCGGAGCCGGCTTGAACGTGACCGTGGTCTCCTGCCCCGTGTGAATCCCGATGCCCGTATACGAGCACTCGCCTCGAATCGTCCGCTGCAGACTCCTCGCCATCAGGCCTCCTTGTCGAGATCGTCCAGCCGACGTTCGATCTCTTTGATTCGTTTGAACAGGGACGGCAGGTTCCGAATCCCCGCGTGCAGCCGCTTGGAGAGCGAGTGCTTGAGCGCCGGATAGCCCGAGACGTTCTCGCCGGGTGGAACATCACCCATCACCCCGGCCTGCGCCGCGACGACCGCCCGGTCGCCGATCTCGATGTGTCCGGCGATCCCGGCCTGTCCGGCAAGGACTACCCCGTTTCCGATCCGCGTGCTCCCCGAGACGCCCACCTGAGCCACGACGATCGAGCTCTGCCCGATCTCCACGTTGTGAGCGATCTGCACGAGGTTGTCTATCTTCGTCCCCCGGCCGATCCTGGTCGCGCCGATGGTGGCTCTGTCGATGCAGACGTTCGCGCCGATCTCGACGTCGTCCCCGACAACGACGGTCCCGATCTGAGGGACCTTCCGGTGCTGCTCCCCGTCCCAGGCGAACCCGAACCCGTCGCTGCCGATGATGGTGCCCGAGTGGATGGCCACCCTGTCGCCGATCGTTACGGAGCGCTTGAGCGTCGCGTTCGGGAAAATGGTGCAGTCCTCCCCCACAACGCTGTTCGCTCCGATGTATGCGCCGGCGTGCACGACCGTACCCGCCCCGATGGATGCGCCGGTCATGATCACGGCGCACGGCCCGACGGATACGCCTTCGCCGAGGACAGCGGTGTCCGCCACGGACGCACTCGGGTCGATACCGGGCATGATGCTCTCCGGTCCGGCATCGAACACGGCGAGCGCCGCGGCGAACGCGACGTACGCGTCGTCCGCGAGCAGGACCGTTCTCCCCTCAAGAAGGGGCGAGCCATCGTACTGGATCGGAACGATGATGGCGGATGCACCGGTGGAGTTCAGGTATTTCTCGTAGCGAGGATTCGCGAGGAACGTCAGGTCGCCGGCGCCGGCGTCGTCGATGGGCGCCAGACCCGTGATAGCGACCGACCCGTCGCCGGCCACTCTGGCTCCGACGATCTCGGCGATCTCTGCTGCCGTGCGCGAGCGACTGCGCTCCATACCCAACCCTCCAGACCTTCGTCGTCGAGAGCCTACTCAGTGGTGCCGTTGAGCTGCTCGAGAACCTGGTCCGTCAGGTCGGCGCCCGGCGCCGCGTAGACGATCGTGCCACCCGCGGCGTCGAAGATCATGTCGTACTCGCCGGCGTCTCCGATCTCGTTCAGGATCGTGTTGATGCGTTCGATCACCGGCTGCCAGAGCTCCGCCTCACGGCGCGCCGCGAGACCGCCGACTCCCCAGACATCATTGAGGAAGGACTCGTACTCCAGCTGCTTCTGCTGAACGGTCTGTTCCTTCTCACGCACTGCCTCCTGCGACAGCAGCAGTCTCTGACTCTCGAGCTCACCGAGCAGCGACTGGATCCCCATTTCCAGATCCCGAGCCTGCGCCCGCCAGTCGTTGACGCTCGCCTGCAGCTGGTTGTCGATGTCGCGCGCGCCGTTGTACTCGACGCGGATGCGCTCGGAGTGGATGAAAGCGATGTCCGCCGCGGAACAGACGGCCGTCGCGACCATCATCAACGCCAGCGTCACACTCAGCAGTACCGTCGTTCTCTTGAACACATGAACCTCCCGGGGCCGCTCGGGCCCGTCGCTCGCACCTGTTCCTAGTATTCCATTCCGAAGCGGTAGTGGACGCGCCACTCGCCGCCATCGTCTTCATCCAGTCCGTATCCCATATCGATGCCCATGTTGCCGAGCACGGGAACCTCAACTCGCACGCCGACCCCGACACCCCAGTAGAGGTCCGTCAGGTCCGTGTCCGCCCGGCTCTGCCACGTGTTGCCGGCGTCAACGAATCCGAGAACGTAGACCGGGATCGTGTCACTCCCCTCCATGATCGGGAACTTCAGCTCCGCCGACCCGATGAGCATCGTGCGCCCACCGTACAACTCGCTCCCCTCGGGGAGAATCGACCGGTCGTCGTAGCCGCGGACGCCGTTGAGCCCCACGCCGCCGAGTTCGAACCGTGTATCGTTGGGTACGGTCTCCGGGTCACCGTAGCCGGTGACCAGACCCCCTCGTCCCCTCAGCATCAGCGTCGAACCGAACAGGGCCGGGATGAAGGTCCGCGACTCCACGATGTACCGCTGGTACTCGACGTCACCGCCGAAGACACTGCCGAAGAGGTCTGCCGTAAGGCGGTTGTAGCTGCCGAGCCGCGGATGGAATCGCCGATCGGTCGTCCTGCGCATGAGGGTCGTCGTCAGTCCGCTCCGCCACTCCCATTCATCATCGGTCCGTGCGAAGACATCGGATTCGTAGTCCGTTTCGTTCTCAACGGTGTCTTCGATCGCCGTCACCAGCTCGCCGTACTCGTAGACCTTGACCTGCTCCAGCGTGTACTTGTTGTAGAGCATCGTGCTCCGCGACCCGAAGAACGGCCAGCCGACGCGGACATCGCCGCCCCGACGGTTCTGCTCCACGATGTAGTAGCGGCTCTGGTCGTCACCGACACTCCAGATGTCGGCGTCGGCCGAGTCCGAGAAGGCCTCTTCGTAGAAGTCGTCACCCAGCAGGCTGTAGGTACGCTTGTCGTTGGTGTCGTAGAGGTCGAACCCGACGGAGAGCCTTCGGTTCATGAACCACGGCTCCGTGAACCCGAGCACGAGCTCGGTGTTGCTCTTCCCGAACTCCCACTTGACGTCGAGGTTCTGCCCGTTGCCGAAGAGATTGCCCTCGGCGAGCTCCAGGAATCCCGTGATGCCCTTCTCACTCGTATGCGAGACACCGACCCCGGCACGACCCGTCTGCCGCTCCTCGACCGTGAAGACGAGGTCGATGTCGTCGGCGCTCGCGCTGTCGGTGAACTCGACCATCGGCCCGTGGAAGAAGCCGAGGTTGGCGACCTTCCGCTGGCTCGAGATGACCTCGGACGTCTGATAGAGATCGCCCGGCTGGATGCTCAGCTCGCGCCGGATGATCTTCTCCTTCGTCCGTGTGTTGCCCGCGATATGGATCTGGCCGACTCTCGCCGGCTCGCTCTCATCAACGTTGAACACGACGGCCAGCTCGTGGCCCGACGAGACGACCTCCTGCTTGAAGATGCGGGCATGAATGTACCCGCGCTCTCCGTACCAGGCGTATGCGTCGCGGATCGTCTGCTCGGCCTGCTCCGGCGAGTATGCGTCCCCGGGCGTGACGGTCGTCAGACCGTAGAGGGCGTCCACGGCGAACTCCGAGGCGCCGATCCACTCGATCGCCGTGACGTCGTAGAGCTCGCCCGAATCCAGATTGATGGTGATGGTGACCCGCTCGCCCTCGTCCTCGTAGAACGTGTCGTACCCAAGGGCCTTCGCGTCGATGTATCCCTCACGCCTGAACCGCTCCACCACGCGGAGAAGATCCATCTCGAGGACCTCCCCGTCGAAGAAGGCGTCGGTTCTCCACCAACGGTCCTCCTTCGTCTCCATGACGTCCCGGAGTTCCTTCTCCGGCACGCCGCCCGTCCCCGTGAAACGGATCTCCCGGACGATGACTCTCGTGCCCTCGTCGATGTCGAGCACGACTTCGACGTTGTTCCCGGAGCGGTCCTCGACCTTCGTTTCCACGGTCGCGGACGGGAATCCCTTGCTCTCGTAGAGCGCGAGCACGGCCGTTCTCGAGTCCTCGAGACGGCTCGCATCGAACGGAACGCCGCGCTCGATTCTGAGAGCGGCTTCAATGTCGTCGCTGTTGACGTGGTCGTTGCCGCGTATCTCGACGGTCGAGACTCTCGCGCGCTCCTCGACGGTGATGATGAGACGAAGTCCCTCGCCGTCGGCGGGTTCGACGAACACCTGCACGTCCGAGAAGTGGCCCATCGCGTACACGCGACGGATACCGTCCCGAATCCCCTCGGTCGTGGGCTCGTCGCCCAGCGCGAAGCCGAACCCGAGGATGATCCTGTCCTCGCTGACATGCTCGTTGCCTTCGACGGTGATCTCAGTGACCAGCGGCTGCCCGGCCCCGGAGACCTCTCCGACGCCCGACGTCTGCCCTTGTGCCGCCGCCCCCCACATCAGGAGGACGGAGAGCACGGACAGACTCAAGATGTGACTGAATCGCACCAATGCACCTCCATAGGGTATACCGACCCGGCATCCTAGCACACGGTGCCGGGGTTGTAAACGAAAACTTAACTGGCCAAACTCGTTGAGAGTCAAGCAGTTACGGCCGGTTGGAGACACCATTTCCTGAGGCTAGAACCAGAAGCGATTCTCGATGGAGACGCGCCTGTCCCACCCGCTCAGCGCCGGGTCGTACACGGCCTTCACAGAGAGAGACGTATTGCGGGAGACCTCGTATTCAATCCCAAACTCGTGCTGCGCACCGATGCTCTGGCCGCCGACGGACGCCTCGTAGGCTTCGGCGCTGGCTTCATAGGACAGGAGCCAGTCGTGCGCGACATACTTGCCCAGCGTGAGCCGGGAGTCTGCGAGGAACGGCTGGTAGCGCCCCGCGCCCTCCTGCGCTCGCCACTGGTCGATCTGGTAGAGGAAGTGCTCCACGAAATCGACGTCGATGCGCACGAGATCCAGACCGAGCGTCCTCTTCATCCGGCCCTCGACCGGCGAGAGGAGCGGTCTGACGACCATCACGCCGACCTGCGAGGAGACGACCTCGATCGCCTGCTGGCGTTCGAGCGTGGCGATGTCCTCTTCCTCGAGTGACTCACGGTCCGAACCGAACGTCAGCCTGGCGAGCACGTCCTCCCCCGTCACGTCCTCGGGATCGTCGGATCTGAGCACGACGGTCGACTCGTCGAACGGCGTGCCGGTGCCGGCGAGCGCCGCCCCGGCCTGCTCCTCGGCGACGATGGAGAGCGTGATCTCCGTGCCGTCGCTGGTTCGCGTCGTCCCCTCGATGTAGAACCTGGGGGGTTCACAGAAGGAGGGGAAGTCGATGAACGCGGTCCTCACATCGAAGTCGGCATTGAGATAGGTGACGGTGCCGCGCGACGAGCTGGCGCGGCCGGCGACACAGAACTCATGATCCTCTGGTATGCCGGCAAAATCGAGACCGGTCCCCCGGTCGATCTTGAGATTGGCGTCGGGTCTGCGGTACCACAGGTTCCTCCCCGCGGTCACCGTCAGTGACCACTCCGCCCTCGAGAAGAAGTTGCCGCTCACCGGCGAGCCGGACGACGTGAACGGGTACGTGAAGGACATATCCGAGAACTCGAGGTTGCCCCAGAGGAGCGGGTGTTCGGCGGGACCGGCCACGAGCAGCGCTCCGACGTCACCGCGACCGCGGGCCACGGCTCTCCCGACGTCGCCCTGCTCCATCAATCCGGGGATGCTGACCGCGACACCGCGCTCGTCGGTGGTGATGGCCAGGATCCCGACGTCCATGCCGCCGATCTCGAGAGGTTCGAGCAGCCTCCCGCCGACCAGAACGCTTCGGCGTGATGCGACCTCGATCTGCCGGCCGTCGACGGCGGCCGTGATCCGGCCCTGCGCGAGGACGCCATCCACGATGGACGCCGAGGCGACCACGTCGGTGAGTTCCTCGAACACACCCGCTCCGCGCACGAGGCGTGCCCGCGCGTCCACGTCGCCGCGTACGAGCGAGAAGGACTCTCTGTCGCCCACGAAGTGGAGCATCATCCGCCCGTCGCCCTTCGCCTCTTCGAATACGCCTGTCATCGCTCCGATCAGAGCGATCGGGTCGTCTTCGACCTCGAGCGTCAGCTCGCCCTCGGCCGGTCCGTCCGGATCGACCACGGCTCCGAGCGGAGCTCGACCGGTGGCCCGAACCCGGTATGATCCCTCCCGGTCGAGCGTCAGCTGATCGAGCGAGATGTCCCCGCTGGCGCCGGTCGCCCGCGCGAGAAGACGATCGAACGGCACGCCGAGAAACTCGCCTCCCTCCGATTCGACCCTGCAGTCGAACGTGGGGCTCTCGATGGTCCCGTCCACACCCATGGCGAGCGAGAAGCGCGTGCTCTCGTCTCCACCCATCAGTGGACCGGGAATCCCGTCGCCGTGAAGCGCGAGCGTCAGGGCCCCACCGAGCTGCACACTCCCGTCGGCCCGGAGTATCTCGATGCCGTCGTGCTCGATCGTCGCCTCGCGAATCTCAAGCGACCCGCCGGAGAGAGCTGCGACGAGCACGGCGTCCAGGTCTGCCACGTCACCGATGCTCGCCCGGGCCAGCTGCAACTGACCGGACCCTTCGAGATCGCCGACCGGTCCGCGCACCGAAGCCGACATGAACGCGAGACCGTCGAGAGAAGCGGGAGCCGTCGACCCGGTCGCCAGACGGTATGCGCTCTTCGCCGGCGCCCCCGAAAGCACGGCGCTGGCCCGGACGGCCGGCGTTTCTCCGAGTGTCAGCGTTCCTGCGGCTTCGGCGAATCCGGCGGCCTCGAACCGGCTCAGCGTCAGCGCCGCGGGCGACACCGAGAGCTCGGCCGCGAACGGCAGTTCGACGCCTCGAGCTGACGCGTCATCGGACCGGAGCATGAGCACGAGTTCCGAACCGGGCTCCGCGGAGCGGACACGACCCGTCACGTGGACCGTGGCCGCCGCCTCCTCCGCGGTCAGACCAACAATGCCGTCGATGTCGACTTCCGGGAGGGAACCGCTGACGTGGAGAGGACCGTCCATCCTCAGCGGCAGGTACCGCCCGGCGGGACCCGCCACGAGCGCATCGCCCCGCAGACCCGACAACAACACATCGCCGTCGATCCGCTGTCCCTCTCCACCCAGCTCGATCTCACCTGAGAGTCCGTAGCCCATCTCGGGAGCATCCAGCGAGATGTACGCCGTCTCGTCCCGGACGAGGAGACCTCCCGCGCCGCTTCCGAGAGCGATCTCCCCGTAACGGACGTTCTCGTAGCTCAAGAGAAGTTCCCCTGAGTTTCGTCCTCCATGACTGGTGAGCACGATGTCACTGAGGCTCGCCCGCCCGGCCAGCTCCTCGGCCCAGCCAAGGGCGGCCAGCTCGGCGAGGTCGATCGATGAGACCGAACCGCGTAGTTCCACGTACGGCTCGCCCGTCTCGTCGTCCGCCGCGAGCGTCCCGCGAGCGCTGACGATGCCGCCGAGAAACGCGGCCCGCGCCTGCTCGATCTCCACCGCGCCGCCGGCGTAGCGTCCCGATGCCGACACATCCTCGACGACGACTCCTGCCACGGCCAGGCGCCGCGACGTGATGGCGACGTCGGCCGCCGGGTCCGAGATACGACCTGAGAGCTCCGCCGCCAGCGAGAGCTCGCCCTCGAGTGACGGCAGGTCATCCGCGCCCATCCCGCGCACCACGTGTGCCTGAACACCGGTCGCTTCGAACGTCAGATCCCGGACGATACCCGTGTCCGTCTCCAGCTCCCCGCCGCGGATCGAGACGTCCGCGCCCCGCCACCGGCCATCGATCCCCTCGACCGCGACCAGACCGTCCTCATACGCGAACGCGCCACCCACGGAACTCACCGTGTCGGCGCCCGCGATCCGGAACACCCCGTCGCGCAGTCTCGGATCGATCCGAAGTCGGACGTCCTCGCCCACGGCCGCATGGAGATGGAATCCTGCGGACACGACTCCGTCGAGAGCCTCAACGTTGTCGGGAAGCGGCAGGTAGTCGTCGCGGGAGATGCGCGCCTCCTCGACATGACCGACGACCGCCAGTCCATCCTCGTCGAGACGGACCCGCGCCGAGAGATTCGACGCGCCGCCGGCCATGAGCGAACCACCGGCCCGCCCGTCGAGATCTCCCTCCGCCGTGCGCTCGAGCAGCATATCCAGATCGCCGACTTCAAGCGAGCGCCCGGAGCCCCTGTCGAGGACGGTGAGCGTTCCGCCGCTGATACCGAGATAGTCCGGGAGACTCTCGAGCAAGACGTCGAGACCGTCGCCGGCCCCGTTCGCGTCGGCACTCACCGCGCCCGACCCATCGCCCTCCTCCCCGACCGCGAGCGTGACGGACGGGTCCGTCAGGATGAGCGTGCTGAGGCTGCCACCGAGGTCGAGACCGTTCACGGCGAGTTCGCGGTAGCTGATGCTCGCGCTGCCCGACGGCACCACGACCGAACTCCCGTTCTCGAGCTCGATGCGGACGTCCGAGAACCGCACAGAGGCGCCGCCGACCTCCAGGTCGCCGACGTCGATCGTGCCTTCAATGGATGGGACGAACCGTGAGAGGAGTTTGCTCCGAACGGCCGGACGGCGTGTCGCGACGCGGAGCGTGACCAGCGCGGCCGGAATGATGCCAAGCAGGATGACGGCGAGGATGAGAACCCACCTGCGATGTCGCATCGCTCCCTCTCTGCCTCAGCCGTGGAGTACGTGGCGGGAATACACGAGCACGCCCGCGGTCGCGTCTCCGCAACCACACGGCGGTTGATGCAGGGCGACGGCTCCTGAGCCCGGAGTTCGAGCGCGGTCCATGGAGTCGCGCAGCGACTCCCAAGCTGCCGCAGCCGCCGGCCGTCGCGCAGCGACGGCTTAGCTGCTGCGGCCGCTAAGCGGCCGCAGCAGCCGTCTTACGCGCCGTCTTGAACGCCAGCTCGTCACCCTTGCGCTCGACGTTGATCGTGCCGCCCTTGTCGAACCTGCCCTTGAGGATCTCCTCGGAGAGCGGGTCCTCCAGAAGCCGCTGGATCGCCCGGCGCACGGGCCGCGCGCCAAACGCCGGATCGAATCCCTGCTCGATGAGCAGGTCCTTCGCCCCGGCACTGATCCTCAGACTGATGTTCGACTCCTCGAGCCGCTCCTCGACCTGCTTGAGCAGGATGTCGATGATCAGTCGCATCTCATCGACGCCCAGTGAGTGGAAGACGACGCTCGCATCAACACGATTGAGGAACTCGGGATTGAAGACCTGCCTGAGCTCCTCGGTCACCTTCCCCTTCATCTGCGTGTACTCGCTGTCCGTGTTCTCATCCTGCTGGAAGCCGATCCCACCGCGCTTCGCGATGTCGCGAGCGCCGACGTTCGACGTCATGATGATGACCGTGTTGCGGAAGTCGACGACCCGGCCGAAGCTGTCGGTGAGCTGTCCGTCCTCGAGCACCTGGAGCAGGATGTTGAACACGTCCGGATGCGCCTTCTCGATCTCGTCGAACAGCACGACCGAGTACGGGCGTCTCCTGACGCGCTCCGTGAGCTGACCACCCTCCTCGTATCCGACGTAGCCAGGAGGGGCTCCCATCAGACGCGAAACGGCGAACCGCTCCATGTACTCGGACATGTCGAGCCGCACGAGAGCGTTCTCGTCCTCGAACATGAATGAGGCGAGCGTGCGCGCCAGCTCGGTCTTCCCGACGCCTGTCGGCCCGAGGAAGATGAACGAGCCGATCGGACGGCGTGGATCTCTGAGCCCGGCGCGGTTCCGGCGAATGGCCCTGGAGATCTGCGTCAGCGCTTCCTCCTGCCCCACGACGCGCTTCCGGAGTTCGTCCTCCATGTGGAGCAGCTTCGCGCTCTCCTCCTGCGCCATCTTCGTGACCGGGATCCCCGTCATCCCCGCGACGACCTCGGCCACATCCTCCTCCGTGACCTTCGCCTTCTGCTCCTGCTTCGAGCTGACGAGTTCCTTCCGCGCCTTCTCAAGCTTCTCCTGGATCTCACGCTCACGGTCTCTGAACTCCGCTGCGCGCTCGAACTCCTGCGACTCGCTGGCCGTGCGCTTCTCACACGAGACGCCGTCGAGGCTCTGCTCGAGTTCGCGGATCTCCAGCGGGATCGCGTTGATCTCCAGCCGCGCCCTGGCGCCGGCCTCGTCGATCACGTCGATGGCCTTGTCCGGAAGGAACCGATCCGAAATGTAGCGGTCGGCCAGTTTCGCCGCCGCGACGATGGCGCCGTCGGTGATCTCCGCCTTGTGATGCTCCTCGTAGCGGCACCGCAGCCCCTTGAGGATATCGATGGTCTGCTCGACGGTCGGCGCATCAACGATGATCGGCTGGAATCTGCGCTCGAGCGCTCCGTCCTTCTCGATGTGCTTCCGGTATTCGTCGAGCGTCGTCGCGCCGATGCACTGCAGCTCTCCGCGAGCCAACGCCGGTTTGAGCATGTTCGCCGCGTCGATGGCGCCCTCGGCGCCGCCGGCTCCCACGATCGTGTGAAGCTCGTCGATGAAGATAATGACGTTGTCGCACTCGCGGATCTCCGCGATCAGGGTCTTCAACCGCTCCTCGAACTGGCCGCGGTACTTCGTCCCGGCGACCGTCGATGAGAGGTCGAGCATGATCAGACGCTTGTCCTTGAGCGTCGAGGGAACCTCGTTCGCAATGATCCGCTGCGCCAGTCCCTCGACGACGGCCGTCTTGCCGACGCCGGGTTCGCCGATGAGGACCGGGTTGTTCTTCTTCCGCCGTGACAGCACCTGGAGAACACGTTCGATCTCGTGCTGCCGGCCGATGACGGGATCGAGTATTCCGGCGCGCGCCATCTTCGTCAGGTCGCGACCGTACTGATCGAGTGTCGGCGTCTCGGACTCCGCGGCCTCGGCAGCCGGCTCGGCAGCCGTCTCAGCGGCGCCGCCGCCGCCACCCAGCACGCGCATCACGGTCTCTCGGGCGGTCCTGAGGTCCACGTCGAGATCGCGGAGCGCCTTCGCCGCGACGCCCTCACCCTCGCGGATGAGCGCAAGCAGGAGGTGCTCGGTCCCGATGTACTGGTGATGGAGGATCCTCGCCTCCTCGCGCGCCAGCTCGAGGACGGTCTTCGCCCGCGGCGTCCACTGCGTCTCCTTCATGGAAGCGCTGTAGCTCCCGCGCGCGACATACTCCTCAACGTGCTCTCGCACCGCGTCGAGATCGATGGCGAGTTCCCGGAGCACCGTCGCCGCCACACCCTCTCCCTCTCTCACGATCCCGAGGAGGAGATGCTCCGTACCAAGGTAGTCGTGATGGAGACGCGCGGCCTCTTCACGAGCGAAGTAGAGCACTCGTCTGACCCTCGGCGTGAAATCCCTCTGTCTGTGCATGGTATCCTCCGCGTCGCCGTTTCGGCGGCCGGACCGGCGTCATCGCGCCGCCGGCCGTCTACTGCGCACGCTCTCGATTCCCCAGCTCTCGTCTCACGAGGTCTGCCCGCATCCGGTCGCGCTCGTCGCTGCTCGGGTTCTCCCCATGGAAGTACTTCAGGTGACCCGGCTGTGTCACGACGAGCAGTCTGTTCAGCGTCCCGAGATCGATGCCGTCGATCATGCCCCGGGCCACGCCGAGTCTCAGCGAGGAACAGAGCGACATGACTTCCTCCGACGACATCACTCTGGCACTCGTGAGGATTCCGTGTGCGCGCCAGACCTCGTCCTCGATCCGCTTCCCGGCCCGGGCGACGAGTTCCTCGCGCGCCTTGAGCTCGAGTTCGACGATCCGGCTGCTGATCCGTTCGACGGTGTACGCGATGTCCTCTTCAGACTGACCCAGCGTTGTCTGGTTTGACACCTGGAAGAACCCGCCGAGCGCCGCGCTCCGCTCGCCGTAGAAGCCGCGAACTGAGAGTCCGAGCTTCGAAATGCCACCGAGCACTTGCGCAACTTCACCCAGTCTGGCAAGGCCGACCAGGTGCACGAGTACCGAGACACGGACCCCCGTACCCACATTCGTGGGGCACGAGGTCAGATAGCCCCAGTCTTTCGAGAACGCATACTGCAAATTCCGCTCCACTTCGACGTCGATCCGCGAGACGAGGCGCCACGCGTCGAGCGGCTGCAGCCCGCTCCGGAGGGCCTGGAGCCTGAGATGGTCCTCCTCATTGATCATGGCGCTGACCACTTCGTTCTCGCCGACGACGACGGCTCGTCCTTCGGGCTTCGCTCCGAACGAAGGGCTGGCGATGTGACGTTCGACGAGGATCTGATGGACCGGCGGTCCCGCCTCGTCCATCCGGATGACCAGCGCGTTCGTGAGATAGTTGCTCTTCGATGCCGAGGTCAGCACCTTCTCCTCGACCGCCGTGAGATCCTCGAGGGCCGCCCTTGCCGGGAACGGATGACCCGACAGATTCCGTGCGAGACGCACGCGCGTGGAGAGAACGACGTCGGAGCGAGGACCGCTCGCGTCGAGCCAGCTCGACGGCTGTCCGACCATGGACTCAAAGGTCCACATTCGCGCCTCCCGCGTCGTTCTTCGCCGACGACCCGCCGGCGTCGCCCGAGACCGCGTCGGCCTCCAGACGCCTGATCTCGTCCCGCAGTTCGGCCGCCCGCTCGTACTCCTCCGCGTGGACGGCGCGCTCCAGTTCCAGCTGGAGCTTCCTGACGCGACGGCTGGTCTCGATGTCCTGCGGCGCCCTGGAGGGAATGGTACCGGCGTGCGCGGTGCTGCCGTGAACGCGCCGGAGGAGCGGCTTGAGCTCGGCTGCGAACGCCTCGTAGCAGGAGGCACACCCGAGCTTGCCCGAGGCGCGGAACTCCGCGCGAGTCAGACCGCAGTCCGGGCAGACGGGACCGTCCTCGGCGCGCTCCTCTCCCACACCCATCTCATCGAGAAGCCCCATCAGCATATTGACGAGCGACCCGGTGAGCGGCGAGAGCGAGAGCGCCATCCCGCGGGTGTTCGCGCAGTCGTCGCAGAGATGGAGGTCGCGAAGCTCGCCGTCCACCATCTCGACGTACCGTATGTTCGCGGGCTTCCCGCAGTCGTCGCAGCGCATGATCGCTATCCAGTGCCTGCCGCGTCGGGCTTGACGGCCCGTCCTTCACGGAGCGTCACGACGCGATCGGCTCGTTCGTAGAGCTCGGGGTTATGTGTGACGATGACGAATGTCAGCCCGAGCGATTCCCTGAGCCCCCATATCAGATCGTGGAGGTCTCGCGCGCTCGCGCGGTCGAGGTTCCCCGACGGCTCGTCGGCCATAATGACCGAGGGACCGTTGACGAGTGCCCGTGCCACAGCGACCCGCTGCTCTTCGCCACCGGACAGCTCGCCCGGCTTGTGTGAGGCGCGCGCGGCGAGCCCGACACGGTCGAGCATCTCGCGCGCGGAGCGGGTCGCGTCCTGACCGGATGCGCCCGCGATGAGACACGGCATCATGACGTTCTCGAGCGCCGTGAGCTCGCGCAGGAGGTGGTGGAACTGAAAGACGAAACCCACCGTCCGGTTGCGGAAGGCCGCCATCGCATCGTCCGGGAGCGCGAAGACGTCGGTCCCGTCGATCGTGACGCGGCCGGCGGTCGGACGATCGAGCGTCCCCATGATGTGGAGCAGCGTGCTCTTCCCGACACCCGACGGTCCGACGATCGCGAGGATCTCGCTTCGTGTGATCTCCAGGTCGACGCCGCGAAGAACGTCGAGGGTCGTCGGCCCAGTCTCGAATGACTTCGTCACACCCTCGACTCGGAGCATGCCGTTGTCCTTCCGCCCGCCGGCGCCCATGTCTGTCCGGTTCGAGTTACTCATTGCGGATGGCCTCCACCGGGTCGAGCTTCGACGCCTTCCACGACGGGTAGAGAGCCGCCACGAAACTGATGGCGATCGCGGCGAGGGCAACGAGAACGAAGTCGCTCAGCCGCATGAGCACGGGCAGCGTCTCGATCGGATAGACATCACCCGGCAACGATATGAACTGATAGCGGTCGAGCAGCGTCGCGAGGATGTATCCGCCGACACTCCCGATGATCGTGCCGGCAACCCCGCTGACGAGCCCCTCCGCGACGAAGATACGCATGATGGACCTGGCGGTCGCCCCCATCGACTTCATCACTCCGATGTCCTTGGTCTTCTCCATGACGACCATGATGAGGGTGCTGGCGATGTTGAACGCCGCGACCATGATGATGAGCGAGAGGATCCAGAACATCACCCGTTTCTCGGTCTTCATCCACGTGAAGAGGTTGCGGTTGAGCTGGATCCAGTTGTTCGCGCGGTACGGGAACCCCCCGACGCGTTCGACGATGGCAGAGGCGATCTCCGGCGCTTTGTACGGGTCCTCGACCCGAACCTCGATGCCGGTGACCCCGTCGCCAAGACCGAAGAGGGAGCGGGCGTCGTCAAGGTCGATGTAGACGAGCTGCTGATCGTACTCGTACATGCCGGAGCTGTAGAGACCGACGACCTCGAACCCTGCGACCGACGGCATGAGACCCATCGGTGTCATGACGTAGTCGAACGGGGAGGTGACCGCCACGGTGTCCCCCACCGACGCCCGCAGGCGCACGGCGAGTTCGTCGCCGAGAACCATCTTCGGCGTCTCACCGGGTTCGGAGTGCAGGGTCTCGACCCTCGGCGTGATGTTCTCGAGGACGTCGGTCACCCGACCCTCCTGCGGGAGGTCGGTCCCGCGGATGACGCCGCCGTCGGACCGTTCGTTCCCCCTGAGCACGCCCTTCGCGTACGTGAACGGCGCCGCGGCCACGACACCGGGAACGGTCTCGACGGTCGCGGTCAGCTCCTCGTAGTCGGTCACGGGCTCGGCGCCGTACTTGAGAAGAATGACGTGCGCGTTGATGCCGATGATCCGGCGATGGATCTCCTCCTCGAACCCGTTCATCACGGCGAGCACGACCGTCAGCGCCATCACGCCGACCGCCACACCCACGATCGAGATGATCGAGATGATCGAGATGAACCTCGTCTTTCGCTTCGCCCGCAGATAGCGCCAGGCGACAAACCATTCAAACGACACTTCTACTCCTTCCGGTCCGGCCGCATCGGCGGGAACAGAATGACGTCCCGGATGCCGGGCGCGCCCGTGAAGAGCATCACCATCCGGTCGATCCCGAGCCCGAGGCCTCCGGTCGGCGGCATACCGTGCATGAGCGCCGTCACGAAGTCCTCGTCCATGCCATGTGCCTCAGGGTCACCCTCGGCCCTCTTCGCAACCTGCGCCTCGAAGCGGCGTAGCTGCTCGTCGGGATCGTTGAGCTCGCTGAACGAGTTGCCGAGTTCGAGCCCGGCAACGAACACCTCGAACCGCTCGACGATCTCAGGATCATACGGCGTCTGCTTCGCCAGCGGTGAGATCTCTCTCGGGTAGTCGATGAGGAACGTCGGCTCCATCAGGTTCGGCTCGACGAGCTGGTCGAGGATCTTCTCGACGCACGCGCCGAAGCCCGCGCCGGCCTCGATGTCGACGCCCTTGCTCCGCGCGGCCTCGAAGAGCGCGGTGGGATCCTTGAGCGCGTCGGCTCCCACGGCGTCCGCGACGGCGTCCATGACGCGGAGCCGCTTCCACGGGCGCTTGAGATCGATCGTGAACTCGCCGTACTCGAACGACGTCGCGCCGTGCAGCCTGAGCGCGATGCTCTCGAACAGCTCCTCGGTGAGCTCCATCATGTCGTTGTAGTCGGCGTAGGCCTCGTAGAGCTCGAGCTGCGTGAACTCGGGGCAGTGCGTCCGGTCCATTCCCTCGTTGCGGAAGTCCTTGCCGATCTCGAAGACCCGCTCGAATCCTCCGACGATGAGCCGCTTGAGATAGAGCTCGTCGGCGATCCGGAGATAGAGCGTCAGATCGAGCGCATGATGATGCGTCTCGAACGGCTCCGCGAACGCGCCGCCGTAGAGCGGCTGGAGAATGGGAGTCTCGACCTCCATGTAGCCGCGCTTCTCCAGGAACTCGCGCGCCGTGCTCAGGACGACGCTCCTGCCGGCGAAGACCTGACGGACCTCTTCGTTGGCGATGAGATCCAGGTAGCGCTGGCGATAGCGCTGCTCCTTGTCCTTGAGTCCGTGGAACTTCTCCGGGAGCGGGAGCAGAGCCTTCGCCAGGAGCGTTATCTCGGCGGCCTTGACGCTCACCTCACCGGCCCGTGTGCGGAACACCTCGCCCCTCACCCCGACGATATCCCCGACGTCCAGGAGCTTCCACGCCGCGAATGCCTCCTCGCCGATCTCGTCCTTCCGCACGTAGACCTGAATCCGGCCGCTGCCGTCACGGAGATCGGCGAACCCCGCCTTGCCGTGACCGCGGATCGCGGTCAGGCGTCCGGCGATGACGGCCTCCGTCTCCTCAAGCTGCTCGAAGCCCTCGTGGATCTGCTCCGCAACGTGCGTCCGCTCGAAACGTCGCGGGTACGGCTCGACGCCCAATGCGCGAAGCTCCTCGAGGTTCTGGCGCATCTGCGCGCCCTGGACTGTCTCCTCGGGCCTCTCCACTCGTCCTCCCTCCAGACCGTCCAGTCGACCGGTCTGAGTGCTTCCTCAAGTTGCACGACTCCAGATTCACTATATAACACCAGATGGGGCACTCTGCAATCTCGTCTCGTACCGCCCGGCTGCCGTCCGCCCCGCCGAGAGCGGCTAGGCCGTTGACTTCAGATACGCCTCGATGAACGGGTCGAGCGCCCCGTCGAGCACGCCCGACACGTCGGACGTCTCGACACCTGTCCGGTTGTCCTTCACGAGCTGGTACGGGTGAACGACGTACGAGCGGATCTGGCTCCCCCATGCGATCTCGAGCTTCTCGCTCTCGGCCTCCTGCTGCTTCTTCCGCCGCTCCTCCTCGTGGAGCGCGTAGAGCCTGGCCTTGAGGATCTTCATGGCGTTCTCCCGGTTCCGGAACTGGGAGCGCTCGCTCTGGCATGAGACGACGATACCGGAGGGCTCGTGTGTCAGGCGGACGGCCGTCGAGCTCTTGTTGACGTGCTGGCCACCGGGACCGCTCGCGCGGAAGACGTCCATGCGGACATCCGAGTCGCTGATCTCGACCTCGACCGTATCGTCGATCTCGGGGTAGGCCGCCATCGAGGCGAAGGAGGTGTGCCGCCGGTGTGCCGCGTCGAACGGTGAGAGCCGGACGAGCCGGTGAACGCCGATCTCCGCGCGGAGGTACCCGTACGCGTACGGTCCGCGGACGATGGCCGTTCCGCTCTTGATGCCGGCCTCGTCGGCGGTCTGGACGTCGATGGTCTCGACCTCGAATCCGCGGCGCTCGGCCCACGCGGTGTACATGCGGAAGAGCATCCCCGCCCAGTCCTGCGAATCAGCCCCGCCGGCTCCGGGATGAACGGAAACGATCGCGTTCCTCTCGTCGTCCTTGCCCGAGAGCATCTTCCTGAGCTCAAGACCCCGAAGCTCCTCCTCGAGGCGCGCGAGCTCCGACTCCGCCTCCGTCGCGGCCTCGCCCCCCTCCTCCTCCGCCATCTCCACAAGGACCCGTGTCTCGTCGATCTGTTCACCGAGCCCCTCGATCGGCCCGATCCACGCCTTGAGCCCCGCGATCTTCCCGGCGACGTCGCGCGCGTTGTCAGGGTTGTCCCAGAAATCCGGCCGCGCCGTCAGCGCCTCGAGCTGCTCACGCTCCTCGCGTTTCGCAGGAAGGTCAAAGGTACACCGCGAGCTCGTCGAGGCGTTTCTGCATCCTCTCGAGCTCCTTCAGCATCTCGCTGGCCATCGGTCTCGCCTTTCGTTGTGATTGGTCGTGATCAGTTCCCGGTGTCGGTCCCGCGTTCGCTCTCGCTGAGCAGCCGCCGCGCGAGCTGGTTCGCCCGCCGGCGGAGGTCATCGAGCGTCCCGTCGTTGTCGATGACGACATCGGCCCGCGTTCTGAGCTCCGCGGGCGGCAGCTGCGCCGCCATCCGCTCGCGCGCGTTCTCCTCGGACAGACCGTTCGCCACGAGCCGCTCGATCCGCTCTTCGATGGGCGCGTCGACCACGACGATGGTATCGAAGAGGTCGAGGATGTCCCATTCCGCGAGCAGGGCCGCGTCGACGACGAGCACACCACCTGTCCCCGCCGCTTCCCGCTCCGCGTCTTCGACGAGCGCGATCAACCTCGCCACGAGCGGCGGATGCGTCATCTCGTTGAGGCGGGCGAGCCGCTCTTCGGAAGCGAACGCGATGCGTCCGAGCGCCGCCCGGTCGAGCGCGCCGTCATCCCGGAGCACGTCCGCACCGAACTCGACAGCGAGTTCCGCCAGAAGCGGGCTCCCGGGTTCGACGAGCGTTCGGGCAACGACGTCGGCCTCGATCACCACCGCGCCGCGCTCCGAGAGGACGCTCGAGACCGTGCTCTTGCCCGACGCGATGCCTCCTGTCAGACCGACCCTGTACACATCACCCTCCAGTGCCCTGCACCGTATCCATGCGGTGCTCCGTGCCACGCGATGCGCCGTGCCCGCGCGGGGCTAGTGGACGTCGAACCAGCTCCTGCCCTGCGCGACATTGACTGAGATCGGGACAGACAGCTCGAACCCCGCCGGCGACTCCATCTCTTCGCGGACCGCGGCCTCCGCGTCGTCCGCGGCCGAAGCGTCGACCTCGAGAACGAGCTCGTCGTGGACCTGGAGGAGCATCTGCGCCGGGATGCCCTCGCGCTCGAGGCGGTCGTCCAGACCGATCATCGCGACCTTGATGAGGTCAGCTGCGCTTCCCTGGATCGGTGTGTTGACGGCCGTGCGCTCCGCCATGCTCCGGATACGCCCGTTCTCCGACTCGATGCCCGTGATCTGCCGCCGCCGGCCGAGAAGCGTCGCGACACACCCGGTCTCGGTGGCCTCGGCGATGGTGCGGTCGGTGTACTGGCGGACGGACGGGTACTGCTCGAAGTAGCGGTCGATGAACTCGGCCGCCTCTTCGTTGCTGATCCCGAGCTGTCTGGCGAGACCGAACGGACTCATGCCGTACATGATCCCGAAGTTGACGGTCTTCGCCCAGTCGCGCTCGGGCGCGCTCACCTCATCCTCGGTCTTGCCGAAGATGAGCGCGGCCGTCGCGCGGTGGAAGTCCTTCCCCTGCTCGAACGCCTCACGCAGGTTCTCATCTCCGGAGAGGTGCGCCATGATCCGGAGCTCGATCTGCGAGTAGTCGGCCGAAACCAGCAGCTTCCCGTCCTCCGCAATGAATGCCTTGCGGATCTCGCGGCCGAGTTCGGTCCGCGTCGGGATGTTCTGGAGGTTCGGGTTGCTGCTCGACAGTCGTCCCGTCGCGGCCACCGCCTGGTTGAACGATGTGTGGACGCGCCCCGTCGTCGCGTTGACAAGCCTCGGGAGCGCATCGAGGTAGCCGGATTTGAGCTTCATCAACTGCCGATACTCGAGGATGAGCGCGGCCGCCTCGTGATCGTGCTGAAGCCTGGTGAGCACGGAGTTGTCCGTCGAGTACCCGGTCTTCGTCCGACGCCCCTTCTTGAGCCCGAGCCGTTCAAAGAGCACCTCGCTGACCTGCTTCGGCGAATCGATGTTGAACTCGAGACCGGCGAGATCCCAGACCTTCCGCTGGACCGCGCCGATCTCTGTACCGAACTCATCGGAGAGGCGATCGAGCATGGCCGTGTCGAGCGCGACGCCGGCGAGTTCCATCCGAGCGAGCACGGGGATCAACGGGAGCTCGACCTCGCGCATGAGAGCGCCGAGGCCGTTCTCTTCGATCTGAGGCGCGAGCGCCTGTGTCAGCGCGTAGGCGATCTCCGCGTCCTCGCACGAGTAGTCGCGAGCCGCTTCGATCTCGACCTCGGCGAACGACAGCTGCTCGCTGCCCTTCCCGATGAGTTCCTCGATCGACGTCACCGTCCGGCCGAGATGCTCGAGAGCGATCGCCGCGATGTTGTGCTGTCGCCTGCCCGGTTCGAGCAGATACGACGCGATCATCGTGTCGAAACCGATCCCGGCGAGCGCGACGTCGTGGACGGCGAGCACCTCGAGGTCGTACTTGAGGTTCTGCCCGAACTTGGGCACGGCCTCGTCCTCAAGCACGGGACGCAGTCGCGCCAGCGCCTTGCCGCAATCGAGCCGTCCTCGCCCCTCGCCGATCGGAACATAGCAGGCGGTCTCAGGCTCCCACGAAAGCGCGATCCCGACGATCTCCGCGTCGACGGGCTCAAGCGACGTTGTCTCGAGGTCAACCGCGAACCCGCCCGAACTCCGGAGTCTCCGCACGACCGCATCGAGGTCCTTGAGCGTCGTGACGAGCCGGTAGTCGAGCCCCTCGATGCACGTCTCAGGGGCCGGGAGCCGCCTCATGAGCGAGGGGAGTTCGAGGTCGGCGAAGAGCTCGGTGACTCGCTCGTGGTCGATGGGACCGGATGCGAAGTCCTCGAGCTTCCCGATGACGGGCGCGTCGCGACAGATCGTCACGAGTTCGAGACTCTCCCGCGCCTGGTCGGCAAACTCGGTGAGGTTCTCCTTGCGCTTCTTCCCGGAGATCTTATCGACGCTTGCGAGCACCGTCTCGAGATCGCCGAACTCGGTGACGAGCGCCGTCGCCGTCTTCTTCCCGATGCCGGGTACCCCGGGCACGTTGTCCGATGAGTCCCCCATGAGACCCAGCACATCGATGACGCGCGAGGGCTCGACACCGAAGACCTCCTCGACGCCGGCCGGATCATACTCGACCCGCTTCCACGGGTCGAAGAGCGTGACCTTGTCTCCGACGAGCTGATAGAAGTCCTTGTCGCTGGAAACGATCACGACGCGGCACCCGTCCTTCTTCGCGCGCTCCGCGATCGTGCCGATGACGTCGTCGGCCTCGTAGCCGGGCAGTTCGATCCTCGTCAGTCCGAGCGCGTCAACGACGTCGTGGATGAGCGGGATCTGGTCGATCATCTCATCCGGCGCCTCGTCCCGAGTGGCCTTGTAGTCCTCGTACGTTTCGTGCCGGAACGTGGGTTCGGGCGTGTCGAATGCGACCACCATGTACGCCGGTTCGAACCGCTCGCTCAGGTCGAGCAGCTTGTCGGCGACACCGAACACGGCGCTCGTGTTCACCCCCTTCGAGTTCACGAGGGGGTTCCGGATGAAGGCGTAGTACGACCTGAAGATCAGAGCGGTCCCGTCGACGAGGCAGATGAGGGGAGCGCTCCGTCCCTTGACGGACTCTGGGGTCATGAGTAGAGGCTCTTCTCCGAGATGTAGGACCGCACCGTCTCCGGCACGAGGTATCGGATGGAGCGGCCTTCGCGGGCGCGGTCGCGGATGTCGGTGCTTGAGATGCCGAGGAGCGGCATGTCGAGGAATCGAGCGTTGTCCCTGACACCCGCATCGACCGTCTCGTCGCGTGACCCTGGGCGTCTCGCCACGATCAGTTCGACCTCGCTGAGAAGCCGTTCCGGGTCCTTCCATGTGCGGAACTGCACGAGACTGTCACCGCCGATGATGAGCGAGACGGGCTCGCTGTCCCCGATCTCCGAACGGATCGCGCGGACGGTCTCGATCGTGTAGGACGCGCCCTCGCGGCGCGCCTCGATGTCCGTGACATCCAGTCGGGGGTTGTCGGTGACGGCGAGACGGACCATCGCGAGACGGTCCGCAAACGGGCTCAGATCGTTCTCGTCCTTGTGAGGCGGCCGCGGCGCGGGAACGAACAGCACCCGGTCGAGGGCGCACTGCTCCAGCGCCTCCTCAGCCATGAAAAGGTGGGCGATATGGATGGGATCGAACGTGCCTCCGATCAGCCCAGTGGACACGTGGTGCGCTCCCTGTCAGGGTCGGTCGCCACACGGGGCGGCATCGGCCGCCACTCGAGTCGGCTAGCCCTCCGGACGAACCTCCGCCGCGGCGATCTCGGCAGCAGCCTCGGCAGCCTCCCCGGACCCCGGATGAGACTCCTCGAGGCGCCCGAGCGCTTCCGTCGCGCCGGCAGTGTCGCCGGAGGCGAGATACGATCTCACGATTCCCAGAAGAGCCTTCGCCGCAACCGGCGTGTCGGAGTAGTCGGCCACCACGGCCTCGTAGTAGACGCGCGCCGCGGATGGATTCCCGAGCGTCATGTAGAGCTCTGCGGACGACATCTGCTTCTCGGCGAGACGACCGCGGAGTTCCACGATGTGGCGCCGCGCATCATCCGCTAGATCGCTATCGGGGTATCGCGCGAGGAATCGATTGAACTGGTCGATCGCGTCGTGCGTGATCGCCTGGTCGAGCGCCGAAGGACGCGACTGCGCGAGATAGACCAGCCCGAGCTTGTACTCGGCGTCGGCGACGAGCGGAGACCTCGAGTAGTCCACCATGAGTCGCAGGTACTCCGCCTCGGCGAGAGCGTAGTCACCGACCTCGCGATAGGCGTCCGCCAACCCCACCAGGGCGTCGTCCGCGAGATCATCCAGCGGCCACTGATTCGTTATGCGCTTGAACGCCTCGATAGCCACCATGTAATCGCCGCGCCCGGCGGCGTCCACACCCACGTCGTAGACATCGGTAATGGGGGCCTCACCGAACTCAGGGATCGGCGAGCACCCGACGACCGCGGTCAGCACACACGCGGCAACGACCCGCGCGAGATCTCTCCTCAGGATTCGCATCATGTTTCCCCGCCATCCCAGGCTACTCAGAAGACTTGCTCGTATAGAACAGGTAGATCAGGCCGCCGACGATACCGGCGACAACGACCGGCTCGATGACCTTGTCCCAACCGCCGGCTTCGATCTCCGGATTGGTGAACGCCTGACCCGGCGTGCCGAGGTCTGGAACGCGCGAACCCGGGACGATGTCGCGGCGTTCGCGGTGCTCGCTGCCGGCCCACACGATCGACCTGTCTCTGTCCAGAAGCTGGAAGTGGATGTCGGCAGCCGCTCGGCGCTCCACCTTTCTCGAACCGACGAGCCACTCGCGCCAGGCCCGTGGATACGTCACGTCACAGGAGACGATCCGATAGGCGATCTCGAAGGCGCCGTGAGCAACGCCCCCGCCCGGCACGGCGTCGCCACCGGCCATCGCGCCGCCCGGCATCGAACCCGTCTTCACGGTGTGGCCACGTTCCGTCAGTTCTTCGAGGAAGATAGACTGCACGAGCCAGTTGGCGTCGTGCGACTCGACCTGCCGGATGTGAACCTCCGCCCCCTCGGGCACGCCCATCTTCGCGAAGGCCTCGCGACCCAGTTCGCGGACGAGTTCTCCGAGCATCGTGATGTTCGAGACCGGGACCGCAACTTCGCGCAGGCCTGTCCCCCCGCCGTCGACGACGTGCGCCTGAGGCGCAGGCGCGGCAACGGCGCCGCCAAACCCGGCGGAGAGCGCGAGCCAGTGTGCCCCGCCGAGATCGGACGGGCGGTACGCGTAGTCGAGCGCCCACCGATCGTCCCAGTTGAATCCGACGCCTCCGGTGACCGGTGAGAACGCCGAGTCACCCTCGAGGATCGCGCCGGCACGAAGAGCCACGTACCGAACCGGCGAATACTCCACGCCGAGGCGGGTCGCGGCCTGCAGATCGTTGACCTTCTCGACATCGAGCGCCAGCAACACGTGGTCGAACCGATACGAGGCTCCCGCGACCAGCGTCGCCGGGAGCGGGTCGCTCTCATCGACGTAGCTCATGGCCGATCCGAGGTTCCGCACCGATGCGCCGACCATCGCCGCCTGGCTGAGTCGGTAGTTCACGCCGAGGTCCAGGGCGAACGCCGATGCCCCTTCGTCCCCGAGAGAGCTCGAGATGAACTTGAGACCGGCACCGACGTCGAGGTTCGGCCGCACCCTGCGCGCGTACGCGGCGGCACCCGAGAAGTCGCTCGCCTCGAACGATCCGGTCCCGGTGTTGTCCCAGTCGATCCCTCCCTGCTCGAGCGCGAGCCCGACGTACGATGATCCCAGCGGCGAGACGAACGTCGCATACTGGTAGCTGGCGTCATCCAGCCACGAGACGTGCGATATCGACGCGCTCCGCGACGTCATGCCCGCAAGACCGGCTGGGTTCCAGTAGAGCGACGAGCCGTCATTGACAACCGACACGGACGCTCCACCCATCCCCATCGCCCTCGCACCCATGCCGATGCCGAGGAACTGAGAGCCGGACGTGCCCTGCGCCGCCGCGACGGCGGGACAGAGGCAGACGGCAAGTACGATCAGGCTGACGAACCTCTTCGACATCATGGAAGAACCTCCCGGCCCCGCCTACTTGACGACGGCCACCTTGCGCACTGCATCACCCTCGTCGGTCTCGATCCGCACGAAGTAGACGCCGCTCGCGACGTAATCTCCATCCTCGTTTCTTCCGTCCCAGTTCACCGACGACGCGCTTTCCAGCTCAAGGCTCCTCACCAGAGCCCCGCCGAGCGAATAGAGATCCACCGAGACCGCGCCCTCGTATTGGCCCAGGCTGATCTCGAGCATCTCTCCCGCCGTCGGGTCGAACCAGTTCCTGTCCAGCGCGAGCCCCGTGGGCCCGCCCGTGCTCACGGCAATGCTGACCGAGACCGAAGCGTCCGTCTCCGAACGGCCGAAGGCGTCGGTCGCCGAGATCTCGACGTCGGCGCTCGACACGGGGGCCAGCGCCTGCGACGAGATCGGATACGTCACCGTGTACGTGCCGGCGGTCCCTCCGGATACGCTCACGTCTTCGGCGTCGTACTCGCTGTCGACGTCACTGAAGTCCGCGGTGAGATCGTATCCGCCGTCGTCCCACTCCGTGCTGATCGTGATCGTCTCGCCCGGGTAGTAGACGTTGTCGTCGTCGTCCACCTCGCTCGCGACGTGCTTCGGTCCGGCCACATCGTAGATGAGGTCGAACTGAGGCGTCGACGTTCCGTTTCCGTTGTAGTGCCCCTCGCCGTCGGCCGTCACGACACCGTCGTGCGCCCGGTAGTAGACGATGTGCGACTCGTCGAGCGAATCGGGGATGCACACGGAGCAGTTGACCGCGTACTCCCAGCGCACCGTATCGTCTCCCGAGAAGACGACGTCGATCCAGTCACCGTCGCCGAACGCGATCTCGATGGCGCTGATCCCGGACCGGTCGTAGGCCCAACCCGCGAGGACCGCGCTCGTGCTGTCGACGCGGAACTCGGTCAGCGTATCGGGGTAGTCGATCCCGACGCTCGGCGGGTCGAGATCGAGGTCGACCAGGATCTGATCCTCGTCGGTGTTCCCGGCGGCGTCGAGCGTCTGCACAAGAACCCAGAAGCTCCCGTCGTCAACAGCCGCGGCATCGTCGTCCAGGCCGTTCCACCAGACACCGATGGACTCGGCCCCGGCTCCCGTGTACAGAGCGCGGACAACCTCCTCGTCCGCGTCAAGGATGTCAACCGAGGCGGTTCCCGTCCCCGCACCATCGGTCGTGCGGACCGTCAGGAACGTGCTGTCGGCGATCCCGTCGCCGTCCGGTGTGAAGAGGTTCGGTACGGCCGAGAGCTCCGAGATGTCGATCGGCGCCGTGTCGACGGTCACCGTGACGCTCGACTCCTCCCAGTCCTCTCCGACCGGGTGTGCCCGGACGATGACCGTGTAGACGCCATCCGGCACCGCCCTCGCATCCGCCGTCCCGTCCCACCAGTGCACGTGAGCACCGGAATCGGCCCAGTCGGCCCAGAGTTGGATGACCTCAGACATAGTGGAATCGACGACCGTGACCTCGACATCGGAGTACGCCGACAGCTCGTATCGAACGGCGGTCTGATCGTAGGTCCCGTCGCCGTTCGGCGAGAACGGGTTCGGCACGACGCCGAGCCCGGACAGTGCAGCCGCCGGCGCGGTCGCCGGGATGAGGACCGCCACACAGGCGACGGCCGCGAAAGTGGTGAACGAGATGCTTCTGAGCATGCGTCCTCCGGTGTATGCAGAGACTGGACCGCCCCCGCAAGGGGCCGTTCCGCAAGAGGATACATCGTCTTTGGCCCCGTGTGTCAAGCGGAAAGGGCCGCTAGAAGTGCAGGAGCGCGGAGATCAGGTGACGCGGACCGCTGTCCTCGCTGAGCAGGACGGCGTAGTTGAGCACGAAGCCGTCACTTCTGAGCGCCTCTCCCCTGCGGAAGCACCCGATCATGGGGATGGCGCCTGCGCCCAGAGATAGGACGGTGGATCCCCCATCATCTTCATCCTCACGAAACGCGCCGGCTCGGACCGCCGCGCGGCCCCAGAGGTTCCACTCCGCTCCGACCCGCGGTTCCAGGGACGTGTCGGAGTGCAGCTCGGCCATGTCCCTGAGGTCGAACGACAGCAGGACGGACGGGACCGGCCGGAACGAGATGCCGGCGTTCATCGTCCGCGGGGCCAACCCCTCGAGCCCGCGGCGGTAGTCCCGGAAGTTCTGTGAAACATCGAAGTATGTGAAGCCGACGACCACAACGTCGTTGGGCCTCAGAATGGCCCCGTAGATACGCCCGCCGCCGTACCTGCGCTCACCCGACGCATCGACACCGGCGTAGACCATCTGACTGATGCCGATCGACACCGTCGGCGCCAGCTCGAACGCCACGGCCAGGCCGCTGTAGTGCGCCTCGAGAAGATAGGCCGGATCGGCCAGCCCCTGCGATTCGACGAGTCCCTGCGGGTCCAGCTGCTCTTCGAGCATCAGCGCGCCGATGGTGAGCTGGCCGCGGCGGAGGCTGACGGACTTCACGAGACTCCCCACGGCGAAGACCAGCTTCTCCCCACCGGGAAGATCGCGGAACGGATCGGTGTGCACGCCGGTCAGAAGACCGGTCTCCCTGACGATGGCGGGCCCGCCGAGGATGTTCGCGTGGACCCTGACGTTCCATCCGCGCCTGCACCGGGGAGGCGACAACGCCGCGGGATTCCACGCCACCGCTGCCAGCTCGTCCTCGACGGCCAGGAACGCGCCTCCCATGCCGAGCGGTCTCGGCGCGACCGTGCTGACGCTCCCGACGGCATCCGCGACCTGCGGCGTGAGCGCGGCAAGAAGAAGACACGCGGCCAACCACACGGGCAGCGAGTATCCACACCATCGTCGATTGCGGGGGATCCGATCCATGTCGCGCAGTATAGCACCTCGGCCGCACCCGTACCACCGGCGCCGCGGCTTTGGCGTTGACACGCGCCGGCCCCCTTGCTACGGTTCGAGGTGTGAGACATCGTCCCCGAACTGAGAGAAAGGTGGATACCATGAGCCGCTGGATCGGACTCTCGATGGTGGTTCTCCTGGTGATGGTGAGCGGCTCGGCCCTCGCGGTCGGCCCTGGTGGCACGCCTTCGACGACGCCTTCCACGGGCAGCGGACGCCTCATCGCCAACACCGGCTTCTCCGGGAGCAGCGAGACCGCGATCGACGGAGTCGTCATGGACCGCGAAGGGCAGCCCATCGACAACGTGACCGTCAAGCTGTACGTCGGCGGCCTCCTGCTCGCCGAGACCGCGACCGCGCCGGACGGGACCTACGAGTTCGTCGAACTCCTGGACTACGGACAGGACGTGACGGTCGATCTCTGGTTCGTGCCTGCCGACGCGACACTCGTGATGGAGAACGTTCTGCTCAAGGAGAGCAGCGGTGCGATAGCCGGGCAGCTCTACAGCGCATGCACGCAGCGGGCGAGACTCGACCCGCTGATGTACGTCCCGGTCAGACTCTACACGCTGGAGGACAGAACCCGCTCGCTGGCCGAGCGCGGGTGCGTGGAGTAGAGCGGCAGATCGACCGGAGCGGAACAGACCAACCATAAGAACAGGAGCGGGCCCGTCCGGCGGACGGGCCCGCTCTTCTGTTCATCCGATGCGCCGATGTTCGATGTGCCGGTGCTGACCAGATGTGTCGGAGTCGATCCGGAGTTTCAGAGCCGGACGGCCGGGCGCGCCGACTCCCGCTACAGCGAGTGGATGGCCTTCCCATGAGCCGCCTCGGCGGCCTCCATGACCGACTCGCTGAGCGTCGGGTGCGCGTGAATGACGCCGGCGATGTCGTCGACCGTGAGCCGCGCCGTCACCGCCATGCCGATCTCGTGGATGAGGTCGCTCGCGTGCGGCCCCACGATCACCCCGCCAAGCACGACACCGGTCCCCTTCTCCGCGAAGACCTTGACGAAGCCGGTCGCGTCACCGCCGGCCAGCGCCTTCCCCGAGGCCGCGAACGGAAACCGCCCGGAGTCGAGTTCGATCCCCTTCTCACCCGCCTCGGTCTCCGTGATCCCGACGCTCGCGATCTCAGGTCGCGTGAAGGTGCACCTCGGGACCGCCCGGTAGTCCATCCTGGCCTCACCGCCCGCGGCGACCGTGGCGGCCACGATCCCCTCGTGAGAGGCCACGTGCGCGAGCAGCCAGCCACCGACAAGATCGCCGATAGCGTAGACACCGTCCACGCTCGTCTCCATCCGGTCGTTGACCCGAACCGCCCCGTCGACCGTTTCGATCCCGCACGCATCGATCCATGGAGCGCCGATCGCCGGTCGTCGCCCGATCGCGAGCAGGGCTGTCTCGGCTTCGACCGTCTCGTCGCCCGCCAGCGACGCGCGCACGCCGTCCCCGACGATCTCGAGCCCCTCGACCCGGGCCTTCGTCCGGACCTTCACGCCGGAACGCTTGAACGCGGACTTGAGAAGCCGGACCGCGGAGACGTCCTCGCCCGGCAGAATGTCTGGAAGCATCTCGACGAGCGTGACGTCGACACCGAGCCCCGAGAACAGCCCGGCGAACTCACACCCCACCGCGCCGGTCCCGATGATGAGCATCGTCGCCGGAAGCTCCCTCAGCTCGAGCGCCTCGCGGCTGGTGATGACGCGAAGACCGTCGCACGGGAAACCCGGGGGAACGATGGGCGATGATCCCGTCGCGAGAATGACCGAATCGGACGCGATCACGCGTTCGCCGTCCTCGCCGGTCACGCGCAGCGCACCGGGTTCCAGGAGTTCACCGTCTCCCCTGATGACCTCAACACCGCGCTTCTCCAGCAGCTTCTCGACACCGCCTCTGAGCCTGGAGACGACCGCGTCCTTGCGGTCGAACATCGCCGGAACATCCGGCTCGACCGCCCCCACCTTCACACCGAATTCGGTGGACCGCCTGGCCAGCTCCAGGACCTCCGCGCTCGCGAGAAGCGACTTCGTCGGGATGCATCCCTCGTTGAGGCAGACGCCGCCGACCGCGCCGCGCTCGACGAGCGCCACGCTCCGTCCAAGCTGCGCGCCCCGAATAGCGGCAACGTAGCCTCCGGGTCCGCCGCCGAGCACCGTGATGTCAAACGTGTTCTTCATGGCTCATCGTCCTCATCTGTTGCGGGCACGCGGCCCGGTCATCGTGCGGATTTCTGTGTGGGAGATCGAACGATGCCAGCCTACGTTGGCGCGGGCGCGGTGTCAACCGAACCACCTGCGACCGCCCTCCTCAAGCCCGAAGAACCCCCGCCCAACAGCCGTCCGTTGACCACCGGCACGCGTGTGTGGTAGATGATGTGTGTCGCCGGCGCCGGGATGCGACGGCGCGGACCGGAGCATGATCCACCAGCAAAGCCCGGAGGCCACTTGTCGATCATCGTCCAGAAGTATGGTGGCACGTCGGTCCAGGACCACGAGAAGCTCCTGACCGTCGCGCGCCGCGTCACGGCCCTCCGGGATGAGGGTCACGACGTCGTGGTCGTCGTCTCCGCGATGGGCAGCACGACCGACGGGCTGCTCGATGAGGCCCGCCGCTTCACGCCGGACCCCGCGCAGCGTGAGCTCGACATGCTCATCACCGCCGGCGAGCGCATCTCGATGTCACTCCTCGCCATCGCGCTCAACGGCATCGGCACACCCGCCGTGTCGTTCACCGGAAGCCAGGTCGGCATCATCACCGACACGCGGCACACCGATGCCCGCATCCTCGAGGTCCGGCCGCACCGCGTCGTCAGCGAACTCGAGAAGGGCAATGTCGTGGTCGTCGGCGGATTCCAGGGAGTCAGCGTCGAGAAGGAGGTCACAACGCTCGGCCGCGGCGGCTCCGACACGACCGCCGTCGCGCTCGCGGCGGCGCTTCAGGCCGACCGGTGTGAGATCCTCACCGACGTCGACGCCGTGCACACGGCGGATCCGAGGGTCGTCCCCGACGCCGGACGCATCGCAGAGATAGCCTGGGAGGACATGGCGGAGCTTGCGAGATTCGGCGCGCGGATCATGAAGGAAGAGGCGGTCCGCTTCGCAGAACGCGCCGGCATCCGGCTTCACGTCGCGAGGAGTAACGGGACCGCGCCGGGAACCATCGTCCTCGAGGAACCGACCCACGCGGAACCGGCGATCGTCGGTCTCTCACTTCTCGAAGGACTCCTCGCCATCGACTGTCCCACCGACGGCCGGGCGAACGTCTGCAGCGGGCTCGCGTCGGAGCGGATCGACACGGTCCTGACCATCCTCACGTGCGACGGCCTCACGGCCATCATCCACGCCCCACCCGACAACGATGGAGAGACCGTTGAACTGCCGGTGCACAGCACCGGCCAAGCTGCACGAAGTGCAGCCGACGGCCAAGCCGCGCGAAGCGCGGCCCGGAGCTGCGCGGCCCTCTGCATCGTCGGACGAGAAGCGGGCTCCCCCGCCACGCTCCAGCGCATCACCTCGACGCTCCGCGAGAGCGGCATCGAGATCATCGCAGCTGTGTCCGGGGGTCGTTCAGTGAAGATCGTCGTACCGGCCGAGGAGGGCCGCGCGGCGCTTGAGACCGCGCACGGACTCCTCATCAGGAAGTGACTCTGCAGGAAGTGACTCTGTCGGGACGGTTCTCAGTGCCGGGGAGTGATCTCCACACCCGCTCTGAAGAGCCTTCTCGATCGGATGTCGCGGATCCGCTCGGGCTCCACCTCGAACGGATCGGCGTCGAGCACACAGAAGCTGGCCTCTCTCCCAACCTCAAGCGTACCCCGCCTGGCATCGTCGAATGAGATCCACGCCGCGTTTCGCGTGAAGAGTGAGACCGCGTCGTAGACGCTGATGCGTTCGGCCGCGTTCGGCCGATTGACGGCCGCGTGGATGCCAAGCAGGGAGTCCATCGGCGTCACGTAGGAGTCGGAGCCGCCGGCCAGTCGCACGCCGGCCTCGAGGTACGTGCGGAACGGGTTCGTGCGCGCCGCTCTCGCCGTCCCAAGGCGCTTCTCGATCATCCCGCCGGGGTCGCCCCAGAAGAGCTCGAACGTCGGCTGCACGCACGCGACCACGCCGAGGCTGAGCATCTCACTGATGTGGGCGACGGACGGAAGCTCGCAGTGCTCGATGCGATGACGGGCGTCACGACACTCGCCCCCGCACGCCGCGCGATAGCACCGGAGCGCCTGTCCGATCGCGCGCTCCCCGAGCGCGTGGACGGACAGCTGCAGTCCCCGTTCGTGAGCGCGACGGAAGAAACCGGTGAGATGGTCATCCTCGTAGTAGAGCACGCCGTTCCCCGGCCTGTCGGCGTACGGTTCCGAGAGCGCCGCCGTGCCCGAGCTGAACGACCCATCGAGCAGCAGACACCCGCCGATCCGCGGCAGCCCCAGTGAGACGACGCGGTCCACGTCCTCCATCTGCGCGAACGGTACGATCTCGATGGGAAGGTCGGCGGCGGTCTCAAGGAGGACCTCGAGATCGCGGTTGTCGGGATCACGGCTGCCGACGAGCGTGTGGACGACACCGATGCCGCGCGAGGCCGCCTGCCGCGCGGCCTCGTGGAAGCATCTGACCACTTCCTCGCGGGTCAACGCATCGCGCGAGCGCCTCGACGCGAACGTATTGGCGTCCTGGCGCATGACGCCGGTCGGACAGCCCTCGGCATCGACCTCGACACCGTCGATGCCGCCGTCGATCCTGAGGGTCTCCATCGCTCTGGTGTTGAGAATGCTCGAGTGCCCGTCGCGCCTGCGGATGATGATGGGAAGGTCCGTCGAGATCGCGTCGAGCTCCTGCACGGTCGGATACCGCCCGTCCGGGAGAAGATCGGGATCGAACGAGTGCGCGCGGAGCATCGAGCCCGTGACATCCCGCGCTCCGTCGGCGACGAGCGAGAGCACCTCCTCGAAACACGAGCTCCCGGACAGGTCGACGTCAAGATCCAGCAACCCCGTCTCCAGGAAGTGGACGTGGCAGTCCACCAGCGCCGGAAGGACCGTGTCGTCACCCAGATCCAGCAGCTCGACCCCGTCGGCGTGCGCCGGGGCGGGGCCGCTCCCGACCGCGCTGATCGCGCCGCTCTCGACGAGCATCCAGTCCGCGAGATCGTCCGGCCGCGCCATCGTCCGGATGCGGCCCGTGACGATCATCTTCTTCCGCTCTGTCGCCGGAGCCATCGGAACCCCTCGTCAGATCCGTGTAGTCTCGACCAGCACGTAGTCACCGAACCCGTGACGGTCCATGAACATGTACCGCGTGTGGTCTCCGTAGTAGTACCAGACCTCCCACGCGTACGGCTGCGAGCCGCTCGGATGACTCTCCACATCGTCGGGCTCGCCGTGCTGAATGTAGATCCGCCCCATGTCGGTCTGCCAGCCTTCGAGGATCGTGCGGAACCTGATATTGACGTATCCCAACCGTCTGAGGAACTCATCGCGGAAGGGATTGTCCTCGGTCACGGGATCCGGATCGTGCTTCTTCCAGAACCGCTCCCAGGCCTCGTCGCGCTCCTCCTCCGAAGCGCTCTCGAGTTCCTCGAGGTCCCTCCGGCTCGCGATGTAGCTGATCTGGCTCATCATCTTCCCGAAGTCCTCGCCCCAGCTCCGGGGCGAGGTGAGCACGCGGAATCGCGCCTCGGTCTCGGCGGTGCCGCCCGCGGGTGGACGAGCGACCGTGCGGAGGATGTAATCGCCGACCTCGAGGTCGAGCACGGAGAACTCCTGCGACTGCTCGGTGTACCACCCCCTCTGAACGAGCGAGTCGCTGAGCTCGAGCTGCGTCTCCCCCCCGACCGTCTCCACTCTGATGTCCATCTGGTACGACGACCCGCTGTCGGCGTATGTGGGAACGATGACTCGCACGAGCGGGTTCTCCTGCCCGTACTGACGTGACGGGTTCGGCACGAAACGTTCCTCGCCGGTCCGTGAGTCGGTCTCCACGCGCTCGAACTCGAGCGTGCCGAGCAGGAGCTGCCCGGGCGCGAGCGATGCGACCTCGATCGTCCGCTCGACGTATCCCACCGCGCGCGAGTCGAGACTCCGGAGCTCCACTTTGAGACGGTACCGCCCCTCGGGGACATCGACACGCAGGACCTCGCGCGCCGCGAGCTTGCGGGAGTTGGTGTCATCGTACGAGTCGAGCACGACGGCGCGCGGCCACGTATCTCCAGCGACCTGCTGGCCGTCCCGGTCATACAGCACGGCGGTCACCTCGAAGCGAGCCCGATAGCGACCCTCGTGACGGATGAACGGAAGCTCGTCGTACGTCACGCTGTAGCTGATCTCGACGGTGCTCCCGTCCTGAACGGTCGGGACGGCGGCGACGTCGACCATGAAACGCAGGTTCCCGAAGCTCGACGGAGCGGTTCCGTATGGCGTCCACTGCGCCATGCAGACCGTCGACAGCAGCGTGACGGCCGCGATGACGAGAAGAGGTCTCGTGACACTGGGTGTGCGGGACTGACGCGGGGGACGCCGGTCATGCGTGAGGATACGCATCCAACCCCCTTTTCGGGTGAAGCGGGGGGCGAGCCCGCGGACTACTCGTAGCGGAGAGACTCGATCGGATCGAGACGCGCGGCCTTCGAGGCGGGATAGAGACCGAAGAAGATACCCACGGTCACAGACACGCCGAGCGCGAGCACGACCGACCACAGCTCGATGACGGCCGGGATCGGCGTCACGGAGGAGATCAGCTTGGTAATGCCCATCGCCGCCCCCATCCCCAGAAGACCACCGATTCCTGAGAGCACGGCGGACTCCACGAGGAACTGCCAGAGGACGTCGCGCGAGCGCGCGCCGACCGCCTTGCGGATGCCGATCTCCCTCGTCCGCTCGGTCACCGACACCATCATGATGTTCATGATGCCGACGCCGCCGACAACGAGAGCGATGGCCGACACTCCAATCATGACGATCCACGTCACATTCGTCAAGTTCTCGTACATCTCAACGAGCTGGGACTGTGTGATGATCTCGAAGTTATTGGGGTCGTCGGCCTTGACGCCCCGACGCACCCTGAGAACGCGCTCCACCTGCGCGATCGCGTCGTCGATCTCGTCGGGACTCGTGGCCTTCACGCTCAGACGCGATGTCAGTCGCGAACCGTAGAGCTTGCTGACGGTCTTGTACGGGATGATGACATACTCGTCGAGACTCTGACCGAAGAGCTCGCCCATCGGCTCCATGACTCCGACCACCCGGAACTTCCTGTTCCCGACGAACACATCACGACCCACGGGATCCCTGGCGCCGAACAGCCGCTCCTTGATCGGGTGTCCGAGCACGATAACCTGTCGCTTCCGGTCCGCCTCGGGCCACGCGAAGAATCTCCCGTCGCCGATGTCGGCGTCGGTGACGTACTGATACTCGGGCGTGACACCCATCACGACGATGTCGTTCGTCGACTCGGAACCCCGGTGGAGCTTCCTGAACACGAAGGTCTGCGGCGAGACCGCGGCGACCGACGGACACTGCTCGGCGAGCGCCTCGGCGTCCTCGTAGGTGAAGTCGGGACGGCTCCTCATCTCGAGATAGTCCGCGTACGAGACATTCCCGGCGGGCATCTTCGTGACGGTGAACGAGTTCGTTCCCATCGACCGGAACAGGTCGAAGATGCTCTCGTTGACCCCCGAGATGAGCGAGACCATCGCCACGACGTTCATCACACCGATCAGGATGCCGAGCGATGTCAGGAGCGACCGCGTCCGGTTCGCGCCGATGGCCCGGAACGCCTCGATCACGCTCGCGAGGAATCGGTTCGGGTAGACCAGCTGTCTCTTGTGCGGTGTCTGGGTCATTGCGAGCTCAGAGCCTCGATCGGGTGGAGACGCCCTGCCCGGAGTGCCGGGTAGACGCCGAATGCAATACCGGTGATCACTGAGAACGCGATGGCGATGCCGACGGCGGCCGGTGTGACGGACGCCGGAAGCGGCGAGATGGAGCGCACGAGCAGAGCCAGCCCTGCGCCCGCGCTGATGCCGATGGCGCCGCCAAACCCCGTCAGGATGACCGCCTCAACGAGGAACTGAAGCGTGACGTCCCTCCGTCGGGCTCCGATCGCCTTGCGGATGCCGATCTCCCTGGTTCGCTCGGCGACTGAGACGAGCATGACGTTCATCACTCCGATTCCTCCCTCGAGCAGCGCCAGTCCGACGATACCCGTCATGGCGAAGTAGAGCACGCCTGTCAGCTGGTTGTAGGAGGACAGAAGATCGTCCTGGGTGTTGATCGCGAAATTGTCAGGATCATCCCGCGGGACCTTCCTCCTCACGCGGAGGAGCATTCGGATATCCTCGATCGTCCGCTCCATTGACACGCCGTCTGCGGGCTGACAGTCGATGACCACCGAACGTCTCGTCCCGAAAGCCTTCTGGAACGTCGTGACGGGGATGATGATGTGGTCGTCCTGGCTGTCACCGAAGATGTCGCCCTTCTCCTCGACAACGCCGATGACCTTGAAACGCTTCCCGTCGACGTGGATGTCCCGGCCGATCGGATCTCTCAGACCGTAGAGCTCGTCGACGACGTCGGTGCCGATGACGGCTACCTGTCTGCGACGGTCAACGTCAAGCGCCGTGATGAACCGTCCGGATTCGACCGGGTAGTTGTCGATCGTCTCGTACTCCTCCGTCGAGCCCTGGACGTGCACGCGCCGCATGCTTTCGCCGCGGTACGCCAGACGACGCGATGTGTGGATGTTCGGCGCCGTCAGTCCGACGGACGGGAGTGACGCGACCGCCTTGGAGTCCTCCATCGTGATGCGCGGACGGTTTCGATACTCCTCGTTGTCACCGGTCTGGACCCACGGGTAGAGGCTGACGGAAATGATGTCCGTGCCGATCGACTGGAACTGGACGGCGACGCTCCGGTCCAGCCCGGCGATGAGCGACATCACGGCCACGAGCGACGAGCTCCCGATGATGATGCCGAGCATCGTCAGTCCGGAACGCATCTTGTGGGAGCCGAGGGTCCTGAGCGCGGACAGCAGAGTCTCGCGAAACTCCATCGCGCCCCCCTAGGCCTGTACCTGGCTGTCGCCGGCTCCGCCGCCAACAGCTTGGTCGCCGGCTCCGCCGCCAACAGCCTGGTCGCCGGCTTGCGAAGGTCCGTCGCTGGCAATAAGCCCGTCACGGATCCGGATGATCCGCTCGGCGTGCTCGGCGATGTACTCCTCGTGCGTCACGAGGATGATGGTGTTGCCGTTGTCGTGGAGCCGCCTGAAGATCTGCATGATCTCCTCGCCGGTCGCCGAGTCCAGGTTGCCGGTCGGTTCGTCCGCAAGGATGATCGATGGGTTGTTGATGAGCGCGCGGGCGATCGCGACACGCTGGCGCTGGCCGCCGGACAGCTCGTTCGGCCGGTGCAGCGCGCGCTCGCGAAGTCCGACATCGTCCATGACCTTCCACACACGGTCGGCGCGCTCGTGGCGGTCGCCACGGGCGTAGATGAGCGGGAGTTCCACGTTCTGGAAGGCAGTCATCCGCGGAAGCAGGTTGAACGTCTGGAAGACGAACCCGATCTCCGCGCTTCGGATCTCGGCGAGCTCATCGTCGTCGAGCGACGCGACCTCGACGCCCTTGAGACGGTAGGAACCCGCCGTGGGAACGTCGAGACACCCGATCATGTTCATGAGCGTCGACTTGCCGGATCCGGACGGACCCATGATGGCGACGTACTCGTTCGGTTCTATGGAGGCGGACACGCCGTTCAGAGCGTGAACCTTCTGGGTGCCGACCTCGTAGACCTTCGTCACGTCGGCAAACTCGATCAGCACCTTATTCCTCCGTCTCCTCGTTGTCGTCCTTCTCCTCGACCTTGAGATCCGCACCGACCTTCAGGGTTCGCAGCACGCGGTACGGCCCGGATATGACGCGCTGCCCCTCGGTGAGCTCATCCGAGATCACCTCGATGGAGAGCTCGTCCGCGATACCCGTCGTCACCGCTACGAACTCCGCCTTGTCGTCTTCACCGACGATGAACACGCCCTCGAGTTCCTCTTCTTCCTCGCGGTCGCTCCGTCGCTTCGGCGCGTCCGTGTCCTCGTCGTTCTCCTCGTCGTCCGCACGGTCGGCGAGTTCCGTCGGAGTGCGAGCGACGACCGACTGGATCGGAACGTTCAACGCATCGACGTGCTCGGCCGTGATGATCTCTACCGTCGCGGTCATGCCCGGTTTGAGGCCCTCGTGCCAGTCATCAACCAGAACCTTGACGAGGAAGTTCGTGACCTCCTCCTGGGTCCCTGCCATGCTCGTCAGCCCGGAGTTGCCGACCTCGGTCACCGTTCCCACGAGAACGGTGTCCATCAGCGCCTCCACCTCGATATCCGCCTTCTGACCGATCGTGACATCCACGATATCCGTCTCGTCGATCTCCGCCTCGACCTCCATGTGCGAGAGATCTGAGATCGTGAGGATCACGGTTCCCGCCGCGTTCATCGTGCCGGTCACGACGTTCTCGCCCTCCTCCACATTGAGTCGGGTGATCACGCCGTCGATCGGCGCATGGAACACGGTCTTGTCGAGCTGGTCCTGCGAGGCGCGGAGCGATGCCCTCGCCTCCTGATGACTCTGACGCGCCGAGACGGCCGTCGCGTGGATCTCGTCACGCTCGCGCTCGCTGACCAGGCCGGCCGCGAACTGCTCCTCGTAGTCGGAGAGATCGCGCTCGGCGGTCGAGAGCCTCGCCTCGGCCCGAACGACGGCCGCCCGCGACTGCTCGACGATGGAACGGTAGTAGATGTCGTCGAGTCTCAGGAGGAACTGCCCCTGAGTCACGACGTCCCCCTCGTCCACGGCGAGGTCGACTATGCGCCCCATGACGCTCGAGCTGACCTGCACGGTCGTCTCTGCCCTGACGCGGCCGGGGCCGGAGACGCGCGCGACGAGCGTTCCGCGCTCCACCTCCTCAACGGCGACGTCCGTCCGCTCCTTCCGGTCCAGGCCGATGTTCGCGATGATGGCTCCAGCGAGCACCACCGCGACGACGACCAGGATGATAACGTTCCGTTTCTTCACTGCCATGTGGCGTGACCCCCTGCTCCCCTCTTCTGCAACACCAGTGTCGTACTCACGACGCACCCGTCGGACTCCCGGCCGGCCCGCGCAAGGGCTTCGGCACAGGGTCCTTCCAGCTACAGCCCCAGTGCGTCCTTGAGTGCGGCCTTCGCGATCTCATAGTCGTACTGCGCCTCGACAAGAGAGACGCGCGCCTGCGAGTAGGCCACGCGAGCGTAGATGAGATCGAGCATGCTCGCCGCGCGAAGCCGGAACCGCTCCTCGCTGACCCGGAGCTCCTCCTCCGCCATATCCAGACCGGCTGTCGCCACGGCTACGCTCTCCCGCTGCTCGATGACTCCGAGCCGCGCGGTCTCGATCTCGTACGCGGCCGAGAGCTTCACGTCCCGCAGGCTCAGCTCGCTCGACCGGAGCGACGCCTTGCGACTGTCGATGTTCGCCTTCGTCGCGAGACCGTTGAAGATCGGGATGGAAAGGCTCAGGCTCACCGAACGCGAGTAGTCGTCGTCGAACTCGCCTGTGACGTCCTCGAACTCGTCCCCGCTCTTGGAGTACGACGCGGACAGACCGAGGCTCGGCCAGCGGCCGGCCTTGGCCGACAGCAGCGAGCGTCTCGCCGCGACGAGTGATTCCTCCTGCGAGCGGACGTCGGGCCTGCGGTCGACGGCCTCCTCGAGATCGAAGTCGAGGATCTCGTCCTCGCCGAGATCGTCCGGGTCGACGACCTCGATATCCGTCCCCATACTGACACCCATGGTGTAGAGCAGGCTCAGTCGGGCCGTGGCTGCATAACGCTCGGCGCTGATGAGCGCGAGCTCCGACTGCTTGACCTCGACCTGGGCCTTGAGGAAGTCGGACTTGGACGCGGAACCGAGCTCGTAGAGGCTCTCCGCCTTCCGCATCTGCTCAGCAGCAAGTTCGAGCGCCTCCTGCGACACATCGCGGAGCTTGAGCGCCTTGAGGAGTCCGTAGTAGGCCTCCTTCGTGGCCAGGACGACGCCGCGCCGCGTCCCGTCGAGCGCGAACGCCGACGCGTTCCTGCTCCGATGCGCGCCCGAGATGCCGGCGAACGTCCCGCCGTCGAGAAGGGTCTGACTCAGGTTGAGACTGCCCGAGTACGACTCGCTGTCCGCCGTCTCGCCGCTCGAGACGGTGCTCCCGTCCGAGTAGCCGAGACCGGCTGAGACGCGGGGCAACACACCCGACCAACCCGACATGACGCCGGCCGAGGCGCTCGCCAGACTCTCCTGAGCCTGCGCCAGCGACAGGTTGCTCGTCAGCGCAACGTCGACACACTCGTCGAGCGTCATGACCTCCGCATGAGACGGCGCCGCCGCAACCGCGACAAGTGCCGCCGCAACCACCAGTTTCGCGACTCCCCCCCGAGTCCGAATGCTAACTCTGCATGCCAAAGGGACCTCCTGGAAGCAGTGTAACGATGACCGTCATGAGAACCCACAGTACAAGGACGACCGCGGTCGACTTGCCGCGTGACACGCGATAGCCGGCGGCGAGCCCGAATACCAGAACGATCATCCACCAAATCGTGAACACATCGAAACCTGTGAAAAGGAACTTGAAGAGCTTGTCCGACGGCTCGAGGTCGGGGAACAGAAGCGTCGGCCCGACTTCGGGCATCATTGTCTTCTTCGAGATCATAATGGGAAGCTTCACGAGACTCCCGACCGCGGAGATGATCATGCTGTATGCGACAACCGCGCGACCGTCTCTGAACGTTCCCTTGCCTCCGACCATCTTCATGAGAAGATGAAGAACACCGGCAACGATGAACAGCATGAGGAAGGTCTGGATGATGACGCCGATGATCGCGGACGGCATCGCGAAGCCGCCGGCCATCGACATGGCGCGGTCGACGTCGGCCTGAGTCCCTCCCTGCTCGAACACCATCTCCGAGATGATCTCGCGCTGCATCGGGATAACAATGTTCGGAACCATCCAGACCGCCACCGCGACTCCGAGCACGGCGACGACGATGAGCGGAAGCCACCACTTCGTGTTGTCCTTGACCTTTGCCGGATCGGTCGGATGCGGGTCGTCTGTATGTGAGACGATCTGCTTGAACGTATTGACCGGATCAAGAATGACACCGCCCATCCAACCCCATGGGTTCGGCTTCTGAGCAACCGCGGCCGCCTCGGTACCGTTCGACATGCTGCTCCCCCTTGTCGTCACCAGGGCTTGTCGGCGGGGTTCACCCGCTCTTTGCCCGGTCGGAACGCGCGCCTCACCAAGCGCATCGCCCCTCGCCCACTGCTGTGCCTGTTCAGACCCCAATAACAAAGAGGGCAGCGTTCAGGCCCGCGCTGCCCTCTTTGACACTCGTGTTCTCAGAATGGTTTCACGCGCCATTCGACGCACGTTCCCGTCGGCCGGCTCTCGCCTCGATACGCACGACTCCCCCCGAGCGTGTCGCATCATGAGCTCCGTCCGAACGCGCCGTTCGACGCCGATGGTCTCTTAACCCGTCAGCGAGAACCGGATCGGGTACGCGACGCGTACCGGAACCGGAACATCACGCTGCTTCGCGGGCTTGAACTTCCACTGGCGGACGGCATCAAGCGCCGCCTGATCAAGCATCGGAACCGACGCCAGGACCCTCGCGTTCACCACGTTGCCGAACTCGTCGATATCAAGCTGCACCATCACGACGCCTTCGATCTCGGCGTCACGGGCCATCGACGGATAGGTCGGCTTCACCTGTACGACGACCACGGGCGGCTCGTCATACGACATGAAGAACTCGGTACGGGTCGGGGCCGGCGGCGCCTCCGGCGGAGCTTCGACATCCAGCTCGGTCGATGCGATCGTCTCTTCGGCTGTCGCGTCATCACTCGGCGCGATCTCCGTGACGATCTGCTCCTTCACCTCCTCGACCGGAGGAGGCGGGATCTCGAACTGATCCGGAATGGCAAGCGCCTCGGCCACCTGCTTCTCGCGAAGCTGGTACGGTTTGATCTTCAGTTCCGGTGTGACCAGGAACGCAATGACGTGGATGGCGAGCGCGATCAGGAGCCCGTTCCGAAGCATCTTCGGGTACGCGTCCTTGAGGCGCTGCTCCTCCGTCATGTGCATGAGAAGATATGGACTCATCTCTAGTATGCCTCTTCTATTCCTCTTCAGGTCACCTGGGTGACGAGCCCCGCGCTACTCTTCGATGAGCGCCGTCGTAAATGAGACGCTCAGCGCGTTGGCTCTCTTCAGCTGCTCCATCGCCTCGTCCATCGTGCCATACGGCGTGTTCTCATCCGTGTTGAAGGCGATGATCAGCGCCGGATTCTCCCGGAGCTTCGCCAGCACCATGGGTTCGATGTCGCTCATCCCTACGATGAGATCATCGATCGAGATATTGCCCAGGTTGTCAACCCAGATATGGGCGATCTTCTCTCTCGGTATCTTCTCGCCGGCCTGCGTTCTCGGAAGCGAGATCGGCAGACCTTCCTCAAGCTTGAAGATGGTCGTGACCATGAAGAAGACGATCAGGAGAAAAGCGATGTCCGCCATCGACGATGTCGGAATGCTCGCCCCCGATCCCTCTTTTCTTCGCAGGTCCAATTGATTCCTCCAAACGCCTATTCGATTCCGAGCATCTTGAGCGAGATACGCTTGTCACGCTTGATTCCCGCGCTGTCGAGTTCGTCGTAGACGAGCATCACCATGTCGAGCGCCTCGATCATGTTCGCATACGGCGCTTCGGCGTGCGTCTCGAGGGAGAGAATGAGACTCTCGTTGTCCCTCACACGCTGCGTCACGATCTCCTTGATACGCGGAAGCTCGGTAGGCGTTTCTTCAAGATCAATGAAGTGGACACCGCTTCTCGCCGTGATGATCTGCATGACGTTGTCCCGTTTGACCTGCGTCACGTCGCCAGACGCGCTCGGCAGGATGAGCGGAAGACCGACCTCGGGAAACGTCGTGCTCACGATGAAGAAGACGAGAAGCAGGAAAGCGACGTCCGACATCGACGACTCGCCCACCATGTCGGCCGAAATGCTCGACCCCTTCTTGAATCTCGCCATGAATCTAACCTTCCTGGGGCGTAAGCCCGGGATCTACTTCAGAACGTCCATCTCGGTCAGCGTATCGATCAGCTCAGACGCGCTGTCCTCCATCTCGACCACGAAGCGGTCGATGCGCTGGACGAACAGGTTGTGCGCGATCTGGAACGGAATGGCGATCACCAGACCGGACATCGTCGTGATCAGCGCCTCGGAGATACCGCTGGCGACCAGCTTCGCGCTGACCTGCTCGGCCTGCGCGATGGCCTCGAAGGCCGCGATCATACCGGAGACCGTCCCGAGGAAACCAAGGAGCGGACCGACGTTCGCGACGGTCGCGAGGATGATAAGACCGCGCTCGAGGAACGACATCTCGATGATACCGGCAGTCTCGATGGCTTTCTCGACGGCCGCCTGGCCGCGGTGGGCCTTGGAAAGACCGGCGTGGAGGATCTGCGGGATCGGACCGCGCGTGTTCGCGCAGACGTCCATGGCCTTGTCCATGTCACCCTTCTTGAGCGACGTGACAACGCCCTCCATGAGCTTGCGGACATCCGTGCTGGCCTTGCGGAGCGTGATGGCCCGCTCGATCGTGACGGCGAGACCGACGACCGAGAGCGCCAGCAGCGCCCACATGAACCTTCCACCCTTATTAAAGAACTCGACGAGACCGCTGGACTGGAACCCGCCGCCAGTCGTCTCGACCGGCTCTTCGGCCACCGGCTCTTCAACGGCAGCTGCCAGCGTATCGACAGCCGTCGTATCGACCGCCGCGGAATCGACCATTCCCTCAATCGTTTCCACAGCCTCTTCGACCATGCCGGCCTCATCGCCCTCGACCTGCGCGCACGCCGGAGCGGCGATCAGGGCAGCGACGAGCACCGTCGCAAAGATAATGAAGACTCTACTCATTACTGTGCTTCCCCCTCCCGTACTGCGCCCCCAACCACAACTGGTGGGCGCGGGACCTGAGGCTCCTCTCAGAACACTCACTTGTGATCTCATCTTGTGTTCGCGCCGTCGGGCTCGGAGACTGGTCGTAGGCGATGCGCTCAGGCCGCGACCGATGCGCGTCCGCGAGGGTACACCGACCCATCGCTCCGTCCCCGGCGATTCGTGAGCGGCCGCGCAAGACCGGCTCACACCGTGTGTTCGTTCGCCCTCCTCCTGCACTCGTATGGTCACTAGGGGGGTGTCCGACCCCGGCTGTCAATATCAACGGGAACCACCGCGACCGGCGACGGCCCGTGGCTCCACTTGGTTGGGATTCTACATCCGCCCTGCCGGACTGTCAACCGAATTGTGCCGGGCGCAAACACGTCTAAGCTGTTGCTGGATGCGCAATCCCGACGCTTCGCCCCCCGGTTTTTGGTGTTGACATATGACACGCTGGAGGTATAATGGCGGTGGACTCACCCCCCCTCCCAAGTCATGACCTGGCGGGGGGGCGTGAGCATCCGGACGCCGTCACGGGATGTACCGCGGCGGGGTCAGCCCCGTGGACCGGTAGCCCCCTGGATATCGACCAATCCGTCGATCGAAAGCAGTCTGGAGGTCAAACGCATGACATCGTTCCGGAGAATGGGAGCCGGCGCGCTGGCACTCGTCCTCGTCGCCATACCCCTGGCCGCGATGCTTCTTCTCACCGGGTGTCGTAAGGAAGAGCAGCTCGTGCTGGACACGAACCTCTCCCCCAACACCCGACTCACGAGTGCTCCGGCGCCTCTCGAGCAGACCAACTACCGTGTGCACATGCACTGGAGTGGAAGCGATCCTGACGGGTACGTGGTGGGCTACTACTTCGCCTGGGATGACACGGTGCCCGCGATCGGCGCTGAGGCCTCGGCATGGACATTCACGAGCAAGACGGACAGCCTCTTCAAGGCGGTCATCGATACGGCGGGCGAGACGCGGAGGCACACGTTCTACATCCGCTCTATAGATAACGAGGGCGCGATCGATCCTTCGCCGGACCGTATCCGCTTCGACGCGTCGACCGACCTGCCGGTCATGGATGTCCTCTACCGGCTCGACGGTCCCGAGGATCCCGCCGGTGCCAACTACAACCCGGGCTACCTTGACACGGTCCTGATGGGCTCGTCCTGCTCGTTCACATGGTCGGGCTACGACCCGGACGGCCAGGGCGCCCCGGTAACCTACAGCTACCGGTTGGACTCAAACCCCGATTCGCCGTGGGGCGATGAGACGACCTACACGGCGACCGACATCACGAGCGGCAACCACTTGTTCTATGTGCGCGCGAGAGACGAGACGGGCGCCTGGAACTTCCCCGCGAGCTGCCGGTTCGTGATGAACTACGAGCCCGACAGCGAGATCATTGAGCCCACCGAGGCCAGCGGAACGCTGGTGGTCGCGGACAAGGACACGCTCTGGATCACCTGGGAGGCTCGCGACAGGGAGCAGCTCGAAGGGATCGAGGGAGGCATCATCCAGATCTGGATCGAGCTCGACAACGAGCGGATCCCGTTCACCTACACTGAGCCCCCCTACACCGGCTCGTGGTACTACACGTCCACCGCGCCCGAGGGCACGGACCACTTCATCTTCCAGGACAACATCAACACGGGCGGCAACAAGGACCACGAGTTCCGTATCTGGGCCGTCGACGCCGAGAACCGCGTGGAGGTACCCAGTTCGGTGCCCGGAGACCGGGAGGTCTACAGGTTCTGGTACAACAACCCGCCCACGACCGATATCACGTTCCCGGCCGAGGGCGACACGGTCGGCCCGGATTTCACTGTTACGTGGGAAGGGACCGACGTGGACGGCGAGGTGGTGGTCTACCAGTACGTGCTGGACCCCGCCGCCAACGGTCTCCAGATCACCGAAGAGACGGACAGCTCCTACAGCGGCATCGCAGACGGCGAGCATGTCTTCTGGGTTCGCGCGCGTGATGACGCCGACTGCTGGGAGGTAGACTACCGCGAGAGGATCTTCTACGTGGATTCCACGAGGACGAATGGCGCGAAGTAGCCTGAAGGGACAGCTTACGATGACAGTCACAAGGACAAAGCACTGGATCGCAGCCGGACTCGCCGTCCTCCTCGTGCTAGGCGCCATGGGAGGATGCTCGAAGTTCGATGCGGGTGATCCGAACCCGAACATCAAGCCCGAGACGACGCTGTCGTTCTCCCCTGCGGCGGGCGACACGTCGAACTACCGGGTACGAATGAACTGGTTCGGATGGGACCCGGACGGCGAGATCGCATACTACTGGACCAAGTGGGATACATTCGAATGGCGCAGGGTGGTCAACACGGACAGCGTGTTCCTGGTCTCAGCAAGCGCCGACACGGTCGACGAATCGTTCGGCTACGAATATCATTCCTTCAGTGTCAAGGCGGTCGACAACGACAACGAGGAGGACCCGACGCCTGAGACGGTCGCGTTCACCGCGTTCACGATCGTCCCGGACACGGAGATCATCAGAGGCCCCAACGGCGTGACCGGCCCGATGGTCACGTTCGAGTGGGCCGGATCGGACCGAGACGGCGTGATCGTCGGCTACGGCTATCGGCTGTACAAGTGGGAGCAGTCGACGAGCGAGTGGGTCCAGGTGACGTCACAGACCGACCTCGACGCGGAGACCGTGGTCGCGAACTTCGGTCCGATCGAGGGGCTCCATCGGTTCGAGGTGTGGTCGATCGACGACGCCGGAGCCGCGGACCAGACGCCGGCGTCGCGGGAGTTCACCTGCAACCCGGAGCTGGCGGGACCGAAGCTCTTCATCCTCTCGAACGTCTTCGGCATCAGGACCTACCGCGGACCGGTCTGGAACGACGTCTACAATGTCCCGACGCCGATCTTCGCGGGCGAGCGTCTCGCGTTCGAGTGGATCGCGACCGCCGAGTCGTACGGTGGCCAGGTTGTCGGCTACCGTCACGCGTATGACGATACATCCAGCTGGCCCTCGTGGTCGGCGTTCGACACGGAGTTCAGCGTCGTGCCCGAACTCGGCCGCCACTCGCTGTACGTCAACGCGCTCGACAACGCCAACGTGCGCACTCGTGCACGCGTCTACTTCGACGTCGTCGAAGCCACGCTTGATGAGTACATCCTCGTTGTGGACGACTGGGACAGCAAGGAAGGAACACCGAACTGGCCGACGGATGAAGAACGCAACGCCTTCTGGAACACGCTGCTCGCGGGCTACAAGCACATCAGGGTCGAGTGGCAGCCGGACCAGCACCAGATCGGCGGAGTCGACCAGGCGCCGGACGTCGACGCCCTCCGAGGAGCGTCAACGGTGATCTGGTACGCGGACCAGGAGTACTCGGTCCTCAACGCGCTGTTCAACCCGTTCTCGTCGAGCTACAACTCGCTGGCCGGATACATGAGGGTCGGCGGCAACCTGGTGCTCTCGGGCCAGGAGTGCCTCAAGCAGATCCTCTATGAGAACTACCCGATGACGGTCGAACCTGCCGACACGACGGAGGCGGCACGTTTCGTCAGAGACTACCTGCACATCGGGTCGGCCGACTACAGCGGCTACGAGGCCAACAAGACCGCTCCGTGGAACTACGGCTACTGCTTCTACGGCGACAATCCGACGAGTTCGGGTGAGGCGTTCGGCCTCGTTGACGCCTACATCGACAGTGTCGGCCCGAGCGGCTGGCCCGAGCGCGGCAAGTGGCCGTTCTATGTCTACACGATCAACTCGAACTACACGCGGTGTGGTCTGCCGGGTGTCGAGACGGTCACGGCCTACCAGGGCACGGGTCTCGAGGTCCTCGAGATGGACTCGTTCCTCAACATGAACTTCGAGGGCGTCCCGTCGTCGGTGCTCTACCTCTCCGGCGACAACCACGCGAACACCTGGTACATCGGCCATCCGGTCTACTACATCCAGGACGGCCCCGTGAGGAACAACTTCGACAAGGTCCTCGCGCTGTTCGGTGAGGAGAAGCTCGAGTAACGGACCGCGTGTGCCGGACGCGTACCTCGCGTCCGGCACGCCCGGAACTGTGGCACAAGAGAGCCCGGAGACCTTGCAAGGTCTCCGGGCTCTCTGCATCCAACAGCACTTCCTGTCGGACAACGCACCACCTGCTCCGGCCGTTCACACCTCCCTCGCTGTCCGATCCCCACTCGCCGCGCGCGACCGGCCCGCCAGTCCCCGAGTCAGACCCGGCCCTGAGCGGAACCTCGTGCGAACACGTAGCGCGCCCTGAGGTAGGCGAGCCATTCAGACCGGCCAGACCACCCGGGCCCCTCCTCCACAGCATCCCAGAATTCGGAGCAACTCATGGAGACAAAGGCAACGTCCGACCCGGCCACGGCCAGTGAGAACTCAAGGATCTCCCTGCGGTGTTCGACGCAGGCGGGGACATCCGGCCAGTCAACCGGCTCCCAGAACACGTAGAGGAGCGTCTTGGGCTGGGGCTCGTCCGCGAGCGCCGACCGCAGAGCAAGGTACTGCCGCACCAGAGCCGATGCATCGAGAGACTTGAACCGGCCGGGATCGGCGCAGAGCGAATCGTAGAGAGCCGACCATTCCTGCGAGGCCGTGTCGCCGACGGCGTGCGCACAGCTGGCCGCGAGGTTCGCGGACTTCGTCGTGAGCGGCTCGGTCAGCACGCAGCTGGCGCCAAGAATGGAGTCGGACCCCAGCGCGAGCATCCCGAGGCGCGCAGGCGCGCCCCCCAGCCCCGTCCGCAGTCGTTTCCCGAGACGCAACACGTCGAACCCGGTCAGGCCGGGCACGGACAGCCGCTCCGGCGCCGAACGGAACGGACCGAACGCGTTCGCCGCGAGCGAGACCGATGAGTCGATGTCGCAGAGTTCGTCGAGCGCCGTCCTCCCATGCACCGGTGCGCCGGGACCGCCGAGAAGATCCCCCCGGAGCAACTCGTAGTCGACACCCGGAGCCAGGTTGTCGCGGGCGTCTCGCAGCCGGTGAGGGTGCGAGTCGTCGAACCGGGCCTCGGGCCTGAGCCTCCGCACACGGCTGCTGATCTCGTGTGCGATCTCCTCGCGAAGCGCTGTCAGAGACATCCTCTGCTCCTCGTGAGTGTCCAGGCACGGGCAACAAGGAAACCGGGGCGCCCACGCTGTGGACCCCCCGGCCTTGATGTCATTCGTTGTGTCTGCCGGCCGAGCCGGCCGGGAACACCGGCTCCGATCCTAGAAGATGAATGTGATCGCGAAGCGGCTCTCGCTGTCGAGATTGCCAAGGTCAACGTAGGCATAGTCGAGGCGGAAGGCTGCCTCACTCGTCGGGAAGAGCAGTCCGAGCCCGAGGGTCAGTCCCTCTTCGTCGTAGTTCATGCGATACCCGCCGCGGCCGAACACGTAGATGTTGCCCTTGTGGAACGTGTACTCGGCGCCTGCGCTCGCTCGGTTCCCGCCGTCCGGCGTCCGCTTGTACTCGCTGGTCACGACGACCCGATGCGTCACGACGTCGAAGACTCTCATCGACGCGCCCACACGGTAGGTCGTCGGCATCGGGTAGGTCTCGCCGAAACCCGAGTCAGACCCGGTCCGGGCCCAGCGGTTCTGCGGCCCGAGGTTCATCACGGAAGCGCCGAGGCGAAGGTTGCGGAACCTCGTCTCGTAGAGCACTCCGATGTCACCACAGACGCCTTCACAGAACGCGTCCGCCATTCCCAGGTGATACCAGCGCACGGTCGTCCCGACGGAGAGACCGTCGCCGAACTCCCAGCAGTACGACCCGCCGAACGCCATGTCGCCGGCGTCGACCTTGTCACCGATACCGATACCGAACTCGCTGTCCGGATCGTAGTACTCGGTCTTCTCATCGTAGGGGCTCATCTGCATCACGGACCAGCTGAAGGCGAAGACGCCCCGGAGATAGCTGTGCCGGAACCCGTAGCTGAGGTGCTGGAAGGATAGCCCCGCCGCCCATGTTGTGTTATTGATGTGAATCTCGCTGCCCTCGACGAACGTGAGGCCGGCCGGGTTGTAGAAGACGGTCATCGCGTCGTCACCCAGACCCGCGAAGGCGCCACCCATGGCGACCTGCCGGGCGCCCGCGTCGACCTCGAGGAAGCTTGCGAGATGCGTCCCCACGCCGTCGGCAAGACCGGCCTGCGGAGCGCAGAGCATCAACGCCAGCGCGCCGATGAGGAACAGGTGTCTTCGCAAGTGAGTTCTCCTTTCGAACTTCTCCAGGCATCGATGCGCATCTCGCATCATTCCGATCCGCGCCGCGCGCGGAGAAGCACTCCCAGAGGGGAAACGTCCGGGTTCATGCTAGAACTCGACGACCACTCCCATCCGGTGAACGACGCCGAGATATCCGAAATCGTTGTAGCTGTAATCAACGCCGACGACGCCGAGTGAGCCAACGGCGATCTTCGCGCCACCGCCGAACGTGTAGCTCTCTTCGTCGTAGTTGAGCTTGTAGCCCGCTCTGACGAAGTACATCTCGTTCAGGGCGTACTCCGCTCCGACGTTGACCTTCTCAGACGTATCTGCCGGGTGACGGAACTCCGCCGCAGCAGTGACCCGCTGGCCCGGAGTATCGATGATGTTCATCGACACGCCGAACTTGAAGGTCGCCGGGACGGGCACATCCTCTTCGATGTACGCGCCGCCCGCACCCATGTTCTGAATGGCCAGACCCACCTTGAGCGACCGGAAGCCGGTGTCATACAGGGTTCCGAAGTCGACAAGGAAACCCTCGACGTAGTAGTCCTCAAGGCCTTCCACACCGAGCACCGAGAGATCACCCAGGCCGGAGTGGATCCACTTGAGCGTGCCGCCCGCCGAGAACTTGTCCGTGAATACACGCGCGTAGGTCAGACCGACCGCGATATCACCCGCGTCGAATTCAACGCCTACGCCCTCCGGCTGGTCCGCTGTCCGAACCAGCATCGGATCCATCGACAGCGTCGTGACGCTGACGCCGATGATGCCCTGGATGAAACCGGGCCGCATCGCATACCCCATGAACTGGTGCGAGATCTCCGCGGGCCATGTGCCGTAGCTGAAGCTCACGGTGGGCTGTGTGATACTCCTCAGCCCCGCGGGGTTCCAATAGAGCGACTCGATGCCATCCGCGGCCCCCACCATCGCCTCCCCCATACCCGTGCCTCGCGGTCCCGCACCGATCTCCAGGAACTGGAAGCCGACCGTGCCGACCTTCTCGAACATCTCCGTCGCGTGCGCTGGCACCGCCAGCACCACGAGGGCGAGCAGGGCCAGTAGAAGCTTCCTCGTCAAGGACATCCTCCTTCCGCCGGTCGGCTGGCGTGTCCGGTCTCCGCCGCCGGCACCACTCGATCAATTACTTGATGATCGCGAACTTGCCTATCTTCTCGCCAACCGGCGAATCGATGTGATAGATGTACACGCCGCTGACGATGATCTGGTCGTTTCTCGAGATCATGTTCCAGCAAGCGTCTCCCCCAGTCTCATCCGCGTCGGGATACAGCGTCTCCACGAGCTCGCCACCGAGCGAGTAGATACGCACGATCGCGTCGCGCGGAAGATTCTGGAAGCAGATCTTCTCGCCCGTCGGGTCCGAATCGTCCGGCTCAAGGTTCCAGCGCGAGATGAACTCGTGGTTCACGTACGGATTGGGAACCACGCGAACGTCGTCGAGCGAACTCTGCACGGCCGAGTTCGGCGTGAGGAGCGTCTTGTTCTGCGAGTACTTGCCGTAGTGATACCCCTCGGCGGTGCTGTCGTACGCCGTGACGGAGTACCAGTACGCGAACCCGTTCTTCACCAGCGTGTCCACATAAGCGTACTTGCCGATGCCCTCGAGGCCGGTGTCCCAGTCCTCGAGCTCGGAGCCGCCGTTGCTGCGGTCGATATCGAGAATCAGCTGCCAATCCTGGTCCCGAGGCTCGGTCGACTCGCGTGTCCAGCCGACGGCCTTCCAGACCTGATATCCGTAGAAGTCCCGCACGCCCGTGAGCGGATCATCGAGTTCCTCGGGGTAGTCGTCCCACTCGATCCTCACGAACTGGTCGCCGACCGTCATCTCCTGGTTCGGCGGCGGTGGCGGCGTGTCCGCGACCCAGTGGATCAGCACGCTCTCCGGCTCACCGGCGCAGTTGCTGACCTCCTGGTAGATACCGTTGTAGATCTGCTGCGCGGTTGCGGCGTTCTCGAGCATGCCCTGGAAACCGCGGCCCATCACGAACGCGTACTGGAACTCCAGCGTGTCACCGGGCGCGATCTCTTCGAACGGTCCCGCCGAAAGCAGCAGTCGGTAGTCCTGCGGAGCGTCCGCGTTTCGACCGATGTTGACGTCCCACTCGTCGTCCTCATCGACCTGACCATCGTTGTCGTTGTCATACCCGTCAAGCGTCGGGTAGTCGGCGCTGTATCCGAGAGTCTCCGCCCCGGTCGGCGTGATGAAGCCGCGAAGGAGACGATACCTGTCCATGTCGTGGTCCGGATCAAGACCGATCGCCCAGATCTGGAACGCGTGGACTCGGACCTCCTCAGGCGCCGGCGGGAACTCGGGCGGGTCAGCAACCTGATCCCAGTCCTCGTCCGCAGTCGGGTGGCCGAGGAACATGCAGCCCAGGTAGCCGAGCGCCGCGTTGCCGTCCTGACCGTACGGGTCGTCGTACATGTAGCACAGCGAGATATCGAGCGTGTCGAAGTCCGCCGGGTTGTTCGGGTTCTGATTGATGATGACGGTGTCGATGTACCCACCGCGGTCATCATTCCAGTAGAACAGATCGTTGTCGTCGGGACCCGCGTCCGCGTCGACCATGAACCCGATGTACGCCATGCGGATCGTGTCTTCACCGACGTTCGTCACCAGATAGTTGATGCCGACGAAGTCGTCTGTCTGCTCGCTCGTCCACTGGTAGCTCTCCTGGACGACTCTCAGACCGAGGCTCGTGTGAAGGTCGATGGTCGCACCTTCGTTGACATCCTCTTCGTAGGTATCCGAATAGACCATGCGGAACATCTGCTGAGAGATCGCGGCGAAGTCTTCGTCGATGAGACCGTCACCATCGTTGTCGACACCGTCAAGCGGATCCTCGTCGTACCACTCGAACGGATCGTCCTCATAGATGACATGGTCCGCGCAGTCACCGTCGTCGTCGGAGAGACGGGTGCTGTTGGCGCCGCCCTCCCACGCCTCATAGATCGTGGCCAGAAGGTCTTCCGGGTCCGGCCGGAACTCCGTCTGATAGACGGCCGCCGTCACGAGCGTGTCGGACCTCCCCGTTGCCGCGTTGTCCACGATACCGCCCACCCAGAGGCCCGCCGCGTACAGATACTCGTTGTTGCTTCCCGCGGGCCACTCACACGACGGATTGTTGAGGTCACCACCGTAGCGCCCGAAGAAACCAAGGTTGCTCACGTGCAGAAGCACCTGGCCTACGTTGTGGTACCAGCCGTAGTAGATGTAGATACGGCTCTGGAGGTCACGCATCACCTTCTCGTAGCGCGCCCGGTCGTTGACGTCCATCCTCGCGCCGGCATCGTCCGACAGCGAGCAGAGCGTCGCCGCGACAAGCGCCACGAGAACGAGCGACAGGAGCGCCCTGCCGATCGGCGCGATGCGCCGTCCCTCGCCCCGTCCTATCCTGCCAAATCCCATCAAGAACCTCCGTGCACTGATGCTGGCTCGACGCTAGAGAGGAAGCCGACCCCGGGGGAGCAAACTCCGTGTGGCCGGCCTCTCGTTCTCTCGTGGCTACCAGTCGATGGCGATGCCGACTCTGATGACGCGTCCTTCGATGTAGACCGACGGATCGTTCAGCGGCTCGAGAACCTCCACGCCGTTGGGATCAGTCTCCAGATACGCGCCGCCGAGATTCCCGGTCTCCGTGTAGTACTCGGAGCCATAGTTGCCGAGACCGGTGACGTTCTTCTTATCGAAGACGTTGAGCGCCTCGAAGAACAGGCGGAACTCACGTCCGTAGAGCTTGTACTTCTTCGTTCCTCTCAGGTTGACCATCGTGTGCGACGGCAGTCTCCCCGAGTTGACATCCTCAGGATCGATCTCCTTCTGACCGAGGTACGTCGGCGTGTACGGCGTTCCACTGCCGTAGTTGTAGTCGAACGTGACCTCCCAGTTGCCCGGGTCGCTGACGAACAGGAACCCGGTCACGGTGTGCCGCTCGTCCCAGTCGAGCGGGATCTCCTTGAGCGGCTGACGAGGCAGGCCGAGCGCATCGGCGTTCGCGCCCTGGTCCTCGTCCGATGAGACACCGGTGGCTCTGAGCCACGTGTACGTCGCGTTTCCGGAGAAGTAGTTCGAGAAGCGCTTCGACAGGCTGAACTCGACACCCTGGACCGACGCGTAGTCCTTGTTCACATACGTGTACACAACACCGTCGGTCACACCTCGGTCGTACTCCTCGGTCGCCAGAAGACCGAAGATGTCCTTGTAGAATCCGGTGATGTCCATCGCAACGTTCTGCGAGAACTGGTGCTCGGCGCCGAACTGGTAGGATACCGTCACCTCGGGCTCGAGACCGGAGTAGCCGATAACGCTGCCCGCCGACGCATTGTCGATGTCCTCGCCCGCCTCGTAGTATGCCGTCAGGTGCGGCATCTGGTAGAAGCGGCCGTAGTGGAAGTGCAGCGCGTCGCGGTCGGAGATCGGATGCGCGATGCCGAGCCGCGGACTGAGCACGGCGTCCATGCGCTCACGCCAGATCTGGTGCTCGCCGATACCGGACGCGGGACCGGGGTCTGCGAAGTCAAGCCGGAGACCGGCGCGGACGATCATGCCCTCGTATCGCATGCGGTCCTGAACGTAGAGCGCGCCGTTCGCCGGGAATCCCTGGTAGATGTTGTGACGGTAGACCTCGTCTGTGTACAGGGCGCGGTCCCAGTCGAAGAAATCGAAGTCAGGATTCAGCGACTCACCATCGGCCGCCAGGGTATCGCTGGCGCTCGGGATCAGAGAAGCGAGGCTCAGTGTCTTGACGTCGATCTCGTTGTAGATGAACTCGAACCCTGTCTTGAACTGGTGCGTGTCACCGATCTGATTCGTGAGGTCGGCCTTCGCCGTCGTCGCGGTGGTCACCTGCTGCGACCATCCCAGGTGGTCACCCCACGTGCGGAAGTAGCCGGTCTCAGGATTCAGGTCGTTGTCGGAGTCAGGGTCCGTCGTCCTCGAACCACCGACGTACGCCTGCCACCAGTAATCGTCCGGGTCCTCGTAGAGCCAAAAGCGCTCTTCGGAGCTGAACTGCGCCAGCTTCACGGTGTAGAACATCTGCGGGCTGACGGTGTCACGCCAGACGATCTTCTTCTGGTTGAACTGATTCCAGACCTCGGGCGTGTGCTCGGAAGCGTTGTAGTACTGGTACGTCGTATCAAGCGCGACGTGCGACCAGTCCTCAGAGTCCTGCGACCAGTAGCCGGACCGGGAGTAGCTGTGGCTGTAGTAGTCCCGAACGTTCTGTGAGATGAGGTACTCGGCCGTCAGCTTCTGGGTCGGCGTGACGAAGAACGACATCTTCGCCTGACCGGAAGCGAACATGTTCTGGCGGTCGGTCCACTGGACACCCTTCGTCAACTCCGACGTCTCACGCTCTTCGTCGGTCTTCAGATAGGTGTCGGAGAAGCGCCCCTCGCCGGAGACGTAGTAGCGGATGTCCTCCGTGAACAGCGGGCCGCCGAAACCGAATGCCATGTTGTCGAAATTGTCGAACGTCTTCTCGGGCGCGCCGTAGTCATCGGTCATGTACCGGATCTCGCCCGAGAACTCGCGGCCACCCTCTCGAGTCGAGAGGTTGATGACGCCGGACTGCACGTTACCGTACTCGGCGTCGAAACCTCCGGAGAGCAGGTCGAACTCGGAGAGCGACGACAGGCTGACCTCGAGGCTGGCGCCGCCGGTCGCGCTGTTGGAGATCGCGATTCCGTCGACGTACATCTTCACCTCGGAGGATCGACCGCCTCGGACGTGAATCTCTCCGTCATGGAGAACAACGCCCGGCTGGGTCGCGATGGCCTCTGCGACCGTGTTGATCGGCCGAATCCGCGCCTCCTCCTGGTCCATCCCGCGTCGCGTCACCGTATCCTCGGTCTCGATCATCGGCCTCTCGGCCTCGACCAGAACCTCCTGCCCCTGGATGACGATCGGCTGCAGCGCGAAGGCGACCTCGGTCGAGCGGTCGGGCTCGACGACGACGTCCGTCACCTGCATCGTATCGTACCCCATGAACGACGCCTGGACGATGTACGTCCCGACGGCGACGTTTTCGATCGTGAACTGGCCGGTGTTGTTCGTCATCGCGCCATACGGCTGCCCGAGGATCGACACGTTCGTGTACGCCAGCGGGCTGCCGGTCTCAGCGTCGGTGACCCGACCCACGATCTTCCCGGTGCTCTGCGCCAGTGCTGGCATGGCGAACAAGAGGATGCTCAGGCAAAGAGCCGCCGCCACGTACACGGACGCGGACTCCCGGGACCTCTGTCTCGGTAGTCTCATGGTCTCATCATCTCCTCGGGGGGTTCCGGCACGAAAAAACCTGCCTCTGCGCCCGGGCAGGGCGAAGGGCGGTCGCTCATCGTTCTTCTACTCGGCATGGTACAACCGGACCCCGGCATTGTCAACAGGTTTTTCCGGGGTCTAACTTCATATGGCGTACTCAGTTGCAAGCGTTTCGGCCACCTTCCGCTCGGCTTCTGTGAGACAGCCCTCATCAAGAGAAACTCCCCAAGCGTCGGCGAATCCGAGCCGAACCGCCGCGGCCACCTCATCGAAGCCCACCGGTCGCCCCAACAGGGCCGAGAGATGGGTGGTTTTCTGGCCCAGGAGCCGTCGCACGGTCTCCCGGCGACGGTCGTCTGCGAGGAGCATCACATCCGCGATCCGCTCGTGCGTCGCGTCCGTGAGCAGCGAGCCGTGCTGAAGCACACCTCTCCCCACCCGGCGCTGCGCGCTCCCGATGAGCTTCCGGCCGCCGACGACGATCTCGTAGCGCCCCGCGCTGGCGAAACACGGCGGACTCGCGCCATCGCGACTCATCGCCTCCGTCGCGACCGGGGCCAGCTCCACCTCGACTCCGAGGCGGCCGAGCCCCGCGGCAAGCGCGCGCGCGATCGCCTCGTAGGCCTCCATGATCGAACGCCCGAGCGGGTCCTCGCCCGCCGGACCGACGACCGAGTAGGTCAGCTCCCCCGCGTGAAGCACCGCGCGTCCCCCGGTCGGTCTGCGCACAACGCCGAAGCCGCAGTTCCCGACGGCCTCGAGGTCGAGCTCGTCCTCGACCCGCTGCGCGTACCCGAGACTCACGGTCGGCGGGTCCCACGCGTAGACGCGGACCGTGGGCGGGGTCGTGCCTCTGTTGACGCCGATGAGCATGGCCTCGTCGATCGCCATGTTCACGGCGCCCCCGTCGGCACCGGTGTTCAGAAAACGCCACGATGACACGGTCACACCCTTTGTCCGAGACCTGATGCTGTCCCTCGATATCGAGGGCTGCATCGCGGAAGCGACGCAGCCCTCAATGCGGTGCAGCGATGGTTGACAGGATCGCTCGCTACTCGATGATGTGCAGCCAGTCCCTGAGCATGAACTGCATCCGACCGATCAGAAGCGACACGCGCCCCATGACCGTGTAGCCGAACGACGCGCCGAACGCGATCATCAGGAACCAGATGCCGAGCTTCGCGAAACCGCCGAGCACGCCCTTGTGCTCCTTCGAGAAGAAGAAGTAGATGAGGGTGGCGCACACACCGACGATCGCGATGATGTTCAGGATGATCGCGAGCGCTCCGCCCGAGTTCAGAGGCGTCGTCATCGTCGCATGGATCTGCGCGACGAAGTCCGCCTGGGCGAAGCCCGTGATGTTGACGGCGGAGTACATTCCCACGATGAACCCGAGCGCCCAACGCGACAGCCACGAGATCTTCGGGAAGAACCTCAGCAGCATGAAGACCGCAAGGATGCCGGGGATGATCCGGATCCACTGAACCGGGTCGCCGCTTGTGCCCGGGAAGAGCGGGTGAAGCAGCTTGGGCACGAGCGTCTCGTGATAGAGAAGCGCCAACCAGTACGCCGCACCCAGCCCGACGAACAGACTCTCCGCGAACTTGTAGAGCGGATTGTCCTTGTAGAGAAAGCTGTAGATACAGATGGTCAGGATCGCCGCGACCCAGAAACCCCAGACGACGGACGCCGGCGTCCCCGGTGGGCCATTGAAGAGCAAGTGCAACCAGTTCATGGTTTCCTCTCCGAGGCTACCGGGCCCTAGGCCCGTCCCTTTCGCCGCGCGGCGAAGTAAGCAACATTGCCAAGAATGATGAAGACGACGATGAGCGCGTGGACGACCGACTGCGCGTCCATGCCCGACGTCGCGTCCCCGGGAGCGCCGACGAGCGTCTCATACTCGGCCGCGCCCTTCAGTCCACCGAGAAGACCGACCAGCTGTCCGCTCTGAACGTACGGGTAGAAGTTCGGAGCGCCGACCGCCGTCGTTCCGGAACCAAGCGATACACGGAACCGGCTCTGCACCTGCTGCACCCACTCGCGAGTGCCCGGTGTTCCCGCCGAGACCTCCATGACGAACGCGATGTCATCGAAGTTCTCGACCTCGTGCATCAGCGGGATCTCGTCGACTGGCGTCCCCCCGTAGTTCGACGGGAACGTGTTCGGGATGCTCGCTCCCATGCCGAGCAGCGTCACGGTTCCGCCGGCCATGTAGCCGAGATTCACGTAGTCGACCCCGTCGACCTTGTCGTACTCCTCCGCGAGCGGGAGAAGCGCGCGTTCCACCAGCGGCGGCGATGCCGGCCAGAGACAGGCGACAACAAGCCTGAGGTCATTGCGGAACGCGTGCCGGATGAATGTCTCGGCCATCGGCTGGAGCTCGGGCATCGTGTCCGGGCTGTAGTCACCGGCCAGCATCACGATCGACCCTGCCGGGATGGCCTCGATGGTGTCGTAGAGATTCTGGACAGGCGGCGAGACGTCCATCGGGAGGCTCAGCGGCGTGATCAACGGCCACACCACAGCGATGAGCACGAGGACGAAGATGATCCGCCGGTCTATCCGTCTGAGATCAAATCCTTCGCTCATACGCTAGTTCTCCCCGCCGAGGTAAGACCGCTCGATACCGAGGATGATCCTCAAACCCATGGCCATGACGCCGAGCGCCGCACCCATCAGGATGCCGCGGAAGGCCGCCATGTTCGGATAGGTCATGATCGTCTCGGTCAGCCACGGCAGCGTCGCCTTCTCCGGAAGCCCGCGCGTCAGGAACTGCCCGAGCGGGACGCGTCCAAGCATCACGATGATGGCCGCGATCAGCAGCAGCCCCGCCTCCGCGGAGCGAAGCCGGAACGCGCGATACGCCGCCGACGCGATGAAGAACGCCAAGAGAGAGAACATCGTGCTCTGCAGCGGGACCTGCATGTTGAGGAACATCCAGTTGAAGGCCGAGCCTTCCTCGATCGTTCCCCACGGACCGCCGAAGTAGAGCATCACACCCATCGCCGCCAGCGTGAAGATGCTGTAGCCCCATCCGTCCTGCTTGCGGCGGATCTTGCGGTAGTGCACGCGGATCAGGTTCCCGACGCCGAGGAGGATCGATGCGGCGATCACGATCGTCCCCCACTGCTTCATCTCTTCCGCCGCCGCCGACACACCGTGGTGCGGGACGAAGAAGTCGACGAGCATGAAGAGGCCGACCAGGAACGTGATGGCGAGCGGTATCTCGCGTCTCATCTGCCTCCCCCGTTACTGCGTCTGGAACCAGTTGACGAACGTTTCGAAGCCCATGAAGTTCAGGACAGCTCCGAGCGCCATGAGCGCGATGGTCACAACCTTCATCCAGTCCGACCCCTTCAGTCCGCCGAGCAGCTTCGGCTCGCGTGAGAGATAGGCGCTCGCGGCGTAGAGCTCCTCACCCATCAGCGTGAAGTCACACGCCGTGACGAAGAACGGCAGCTGCGAGACCATCGCGGTGCCCGCCACCTGGATGGCGCCTGCCTCGAATCCCGTCTCCGCGAGGAGCAGGGACTCGGCCCAGAACGCGCCCATGTAGAGATTGGCGGCCGGCTTCTCGCGAAGCATGATGCCGTTGACGGCGCCGGCGAATGCGAACTGCGCGTCCGAGAGGTACCGGATGTTGTCGGGGTTGTATGCGTCGGGCTGGCCGACCTCGGTGTACGCCTGCTTGACGACCTCTTCGGCCGCCGACATCACGACCGCGCGGGCCGTCGGAACGATGAGCGGCGTCTCGTACCGAGCCGTGATCTTCGCGACGTGCGAGAGGATGGTGAGGCTCGCGATCGTCATGATGTTGTCGATCTCACCGATACCAGGCACGTAGAGAACCGGACGCCCCATCTCGGTGGCGCGTCCGACGGCCTCCTCGATCGCGTTGAGACCGGGGATACGGCGCACGAACAGGTCATCGCCTCGCTCCGCGAGCTTCGTGAACACGAGCACGAGACCGAAGAAGACGATCATGAGCGCAAGGATCGAGATCCGCGACCACTGGAAGAGATTGACGCGACCCGCCACCGGCGCGCAGACAACGGGCGCGGATTCGTTGGTCCCGTCGAACGCGGTGACGCTGTAGAAGTACTCGGCGCCGGGCTCGAGATCCTGGTCGAGGTAGTGCGTCTGTCCGGACGACACCTCCGCGACGATCTCCCCCGGCGAACTCGCTGACCGCGAACGCCACACATGGTAGGCGGCGACGTCGCAGCTCCCCTCACCGTCGTCCGGCGAGAGTTCCCAGTCGAGCTCGATCTTGTCTCCCGCGTCGTTCGAATCCAGATAGTCTCTGGCCGTCAGCGCGCCCGGGGCCGCCGGCGCCACCGTATCGAGCGGGACGTCCTCAAGCGGCGTGTCCGCGTCGACGACCGGAGCTGCCTCCTGCGCGACCGCGGCAACAGTCATCAAGACCGTCATCAGCACCGCAGTGAGGAAGGTGAGCCATGTCCTCTTCATTCGCACTCCCCGATTGATGCCTCGAGCGTCCGCGCTAGACCAGATGGAGCCAGTCATGGAGAAGGAAGCTCACGCGGCCGATCAGGAGCGAGATTCGCGACATCACGGTGTAGCCGAAGGATGCCCCGAACCCGACCATCAGGAACACGATGCCCGTTCTCGCGAAGACACCAAGAATGCCCTTGTGCTTCATCGAGAAGAAGAAGTACGCGAGCGTTCCGAGGAGCCCCACGACGATGAGCACGTTGGTCACCGACGTCAGCGGCAGCGCGTTCGCGCCGATCTGCTCAATGACTCGAGCCTGCATGACGGGCGAGAGACCGAGACCGGCATAGCCGCCGACGTAGATGCCGAGCGACCAGCGAGCGACCCACGCGACTTTCGGGAAGAACCGTGTGTAGAGCAACAGTCCCAGGAGCCCCGGGATCAGCGCAAGCCACCACGCACCACTCCCGAATCCGATCGCCTGATCGCCCAGCCTGAGCTGGAAGACCGGAGTGACGACGTTCGGGTCAATGAAATTGTAGTAGTAGATGACGAGATAGTAGCCCGCCGAAATGCCGACCACCAGATGCTCGGCGAACTTGTAGAACGGATTGTCCTTGTACAAGAAGCTGTACACAGAGAGCGTGAGTATCGCTCCGATCGTTGTCCAGATAATAGTTCCCATCGATGTCCTCCGGCAGCGAGTGGATTCCGACTATGCCGCCTCGGCTTCCTCGAGTTTCTTGCGGCGTCTTGCGCCGAAGTAGGCGATGTTACCAGCAACAATGAGGATGATGATCATGATGTGAATGATCGACTGCGAGTCCATCCCCTGTACACCCTTGTCCGGATTGTCGATCTTCATCTCGTACTCCGCCGCACCACGCATTCCACCGAGCAGACCGACGAGCTGGTTCGAACTGAGGTACGGGTAGAAGTCGGTCGCCATGACCGCCGTGACACCGGCGCCGACCGCCTGGCCGAAGGGCTGATAGGCATAGTAGACCCAGGCTTCCGCCGCGGACCAGCCTGCCAGCGAGATGACGAGCGGGATGTCGTCGTAGTTCCGGACCCCTTCCATCATCGGGATCTCCGCGAGCGGCGTTCCGTATGCATCCTCAGGGAAGACGGTCGCTATGTTCACACCCATCCCCAGGATGACAGCCGATGTCCCCGGCTGGAACCCGAGGAAGCAGTAGTCCGTCCCGTACTCCTGCCCCATCTCCTCGGCGGCATCGAGCATCGCGCGCTCGGCAAGACCGTACCCGGCGGGATGGAGCGTCATCACGACCACGTTGACATCCTTCTCGAACGCGTGACGCAGAATGGCCATCGCCATCGGCTCGAGTTCGGGAAGCGTCGCGGGAGCGTAGTCGATCGACAGAAGCAGCGGCGCGTCGTTCGGGTGGATCTCATCGACCGCGTCGTACAGACTCTCCACCGGCGGCGTCACCACGACGGGCAACCCCAGCGGGAAGAAGAACGGAACGATGACCGCTATGCCGATGGCAAGGAATATCCATCGCCGGTCGATCGAGAGCATCTTTTCAAACACATTCATACGAACCTCCGGGCGCGACGATGCGCGCTTCTCGCTGATTTCGGTCTAGTCGCTTCCACCCATCCACGCGCGCTCGATACCAAGAATGATCTTGAGCGACGTCGCCATCATCCCGAGACCGACACCGATCATCACGCCGCGCTTCGCCGCGAGATTCGGCACGTTGAGGATCCACTGCGTCGCCGCAGGGATCGACTCGTGGATGAGATCTCCGATGGGCACGCGGCCGAGCATCACGATGCAGGCCGCGACGAGAAGCAGGGTCGCCTCAAGCGTCCTGGCGCGGAAGGCCCGGAACGCCGCGGAAGCGATATAGAACGCCAGGAGCGAGAACATCGTTGCCTCGATCGGCACCTGGACGTTGAGGAACATGAGATTGAACGGAGAGCCCGGGAGCTGATGCTGCGGGTGAAGGAAGCCCAGCCCGATCATGCTGACCAGACCCAGCAGGGTCACCCAGCTGAACGCCCGGTCGTCCGCCCGGTTCCTGATCTTGTGGAAGTGCATCCTGATGAGACTCACGGTGCCCAGCAGGAACGCGAAGGCCAGGAGCGTCTGCAGCCATCCCAGGACGATCTCGTACGTGTCCTGGACGGTGGGGTGCGGAATGAAATACTGCACCGCCATGAAGAGCCCCGCGATGAAACAGAGAGCGAGTGGAATCTGACGTCGCATAGGTCCTTTCCTCGTCTTGTCTGCCCAGTGCGCCTGTGAGCGCGAAGGGCGCCGACCCACCGGGGCGGTGCAACCGCCCCGCTCCGGCTAGCCTGTTACGAAGAGCGGCGCCATGAAGTTCGTCTCGATCACGCCGGTCGCGGCCAGGGTAGCCACGACGACGGCGACGATGAGAAGCACGCCGGCGATGAACTTGACCGTGTCCTGGCCCTTGAGGCCACCGAGCAGGATGGGCTCACGCGACAGGTAGGCGCTCGCCGCATAGAGCTCCTCCCCGATCAGCGTGTAGTCGCACGACGTGATGAAGAACGGAAGCTGTGTGACCGCGTCGGTACCGGCGATCTGGATCGCGCCGATGGATGCGCCGGTCTCCGCCAGCACGAGCGACTCCGCGTAGAACATCCCCATGTAGAGGATCGTTGCGGGGCGCTGCCTGACCATGATGCCGTTGACGCCGGCGACGTAGGCGAACTGACTACGCGTGAGGTAGAACACATCGTCTTCGCTGTAGGCGTCTGGGCGTCCGGCCTTCGCGTAGGCCTCCTTGACGACCTCCTGCTCGACCGCCATGACGATCGGGTCCGCGCACGGGACGATGAGCTTGGTGTTGTACTCGGCCGTCTTCTTGGCGACCTCACCGAGGATGTTGATGCCGGCGATGGTCGCGACGTCGGAGATGGTCGAGAGACCGGTGATGTAGAGGATCGGCTTGCCCATCTCAGTGGCGCGTCCCACGGCGTTGTCCATCTCATCCAGACCCGCGAGGCGCCGGATGAAGAGATCTTTGCCGGACCTGGCCGCGTTGACGAAGTAGACGATGGCGATGACGAAGATGATGACGGCGACCATCACGTTGATACGGTCGCCGTTGAACCACTGCGGGAAGGCCTCGACCGGACCGAAGGTCTCCGAGAGCGATTCCCGGCCGTCGAGCCCGACGGTGGCGACGCGGTAGTAGGTCGGCTCGTTGTCGCCGATACCGCTGTCCCGGTAGTTGTCCTGGACGAACGGGACTCTCCCGGCAAACGCGAAACCGGTCTCCGGATGGGCCGAACGGTAGATGCTGTATCCAAGAAGGGTGCCGCTCTCAGAATCGGGAGAGTGCTCCCACGTGACGTTGATCGAGCTGCCGCGGTCGTTGGGTGTGTCGACGGCCGTCACCGCTGTCGGCGGCATCAGAGGCTGCAGGACCTCCTCGGTCATGGTCTCTGCAGTTTCGATGTCACCGTCCTGCTGTGCCAGCGCGACTCCCGCGCACAAGAAAAGGGCCACCGCGATCGTGACGACCGCAACCGACCCCATCCCAGAGCGCCCAACGCGAGCGAGCCCTCTGTCTGCGAGCATCCACTGCTCCTTTCCCCTACCGGAATGAGAAGAGGCTCCATGAGCCCCCGGGCTCCGTCGAACCGCCGACTCTGACGAGCCCCGGACTCCACCAAGCCCCCTCCTCTTACGCATTATGAGTGCCCGGAGATTATCAGACACCTTGTTGCCTGTCAAGATTTTACGCATACGGGCGGACCCCCCGGGGGCCCGCCCGTCAACGTGTGTCACTCATCTATTCGAGCCGCCCCGGCGGTGAACGCCGCCGGTCGGCCGGGCGCCGCAGGACGGCGCCGCTACCCTTCGATCATCTCGACATTCGCGCGCGGGAGCGTCGCCTCGGTCCCGTCGCTGAACCTGACGCTCAGCACCCGGACCATCGACTCCGACTCCATCTTCTGAAGCTCGTTCGGCAGTCCGGTCACCTCTCCGAGTCTACCAAAATGCGGCTCGCGAATCACGCGAATCGTGCTGCCCGTGTCGAGACCCGCCGTCGAGGAGGCTACTTCGCCCGAAGGAAGCGCCAGATCGGGCATCGGCACGACGATCTCGGGACGGATGACGCCCGCCCGGATCTGCGTCGCACCGTTGATCGACGCCTTGTGCCCCTCACGAGACTTGAGCAGCGCGAACGTGCCGCCCGCCATCCCGATGACTCCGAAGCCCTCGGTAAGTATGAGGGTCGTCGCCACGTCCTCCGAACCCGTGATGGCGACACCGAGGTCCTTGCCGAGGAGCTTCTTGAGATCCGGATCGTCGAACCCGCCGACGACGATCCCGCTGATACCGATGCTCATCGCCTTCTGGAGTCCCTCCCAATCGATGTGAGAGCCGCCGATGACGACCTTCCCCTTCATCGAGTCGTCGAGAAGGCTCGCATCGAGCTTCTCGTCGGGACCGCTCACGGCAACGTGGATCTCGCCGGTACGCTCACCGCCGACGCCGAAGATGCCCTGGATGAATGATCCCTGCATCTCGACCGCAACACCCTCGTTCTCGAAGATCTCGACAACCTCTCCGTCGACGTAGGCGTTGACCTCGATCGGCGTGGGCGGCTCCCTGAGGATGACCTGTCCCGTGACCGTCGAGATACTCTCGAGGCTTCCGTCACACGGCGAGTTGACCGCCGAGCGGAACAGACCGAAGAAACCCTTCGTCTCCGCGATCGGCTTGCCCTTCTCGATCGTGTCCCCGGCCTTCTTGAGCATCACCGACGGCAGATCCTCGGGCGGAAGCCCGAGCTTGCTCGCGACATTGACGAGCTGGACGTTACCGGGCAGATGCGTCCGAGCGATGATCGCGTCGGAGGAGACCTTGTCCCCCTTCTTCACGACCACCTCGCCGAGGATCGGCAGCCGGCGGTTCTTGCGAAGCACGGTCATCTCGGAGACTCTGAGCCCGGGTGTATATGCATGGGCCATGATTCAAACTCCTGCTCTCTGTATCAGTATCGTTCGTCAGTCGGTCACTAGGCCGGGTAGGCGTCGAACGCCTTCGCCCACTTCTCGAGCTTGGACACACGCTCGCCCTCTTCGGTCGGAAGCGTGAACGGCCGCCCGCGCGTGTCGACCATGACGCCGACGACGCCGCCTGTGAGCGTACACTCGAGCGTCTTGCCGACACCCTCGCCGAGATCGAACCCGCGAGCCGGGGTCAGCTTGGCCGCCACCGAGTCCTCCACGGTCATCGGGTAGATGACCATCTCGCCGTACGGGATGTCGTCGGAGACGTTCGTGCCGTCCGGCAAGGTCATCTCGACCTTGACGCAGGGCTTGCCCTCCTGAGCAGTCCCGACCGGAGCGATGAGCGTACCGAGGTGGATCAGGCAGTCCTTCTCGAACACCTCCGTGGCCGACTGCTCGTGAACCTCCGCGAGGACGCCGAGCTGCGGCATCATGAAGATCGAGTCGACCGCGAGCCTCGTGATGCACTCGGGCAGGAACGCGTCGGCCATCATCAGCGCCGCCTGCTGTCTGCGAGGAGCATGCGAGAGCACTCCGCCGGACCCGACGAGGAGGTCGAGGTCCCGCATGTTGACGAGCGTCTCGCCCGAGGCCGACTGCGTGAAGGCCTCGGAGATCGTCCGCTCCTGCTGCACGCCCTTGAGCCCGACCGCGAACGACTTGTGCTGAACGAACGCGAGGCGAAGCGCCTCTCTCGCGATCGCCTGCTCGACCTTGAGGTCCTCGAGCGTCTGCGGAACGGTCGTCGGACGGATCATCTTGTTCTTGATCCGGTTGCGTACCTCGAGCTCCGGGAGCTTGAACGGCACCCATCGCATGACGTTGTCGATGCCCGCCTCGGCGAGCACGTTCGAGACGGAGTAGCTCATGCCGAGATTGGCCGAGACCGTCCGGTTGAACGTGTTCTGGAAGACGGAAAAGACGTCGGTCGTTGCGCCGCCGATATCCACACCGACGACCTCGATCTCCTGACGCCTGGCGATCGTCTCGATGATCGAGCCGACGGCGCCCGGCGTCGGCATGATGGGCGCGTCCGTCCACCCCATGAGCTTGTTGTAGCCCGGGGCCTGCGCCATCACGTGCTCCATGAAGAGGTCGTGGATCTTCTCGCGGGCCGGACCGAGGTTCTCGCGCTCGAGCACGGGACGAAGGTTGTCCACCATGTAGAGCGAGGTCTTGCTCTCGAGCATCCCCGACACCTCGTCGGTGGCGTCCTTGTTGCCGGCGTAGATGACCGGGAGGTTGTAGCCGATGCCGAGCCTCGGCTTCGGGTCGGCGGCCGCGATGACCTGACCGAGTTCGACGACGTGCGTGATCGTCCCGCCGTCAATGCCTCCGGAAAGGAGGATCATGTCCGGTCTCAGGTGACGGATCCGCTCGATCTGCTCGTGCGGAAGACGGCCGTCGTTCGAGGCCAGAACATCCATGACGATGGCGCCGGCGCCAAGCGCCGCTCGCTGCGCGCTCTCGGCGGTCATGCTCTTCACCACGCCCGCCACCATCATCTGCAGGCCGCCACCGGCGCTCGACGTCGACAGGTAGAGATCGACTCCCCGGTCTCCGTCGTTGGGATGGATGAACGATTCACCGTCGAGGATCGTGTGGTTGGAGAGCTCCTCCACCTCCCGGACGGCGTTGAGGACGCCTCGTGTGACATCCTCGAACGGCGCCTCGACGGTCGTCGGAGCCTCGCCGCGAACGATCAGCCGATACTCACCATCGACGAGCTTGATGAGGATCGCCTTGGTCGTCGTGCTCCCGCAGTCTGTCGCGACGATCGCGTTGATCGTGTTATTAGCCATCTGAACCTTCCTCTTGCGCCTTCGCCGCCCGTTTCTCTTCCTTGCGGCGTCTCTTTTCTTCCTTCGCTTTCTTCTGCTCGGCTGCTTCCAGTTCCTCTATCTTCTTCAAGAGATACTCGATGTTGTCCCTGTCTTCAAGCAGGTCCATGATGTCGTCGTACGTCTTGAAATTGAAGATCGTTTGCACGATCGGCTGAAAGAACACCATCGCCTGGTTGCCCAGGAACGAAAGCGGCTTCGATGACTCGAGGAAGAGGATCGCCGGAGCGGACAGCCGCCGCTCGATGATCTTCTCAGCGAGACGGTCGAGCGTCTCAAGCTTCTCGGCCGTCGCTTCCGTCCTCTGTGAGTCCTTCATCGCCCAGAACGGCATCGTCCTCCCCTGCTCCCAGCTTGCGCTCCACGAAGGCAACGACCTCTTCGCGGTTGGCGTGGAACATCAGTGACAACCCGCGGAATCTCTCGAGCCTCGACCGACTGACGAACGGCGAGAGGAGGACCCCGTCGCTGTCCACGTAGTAACTCCTGAAGTCACTCCACTGCTTCTCACGCTTCGCGACGATACCACGAACACTCACCCGGTCGTCGTCCAGCGAGTACCTCGTCGGCAGATAGAAACCAGCGACCTGCCCCCAGAGCAGGAGCACGGCGACGACCGTGAAGTATCCGGTCGCGAGCCAGCTCTGGAGCGTCCACGCCACGAGCGCGATGAAAAGCAGCCCGATGACCGCGCGGACGGGACTCCTCTGCATCGGCCAGGCGGTCCAGGATAGCTCGCTCACGCGTTTCGCCTCTTCCAGGTGACGTCGAGGTCCTTCGCCGCACGTGCCTCGTCCAGTCTGCTCACGGGCGTCGCGGTCGGCGCCCCCTGGACGACGGCCGGGTCGCTCTCGCTCTCGCGAGCGATCTCCTTCATGACCTCGGCGAAGTGATCGAGCGACTCGCGGCTCTCGGTCTCGGTCGGTTCGATCATCAGCGCCTCCTTCACGATCAGCGGGAAGTAGATCGTGGGAGCGTGAACGCCGAAGTCGAGAAGTCGCTTGGCGATGTCGAGCGCCTTGACCCCGTGTTCCTTCTGTCTCGATGCCGACAGCACGAACTCGTGCTGGCAATAGTCACCGTGCGGCAGGTCGTAGTGCTCGCGGAGAGCGGCCTGCAGATAGTTGGCATTGATCAGCGCGTTCTCCGCGACGCGTCTGAGGCCCGCCGGTCCGAGCGACAGGATATAGGCGTACGCCTTGACCGCCACGAGGAAGTTCCCGTAGACGCCGTGCACCTTCCCGATCGACTCAGGACGGTCGTAGTCGAAGTGGTACTTCCGGCCCTCGGGTCGCGCGTCGTCCCGGGAGATGACCGGGTACGGAAGATACGGCGCGAGCGCCGCCTTCACGCCGACGGGACCCGACCCGGGTCCGCCGCCGCCGTGCGGGGCCGAGAACGTCTTGTGCAGGTTGAAGTGCATGACGTCGAAACCGATGTCCCCCGGCCGGACGATCCCGAGAAGCGCGTTGAGGTTCGCGCCATCCATATAGACGAGGCCACCGACACCGTGAACGATCTCGATGATCTCCTCGATGTGCGTCTCGAACACGCCGAGCGTGTTCGGGTTGGTGATCATGATGGCCGCGGTCTCCTCGTCGACCACCTTGCGGAGCTCCTCGGTGTCGATACGCCCCTCATCGTCGGAGACGATCTCGACGGCGTCGTACCCGGCCAGCGTCAGACTCGCCGGATTCGTGCCGTGCGCAGAGTCCGGAACGATGACCTTCGAACGCGGGTTGCCGCGCGCCGTGTGGTACGCGCGGACGATGAGCATCCCGGTCAGTTCGCCGGACGCTCCAGCGGGAGGCTCGAGAGTCACCGCGTCCATCCCGGAGATCTCGCACAGGTGGCGCGACAGGTGATACATCAGCGACAGCGAACCCTGACAGCACCGTTCCTCGGCCTCGGGATGCAGACGCGTGAAGCCCGGGAGCGCGGCGGCGTCCTCGTTGACCTTCGGGTTGTACTTCATCGTGCAGGAACCGAGCGGGTAGAACCCACGGTCGACGTGGTGATTGAGTTCGGCCAGCCGCGTGAAGTGGCGAACGGCCTCGGGCTCGGAGAGATCGGGAATGTCGGGACCCGCCTGTCTCACGTTCCCGGCGCCGAGCACTTCGGCCGGGTCGAGCGCGGGAACGTCGAGTTCGGGCAGACGGAATCCGCAACGCCCTGGACGTCCCAGTTCGAAGATCGTCGGCTCGACGATCGTCTCACGCGTCTTCTCTGATCCGGTCATCACGCCTCCCCTGTCGCGAGGACCGCGGCAAGCCCCGAGACGAGACTGTCGATATCCCGGCGCGAGTGCTTCTCGGTGACGGAGACCAGGAGACAGTTGTCCATCTCCGGATAGTAACAGCCACACTTGATGCCCGGCCAGATGCCGATATCGGTGAGCGCCTCTTTGACGACCGAGCTCTCGACCGGGAGCTCGATGACGAACTCACGGAAGAACGACCCGTCGAAGCGGAGCTTCACCCCGGGCACACCGGCCAGCTCGGAGGCGGCGTAGTGCGACTTCGCCAGCACGTGCGAGGCGAGTTCACGCAGTCCGGTCCCGCCGAGGATCGAAAGGTAGGCGGTCGCGGCGAGCGCGACGAGCCCCTGATTCGTGCAGATGTTCGACGTCGCCTTCTCGCGGCGGATGTGCTGCTCGCGCGTCTGGAGCGTCATCACATAGCCGCGGCGTCCTTCGGTGTCGGTGGTCGTCCCGATGATGCGCCCCGGCATGCGGCGCGCGTGCTTCGCATTCGTCGCCATGAAACCGAGGAGCGGTCCGCCGTAGGCAACGGGGCTTCCGAGCGACTGCCCTTCACCGACGACTATCGCGGCCCCGTACTCCGCCGGAGGTCGTATCACGCCGAGCGAGATCGGATCGACCGACGCGACGAGCAGCGCTCCCGTTTCCTCAGCCACGGCGCTGATCGCCTCGACCGGCTCGAGCAGACCGAAGAAGTTCGGCTGCTGAACTATGACGGCCGCTGCGTCGGCGCCGGCGCCTGCCGCGGCGCCGACGTCGGTCACGCCGCCCTCGAGCGGAATCTCGACCAGCTCGATCCCCCACGCCGCGAGGTATGTCCTCAGAACGGCGCGCGCCGCCGGGTTGACGGACTCGGACACGCAGATCTTCCGACGCTTCCGCTGAATACCCAACGCCATCAGAGCCGCCTCTGCGACGGCGGTCGCTCCGTCGTAGAGCGACGCGTTGGCGACCTCCATCCCGGTCAGTTCGGCGATGAGCGACTGGAACTCGTAGATCGCCTGGAGCGTCCCCTGACTCACCTCGGCCTGGTACGGCGTGTACGCCGTGTAGAAGTGCGGGAGCCCCGTGATGTGATGCACGGCCGCCGGGACGGCGTGATCGTAGACCCCGCCGCCGAGGAATGATGTGACCTCGCCGGGGACCTTGTTGAGTCCGGCCAGACGCTCCATGTGCATCATCAGCTCCGGCTCCGAGAGGGGACCCGGCACGTCGAGATCGCCGCGCAGTCTGAGTGACTCCGGGATGTTCGTCAGCAGGTCGTCGAACGACGACGCGCCGACCGTCCGGAGCATCTCCATTCTGTCCTTGTCTGTGTTGGGAATGTACGGCACGACTACCCCTTCGTGTGCGCTTCGTACTCGTCGTCGGACATGAGACGGTCGATCTCCGCGACATCCGTGAGCTTGAGCTTGATCAGCCACCCGTCGCCGTACGCGTCGGTGTTGATGAGATCCGGCGAATCCTCGAGATCTCCATTGATCTCGACGACCTCGCCGGCGACCGGCGAGTAGACCTCGCTGACGCTCTTGACGGACTCGACGGTCGCAAGCACGTCGCCGGCAGAGACGGCCGTCCCCTCCTCCGGCAGTTCAACGAAGACGATGTCGCCAAGCTCGTGCTGGGCGTAGTCCGAGAGCCCCATCAGGGCCTCTTCGCCGTCGACCTTCAACCACTCGTGGGATTCCGTGAATCTGAGTCCAGCAGTGCTCATCATTCCCCTCGTTTCTCCCGGTCGCGCGAGGCGCGGATCGACCCGGTCGGACGCGACGCGCCTACGCGCGCCGCACGCTGCCTTCCTTGTAGAACGGCAGATCGACAAGCTTCGCCTTCAGCCGCCTGCTCCTGATCTCTATCTCGATCGGACCGTCGGTCCCGACGGCCAGATACCCCATGCCGATGCCGCGCTCGAGGCTCGGCGAGAACGTGCCGCTCGTCACGACACCGACCGTCTCGTCAGCCGACACGATCGCGTGACCGTGCCTCGGAACGCCGCGTCCCTCGAGCTCGAAACCGATCAGACGCTCGGTCAGACCTGCCGCTCGCTTTTCAACGATGGCGTCGCGACCGATGAAGTCGCCCTTCTTGAGCTTCGTGATCCACATCAGACCCGCCTCGGCGGGTGTTCTCGTGTCATCGATGTCGTTGCCGTAGAGCGCGTAGCCCATCTCGAGGCGGAGCGTATCGCGGCACCCCAGACCTACCGGCTCGACGTGCAGGGGCGCGCCGCCCTCGAGGAGCGCGTCCCAGATCGTCAAGGCGTCACCGGGCTCGCAGTAGATCTCGAATCCGTCCTCGCCGGTGTAGCCGGTGCGCGAGACGAGCGCGGTCCTTCCCGCGACGTCCCCGCGAGCGGCATAGTAGTAGCCGAGCGAGGCGAACGAACCGGCGCCGACAGCTTCCAGCACGTCCTCGGACCGTGGTCCCTGGAGCGCGATGAGCGCGGTCTCGTCCGAGGCGTCGCGGAACTCGGTCCCGGGAAGCAGATGCGACGTCACCCAGTCGAGGTCCTTCGCCTTGTTCGCGGCATTGACGACGAGCATGTAGGAGTCGCCCAGGCGATAGACGAGAAGGTCGTCGATGAACCCGCCGTTCTCGTAGCACATCGCCGAGTACTGAACACGGCCGTCGACCAGCGCGGACGCACGGTTCGTCGCGATGCGCTCGAGACTCTCGAGCGCCGACGAGCCGGAGAGGAAGAACTCACCCATGTGGGAGACATCGAACAGGCCGGCGGTCGATCTGACACGCCGGTGCTCGTCAACGATGCCCCGGTACTGAATCGGCATCGCGTACCCTGCGAAGTCGACGATCCTGGCGTCGGCTGCAACATGACGGTCGTAGAGTGCCGTCTTTGCGACGCTGGTCTCCACGTTCAACACGTACCCCTTCCGCCCAAAAACGCACGCGACCATGTGGTTCGCGCGCACCTATACGCCGGGGATGATGCGAGATCATCCGAGAGCCCGGCGCGGAAATGAACGTCCCATGATGGTAGTCGAGCCGACGGCGAACGGTCAAGGCGTTTTGCCACAGCACTGAGGCTTCGTCAGGATGACTTCGTGGCCCGCTTGCGGCCGGTCGAGGGTGGCTTCAGAACGTCCCGGAGCACCGCGCCGGTGTACGAACCATCGGTGGCAGCCACCTCCTCGGGACTCCCCTTCGCCACGATCGTCCCTCCGTCATCGCCCCCCTCGGGACCGAGGTCGACGATGTAGTCGGCGGTCTTGATCACGTCGAGGTTATGCTCGATCACCAGCACGGTGTTGCCCCGGTCGACGAGGCGTCCGAGGACCTCGAGGAGCATCTTCACGTCATGGAAGTGGAGACCGGTCGTCGGCTCATCGAGTATGTAGAGCGTCCGACCGGTGCTCTTCCGCGACAGCTCGGAGGACAGCTTGACGCGCTGCGCCTCACCGCCGGAGAGCGTGGTCGCCGCCTGCCCGAGGTGGATGTATCCAAGTCCCACGTCGGAGAGCGTCTGGAGCTTCCGGCGGACCATCGGTATGCTGTCGAAGAACTCGAGCGCCTCGGCGACCGTCATTTCCAGAACGTCCGCGATGTTCTTCCCCTTGTAGAGAATGTCGAGGGTCTCGCGGTTGAAGCGCCTGCCGCCGCACGCCTCGCACGTGACGAAGACGTCCGGGAGGAAGTGCATCTCGATCTTCACCTGGCCGCCGCCCTGACAGGCCTCGCAGCGCCCGCCCTTGACGTTGAAGCTGAACCGGCCGGGACGATAGCCGCGCGCCCGCGCCTCCGGCACGCGCGCGAAGAGCTGCCGGATGTGGACGAACGTGCCCGTATAGGTCGCCGGGTTCGAGCGCGGCGTCCTGCCGATGGGCGCCTGACTGATATTGACGACCTTGTCGATGTGCTCGATGCCCTCGATCCGGTCGAACCGCCCGGGGACCTTTCTCGCGCGGTGGAACCACTCCGCGAGCGCGCGGTGGAGGATGTCTGAGACGAGCGTGCTCTTGCCGGACCCCGAGACGCCTGTCACACAGGCGAGCGTACCGAGCGGGAACTCGACATCGATGTTCCGGAGGTTGTTCTCGCGCGCCCCGACGACGGTCAGACACGGACCGTCCGTCGCGCGCCGCTCCGTGGGGACGTCGATCCGCTTCCGTTCCGACAGGTAGTCACCGGTCAGCGATTTCGCATGGTCGGGCAGCTCGTCCGGCGGACAACTGGCGACGACCTCTCCCCCGTGCCTCCCCGCCCCCGGACCGAGGTCGACGACCCAATCGGCGCTGCGGATGGTCTCCTCGTCGTGCTCGACGACGATGACCGTGTTGCCGATGTCGCGGAGCGCAGTGAGCGTGCGCAGGAGTTTCGCGTTGTCGTGTTGGTGCAGACCGATCGACGGCTCGTCGAGGATGTAGAGCACGCCGACGAGGCGCGAGCCGATCTGCGTCGCGAGGCGGATGCGCTGCGCCTCGCCGCCCGAGAGCGTCCCCGAGGAACGGTCGAGCGTCAGGTAGTCGAGCCCGACGTCGGAGAGGAAGCCGAGCCGTTCGCCGATCTCCTTGAGGATCTCGTGCGCGATCTTCCTGTCACGCGCGCCGAGCTTGAGCCCACCGAAGAACGCCACTCCCTGCTTGACGGACATCGCGGAGACATCGCTGATGGCGAGGCCGCCGACATGCACGGCAAGCGCCTCGGGTCGCAGCCTCGCACCCTTGCAGGCCGGGCAGTCATCGACCGCCATGAACCCCTCGATCCAGCGCCGGATGTTCTCCGACTTGGTCTCGCGGTAGCGACGCTCGAGGTTCGGGATGGCGCCCTCGAAGCCGCCGACGTACTCCCAGCGTCCCTTCTCGAACTGAATGTTGTACTCGATCTTCTCGTCACCGGAACCGCGGAGGAGTACCTCCTGCACGTGCGGGTCGAGCTCCTCGAACGCCGTCATCAGGTCGAAGCCGTAGAACTCGCAGAGCGCGTCGAGCTTGTGCCGCAGCCAGCCGGTCGCCAGGTCGGGCCAGCAGGTCACCGCCCCCTCGCGAAGGGACTTCGTGTGGTCGGGCACGATGAGGTCCGGGTCGACTCGCATCTTCGTCCCGAGACCGCCGCACTCCGGGCACGCGCCATACGGGCTGTTGAATGAGAAGAGGCGCGGCGCGAGTTCTCCGAGGCCGACGCCGCAGTGCGGACACGATGCGGTCTCCGAGAGCAGGAGCTGCTCCTTGCCGATGAGGACCTCGACGATGCCGTCGCTGAGTTCGAGCGCCGTCTCGAGGGAATCGACCAGGCGCTGCCTGACCTTGGCGCGGAGGACGAGGCGGTCCACGATGACGGAGATGTCGTGTTTCTTCTTCCGGTTGAGCTTGCCGACCTCGCCGATCTCGGTCGTCTCACCGTCGATACGCACGCGGACGAACCCGCCCCGCTCAATGCGCCTGAGCACGTCCTTGTGTTCGCCCTTCTTCCCGCGAACGATCGGTGCGACGATCTCGACGCGCGCTCCGTCCTTGTGACCGAGGACGATATCCGCCATGTTGTCCACGGTGAGCTGCGAGATCTCGCGACCGCAGACGTGACAGTGCGGGACGCCTATGCGCGCGAACAGGAGCCTGAGATAGTCGTAGACCTCGGTGGCGGTCCCGACCGTCGACCGCGGGTTGTGCGAGGCGGTGCGCTGCTCGATGGAGATGGCGGGGGACAGCCCGTCGATGGACTCCACCCGAGGCTTCTGCATCTGCGAGAGGAACTGGCGCGCGTATGCGGAGAGCGACTCGACGTAGCGACGCTGTCCCTCCGCGTATATCGTATCGAACGCCAGCGACGACTTCCCGGAGCCGGAGAGCCCCGTGATGACCACGAGCGAGTTGCGCGGCATCTCGAGGTCGAAACCTTTGAGATTGTGCTCGCGGGCGCCCCTCACGATCAGGCTGCCGGGATCCCCCTGGACCGCCTTTCGGCTCGCAGAACGGGCACTATCTCTTGACTGGCGGGATTTTGGCATGCTAAAGATTCTACTACGATTCGATACACACAACAAGACGCAAAGCCGGAGCAGACACACACATGACGATCAGGACAACGATGCTCGCAGCGCTTCTCATCGTGGCGCTCGCCCTTCTCGCCCTCGCGATCTTCTGGCAGCCGACCGTGGCCCCGACCGCCTCGACGAGCGGTCTGAAGGTCGTCGTCGTGGGCGTCGACGGACTTGACTGGTTCATCCTCCAGAAGTATGTGGCCGAGGGACGGATGCCGTTCTTCGGCCATCTGGCTTCACGAAGCGTGCTCGGGAGTGTCGCCGCCGACCGCCCGGTCATTCCCGTGGTCGGGTGGACGCAGCTCGGCGACGGCAGGCTTCTCTCGGAGGGCGCGCTCGCGGAGCTTGAAGGACTCCGGGGCCGGGCCGTCAGCACCGGGGCTCCGGGTATCGCGCGGTCGGTCGTCTCGTCAGGCGGCTCCTGTCTGACCGTGGGGTGGCCGGGCACGTGGCCCCTCGATGAACCCGGGGACGTGGGAACGGTGGTCGCGCCGTACGCGCCGGACGCGCCGGCGCACGAGGTCGCGCTCGCCCCGATGCTGTTCGAGGGCGGACGAGCGCAAGCGCTCCCGGGAGAGATCACCGGCCGTATCGACGAAACGGTCAGCGTCGGCACGGAGTTGTGGCTCGCGGACTTCGAGCAGGACATCATCCCCCCCGGACGGGACCCCGAGGAGTGGCTCGACAATGTGCTCGCGGCGCGTTGGTCGTACCTTTCGGACCGCGCGACACTCGACCTGGCGGCGGGACTGTACGCCGAACTCGAACCGGAGATCGCGCTCATCCACTTCGGCGGCCTGGACGCCGTGAGCCACCGGTTCGTCGCGCCGGGAATGCCCGAGTTCTTCCCGGGGCTCTCGCCCGATGCCGCCGAGCGCTACTCGGACGTTCTCCCGGCCTACTACGAGTTCATCGACTCGGCCATCCGCCGCATCCATCGACTGACCGACGATCGCACGGTCTTCCTGCTCTGCTCCACCTACGGCACGCACCCGACCGAGGGGGACATCCGGATCGCCGGATCGCACGAGCGCGGTTCACCCGGGGTGTTCGCGCTGAGCGGTCCGAAGGTCGCGCCGGTCCCGACACCCATCGAGCTCTCCACGGTCGATGTCGCGCCGACGCTGCTCGCCCTGCTCGGACGCCCGATCCCATCCGATCTCGACGGCCGGATCGTGACAACGGCCACGCCCGCGGGATTCCTGCAGATGTCGCCTCCGACCTACGCGGCCTCCACGAACCCGATCGTCGAACCATCCCCCTGCGCGAGCGACGATATGGAATCGCTTGCGGCACAGATGGTCAGACGGCTGTCGGGGAACTAGACCGGAGGCGCGCCGCGTCGAGCGAGACGTTGAACGATCCCACAACGAACAGAGGCCCGGCCGCAGCTGCGGTCGGGCCTCTCTGATTCTTCCGTCGCGATGCGCGCTACTCCGTCGCGCTCCCCTGCAGTGCTTTCGTCAGCCGCGGCAGGATCTCGAACACGTCACCGACGATGCCGAAGGTCGCGACCTTGAAGATGGGAGCGTCCGGGTCCTTGTTGATGGCCACGATCACCTTCGCCGACTGCATGCCGGCGAGGTGCTGAACGGCTCCGGAGATTCCGCAGGCGATGTAGAGCTTCGGCTGAACGGTCTTCCCCGTCTGACCGACCTGGTGCGAGTACTGGACCCACCCGGCATCGACGGCCGCGCGCGATGCGCCGACCGCGCCACCGACAGCGGCTGCGAGCTCCTCGATCAGATGAAAGTGCTCGGGACCGCCAAGACCACGGCCACCCGAGACGATGACGTCGGCGTCCGCGATGTTGACCGTCTGGGTCAGATCCTTCACGAACTCGACGTAGTCGACGTTCGAGGTGAGGAGACCCGCGTCAACCGTCTCGTTGACGATCTCGCCCTGACGCGACGTGTCGGCGTCGAGCGCCGACATGACCTTGTGGCGCACAGTCGACATCTGCGGCCGGTGGTTCGGGCAGATGATGGTCGCCATGATGTTGCCGCCGAACGCCGGACGCGTCTGCAGAAGCTGGCGGGTGCCGTCCTCGATCGCCAGGCCCGTGCAATCGGCCGTGAGTCCGGTCTTCACCTGGACCGCGACCCGCGGGATCAGCGAACGACCCAGCACGGTCGCGCCGGTGAGCACGATCTCGGGCTTGTGGCGCGTGATCAGCTCGGCGACGACATTCGCGTAGGGCTCGTCGAGGAAATTGAGGAGCGATGGATCGTCCACGACATGAACGCGGTCCGCGCCCCGGTGCACGAGCTCCGTCGCCATCGCTGCGACGCCGGAACCGAGAAGCACGGCCGAGAGCTCCGTCCCGAGCTGGTCGGCGAGTTCGCGCCCCTTCCCCAGAAGCTCGAACGACACATCGTTGAGTTCTCCGTTTCGCTGCTCCGCCACGACCCACACGCCTCGGTAGTCATCCAGCGACACGGTCTCCTGCTGCGCCTGTCTGAGAATGATCGCATCGAACTTGCACGCGTCCACGCATGCTCCACACAGCGTGCACTTGTCATTGATGACGGCGAGGCCGTCCTTCATCTCGATGGCCTCGTAGAGACACGCGCTGACACAGAGCCCGCAGCCTACGCATCGGTCCCGCACTACCTCGATACTGCTCACGCGTTACTCTCCCGAATCGGTGCCGCGCCCGGAGCCCGCCCCGAGCGGGATACGAAGACGCATCGACTCTCCCTGCTGCGCATCGCTCTTGCCGACTGCGCGTCGCTTCTCTCTACTGCGCCTCGCCTCTGAGAATGGGCAGGAGCTCCTCAACAAGCTTCGGTACGGTCTCCTCCGTCTCGCCCTCGAAGACGACTCCTCCCGCCTTGAGTTCGGGCGCGAAGATCTTCATGACGCGGGTCGGTGACCCGTCCAGACCGAGTTCGGCGGGATCCACATCGAGGTCGGCTGCGCCCCACACCGTGATCTCCGCCTTCTTCGCCTTCATCTTCCCCTTGAGCGAGGGAAGCCTTGGTTCATTGATGTCCTTGACGACCGTGAAGAGCGCAGGCAGCGGGACGCGAAGCACGTCGTGACCGTCCTCCATCATCCGCTCCACGGTGCACTCCGCGCCGTCGAGCGCGGCGGCCTTGACGTACGCGACCTGGGGTATCCCGAGGAGCCGCGCCACTCCCGGACCGACCTGCGCCGTGTCGCCGTCGATGGCCTGCTTGCCGCAGAGGATGACATCAACGTCCCCGAGCTTCCGGACGCCCGCGGCGAGGGTGTACGACGTGGACCACGTATCGGACCCGGCGAACGCCCGGTCTGACAGCAGAATGGCATCGTCGATACCGATCGACAGCGCTTCGCGAAGCGCGTCCTCCACCTGCGGCGGCCCCATCGACATCACCGTGACCGTCCCTTCGCCCGCGGCCTCGCGCATGCGGAGACCTTCCTCGAGCGCGTACATGTCGAACGGGTTGATGATCGACGGAACACCCTCACGGATGAGCGTGTTCGTCTCGCGGTCCATGCGGACCTCTGTCGTGTCCGGCACCTGCTTGATGAGAACAACGATCCTCATGGCGTCCCCTACTCGCCGCGCTTCTCCTTCGCGGCGCTCTCCTTGATGACCTGCGAGGCGATAACGGCCCGCTGGATCTGGTTGGTCCCTTCGTAGATCTGCGTGATCTTCGCGTCACGCATCATCTTCTCGACCGGATACTCCTTCATGTAACCGTACCCGCCGAGCACCTGAACGGCGTCGGTCGTGACGGACATCGCCACGTCGGACGCGAAGAGCTTGGCCATCGCCGAGATCTTCGCGAGATCCTTCGATCCGGAATCGACGATGCGGGCCGCCTGGTGCACGATGGCCCGCGCCGCCTCGACCTGCGTCGCCATGTCGGCGAGCATGAACTGGAGTCCCTGAAACGATGCGACGGGCTGACCGAACTGCTCGCGGTGACGCGCGTACTTGACGGCCTCGTCGAGCGCGCCCTGCGCGATGCCGACCGCCTGCGCGGCAACGCCGGGCCGGGAGTGGTCGAACGTCTTCATCGCCACCATGAATCCCATGCCTTCACGGCCGAGCAGGTTCTCCTTCGGGACCCGGCAGTCCTGGAAGATGAGCTCGCGAGTCGCCGACGCGCGGATGCCCATCTTGTTCTCCTTCTTGCCGAAGGTGAACCCGGGCGTGTCCTTCTCAACGATGAGACAGCTGATGCCGCGGATGCCGACACCCTTCTTCGTGCGGGCGACGACGGTGTAGGTCTCAGCCTCGCCACCGTTGGTGATCCACTGCTTCGTCCCGTTGATGACGTACTCGTCGCCGTCGAGCACGGCCGTCGTCTCGATGGCTCCCGCGTCGCTGCCTGCGTTCGCTTCGGTGAGCGCGAAGGCGGCGAGCTTCTCACCGGCCGCGATCGGCGGCAGGTACTTCTTCTTCTGCTCGTCGCTTCCGAAGAGAAGGATCGGATAGGTGCCCAGTGCGGTCGCGGCGAACGACAGCGAGATGCCGCCGCAGACGCGAGAGAGCTCCTCGGTGGCGACACACATCTCCATCGCGCCGCCGCCGAACCCGCCGTACTCCTCCGGGATGTACACGCCGCAGATGTCCGACTCCGCGAAGACCTTCACGATCTCCCACGGGAACTCGCCGCTCTCATCAAGCTCCTCGCGGACAGGGAGGATCTTCTCGCGCGCGATCTGGGCGCACAGGTCCTTCAGCATCTGCTGTTCTTCAGTGAGGAAACAGCTCATGAGGAACTCTCCTTCTTGCGGCGCCGGCCGCCTCGACGTCCCCGCCGTGACGAGGACGAGCGACGCGATCGTTTCTTCTTCTTCCCGTTATCGAGCAGGCCGAGCTTCGAGAGCGCGTTGCGCGCGGCCATCTGCTCGGCTTCCTTCTTGTTCTTGCCCTCGCCGCGTCCGAGCGCGCGCCCCTCGATCTTGAGCTCCACGTAGAACTTGCGTTCGTGTTCCGGCCCCGTCGCGGAGACGACGCGGTATCTCGGTCGCGCGCCCATCTTCTTCTGGGCGTGCTCCTGAACGATGCTCTTGTAGTTCTTGTACTCCTCGATGTTGAGGAGCTTCTCCATATCGGAGAGGATGTGGTCCTCAATGAAGCTCCGCGCGCCTTCCAGTCCCGAATCGAGGTAGACCGCCGCGATGACGGCCTCGAACGCGTCGGCGAGGATCGACGAACGCTTCCCGCCGCCGGAGAGCCTCTCGTTGTCGGACAGGTGAATGTAGCGCCCGAGCCGGAGTTCCTCCGCGCGCCTCGAGAGTACGGTCTCGCTGACGAGAAGCGACTTGATCTTCGTCAGCCGCCCTTCCTGGCGCTTGGCATACTTCTCGTAGAGCGCCTCGTTCACGACGAGGCCGAGGACGGAATCCCCGAGGAACTCCATCCGTTCGTTCGACTGCCCGCGTCCCAGCTCCTGCTCGTGGACGTACGACCTGTGGCTCAGCGCCTGGTCGAGCAGACTGAGGTCGCGAATCCGGATGCCGAGCGTCCGGCAGAGCCGTCTGAGATCACTGGCCCGCTGGGGATCGACTCCGGAATCAGGGTTCACGAGAGCGCGGAAGCGCTCCGTGAGGCTGTATCGCTTTTTCATCCGTCAGTGTCTCGGCTAACTCTCGAACCTGGAGACGGCGAGCGCACAGTTGTGACCGCCGAAACCGAACGAGTTGCTGAGGACGTTCTTCACGTCCGCCTCGCGAGGTTCGTTGGGAACATAGTCGAGATCGCACTCCGGATCGGGATTCTCATAGTTGATCGTGGGTGGGATGACCGATCGCCCGATGGCCAGCGCGCTGATGATGAACTCGACGCCTCCTGCGGCCCCGAGAAGGTGTCCCGTCATCGACTTGGTCGATGAGATCGCGAGATCCTTCGCGCGCTCGCCGAACACGGCCTTGATCGCGGCCGTTTCGAGCTTGTCGTTCAGCGGCGTCGACGTGCCGTGCGCGTTGACGTACTGGACGTCGTCGGCAGCGAACCCGGCGTCGGCCATCGCCTCCGCCATCGCCGCAGCCATGCCGGCGCCGTCAGGCGCGGGCGCGGTCATGTGAAACGCATCCCCTGTCGCCCCGTAACCCATGAGCTCCGCGTAGATCTTCGCCCCGCGGTTCTTCGCGTGCTCGAGTTCCTCGAGCACAACGACACCGGCGCCCTCACCAAGCACGAAGCCGTCACGCTCCGCGTCGAACGGGCGCGAAGCGCGCTCGGGTTCGTCGTTCCTCGACGAGATCGCGCGCATCGATGCGAACCCGCCGATGGACATCGGCGAAACGGCGGCCTCGGTACCTCCCGAGACGATGGCATCGGCGTCGCCGTGCTGTATCGAGCGGAACGCCGTGCCGATCGCGTGCGCGCCTGAGGCGCACGCGGACACTGTTGCGAAGTTCGGGCCCTTGAGCCCCAGCATGATCGACACCACACCCGACGACATATCAGGGATGAGCATCGGGATGAAGAACGGGCTGATCCTGCGCGGCCCCTTCTCCATGAGCACGGTGTGCTGGTTCTCGAGCGTCTGGATGCCCCCCACCCCGGAGCCAATGATCGCGCCGACGAGATCGGCCTCAAGGCCGGCGTCGGCGAGTCCGGAGTCGTTCCAGGCCATCAGAGCCGCGGCCACGCCGTAGTGCACGCTCGGATCCATCTTCCGAGCCTCACGCTTGTCGACGAATTTCTCGACGTCGAAACCCTTGAGCTCGCACGCGATACGGACCGCGTAGTCCGTCGCGTCGAACTGGGAGATCGTGCCGGCGCCGCTCTTCCCGGCCATGAGCCCGCTCCACGTCGATTCGACGTCCAGTCCGATCGGCGTGAGGAGTCCGAGACCGGTGACCACTACTCTTCTCGACATACTTCCCTTCCGGTTCCTTACATCCTCGCTGTGTGTCTCTTCGAACATTGCCCGCCTGCGACGTGTCCGGACCGGTCCGGTCTGCATCTGCTCGCCCCGGAAACTACCGCAAGACAGAACGCCGCGGCTCCGCCCGAGAGCGAAACCGCGGCGTTGAATCGCAGTTCCGCTCTACGCGCTCACCTTCTTCTCAAGGTAGGCAACGATGTCGGCGACCGTCTTGAGACCCTCGGCCTCATCCGTGTCGTCGGCGGTGATGCCGAACTCGTCCTCAAGCGAGAAGAGGATGTCGGCCTGCTCGAGCGAGTCGGCGCCGAGGTCCTCGACGATCATAGCTTCCATCGTGACCTGCTCGGCGTCGATCTGCAGCTTCTCTGCGATGACCTGCTTGACCTTCCCAGCAACGTCTGCCATACCCTGCTCCCTTCGTGATCTTCATCCGTGTCCGGCCCGCCTGCCTACCAGGCCATGCCACCATCCACGTTGATCGTCTGACCGGTGATGTAGTCTGCATCATCCGAGGCCAGGAATGCAACCAGATTTGCCACGTCATCAGGCCTTCCGAGCCGCTTGAGCAGGATCTTGTCCGAAAGGCCCTCGATCACCTTCTCGGAAAGACGCTCGGTCATGGGGGTCTGGATGAACCCCGGCGCAATGGCGTTGGCGGTGATATTCCTCGATGCGAACTCCCGAGCGGTGGTCTTCGTCAGCGCGATGAGACCCGCTTTCGACGCCGCGTAGTTCGCCTGACCGACATTGCCCATCTGTCCGATCACGGAAGCGATGTTGATGATGCGCCCCCACCGGGCGGACATCATCGGGCGCACCGCGGCTCTCGTGCAGTTGAAGGCGCCCTTGAGATTGACCTTGAGCACGAGGTCCCAGTCGTCGGGCGACATGCGGATGAGCAGGTTGTCGCGCGTGATCCCGGCATTGTTGACGAGGATACCCAGACCGTCAAGCGCCTCCGCAACGTCCTTCATTGTCGCGGCGACCGCCTCGGCGTCTCCCACATCGAGCGCAAACGCCGCTCCGCTCCCGCCGGCCGCTTCGATCTCAGAGACGACGCTCTTCGCGGCATCGATGTCGATGTCAAGAACACCGACCGCCGCGCCCTCTGAAGCGAACTTGAGAGCGATGACCCGACCGATTCCTGATCCACCACCCGTGACGACCGCCTTGCGATCCGTGAACCTCATTGTCGTCCTCCTCTAGGACGTCAGCTTCGCGATGTCCTCGAGCTTGCCACCGCCTGAGGTCGGAACCGCCGGAGCGATCTTCCGCATCAGACCTCGCAGAACGTTCCCCGGCCCCACCTCGATGGCGCGGACAGCGCCGAGATCCGCGAGCGTCATCATGCTCGTGACCCACCGGACGGGACTGACGACCTGCTCCACAAGACGCGTCCGGATCTCCCCGGGATCGTCGATCGCGCCGCCGGTGACATTGGCGATGAAGATGGCCTGGGGTCTCTCAACGGCGATCCCGGCGAGGAACGACCCCATGCCGAGTCTGGCATCCTCCAGCAGCTCGCTGTGAAAGGCGCCGCTCACCTTGAGCTCGATGGCGCGCCGCGCGCCGCGCTCGGTCGCGAGCGCCATCGCTGCGCGGACGGCCTCGACCTCACCGGTTATGACGATCTGCGTCGGTGAGTTGTAGTTGGCGACCTGAACGACACCCGCTGAGCGGGTCTCGGCGACGACGGCGTCCAGCGCCTCCGCTTCCAGCCCGATGATGGCGGCCATCGCGCCCGGCACGGCCAGACCCGCCTCGTACATCAACCGGCCACGTTCGCGAACGGCGCGGACGCCGTCCTCGAGCGTGAGACTCCGCGCGGCGACGAGCGCCGTGTACTCGCCGAGACTGTGTCCGGCCACGGCCCACGGTTCGATGCCTCTCTCGAGGAGAACCGTGTGCGCGGCGACACCCGCCGTGAGAAGCGCCGGCTGCGTGTTGATGGTCTTGGTGAGCTCTTCTTCCGGACCCTTGAAGCTGAGTTCGGCGAGATCGACGTCTATGGCTTCCGACGCGCGCTCGTACACCTCACGCACGGCCGCCGAACTCTCGAAGAGGTCGGCCGCCATGCCGACGGTCTGCGAACCCTGCCCCGGAAACAGGAATGCGATACGATCCATACGTATGTCCTACCCCAGTGTTGCGCAATGCGTCAGCATTGCGCCAAGCTGCCGCGTCAGCGGCAGCCGCCTAGCCGCCGCTCTGCGGCGGCCGATTACCACCGCATGAGGGTCGAACCCCACGTGAAACCGGCGCCGAATGCGACGGTCCCCGCGAGCATGCCTTCCTTGAGACTTCCGTCCTCGAGCGCCTCGTACATCGCCAGCGGGATCGACGCAGCGGATGTGTTCCCGTACTTGTGGATGTTGACGTAGACCTTGTCCATCGGCAGACCCGCGCGCTCGGCGACCGACGTGATGATGCGGATGTTCGCCTGATGCGGGAAGAGGATGTCGAGATCGTCGCCCGAGAGCCCCTGCTGGTCGAGCACCTTCACGACAGAATCGCTCATCATGCGTACCGCGTTGACGTAGACCTTGTTGCCGATCATGTGGATCGTGTGCTCGTTCGCGTCGACCGTCTCGTGTGACGCCGGCTTCTTCGAGCCGCCGGCCGGACACATGAGAAGGTCACCGAGCTTGCCGTCGCTCTGGATGTAGTGGTCGACAAGACCACGCTCGGGCTCGCACGCCTGGAAGACCGCCGCGCCCGCCGCGTCACCGAACAGCACGCACGTCCCGCGGTCGGTCATGTTCGTGAATCGCGTGAGGCTTTCGGCGCCGATGACCAGCGCCGTGTCGACCGTGCCCGCGCGGATGAACTGCGACGCGATGACGGTCCCGTACACGAATCCCGAACATCCCGCGCAGATGTCGAACGCGAAGGCGTTCTTCGCGCCGATCTTCGTCTGCGTCAGGCACGCCGTCGACGGGAAGAGCATGTCGGGCGTCGCCGTAGCGACGAGAATCATCTGAACGTCCTCGGGGGCGACGCCGGCTCGTTCCAGCGCCTCGTCCGCCGCTCGGGACGCGAGGTCCGAGGTCGCCTCACCCTCTCCGATGTAGTGCCGTTCCTTCATGCCCGTCATCTGGACGATCCACTCATCGGATGTGTCGACGAGCTTCTCGAAGTCCTGGTTCGTCATGACCTTCGGCGGCACGTACATCCCAAGACCCGTGATGCGCGCGTTTCGCTCATTCGCTGCCATTGCTGATCGCCACCTCTCTCAACCGCTCGACGATGGTCCCGCCGAGGTTCTTTTGCACGAAGCGCTGCGCCATCAGCGCCGCGTTCTTGATCGCCTTACCGGAGGAACCGCCGTGGGCGATGATGACAACGCCGTTCACGCCGAGAAGCGGCGCTCCCCCGTACTCCTCGTAATCGAACTGCTTGCGTATCGCGTCCATGTCCATGCTCTTCGCGTCACCCCCGGTGAAGCGCGGCAGCACGTAGAGCACACTCTCTATCACCTTGAGCATGACATTGCCAACGAATCCGTCACAGACCACGACATCCGCTGCGCCCGTCATCAGGTCGCGGCCCTCGACATTGCCGACGAAATTGAGCGGGCTGCCGTCGATCAGCTTGTACGCCGCCTGCGTGACCTCGTTGCCCTTCGACGGCTCCTCGCCGACGTTCATCAGCGCCACGCGCGGGCTCGTGCGTTCGAGCACTTCCTGAACGTACGCGCTGCCCATCACCGCGAACTCGAGCAGGTCGGACGGCCGGCAGTCGACGCTTGCGCCCACGTCGAGAACCACGGCCGGCTCGCCGAGCGCCGGGAAGAAGCTCGCAATGGCGGGACGCCGCACGTTCGGCAGCATCCCGAGCCCGAGCAGCGTCGAGGCAACGACCGCGCCTGTGTTTCCGGCACTGACGAGACCGTCGACCGCTCCGGACTTGTGCAGCCCGGCGGTGACGACAATAGAAGACCCCCGCTTGCGCCTGACGGCGTCCGCGGGGGACTCGTGCATCGTGATGATCTCGTCCGCATGCGCGATGGTGAGCGGAAGGTCCCCGACCCCGTGCCGGGCGAGCTCCGCTTCGAGCACCTCTCTCTGACCGACGAGTACGATCTCAAGCGATCCGGCCGCTTCACGCACGGCCGCTATCGCACCCTCGACCTCCGCGCCCGGAGCATTGTCTCCACCCATCGCCTCGATTGCGATCCGCACGGGGCGGCCGGCACCAGCACTGCCTTCCGTGGAGGTGGTTCCGGAACTCAGAGACACCCTACTCGCTCTCCTTGACCTCTGGGAGAATCTCGCGACCGTTATAGGTTCCGCAATGCGGACACATGCGATGCGGCAGCTTGGACTCGCCGCACGACGAACACGTCGACATCGACGGCGCGGACGCCTTCTTGTGCGTCCGGCGCTTCCTGCCTCGTGTCTTTGAACTTCGCCTCTTTGGGACTGCCATGCTTCCTCCATGTACGCAAGTAGTGCAATCAAATCTTGCCGATAGCGTCAGCAGGGATTCCGGTAGGAACCCCTGCCGCACACTGAGCCCTTCTATTCTGGAGACATGGGGCTACCAAGTCAAGCTGAAACTCCCACCCGGCGCACCACGTGGTCCGACAACCCCTGCTCCTCGGCCATTCTGGAGAATCGCGCCTCTATAGCGTCGGTCCAACGCGGATCGAACGCGATCTTGCCTCCCCTGCAGTCAGGCGGGGCCACGGAGGCTTCTCCGCCCGCCGGACGCCCCTCAGCGCGCCCCGGAAGGCTCCATGTGGAACCATCCGGCCGCTCGGGCATCCCGAGGTCCGCAAGCGGACCCCGGAGAGCCGCATAGGCCTCCTCGGGCGTGCTCGGCACGTCCCCGCCTGCGCGTCCGGCCAGCGACGCCAGGACCTCGAGCGTCGAGCGCCCGCCCGCCGGCGTCTCCGCCGCCGCGACCGGCTGAACGCGGTGTTCGCTGTTGGTGTAGCTTCCGCTGGTCCCTGTCGGCGGAGCCATCGGGAGTACGACATCCGCGAGGGCCGTCGTCTCCGTCTCGATGGCATCCATGACGACGAGGTGTTCGAGCCTGCCGAGCGCTGCCTTGACGCTCTCCGGATCGGATGCGGCGCCGACGGGATCCTCGCCGACGATGAGCGCCGACGTGACCTTCCCCGACTCGATGGCCGACCAGAGGTCTCCCCCGTTCGCGCCGCAGCACGACGGACCGCAGAGACCGCCGGCGGGCTCGAAGCCGAGGTCGGACAGACCCTGGCCGTTCGCGCGCACCCTCAGGAAGAGGATGCCGGACCCGGCACCCGCGCCGCTCCCCGCGAGTGTGGCGAGGGCGACGGCGAGATGAGCGTCACCGCACGCCGTCGCGGGCGCGAATGCCGCCGCGCTCGCGATCGTGACCGCGCGCTCCGCGCCGCAGAAGAGCGACGCCGCGCGCTTCAGATCATCGACGGTCATGCCGTACTTCGACGCGACGGCGTCGGGCGTGATCCCATCGATGGATGTCTTCAGTTCCGCAAGGCCCGCGACATCGAACCCGAGCGACGCCGGGTCGATCGTGCCCTCCGTCAGACCGTGGTTGATCATGGCCGAGAGGATGGAACCGACCTGGTCGTGCCCGGCCGGGATCCAGACGTCGGCCAGCGCCGCCAGCCTGGTCTCGCGCTCCGCGATCACGACGAGCGCCGCGCCCCGGTGAACGGCCTTCCGCACCGAGATGGCCGCGACCGTCTGCTCCTCGGCGATGTCCGAGTCGATCACAAGAACGGCGTCAGCGCCGCGGACATCCTCGTAGGTGGCGGTCGACGAGGCATGCCCCAGCACGCGCTCGAGCGCTCCGAAGACGGCCCCCTCCCCGGCGAGACCGAACGATCCGGTCGCGCCGTCTGCCGCGCCGGCGAGCGAGGAGAGCGCATGAGCCTCCTCGTTCGTCATTCTCGGCGAGCCGAAGAACGCGCCGCCGGCGAGACCGGCCGACGCTGCGCTGATCGCGCCGTCCCACGATGAGCCGTCGCCGTTGACGCGCGGCTCGGTAACCCTCTCGCCGAGCGCGCCACGGAATCCGAACCGTCCGCGGACGCAGAGATTGCCCTCGTTCACGCCGACACCCGCCGCGGGCGCGATGGAGACAAGGTCTCCAGCCGCCGTGCAGAGGTCGACGGCGCATCCCGTGCCGCAGAAGCCGCACGTCGACAGCGTCGACTCGAGGTCCCACGGACCGGGCTTGACGGCCACCGGCTTCGCGGTGAGCGCAGCGGTCGGACACGACTCGACACACTGGCCACAGGACTCGCAGTCGGTCATCGCCAGCGCCTCACAGAGCGCCGGCTTCATCTGGGCGACGAACCCGCGACGGTAGAACCCGAGCGCCGATGCGCCCTGGACGTCCTGACAGATACGGATGCACCGGCCGCACATGATGCACTTCTCCGGCTCGATCCGGATGAACGGATGGCGTTCGTCCGGCGGGTCGGAGACAACCTCTCCGGTCAGCCGCCCGAGCGTCACCTCGTACTCCGCGGCGTACTCCCGGAGCTGGCAGCTGAAGCCCTCGGCGCAGCCGCATTCGAGGCAGCGCTTCACCTCTTCGAGCGCCTGCTCCTCGCTGAGTCCCAGTTCGACCTCGTCCAGGCTCTTGATACGCTCGGCGACCGGAAGCTCCGGCATCTCCTGGCGCTTCTGATGGACGACGTCCGCGAGTTCCTCCTCGGGGAAGCTGTCCCAGCGCTCCTTCTGAATATTGAAATACGGCGGAACGGCGTCGATCGCCTCGCCGCGGAACATGCGGTTGATGGCCGCGGCGGCACGGCCGCCGGCCGCGATGGCCTCGATAGCCGTCGCCGCTCCGTTGACCACATCACCTCCGGCGAACACGCCGGGCACCGCGGTCAGTCCGGACTTCTCGTCAGCGATGATCGTGCCCCAGCGCGTCAGCTCGAGCTTCGCTTCGAGCGACTGGGGATCCTTCTCGGCCGTATTCTGGATGCAGTCCAGGTTCGGGAGCTGACCGATGGCCGCGATGACATTGTCGACCTCGATGACCGACTCGGAACCCTCGACCGGAACCGGACGACGACGCCCGCTGTCGTCGGGCTCGCCGAGTTCCATGCGGATGAACTCGAGACGCTCGCACTTCCCGTCGCCCTCGATCTTCGTGGGAGCGGCGAGGAAGTGCATCTCGACCCCCTCCTCCTCCGCCGCGTCGACCTCGACGTCCCACGCCGGCATCTCCTTGCGGGAGCGGCGGTAGACGATGGTCACCTTCTCGGCGCCGAGCCTCAGGCTCGTGCGCGCAGCGTCGACGGCCGTGTTGCCGCCGCCGATGATCGCCACGTGCCTGCCGATCTCGGGCGGCTCGTTGAGACCCATCTTCCCCAGGAAGTCCGTGCCCGCCCAGACGCCGTCGAGCTCCTCGCCCGGACAGCGCATCTTGCGGCTCGCCATGGCGCCGAGTCCGAGAAAGACCGCCTCGTATCCCTGATCGAACAGGTCGCTGAGCGTGAAGTCGCAGCCGAGTCTCTGGCCGTACTTCACATCGACACCGAGACCCGTGATCAGACCGATCTCGTCGTCGAGCGTGCGCTTCGGCAGACGGTACTCGGGAATGCCGTAGCGGAGCATGCCGCCCGGGTCGGGAAGCGCCTCGAAGATGGTAACGTCGTGCCCCGCCTGCGCCAGGTAGTACGCGGCCGTCAGACTCGCGGGGCCGGCGCCGATGGCGGCGACCTTGTGACCGCTGGGTGACGCGACTGGCGGCGAATACGGGTTCGGATGCGAGATGTCCCAGTCCGCGGCGAACCGCTTGAGGTAGTCGATGCAGACCGGCCCGTCCACGGCGTTCCGCCGGCACTCGCCCTCACACGGACGCGTGCAGACGCGGCCGATCGAGAGCGGGAACGGGTTGACCTCCTTGACGAGCTTCGTCGCGTCGCGGTATCTGCCCTGCGCGATCAGCGCGATGTACCCCTGGACGTCGACGCTGGCCGGACACGCTTCCTTGCAGGGAGCGATACAGTCACCGCGGTGGTTCGAGAGCAGGAGCTCGAGCGCCATCCGTCTGACGGCGCGAACGTCCTCGGTGTCCGTCCAGACCTTCATCCCGTCGGAGACCTTCGTGCCGCAGGACGGGACGTACCGCTTCATGCCCTCGAGCTTGACGGCGCAGATCCAACACGATGCGAACGGTTCGAGCTGCTCGTCGTGACAGAGCGTCGGGATGGAGACGCCGTTCGCGCGAGCCGCTTCGAGGATGGTCATCCCCGACTCGACCTGCACATCGGTACCGTTCAGTGTGATGTTTACGAGTGCCACCTTTGAACTCTCCTGGAAGCCGGTTCCCGCGGGATCCGTTACACGAACCCCATCGAAGAAGCTAGCGGACCGTCACGGCGTCAAACTTGCACGCCTGTCTGCAGGCGTCGCACTTGGTACAGAGATCCTGATCGATCGTGTGCGCTTCCTTGCGCTCCCCGGTGATGGCGCCGACCGGACACTTCTTCGCGCAGACCGTGCACCCGATGCACTTGTCGGGATCGATATCGTAGGTGATGAGCGCCTTGCACGACAGCGCCGGACACCGCTTCTCGTTGATGTGCGCCTCGTACTCGTCCCGGAAGTACTTGATGGTCGTCAGCACCGGGTTCGGAGCCGACTGTCCGAGACCGCAGAGCGATGAGCTGATGATCTTCTCACCGAGCTCCTCGAGCAGTTCGATGTCGCCCTCGCGCCCCTCGCCCGCGGTGATGCGTTCGAGGATCTCGAGCATCCGCTTCGTTCCGACGCGGCAGAACGTGCACTTGCCGCAGCTCTCGTCCTGCGTGAAGTGGAGGAAGAACCGGGCGATGTCGACCATGCAGGTCGAGTCGTCCATGACGACCATGCCGCCCGACCCCATGATGGCGCCCGTCTTCGTGATCGACTCGTAATCGATGGGAATGTCCATGAACTCGACCGGCACACAACCGCCGGACGGACCACCGAGCTGGACGGCCTTGAACGAACGTCCCTCGGGGACGCCGCCGCCGACCTCGTCGATGACCTGCCGGATCGTCAGTCCCATCGGGACCTCGACGAGTCCGCCGCGCGTGATCTTGCCGGCCAGCGCGAAGACCTTGGTTCCCTTGCTCGATTCGGTGCCGTACGCGGCGTAGGCGGCCGCGCCGTTGCTGATGATCCACGGGATGTTCGCATAGGTCTCAACGTTGTTGTTGTTCGTAGGCTTCGCCCAGAGCCCCTTGACCGCCGGGTACGGCGGGCGGAGCCGCGGCATCCCTCGCTGTCCCTCGATCGACGCGATCAGGGCCGTCTCCTCACCACACACGAACGCGCCGGCGCCCTCCTTGATGTGCACCTTGAAGGAGAAGCCGGAACCGAGGATGTTCTCCCCAACGAAACCGCGCTCGGTGGCGTCCTCGATGGCGATCCTCAGACGCTTGATGGCGAGCGGGTACTCGGCGCGGACGTAGAAGTAACCTTCCTGTGCGCCGATGGTGTACGCTGCGATCGCGAGTCCCTCGAGGACGCTGTGCGGATCACCCTCGAGGATGCTCCGGTCCATGAACGCGCCCGGGTCGCCCTCGTCGGCATTGACAATGACGTACTTCATCTCCCCCGGCGCCTTCTTGGCAAGATCCCACTTGATCCCCGTCGGGAATCCCGCACCCCCGCGGCCGCGGAGACCGGACGCCTTGAGCTCTTCGATGACGTCGTCCGGCGACATCTCCTTGATGACCTTCGTCAGAGCCTCGTAGCCTCCGGCGTCGATGTACTCGTCGATCGACTCCGGATCGATGACGCCCGCGTTGCGAAGCACGAGACGGACCTGCTGGTCGTAGTACGTCTCATCGGGGAGCTCTCTGCCTTCCGCGCGAACCAGCCACTCGTCGACCGGCTTCCCGCCGACGACGTGCTCCTCCACGACCCGTCCCACCCTGTCCGCAGTCAGTTCTCCGTATGTGTACTTCGCGCCCCCGCTGGTCACAACATCGACGATCGGCTCCCGATAGCACATGCCGACACACCCGGTGCGCCGGAGACGGGCGTCGACACCCTTCTCCTTGAACTCTCGCTGGAACGCGCTGAAGACGTCGGCCGCTCCGGCGGCAATGCCGCAGCTCGAGAGCCCGACGGTGACCTCAACGGTCGCGCCTGTCTTCGCCATCATCTCTCTCCGATGAGTCGTGTGTTTCGCGAAGCAATGCCGGCCGGGCACCTTCCCGCCGGCGCCGTCCGCCTAGTCGCCGTACTCCCTGACGATCTTGCGCGCCTCATCCGGCGTCAGCCGGCCGTACGTGTTGTCCTCGATCATGATGACGGGCGCCAGACTGCAGCAGCCAAGGCAGGCGACCGACTCGACCGTGAACTTCCCGTCCTCGGTCGTCGCCCCATCGGCCACGCCGAGCTCGTCGCAGAGCGCATCCGTGATCGCTCCCGCGCCCTGAACGTGGCACGCTGTCCCGTGGCAGACCTTGACGACGTACTTGCCGACGGGCGCCATTCTGAACTGGGCGTAGAAGCTGGCGACGCCGAAGATCTGAGCCGGCGGAACACCGAGCCGCTCACCGATACGCTTCATGACCTCGGGCGGCAGGTACCCGACGCGTTCCTGGACCTGCTGGAGCACCGGAATGACGCTCCCGCGCCTGCCCGCGTACTTCGCGGCGACCTCGTCGGCCACCTCGAGGTACTCCGCCATTCTCTCGTCCTGAGCCACCATGTTCTCCATCGCTCCTCCGAGCTCCCCCGGTCCGGGCAAGCTATCCGGCTATCGTCCTCGGGCAGTCGCCGAAGTGGATCGCAGACTCATGCATCACCCGCTCGGGAGAATCCGAAGCGTGCACCGCGTTCTGCGTGAGGCTCTTTCCGTATGTCGCTCTGATCGTCCCCGGCTCCGCCTTCTCCGGATCGGTCGCGCCGATGAAAGCGCGGAGCGCCGGCACCGCGTCGGGCGCCTCGAGCAGTACGCCAACGGTCATCCCGGACGTGACGAACTCGAGAAGCGTGTCGAAGAACGGCTTGCCGACGTGGACGTCATAGAAGATGTGGGCCTCGTCGCTGGTGAGCCGGCGAGACGCGAGACCGACGATGCGGAATCCGCCCTTCTCGAGCTCCGCCAGTATGGGACCGGTGAGTCCCTCGCTCACGGCGCGCGGCTTGACCATCAGGAATGTTCTGTCCATCAGTTGGTCTTCTCCCTTGCATTCATTGCTGCCTCGCGCCCGACATCGAGCGCCTTCTGATTGAGCTCTTCGGTGCCCTCCGGCACCCGGGCCATGACCGCCTTCGACAGACTGTCCCAATCGACGACGCCCGTCAGTTCCGCGATGGCCCCGAGAGCTACGACGTTGGCGAACAGCATCCTCCCGCAATGCTCGACCGCGAGCATCGTGAACGGGATCTGGATGGCTCCATCGCGCTCAACCGTCTCCACAAGGTAGGAGTCGACGATCATCAGCCCGCCGTCCTTGAGAGAATCGGCGTACTCGTCGGCCGCCACCTGCGTCATCGCCAGAAGAACGTCGACCTTCGTGGCCTTCGGGTAGTCGATCTCCTCCGTGGAGATCACGACATCGGTCTTGCTCTTGCCGCCGCGAGCTTCCGGTCCGTAGCTCTGCGTCTGCACCGTGTTCTTGCCGTCGTAGACGGACGCCGCCTCCGCCAGGAGCTTCCCACCCAACATCAGCCCCTGACCACCGGACCCCGAGAGGCGAACCTCGAACCTGCCACCATTCTTCGTCACGTGCGCACCCTCGCTGCTGGACCGCCTCGAGCCCTCGAGCCCCGAGGCAGCCGCTATGCCGACAGACGCTAACCGACCGCCTTGAGTCGGTCTCCGAGTCGCTCATATCGCTCGACGGTCTCCCGCAGCTGAGTGGCCACGGTCGTCGAGTCACTCGTCAGACGCTCCGCGAGGTTGTCGTACACCTCGATGAATTCCGGCATGTAGTTCTCCACGAACACGCCGCGGGTGAACTTGCCCTCGAGCTCCTCCGGGGACATCCTCTCGGCCTCTCTCAGAGTGACCGAACTCTCCTTCATCCACCGGAACATGTCCACGGGCGACTTGTACTTGTTCAGTCGTCCGTAGCTCGTGTAGCAGTTGCTCATCACCTCGACAACCGAGAAACCGCGATGCCTGATCGCCTGCTCGAGCATCTTGTCGAGCTCACGGACGTGATAGACGGACGTCCGGGCCACGAACGAGGCGCCCGCGCCGGCGGCCAGCGCCGATGCGTCGAACTCGTGCTCGACGTTTCCGTACGGCGCCGTCGTTCCGCGCTTCCCGTGCGGGGTCGTCGGCGAGTACTGCCCTCCGGTCATGCCGTAGATACAGTTATTCGCGACGATCGCGGTGATGTCGATATTGCGGCGGCACGCGTGAATGAAATGGTTGCCGCCGATCGCCAGCGCGTCGCCGTCACCCATCGCCGTGATGACGGTGAGCTTCGGATTGGCGAGTTTGACCCCCGTGGCGAACGCGAGCGCCCGCCCGTGCGTCGTGTGCAGCGTGTTCGAGTCGACGTAGGTCGGCATGCGACCGGTGCACCCGATACCGGATACGGTCGCGATGTCGTTCTTCGGGATCTCCATCTTCGAGATGACCCGAAGAAGACTGCTCATGATGACGCCGAGGCCACAACCTCCACACCAGACCGTCGGCAGCTTCTTGTGCGGCTTGAGATACGTCCGCGCTGTCTCTATCGCCTGGCTCATGCGCTCAGTTCCTCCGTCACGAAGTCGGTGATCTGATCGGGCGTGAACAGCCTGCCGTCAACGCGGCCGAGCCGCCTGACCGGCACGCCGCCGCCGATGGTCCGTTCGACCTCGAGCACGAGCTGTCCCATGTTCATCTCCGGAACGACGATCCCGCGGAGCTGCGGTGCGAGTTCGTGAAGTCGCTTGCCCGAGAACGGCCAGATGGTCTTGACCCTCAGAAGCCCCGCCTTGATGCCCTGCTCCCGCAACTGCCGCACCGATGCCTTCGCGACACGCGCGGTCGAACCGTACGCGAAGAGAAGCACATCGCAGTCGTCCGTCATGAACTCATCGTTCATGGCGAGTTCGTCGGCGCGCGATTCGATCTTGTCGACGATCCAGTGGATCTTCTGGTCGACCTCGTCCGGCACCATCGTCGGGAACCCGTGCTTGTCGTGCGTCAGGCCCGTGACGTGGAAACGGTGCGGACCGCCGAAGTGCCCGAGCGGAGCCACCGTATCACCCTCGCACGCGGCCGGACAGTAGTCGTCCAGGTCCGCGCCCGGCGTTCCGCGGCTCTCGCAGTGGTACGACCCGGGAGGCGGCAGCGTGACGCTCTCGCGCATGTGCCCTATGACCTCGTCGAGCAGGAGCACGGTCGGCGTCCGGTACTTCTCAGCGAGACTGACACAGCAGACCGTCAGCTCGATGCACTCGAGCACGGTCGACGGAGCCAGCGCGATAATCGCGTGATCGCCGTGCGTTCCCCAGCGTGTCTGCATGACGTCCGCCTGTGCCGGCTGCGTCGGCAGACCGGTGGAGGGACCGGCGCGCATCACGTTGACGACGACGCACGGGATCTCGGCGAGACACGCGAGGCCCAGATTCTCCTGCATGAGCGAGAAGCCGGGACCGCTCGTCGCCGTCATCGACCGCGAACCCGCGATCGACGCGCCGATGATCGCCGCGATCGACGCGATCTCATCTTCCATCTGGATGAACCTGCCGCCGATCAGAGGCAGATGCCGCGCCATGAACTCGGCAACCTCTGAGGACGGGGTGATCGGATAGCCCGCGAAAAAGTTCACGCCGGCCGCGACCGCGCCGATGGCGCACGCCTCGTTGCCCTGAAGGACCTTGATGTCCTTGTTCCGTTTGGCGGACATGTCAGGATCCCCCCCCGCCGCTGGCGCCGCCGGAAGTCTCGGCGGTCTTCTTCCTGCGTTCCTTGTGGACCGTGATCGCCATGTCGGGACAGAGCATCTCGCAGAGATAGCACGCGACGCACTTGTCCGGATGCGACACAACGGGGCGACCGGTGCGGTCCGACGTGAACACACCCGTCGGACAGAACTCGTAGCAGAGTCCGCAGCCCTTGCACCATGCGTCATAGACGAAGACCTCCCTCTCGGGATGCTCATCTCGAGAGGGATACTCCCAGACTCTGCGCGGTGCGGCATTCGCCGCGTTCTTCTCCATGCTACCTCCCAAGCGTCGCCCGGAGGAGTCCGGGGATCTCGCTCGGCCGGTCCGCGACCGGTACGCCTGCGTCCGATAGCGCCTCTATCTTATCTTCGGCCGTCCCCTTACCGCCCGCGATGATGGCACCCGCGTGACCCATCCTGCGTCCCGGGGGCGCCGTCCGCCCGGCAATGAAACCGACGACCGGCTTGCTCATGTGCTCCTTGATGAACTTCGCCGCCTGCTCCTCATCGGTCCCGCCGATCTCTCCGATGAGCACGACGGCAGTCGTTCCCTCGTCCTTCTCGAACGCCTCGAGCGTGTCGATGAACGTCGTCCCGATGATCGGATCTCCCCCGATACCGATGACGGTCGATTGCCCGATGCCGCCGCGCCTGAGACTGTCGACGACCTCGTAGGTGAGCGTGCCGCTCCGCGACACGACGCCGACCTTCCCTCGCGTGTGGATGGCCCCCGGCATGATCCCGAGCTTCGCCTTCCCGGGGCTGATGAGACCCGGACAGTTCGGCCCGAGCAGCCGCACACCGAGCTGCTTCGTTCGCTGGTAGAGGCGCATCGCGTCGAGCGTCGGAACACCCTCCGTGATGACGACGACCAGTTCAACTCCGCTCTCCGCGGCTTCGATCGCCGCGTCGGCGGCGAACTTCGCAGGGACGAACACGATCGTCGCGTTGGCGCCCGTCTCGCTGACCGCCTCGTGGACCGTATTGAAGACCGGAACACCACCGCGGGTCTGCCCGCCCTTGCCGGGCGTGACGCCCGACACGACGTGCGTCCCGTACTCGATCATCGCTCCCGTGTGGAACGAGCCGTCACGACCCGTGATCCCCTGGACGCAGACGCGCGTTCTCTCATCTATGTAGATGCTCACGCCTGCCCCCTCGCCATGGCGACCGCCTTCTCGACGACCTCATCCATAGTCTGCGCAGACTCCATGCCGTGCTCGGCGAGGATCTGTCTCGCGCGGGTCTCATTCGTTCCCGTCAGTCTCACGACGAGCGGAAGCGAGAGCGGCCGCGCTTCGAGCGCCTCGATGAGTCCCTCGGCGACGTCGTCGCACCGCGTGATGCCGCCGAAGATGTTCAGGAGAATGACCCGGACGTTCGGGTCGCTGGTGATGATATCGAAGGCCGTCATGACCTTCTCGGGGCTCGAACTCCCCCCGATGTCGAGGAAGTTCGCCGGCTCGCCGCCGTAGAACTTGATGAGGTCCATCGTGGTCATCGCGAGCCCGGCGCCGTTGACGACGCACCCGACGTTGCCGTCGAGCTTCACGAACGACAGACCCATCTCGCGCGCCTTCCGGAGCTCGTCCGACTCGTCGGCGGAATCACGCATCGCCGCGATCTCGGGGTGACGGAAGAGCGCGTTGTCGTCGATGTTCATCTTGGCGTCGACCGCCCAGACCTTTCCGTCCGGCGAGACGACCAGCGGGTTGATCTCGGCCAGCGACGCATCGCTCGCGACGAATGCGTTGTAGAGCTTCGTGACGACGGGCGCGACCTGCCCGACGACTTCGACCCGATCGTCGAGGTGCGCGGCGAGCTGTGCCGCCTGCGACACCGTGAGACCCTGCACCGGGTCGATCGGCAGCTTGAAGATCTTCTCGGGAGTCTCGGCCGCGACGGACTCGATGTCGACGCCGCCCTCCGAGCTCACCATGAAGACCGGCCCCTTGGTGGCCCGGTCAACAACGATGCCGACGTAGTACTCGCGCTCGATGTCGACCGCGTGGGCGACCATCACCTTGTGGACGGTCAGCCCCTTGATATCCATCCCGAGGATATTCCTCGCGTGCTGCTCGGCTTCCTCGGGCGTATTGGCGAGCTTGACGCCTCCGGCCTTGCCGCGGCCGCCGACGTGCACCTGCGCCTTCACGACAACCATACCGCCGATCTCCTCGGCAACGCGTCGCGCCTCCGCCGGGTCGGTGACGACCTCGAAGCGGGGCACAGGTACGCCGCGTCCACGAAGAATCGTGCGCGCCTGGTACTCGTGGATCTTCACGCAATCCTCCCGACCCCTCAGTGGGGTCTACACGAAGTCCTTGAGCACATCCACGAGCGTGGGGCTGCCCTTCACCCCGAGTTCGTAACGGACGCGAACGCTCGGCTTCTTGATGTCGACGACCTTGCGGAGATCGATCGGTGTGCCGACGACGACGTAGTCGCAGTCCACAGCATTGATCGTCTTCTCCAGGTCGGCGACCTGCTCATCCGAATACCCCGCCGCCGGCAGCAGCGTGCCGATGTGCGGGTACTTCTCGTACATTTCCTTGATCTTGCCGGTGGCGTGCTCTCGCGCGTCGACCAGGATGGCTCCTGCGCGCTCCGCCGCCACGGTACCCGCGCCGATCTTCATCCCGCCGTGCGTGAGCGTCGGGCCGTCCTCGACCACGAGCACACGCTTGCCCTTGAGGTCGACGTCCTCTTCGAACGTGACGGGCGAATCGGCGTGAATGATCACGGCGTCGGCGTTGAGCTGCTTGATGACGTCGACCATCTCGTCGATCTGGGCCTGCGTCGCGGAATCCTCCTTGTTGATGATGACCACGTCGGCCATCCGGAGGTTCTGCTCGCCGGGGTAGTACGTCAGACCGTGCGCAGCGCGGTGCGGGTCGGCGACGACGATGTAGAGGTCGGAAGCGTAGAACGAGGCATCGTTATTGCCCCCGTCCCACAGCACGACGTCGGCCTCCTTCTCGGCCTCCTCGAGGATCTTGCCGTAGTCGACGCCGGCGAAGACCACGTTGCCGCGGTCGATGTGCGGCTCGTACTCCTCCATCTCCTCGATCGTGCACTTGTGCTTGAGCATGTCGTCGTACTCGCCGAACCGCTGCCAGATCTGCTTGCTGAGGTCGCCGTACGGCATCGGGTGCCGGATGGCGACGACCTTCTTGCCGGCGCCGAGGAGAATCTCGGCGACCGCGCGCGTCGTCTGGCTCTTCCCACACCCCGTCCGTGTCGCGCAGATCGAGATGAGCGGTTTGTTCGACTTGACCATCGTCTCGCGCGCGCCGAGGAGCACGAAGTTGGCCCCACACGCGTTCACGAGCGATGCGGCGTGCATCACGTACTCGTGCGATACGTCGCTGTACGCGAACACGACGTCATCGACGTTGTGCTCTTTGATGAGCTTCGGAAGATCCTCTTCCGCGAGGATCGGAATTCCATTCGGGTAGAGCTCGCCGGCCAGCACGGTCGGGTACGCGCGACCGTCGATGTCCGGGATCTGCGTCGCCGTGAACGCGACGACCTCAAACTCCTCGTGACCGCGATAGACAAGATTGAAATTGTGGAAGTCTCTTCCAGCGGCGCCCATGATGATGACTCGTCGCCTCTCCATTCATCCTCCCTCAGGTGTTACCGAGGTTCCTTCGTTGCGTCACCACAAGGCCGCGACGCACCCGGCCAATCGCACACGAATCCCCCATCAGCCTCGCTCCTGGTGGAGCGCACTTGTCTGGGGGATCCAGGTCATCAAAGAGGTCCGCGTGCGCCCGCCATGCATCCGGGAGACGGCTCCGCCGACCAGCAGCAACAAGACTGCAATTATACTCCAACACCCCAATTGAGTCCACCCTCAAAGGGATATTTCGACCCCTCGCCGACGCGAAGCGCGCCCCGGGAACGGGGGCCGGTCAGTCCTCCGGGACTCCCTCTCCGAGCTCGTGGATGCGGGCGATGATATCCCGTGTCGAATGGCCCTCGAGAGCCTCCATCGCGACCACCCGCCCGCCAGCGTCTTCCACGACGTCCGCGCCGACGATGGTCTCGCGCGAATACCCCGCGCCCTTGACGAGCACGTGGGGGACGATGTGGGCGATCAGCTCGTACGGGGTGTCCTCGGAGAAGAGACAGACGTAGTCGACCACGCCCAGGGCGGCCACGACGGCCGCGCGGTCGTCCTCGGCGACGACGGGCCGCGTCGGGCCCTTGAGACGGCGGACCGAGTCGTCCGTATTGACGCCGACGACGAGCACGTCGCCGAGCGCCTTCGCCCTCGCGAGGTAGTCAACGTGACCGTGGTGGAGGATATCGAAGCACCCGTTCGAGAAGACGACAGTTCGACCGGCCTCCCGCTCCGATCTGCACACGGCCGCCAGTTCCTCCCGCGACACGACTCTACCCACCGGCGACCTCCTCCAACTCCTCGAACGATCGACGGATCTCATCGACCGAGATCGACGCCGTGCCGATCTCCCGGATGACAACGCCCGCGGCGTGGTTCGCGATCATCGCGGCCTCGACCATCGAGGCTCCGGCCGCGAGCGCCACGCCGAGCACGCTGACGACCGTGTCGCCGGCGCCGGTGACGTCGAAGACCTCACGCGCCACCGTCGGCAGATGCGCGTACTCACCACCCCGCATGAACAGCGACATCCCATGCTCGCCGCGGGTGACGATGACGCATTCCGCGTCCAGTCGCTCGCGCAGCTCCCATCCTCCACGGAGCAGGTCGTCGTCCGTGGCCATCGCATACCCGACCGCGCCGGCCGCCTCCTTGAGGTTCGGCGTGATGGCAGTCACTCCGCGATAGCGTGAGAAGTGTGACTCCTTCGGGTCGACGCAGACACGCGTCCCGCCGCCCCGCGCGGCATCGAGCGCCGCCTCGAGCGTCCGCTCACCGACGACGCCCTTCCCGTAGTCGGAGATGATGAGAACGTCGGCCGCGGGCACGGCCTCACGAATCGAGGCGATGACCGATTCCTCGTCCGCCCCGGACAGCGCGTGCGCGTGCTCCCGGTCGGCGCGCACCACCTGCTGGTTGTGCGCGATGATGCGAGTCTTGGTCGTCGTCGGTCGACCATCGACCTTCAGCAGATGCCCCACACCCACTCCGCGCGCGGACAAGCGATCCACGAGGCTTCTGCCGTGGTCGTCGTCCCCGACGACGCCGATGACGTCCGCCGCGGCTCCGAGCGCCGCCACGTTCTCCGCGACGTTCGCCGCCCCGCCGAACCGGACGGTCTCGTCACGCACCTCGACGACCGGGACCGGAGCCTCGGGCGATATCCTGTTGACCTCGCCCCAGATGTAGCGGTCCAGCATCGCGTCACCCAGGATCGTGACACGCCGCCCGCCGAAACCATCGAGTAGCTCGTTCACTCTGCCCATCTCAATCGTGTTCGAACTCACCTGGTCTCCCTTTCGATGGTGTCCGCCGTGTGAAAGACCACCACGGATGCGCGTCACCAGCAACTGCGCGGCACGGCGATGCTATTGCAGCGCTCCCCACAAGTCAAGGACGGCCGCCCCATGCGGGACGGCCGTCCGTTGTCTCACTGTGATATCCGCTTCTCGCCCAGCCTGCGTCACCGGCTGGCGCGCAAGGCGCCGGCTTGGCGGACTCGGCATCCGCCGACCCCGCAGTCCCACGTCACGTCAGCTTCACCGGCTCGATCTTGCGTCTGCGGCGCGGCTTGCGTTTCGGGTGCTCCGGCACGATGAGGTCCGGATAGGCGTTGTGAAGCGCCTGAATGGAGGACCCCTTGAAGCAGCCGGTCAGCATCCCGCCGAGCCCGTACTCTCTGAACAGGTGATACGTCACGTCCTGGAACACACGGTCCCGCGGCACACCGAGCTTGTCCTCGACGAGCCAGCGTGTGGCCCGGCGCGCATTCTCCAATCCCTTCGCGCCCTGCCAGAAGTTCTTCGGAACGTTCCTGAACTCCCACGGATAGAACCGGCCCGGGTACGCGTTCTCGATGGCGCGGAAGAACGAACCGCGGAAGCAGACCGAGAGCATCCCCCGGAGGTTGTACTTCCCGAATGTCGTCGCGGAGATGCGCTGCGGGATCTCTTCGACCGAGCAGCCTTCTTTCTCCTCGATCATCCAGCGCGTGGCTTCGGCTGCCAGCTTGAACCGGTCCGGTCCCTGCCACATGCCTTTGACGTTGAACTGCCACTTGTGGAATCGACCGGGGTACGCGTTGTCGATCGCCTTGTACGGCGACCAGTCGAAGCAGCTGCCCAGCATCCAGGTCAGCCCGTTGTCATAGAAGAGCTTCTTGTGGATCGCGCGAGGGATGTCCTCGACTGCGATCTGAAGCTTGTCCTCGAGGAGGTACCGCGTGATGGTGGCCGCGCGCTGTTTGCCCGTGGGCCCTTCGAAGAAGTTGTTCGGAAACCGCCTACGCCGTTTCGTTGAGACGTCCTCATATATGCGGACTATCTCTTCACGTTCGAGGTCGGGCGCGACGGTTCTCGCGTCCAGCCCGTTCAGTTCCGCAACCATAGCCCCTCCAGTCTACAGTCCGGACAACTGACAAAGCTGTTGAATCGCAGGTTGTAGCTCGTTGTCCATTAACACAGGTTGTGGCGCGTGTCAATCACCACGGTCAAGATATCACTTCCACCAGAACGTGTCAAGAGGAATGTTCGCTAAAGGTCACAGCCGTCACTTTCCGCGCTTGCTCACCTCGACGAACGGTGTACTCGCTGGCGCGGATCCGGCCCATGAATACGCCGTCGGAGTCTTCATCGATGCCACTCCGAGACAGGCGCGTCGGATCCGGAACTCGGGCGCACCCCTCTCCCCAATCCGAATCATCTCTCATTCCAGTGGCACGAGGCTTGCTAACGGCCCGCCCAAAAAGGGCTTGACACTCCTCCACCTCACTCCTATCTTAGCGCAAACCGATGGCTCAGTGGCCGCTTGGCTGGCGGCAGACGGAGAGGCGCAGCTAGTGGCCGAGCAGAAGAAGATCAACATCGAGCTCCGGGACGAAGAAGCTGAGGGCGTCTACGCCAACTTCGCCGTGATCACTCACTCCCCCGCGGAGTTCGTGGTCGACTTCATCCGGGTGCTGCCGGGGACCAAGAAGAGCCGGGTCCACGCGCGGATCGTGATGGCGCCACAGAATGTGAAGGCCTTCTCACAGGCCCTGGCCGACAACATCGAGAAGTACGAGGCCAAGCACGGAGAGATCCAGGCTGCCGGCAAGGGGCAGTCAGACAAGCAGATAGGCTTCCAGTAGGCTGTGCCCCATGGGCAGGGAGGACTGGAGAGACAGATACCCGTGGTCCCGGAGGGGCTCGGGCGGGCCGAGACCCGGCTGAAACCTCACGGGAATGCGGGCGGTCGGACAGGACATGAGAGGCTTTCTACGGTCCACTTGGTGTCTGGGAGAGGCACCCGTGAATCCGGAGGGAGGTACGAGCACGGAGAACCAACTGGGAGACCAGGGAAGTTCAGAGTGTTGGTGGAGCGATAAGGGCAGGGTTCAATCAGGGGGTTATGTGATGAGACGCAGCATGCTTTCGATCATGGTCGTGACGCTGGTGCTGGCGATGGCCGTCAGCGCTGGTGCTTGGGACAGGCTGTACACGAACGACTCCGCCATGACGCACGATGCCGGTACCTTCGGCGTCACCGGCGGCCTGGTCTACTTCATGGCCAACGGCTTCTACGATCACGAGGGCGAGAAGGAAGACTTTGAGGGTGATGCTGCCATGACGACCATGGGCATCCCGATCAACCTCTACTACAGCGTCATGGACCAGCTTGAGGTCGGCGTCCAGCCGATCTTCTGGATGAACTCCTACACCGACTACGACGGTGACGAGTTCGACTCCACGGGTCTCGGCGACACCTGGATCACGGCCAAGTACAACTTCATGCCCGAGCCGCTCCTGAGCGCTCGCGCCGGCGTCAAGCTTCCTACCGGCGACGACGAGGGTGACGAGGACAACGGTCCGGTGGGCAGCGGCACGACGGACTTCGACGTCGCGCTGATGTTCGGCATGCCGGCTGGTCCTGGCATGTTCGGCGCGCAGGCCGGCTACCGGATGTTCGGCACGCACGAGTACGACTACGTGGTCCGTGAGACGATCGAGGGCAAGTGCGGTTCGCAGATCCACTTCGCCGCCTGCTACATGTACCCGATGAGCGACATGCTCGACCTCAAGGTTGCCGTGGACGGCTTCTTCGGCAGCGATGACGAGTTCGACGGCGAGACGGTCGAGGACAGCGCGATGAACATGGTCTCGCTGAACCCGGGCATCGTCTACCTGATGGACAACGGCATGGACGTCGGTCTCGACATCCACTACGTCCTGATGGGTCAGAACACGTACGCCGAGTGGGGCCTTGGCCTGTGGCTCGGATGGAGCAACATGTAGCATCCGTCAGGCCTCGGCCTGACTGCAGCAGATAGACGAACGGGGGGACCGCTGAGTGGTTCCCCCGTTTTGCATGCTGTGCGGTCGTGCGGCGTGGGTTCGTGCGGCGTGGGTTCGTGCGGCGTGGGTTCGTGCGGCGTGGGTTCGATGGTCGTGCGGGACGGATGAGGCGCGCGGCTACTCGGCGGCGGGCGGACGCGTCTTCCAGCGCCTGTGCATCCAGAAGTACTGCTCGGGGTACCGTCGAATGAACTCCTCGAAGACTCGCGTGTAGCCCTGGGTGAGCTGCTGGACGCGGACGTCCGTGTCGAGCTCTTCCGGCGGCACCGGCACGGGCGGATTGACGACGATCTCGTGCCTGCCCCCCTCGTGACGCACGATCATGGCGGGCAGCAGCGGCGCACCCGTCGACTCGGCGAAGCGTCCTGCGCCGTACGGGGTCGAGGCGGGCCGACCGAGAAAATCGACGAACACGCCCCGCTTGCCGGCGTCCTGGTCCGAGAGCCACAGCACGAGACGGTTCGAGCGCAGAGCCCGGAAGATACCCTTCAGACTCCCCGTCATCGGGACGATCTCGCCCCCGAACCTCGCCCTCAGCCGATTCATGACACCGTCGACCAGGAGATTGTGCTGCTCGCCGACAAGGAACGTGATCGGATAGCCCATCGTCGCGATCGTGGCGTAGTACTCCCAGTTCCCGAAGTGCCCCGAGGGGATGATGGCGCCCTTCCCGGCCTCGAGCGCGGCATCGAGGTGCTCGCGTCCCGTCAGTGAGACGGTGCGCTCGACATCGGCCGCCGTCACCCGTGAGAACCGAGCGAACTCGAAGGTCATCCGACCGAAGTTGCGATAGGACTCGCGGGCGATGCGGTCCAGCTCTTCCGCGCTGATGTCGGGACCGAGCGCGCGTTCGATCTGTTCCAGAACGACTCGGCGACGGATCCCGAGTGGGGACCACGCGAACGCGCCGAACGCAGCGCCGAGCTCACGCGCCGCGCCCGCGGGCAGAGCGCAGAGCAGCCCCTGAAACGCTCGCACGCCGGCGTACTCGAGCCGGTGCGACATCGTGGTCTTACGGTTTCGAGCCACGTCCCTCTCCCTCGTTCACTCAGATGCGGTCGCGCGGCGGCCGCTACGTCAGGCGAACCTGACTCCGGAAGGCGGTCGCGCAGCGGCCGCTGCGTCAGGCGAACTTGTCCGCCAGCCACGAGAGCTTGATCCGCACCGCCTGGTGCGGACAGACCTCGTGACAGCAGAGACACTCGACGCACGTCTTCCGGTCAACGACCGGGACGTCGTCCGTGAGTGAGATAGCCTCCACCGGGCAGCTGCGCATGCAGAGCCCGCAGCGCTCTCCTCCAACACACCCCCACTCCTTCGACATCTCCGGGAGTATCCAAATGAACGGCTTGAGCGCGCGGACGAGCGGGTCCGGAATGTAGTTCAGGATGCCCGTCCCCGGGAGCTTGAACCCCTCGGTGTCGAACGAGCCCGGGGACTCCCCCACGATATCGATGGCTGCGGGGTCGTCGGTCCCAAGTCCGCGTTCCGCTGCGAGTCGGATCATGTGGACGCGCCTGACGTCCATACCGAGCATCCCGGCCGCCACCGTGTCCATGGCGACCGCGTCGGTCCCGGCCATCACGGCGCCGACGTACCTGGCCTTCCCGCCCGACGGACCGTCGCCCTCCATCGCCATGACACCGTCCATGATGTGGAGCGCCGGAGCGACCAGCGAGTGGACGTCGACGACGAACCTGCTGAACGGAGCCGGACGTCCGGCGAGATTGTGGAGCCTCGCCTTGCCGAACCCGGGAATAGCGCCGAACGTGTTCTTGATGGCGCCCGTGTAGAGCGTGAGCATGTGGGTCTTGAGCTTGGGGACGTTGATGACGACGTCGGCATCGACGACGGGGCGCGCAAGCATGTACTCGCGCTCGATTCCCTGACTCGGCACCGAACCGGCGGCCTCGAAGCTCACGAGCGGAACGCCCGTCCGCTCCGAGAGGTCCTTCATCCCCGTGTTCTTCCAGACGCGGTCGACGCCCCGGATGGCCCCGCCCGGGCTGTCGCCGATGGTCGGCTCACCACCGGCGTCGCGAACCAGCTCGATGATGGCCTCGAGAACGGATGGATGGGTCGTGATGGCCCGGTCCGGGTTCTTCGCGGAGAGAAGGTTCGGTTTGATCAGAACCTTCTGCCCGGGCTTGACGAACGTCGACATCCCGCCCACCGCGTCGACGGCCGCCGCGACGGCCGCGCGTATCGCAGTGAGTTCGTAGTCGGCGCTCCGCGAGATCGAAACGACCGCTCTCTGTTCCGACATCGACCCCTCTCCCGTCCTGCGTTCCGTGTCGTTCGCGTCTCTATGCGCGCGTGTACCGGCCACCCGGCCAGGCGCGCGCGAGCCCGGCGAGTTCGAGCTCGACCAGCCGTCCGAGGATCTCACGCACGGGAAGACCGAGCTTGCTCGCGATCTCTCCCGCGCTCAGCGGCGTCCTTCCCAGCAGCTCGCGGACGGCGTCTCCGGCCGTCGGACCGCGGTCGGCGCCTTCGTCTCCGCCTGCGTCTACGTCTGCGTCTAGATCACTCGCGGATCGGTCTCCCGCAGGCGCGGCTCCCCCGAACGGTCCCCACGCTCCCTCGAGCTCTTCGAGGACGTCCGACGCGCGCTCGACGAGCTTGGCGCCGCTCCTGAGCAGTCCGTTCGGACCTCGCGCGCCCGGATCATCGGGCGCACCGGGGACGGCGAAGACCTCGCGCCCCTCCTCGAGAGCCATCGAAGCCGTGATCAGAGCGCCGCTTCTCTCTCCGGCCTCGACGACGACCACACCCGCCGAGCAACCGGCAACGATGCGGTTCCTCATCGGGAAGTGCTCGGCCAGAGGGCTCGCGCCGAACGGGAACTCGGTAACGACGGCTCCCGACGCCGCGATGCGCCGTGCCAGACCCGCGTTCTCCCGCGGGTAGACGTGGTCGAGACCCGATCCGAGCACCGCGATCGTCACGGCGCCCGCGTCGAGCGCGCCCTCGTGCGCCGCGGTGTCGATCCCCCGCGCGAGACCGCTGACGATCGACAGCCCCGCTGCGCCAAGCGATGCCGCGAGATCACGGGCGAAGAGCCGCCCACGCGGCGTCGCCGCCCGGGATCCGACGATGGCGAGCGCCGGTCGCGGGGTCGACAACCCGCTCCCCTGTACGAAGAGACCCACCGGCGGCCTCGCGATACGCGCCAGCGGGTCCGGAAAGCCCGCACTTCCGAACGTCACGAAGCGCGCGCCCGCCCCCGCGGCCGCCTCGAGCTGGCGGTCCCAGACGCGGTCGCGCACGGCGATCTCCAGAGCGCGGCGCTTCGCGGCTGCGATCTCCGCCCGACCGCGCCGCACCTCGGTGAGCGCGAGATCGAGCGAACCGTGCCGTTCGCGAAGCCTCGCCGCCGTCGCCGTCCCAACACCGTCCGCCATGAGAAAGACCAGCGCCGCCCTCTGCTCCTCCACCCCACCACCTCCCCGTGAATCCCCGTCGGTCTCCCGCCGGCCCCTGCCGGTGGGATGCAACGGCGCTGCGCGGCGCTCCGCCGCGCGCGCGTACCTCTATGACTCCACGCTGTCCAGGAGCTCCCGGATGGCGTGCTTCATCTCCTCGATGCCCTGTCCGCTGACGGATGAGACGACGAACGTGCGCTCGCCGCCGAACCGCGCTCCGGCAAGGTCGACATCGGCACCCACGTCCGCCTTCGTGAAGACGACGATACGCGGCTTCTCGGCCAACCCCTCCCCGTACTGCTCGAGTTCGCCCAGGATGATGCTGTATGAGGCCTCGGGATCCTCATCGGAGGAGTCGACCAGCACGACGATGACCCGCGTCCGCTCGATGTGCTTGAGGAACCGGTCGCCGAGCCCCTTGCCCTCGTGCGCTCCCTCGATGATGCCAGGCAGATCCGCGACGACGAAACCCCGGTCGACCCCGTACTGCACCAGCCCGAGCACCGGACTGAGGGTCGTGAACGGGTAGTCCCCGATCTTCGGTCTCGCCGCCGAGATGGTCGAGAGCATGGTCGACTTCCCGGCGTTCGGGAGCCCGACGAGCCCGACGTCGGCAATGAGCTTGAGCTCGAGGTCGACGATCACCTCTTCTCCCGGTCTCCCGGGCTCGCAGCGGGTCGGCGCCTGGACCGTGGAGCTCGCGAACCTCGCGTTCCCCCGCCCACCGCGCCCACCGGCCGCGGCGACCACCCGCTTACCTGCCTCATCGAGGTCGGCGATGATCTCGCCTGTCTCTTTGTTCCTGATGATGGTGCCGACCGGGACGCGCAGCGTGATGTCCTCGCCGTCGTGCCCGGTCTTCCGCGAGCTGCCGCCGTGGCGACCGCGCTCCGCCTTGTAGTTCCTCCGGTAGCGGAAGTCCAGGAGCGTCGACCGTCCGCCGTCGGCCACGAAGACGATGTCGCCTCCTTTGCCGCCGTCGCCGCCGTTGGGTCCGCCACGCGGAACGAACTTCTCGCGCCGGAAGCTCTTGCATCCGTCGCCGCCGTCGCCGGCCTTCAGCTCAACGGTCGCAGCGTCGATCAACATCCGCTACTCCTCACCTCCGGGCGACTCGTCATCGAGCCCCTTCCACCAGGGATTCGGACGGTCGCTCAGGATCTTCTCCGGATTCATGATCCCGTCGGGATCGAGCGCCCGCTTGACCACCCGCGTGGTCTCGAGCGCCGGTGCGTCCAGTTCGCGGGACAGGTGCTCGGCCTTGGTGATCCCGATCCCGTGTTCGCCGCTCAAGGTGCCGCCCATCGAGATCGCGGCGTCGAACAGCTGAGTCACCGCTCGCCGCGCCCGCGTCATCTGGTCTCGGTCGGCCCTGTCGACGATGATGTTCACATGAAGATTGCCGTCACCGGCGTGGCCGAATGTCAGGATCGGGAGATCGAAGGCCTCGGCGATCTCCCGCATCCGGTCGACGTAGTCGGGAATCCGGCTCCGCGGCACTGTGATGTCCTCATTGATCTTGCCCGTCGAGAGTCTCGCGAGCGACGCCGAGATCGATCGCCGGACCTCCCAGAGCTCGTCGCGCTCGGCCTCGTCCTCGGCCCACCGATGCCCGGTCGCCTCGCCGTCTTCCAGGAGCTGACGGACCTCGATGGCGCCGCGCCGGACGTCCTCCTCGGTGCCCTCGAGCTCGATGAGAAGCGCTCCCTCGGGCGGGTTCTCCGGCTTCTCCCCTCGCACGTACTCGAGCGAGCACGTGAGCGTGTCCCGGTCGATGATCTCGAGCACACTCACCGGCACGCCGGCGGCGGTGATGTCCGCGACCGCCCTTGCCGCGCCGACCAGGGAAGGGAACTCCGCCCAGCACGTGAGTGTCAGTTCCGGGATGTCCGTGAGCCGTACGGCCACCTGTGTGACGACGGCCAGCGTTCCCTCGGAACCGACGACGAGCGGAGCAGGATCCCACCCCGTGGTGTCGGCGAGATACCCGGTCCGGACCACGCGCCCGTCGGCGAGGACGAACTCGAGACCTGCGACGTAGTCGCCCGTTCTCCCGTAGAGCACGGTCCTCGGTCCGGCGGCGCCCTCGGCGACGTTGCCGCCGAGCGTCGACATCTTGAGGCTCGCCGGGTCGGGCGGATACGTCAGCCCGTCCTCCCTGGCGCGAGCCCTGAGGTCCTCGTTGACCACGCCCGGTTCGACCACGGCGACAGCTGCGTCGGTATCGATCCTGAGCACGCGGTTCATGCACTCGAAGGAGAGCACGATCCCGCCGCTCACCGGAACGCTGCCACCGGTATAGCCCGTGCCCGCGCCCCGCGCGACGACTGGAAGACCGGTGTCGTGTGCGATGCGCACCACAGCCGCGACGTCCTCAGTCGAGTCCGGCCAGACGACAATGTCGGGGAGCGAGTGGATGTCGGTCGCGTCGTACGCGTAGCAGACAAGGTCTTCGCGGAGTGTCGACGAAGATCCTCTCACCGCGCGGGCGATCCGCTTCAGGACGGGGGCCGAAGCCCTCGCGTGTGACGACATGCAGTATCTCCATGCGGGCGCCCTTCCTCGGCGCCCACGGGTAATCGCTAGGAGTTCCGCCGAGCTCTGCGCCGTTCGAGCAGCCTCTCGAGCACCGCCGGAGGGACGAACCCGCTGGCGTCGCCGCCGAGCAGCGCGACCTCCTTCACTACGGTCGAGTCGAGATAGCTGTAGTTCTTGTTGGGCATAAGGAAGACGGTCTCGACCTCGGGAGCGAGATGACGGTTCATCAACGCCATCTGGAACTCGTACTCGAAGTCGGACACGGCCCGGAGTCCTCGCACGATCGACGTCGCACCGCACCTCCGCACCTCGTCCACGAGAAGACCGTTGAACGCTTCCACGGTGATGCCCTCGAGTTCGGCCGTCACCTCACGGATCATCTCGACGCGTTCCTCGACCGTGAACATCGGGTCCTTGTCCCTCGCCGTTCCGACCGAGACGATCACCTCGTCGAAGAGACGCAGCGCCCTGTGCACCAGGTCCAGATGACCGTTGGTGATCGGATCGAACGTCCCCGGATAGAGTGCCTTTGTCACGAACCCTCCCTGGAAGGTCACTGAGTGTCGCCGGGGTCGGCGACGTCGTGCAGTTCAACCTCGATGGTCCCGTAGCGTTTCACAGTTCTGAGTCTCAGACGCGCGCCGCGCGTCGGGAGACGGTCGTCCGCTCTGTGCTCGATCACGACGAGCGCGCCGTCGGCGACGCCGTCCCAGCGGTCCAGAGCGTCGTAGACACGTCGCGCCCCATCCGTGTCATACGGCGGATCGGCGAACACGATGTCGAACCGCTCCCGGCCGCGCGGCGGCGACGTCACGAAGCGCACGGCATCGGACCGCATGATCCGGCAGCGGTCGCCGACCCCGAACTCCTGAATCGTCCCCTTCAGATGGCCGATGACGCGCGCTTCGCGCTCGACGAAGACGGCCTCGGCGGCGCCGCGGGAGATGCTCTCGAGCCCGAGGCTCCCGGTCCCCGCGAAGAGGTCGAGCACACGAGCGCCCGGGAGTCTGTCCTCGATCGTCGCGAACAGCGATTCACGCACGCGGTCGTATGTCGGTCTCAGTTCGACGCCCCGCGGGACATCGATCCGTCTTCCGCCGAGTTCACCCGCGATGATCCTCACCAGCACTCCCCGCTCATCGTGCCCTGCGCGCACGGGGTCAGTCGTTATCGCGCTCCGCGCGCCTAGTCCTCCTGAACGTCACCTTCCATCCCGTAACGCTGGAGCTTCCGATAGAGCGTCGACGGGTTGATCCCCAGGATCTCCGCGGCCTGCTTCTTCTTCCAGCCCGTCTCCTCGAGCGTCTGGAGCAGATAGCGCTGCTCGAGTTCATCGAGCGTGATCCCGCTGACACCGAGGGCGCCGGGGCCGGCCGCGCGCGACCGCTTCCGCAGACGCTCTGGGAAGATCGATACGTTGAGACTCTCGGCCGTGATCTCGCTGCCGTCGGCAAGGATCACGGCGCGCTCGATGATGTTCTCAAGTTCGCGGACGTTGCCCGGCCACTCGTACGACGTGAGAATGTCCATCGCGCCTTCGGCGACCGACTTCTCCCCAGCCGTCAGCTTCTCGAGGAAGTGCTCGACGAGCAGCGGGATGTCGTCGCGGCGGTCGCGGAGCGGCGGAATGGTGATCGGGATGACATTCAAACGATAGTACAGGTCCGCGCGGAAGCCGCCCTCCTGAACCTGGTGCTCGAGGTCGGCATTCGTCGCGGCGATGACGCGGACGTCCACCTTCGTCGGCTTGGTGCCGCCGACCGGCACCACCTCGCGCTCCTGGAGCACGCGCAGGAGCTTCACCTGAATGGCCAGCGACGTCTCCCCGACCTCATCGAGGAAGAAGGTACCGCCGTCGGCGACCACGAACAGGCCGCGCTTATCGCGCACGGCTCCCGTGAACGATCCCTTCACGTGGCCGAACAGCTCGCTCTCGAGCAGCGTTTCCGGCAGCGCGCCGCAGTTGATCGACACGAACCGCTGGTCCGCCCGGGCGCTCCCCGCGTGGATGGCGCGCGCCACGAGTTCCTTGCCCGTGCCGCTCTCTCCCCTGAGCATGACGGTGCTCGATGTTCTGGCGACCCGATCGATCAGCTCGAAGACGGAGTTGATCTCCGTGCTCTCTCCGATCATGTCGCGGTCCGCGCTCGGATGGAGCGCGCGCTCCAGGTCATTCTTCTCAGCCCGAAGCTGCTTGATCTCGAGCGCGTTCCGAACGACCTGCTTGAGCTCCTCGTTCGAGACGGGCTTCAGAAGGTAGTAGAAGGCGCCGAGATTGAGCGCCTCGATGGCCGACTCCTGCGACGCGTGGCCCGTGACGATGATGATGGGGACGGTCGGGTCGGACTCCTTGAACGATCCGAGGATTTCGATACCCGTCATGCCCGGGAGCTGGATGTCCGTGATGACCGCGTCGAAGCTCTCCCGCTTGCTCAGCTTCACCGCCTTCTTCCCGTCGGACGCGGCCAGGACCTCGTACCCCTCTCGCTCGAGCATCATGGACAGATACTCCCTGATGCTATCCTCGTCGTCGATGACGAGTATCCTCCCGTGCGGCATGGTGTCCTCCCCGTGTGATCTGTCTAGTCTCCGGCCTTCGGAAGATAGATAACGAACCGACTGCCCTTCCCGGGCGCGGTCTCGATCTCGATACGTCCGCCGTGCGACTCGACGAGCTTGTCGGCGATGGCAAGACCGAGTCCCGTCCCTGACTGCTTCGTCGTCCAGAAAGGCGCGAACATCTGCTCGAGCGCCTCGCGCTCCATGCCGACGCCCGTGTCGGTGACGCTGACGGCGATCTCGTCGCTCGCGCCGCCGCGTCCGTTCACGGCGACGCTGCTCCCGACGTCCGCGGTCACCCGAACGGAACCGGCCTCTTCGATGGCCTCCATTCCGTTGACCACGAGGTTCAGGAGCACCTGCTTCAGCTGCTCGGAGTTCCCGAGTACGCGCAGTCCGCCATCCTCCATGGTGAGGTTGATCCCGTCGCCGAACGCGCGGTGCGACCTGGCGATCGCCTCGACCTCCTTGAACAGCGCCACGAGGAGCACGGTCCCACTCGGCGGCTCCATGACACGCCCGTAGGTGAGCACGTCTCTGGTGAGTGTCGCAAGACGGTCGCTCTCGCGGACGACCAGATCAACGAGTCGCGCGTCGTCGCTCCCTTCCGCCACACCCTCCTTGAGCATCTCCGCCGATCCCTTGATCGCATTGAGCGGGTTCCGGATCTCGTGAGCCATCCCGGCGGCGAACTGACCGAGCGACGCGAGCCGGTCGGCGTGAAGTCTGTCGCGCTCCTGACGGCGCGCCTCGGTGATATCCTGGAAGATGATGATGACTCCGGCGTCGACGCCGTCGTCGTCGCGGAGCAGCGATGTCGAGAGCCCGATCGGCACACTCCCGTCAGCCCGCTCGACGCTGATCTCCGCGCGCTCCGACGTCCTCCCATCCTCCACGGCGGCCGATACGAGTTCGGCGAAGGCCGGGTGCGCGGCGAAGACCTCCGAGAAGTGAGCGCGCGGCGTGCCGGACGCCGGGATGTCGAGAATCGCGCGACCACGCTCGTTCAGCGAGAGCAGCCCTCCCGACATGTCGAAGAGCGCCAGACCGCTCTGGATGCTCTCGATGAGATTGTCGATGTGGACGTGCGCGGCGTCGAGAGCGGTCTCTGCCTCTCCCAGTCTCTTCTCCCCCTCGCGAACGCGTCTCGAGAGCATACCGACGAGGATCGAGACCACGGTGAGCGAGACCGCGAGCACGGCCGTCTCCGCCAGGATTCCGGCGCCATTGGAGCGCGCTGCCGAGGGGCTCTCGGCGATGAAGAGCGCAGCGAACGCCGCCAGAGACAACACGGTGACGATGGCGCCGGGCTTCGGACCAAGCGCCGTCGACGAGACGATGACGGGAAGGAAGTAGAGAAGCTTGAACGGGCTCGCCAGACCGCCGGACGAGAGGACGATCAGCGTCACGAGCACGACGTCGGCGACGAACAGTGTGAGAAGCAGCCACAGGCTCTCGCGCCCGCGCCTGCGTGACCAGACGGCGTAGGGAATGCTGAGCGCCGCGACACCGATGGCCATCAGGACCACGGGCGCGACCGAGATGTCATCGCTCATCAGCGCGGCCGTGATCACGGCCGCCGAGACGAGCAGGCGACCGACGATGAGACCGCGTGCCGCTGGCTGCCCTCCGCTCATCGTTCCTCCCTGGCATGATGTTCGGTCGGCGGTCCCGTGTCTCCGAGAGTCGCCATGGGTCGAAGCCGCGCGAGCGTGGCGGGACCGATGCCACTGACGTCGATGAGCGCGTCGAGCGACGCGAACCGACCGTGCCGCTCGCGGTGCCTGGCGATCGCGGCGGCCTTCGCGGGACCGATCCCCGGGAGTCCGGTCAGCTCTTCGACGGTGGCCTCGTTCACGTCGATGGGACCGGCAACCTCCCCGGTCTGCCCCTCACGGCCGCTCCCGTCGAGAATCTCTCCCGGAACCGCGGTCGGCGTCCCCGGCGATGTGACCAGGTCCGGCACCAGCGCCGGGTCGACCCTCCTGAGTCCGAGCACGATCGCTCCGACGGCTGCAGCCGTCGCCAGAAAGGCGATGACGGCCCGCTCATCGCGTGTCAGAAGCCCCCTCACGTCCCCTCCCTGCCCTGCCGACCCAATGTAGTTTATTGCAAAACGCAATGCAAACGAATCCTGACGGACCCAGGGGTTTGATGAGGGCATACGGTCTGTGGTGGGGTGGCTAGTTCCAGAAGTCCCAGGTGAACGCGTAGGTCACCCGGGGTTCGGAGAAGGCGTACCCGGGCCAGCCTCCGGAGTCCGTGTCGAGCGGATCGTCGACGCGAACGAGAAGCCGCGCCGGACCGACCGCGCCGGTCGCGCTCAGCCGCGTGCGCCAGAGCGTGTCCTCGAGGACGCCGTCCCACGCGCCGCGCGCGAGTCCGGTCTCGTAGCTCACGGAGACCTCGAGCCGCACGTCGAGCGTCTGTTTGAAGAACCGCCGGTCGACCCAGACCGACGCGTCGGCGGTCAGCGCGGGCACGGGCGCAAGCGCGTTGAGAGGTCCCTCCGCGTCGATCCCGATGGCATCCGCCGACACCCTCACGCCGCCGAGCCCCGTGTCGGTCACGGCCGCCCAGAGCGTCAGCATCGACGACGTTGCGTCCTCGCCGGACACGGGTCTCAGGACACCGCCCGCATCCTCCTCAAGGACGATCGGCGAAAGGACGCGTGTGACCTCACCCGTGGCGCCGGCGTCCAGCCTGCCGGACGTGAACGCCCAGCCGAGACCGGCCGTCGCCGCGCGCTCGGCGCCGACATCGTCCGTGCCACCGACCAGCAGATCGGCGTCGCCAACGACCGCACGGTCCGCGCCGGCAAGTTCGAGCGCCGTCGGGAAGCGGCCGCCGACGTCGACGGTGAACCATGGGCTCGACCCGCGGTCCCCGCGTTCCACCAGACATGAGAACTCGGGAACCATCTCGCCCCGCTGTCTGGACGCCCCGGCGCTCATGAGCGCTTCCCAGTCGCCGAACCGAACGTCCCCGGTCGCCGATGCCCCGACAGACAGGGCGTGGACGCCGGTGGTGAGCAGATCTCCCGTCGCAACAAGCCCCGAGGCGTGCGCATGCACCGAGCGCAGGAATCCCCGTTCCATGGGCAGGTCGATGACGGCTCCCGTCAGTCCGCTCTCGCAGACCCCGGTGTCGCCGTTCCGGAGGTCTCCGATGCGCGTCGCATCGTGGAAGACGCCGAACCTCGCCTGTCCGTTCGTGACGGCGACATCGACCGCCCCGGACGTCACGTCGAGCACCGCGCCCGAGACACCCGAGGCGTCGGGAATGCTGCGTGACACTGCCACGCTGGAAGCTGATATCTCCGCTTTCCAGTCCCCGGCCAGGTCGAGCGTCGCCGACGCGCCGAAGCTGTCGCGTTCGTACTCGCCGCCCGACGCGGGACCGCGGCCGTCGCGGCCCTCGAAGAAGCCGGTGACGGCACCACGCTCGCGAAGACCGCTCCCGAACTCGATCACGCGCCACCTCAGACCAGCATCGCCGCTGGCCATTCCGACCCGAGAGAATGGAGTCCCGGCGAACCGACGGCCCGCGTAGTACTGGAAAGAGGCCGAGCCCGTGCCGGCGGCGAGCCCCGGCGCGGAACCGCCCGGTCCGAGGACGACGACTCCGGTGCCGAAGAGCGAGCGCGTCGAGAGGTCCGGGCCCGATGGCACGAGAACGGATCCGCCCGCCGAGACGGCGTCGAGGAACCCGAGCCCGTTCTGAAGCCAGTCCCCGCCGGACCGGCCGCTCAGAGTGACGACCGAGAGTCCCGCCGGAATCCCGCCGCGTGTCACCGACGCGCGCTGCCCCGGCCAACGGGACGAGACGACGCGGAGTGCCGGAAGCGCACCGGCCGACGACGAGGCGTCGTGGTCGACGCCGAGTTCGAGCCCGACCGCGCGACGCACGTCGAGCGGGCCGCTCCGGAGTTCGATGCCGAGCGAGTCAGGGAGAGCCACGACAGGGCTCAACGGCTCGGATTCGAGCTCATGATCGTGCACGGGAGCAAGCCCCGGCGCAAGTTCGGGTGGGGGTTCGTCCGGCACGGCATCCTGGGCCGTCGCGGGGACCGGCGCGGCCAGAAGCGCCGCGACGGGAATCGCCAGAGACAGAACCACGGCGGCGGCCCTCTGCCCTCCGATGACGGCGAGCCCCCGCACGCGCGGGACGAGCAGCGGGACGAGCACGGCGAACAGGACCGTGTTCCAGATGATGTGCACGTAAGGGAAGAACAGGTTCGCGGTGAGAGCGGCAAGGAAGCCGTCGGCGAACTCGGGACTCATCGCGGCGTACCCCACGATGACGGCGGTCTGGTAGACCGTGGTGAGCGCCAGGCCGGCCGCTGCCGCCGCCACGATGCGGGCCGCGGTGGGCTTGTCCCGCCAGACACACCCCAGGACGCCGCCGGCGAGACCGACGAGCGCCATGGCGCAGACCTGTCCGACGAACAGAGTCGGGATGGCGAGACCGGAACCGAAGGGGCCGAACCCCGAGTAGATCCCCATGGCGATGAACCCGACGAGCGCCCCGCGGAGCCTCCCGAGCACGGCCCCCGAGATGAACACCGTGAGCGTGATCAGCTCGATGTTGGGAACGGCCGCCAGCGCGTAGCCGAGCGCCGCGGCGAGCGCCGCGAGCACTGCGATGGGGGCGGTCCAACGGACCGGGATCGGTCCACCGACGGCGTTCTCACGCGCGGGTTCAGTCAAGCCGGTTCCGCTCCTGGTCGAGGCGATCAGGGGTCACATCGTCGAGCTGAGTCTCGCTGTCATCCATGTCAAGCAGGTGTCCGATGTACTGCGAGATCTCGGCCCGATGCTCCGGGAGGATCCGGTGCCAGTTCCGCTCGATCTCGGTCTCGAGCGGAGCTCCAACCATTCCGATGAGATCGCTCTGAAACTCATCAGGCAGACTCATCGGATCGTGCTGCGCGTAGATCTTGTAGAGCATGCCCGTCGAGTAGTCGATCCGACCCTGCGCTACGGCGTGGTCGATCAGGGCGAAGGTGCCGAGCTCCGAGTCGGCGGCGGGCTCGCCGCCTTCGGGCATCGGAGCGCACCCGGCCGCGAGGAGGAGCGCGGCAATGAGTATCACCAGTCGCCTGGTCATGTGGTGCCTCCTGGCTGCGTCGCGCGCCGCGCGTCTGCACGGCGCCCGTGCGCCGGGCGGTCCCCACCCGGCGCGTGAGCTGTTCGCTACGTGACGGCCTCGAGCACGGCCGCCATGACATCGTCCGCCATCCGGTCGACGCGCTCGGTCAGCTGGTTGAGCGCAGCGTTCGCCTTCTCGACGAACCCCGCGTGCCGCTCGGCACGGATCCCGCCGATATTGATCAGGACGTTGAGCTTCGCCGCGTGCGCTCCGGCTCTGCCGACGAGCGCCGCAACACCGGCGTCCGAGACCGCGTTCGTGTTCCCCTTCGCCGCGACCGTCTCCGAGAGCTCGACGACCTCGACACACTTCTGCATGACCGCCAGCGGAACCATCGCGGCGTCGACCAGCGTGTCCTGGATGGCGTCGCGCCGCGCGGCCTTCTCCTCGTCGGTCTCCTTCGGGAGCTTCATCGCGGCCATAACCTTGTCAAAGGCCGCCGCGTCCTCGTCGATGAGCTGCTCGAGCTCCACACGCAGCCTCTCGGTCTGCGTGAGGACGGCCTTCATGTCCTCTTCGACGTCGACGTACTTCTTCTTTCCAATGGTGAGGCTGCAGACCATCGAACCCAGGCTCGCGCCGAGCGCGCCGCAGAGCGCGGCCACGCTGCCGCCGCCCGGCGTCGGCTTGCTCGAGGCCAGTTCGGCGAGGAAGCTGTTCATGTCACCCACGGTGTCTCCTTCCCCCCGCCCTACAGCTCGGCGAGGCGATTCTCGAGAATCTGGTCCCGCTGGAAGTTCTCGAGTCTGAGGTAGAAGTCGGCGCAGTCCACGAGCGCGTCGAGCGGGATGAGTCCGACGATCTCGCAGCCGATGACCGGCACGCCGTAGCGCTCGGCCTCGCTCTTCACCATCTCGTAGACGCGGAACAGCGGCGTCCCCTGGTAGTTGACCATGTTCATCGACACCTGAACGATGTTGCGGTCCTTGATCTCGAAGCCCATCGCCTTGACATACCTGAGACCTCCGCCGGCGAAGCGTATCTGCTTGGCGATCGTCTTGGCGATGTCGATGTTGTCCGTGCCGAGGTTGATGTTGTACGCCACCAGGAACTGCCGCGCTCCGATGGCGATGGCTCCCGCCGTCGGATGGATGCGGTTCGGGCCGAAGTCCGGGTCCTTCGCCGGATTGGTCCCGATCTCGTCCCGGAGACCCTCGAACTGGCCCTTCCGGACCTTCGCCAGGTTCTTCCGTGTCGGCTTCGTCGCAGCGTCCTCATACAGATAGACCGGGATCTCGAGCTCCTCACCCACGCGCTTGCCCAGACGCTGCGCCAGCTCGACGCACTCGTCCATCGTCACGTCCTTGACGGGAACGAACGGACAGACGTCGGTCGCGCCCATCCGCGGGTGCTCCCCCTCGTGCTTCGTCAGGTCGATGAGCTCGCGCGCCTTCTCGATGCCCCGGAACGCGGCCTCGAGCACGGCCTCCGGCTCACCGATGATCGTCACGACCGCCCGGTTGTGGTCCGCGTCCATCTCCTTGTCGAGGAGCCTCGCTCCGTCGACGGCCGTCATCGTCCCGACGATCTCGTCAAGCACCTCCGGTCTTCTTCCCTCGCTGAAATTGGGCACGCACTCAACGATCTTCATCGGCTTCCTCCGTCTGTGGACGCAGCGGCCGGGCTCTCTCCCGACACGACCGCGCCGCGCTTGATGACCATTCTCGTCAGGTTCACACCGTAGTGATATGGGATCGCCCGGTAGTCGACGACCTCCCAGACGATGAGATCCGCCAGCTTGCCGGGTTCGATGCTCCCGACGCTCCCGGACCGACCGACGGCGGCCGCCGAGTTCGCGGTCGCGGCGACCAGCGCCTCCGCGGGCGTCAGACGCATGACCATACTCGCGAGCGAGACGATGATCTGCATCGACTCGGTCATCGAGCTGCCGGGATTGCAGTCGGTCGCGAGCGCCACCGGGACGCCCGCATCGACGAACTTCCGTGCCGGCGCGAAATCACGCTTGCCGAGCGACAGCGTCGTCCCCGGCAGCAGCACGGCCACGACTCCGGCGTTCGCCATGGCGCGAATGCCCGCGTCGGAGACGCAGACCAGATGGTCGGCCGATATGGCGCCGACCTCGGCGGCCAGTTCGCCGCCCCCGGACGCGTGGAGCTCATCGGCGTGAAGCTTCGGCCGCAGCCCGCGCGACGCGGCCGCGAGCAGCAGCCGGCGCGACTGCTCCACCGTGAAGACGTCCTCCTCGCAGAATACGTCGCAGAACTCGGCCAGACCCTCACGCGCCACGAGAGGGATGATCTCATCGATAAGATGTGTCACGTACCCGTCGCGATCGTCCCGCCACTCATCGGGGAACTCGTGCGCGCCGAGGAAGGTCGGCACGACATCCACCGCGTGGTGCTCCGCGAGCTTCGATATCACGCGCAGCATCTTGAGCTCCGCCTCGAGCGAGAGCCCGTAGCCGCTCTTGATCTCCGCTGTCGTGGTGCCGTACTCGAGCATGCGGTCGAGCGCCCGCGCGCCGTTTCGAAACAGCAGTTCGTCGGTCGCCGCGCGCACGTGCCGGACGCTCGAGCGGATACCGCCGCCGGCCGCCGCGATCTCCTCGTAGCTCCTCCCCTCCACCCGCATCGCGAACTCGTCCTCGCGTGTCCTCGCAAAGACGGCGTGCGTGTGAGGATCGACGAAGCCGGGAGTCACGACGGCGGCGCCCGCGTCGATGACCGCACAGTCGCTGTCCGGCTCGACCACGGCCAGCACCTCGGACTCCGGCCCCGCGGCCACGATACGACCATCGATGGCCGCAACGGCTCCGTTCTCGATGATGCCGAGCTCGCTCGCCGCCGGTCCCATGCGGGGCCCTTCCCCGGCGATGGTCGCGAGCTGCCCGATGTTGCGTATCAGAAGGTCTACGGTCTGCATTGGGACTCCTTGGGCGCCTATCTCTCCCGCATCGGGATGCGGATGCCGTGCTCGGCCGCGAAGGTGATGGCCTCATCGTACCCCGCGTCGGCGTGTCGGATGACACCCATCCCAGGATCGGTCGTGAGCACGCGCTCGAGCCGGACCGCCGCCTCGGGCGTGCCGTCGGCAACGATGACCATGCCCGCGTGGAGCGACTTGCCGATGCCGACGCCGCCACCGTGATGGAACGAGATCCACGTGGCGCCGCCGACGGCGTTGACGAGCGCGTTGAGAACGGGCCAGTCGGCGATGGCGTCGCTGCCGTCCTTCATCCCCTCGGTCTCCCGGTACGGGGACGCCACCGAGCCGCTGTCAAGATGGTCGCGGCCGATGACGATCGGCGCCGAGATCTCACCCGACCCGACCATCTCGTTGATGATGCGGCCGAAGCGGGCACGCTCGCCGTAGCCGAGCCAGCAGATCCGCGACGGCAGCCCCTGGAACTTGACCTGCTCACCCGCGAGTTTGATCCATCGCACGAGCGCCTCGTCCTGGGGGAACTCCCGGATGATGACCTCGTCGGTCTTGTAGATGTCCTCCGGGTCGCCCGAGAGCGCCACCCAGCGGAACGGTCCCTTGCCGCTGCAGAAGAGCGGCCGGATGTAGGCGGGGACGAACCCCGGGTAGTCGAACGCGTTCTCGACACCGGCATCCAGCGCCATGCCGCGGAGGTTGTTGCCGTAGTCGAACGCGATCGAGCCCGCCTTCTGCATGTCGAGGATGGCACGGCAGTGCTCGGCCATCGAACGCATCGAGCGCTCGATGTAGCCGTCCGGATCCTTCTCGCGCAGCGCGAGCGCCTCGTCAAGCGTCATTCCGCCCGGGACGTATCCGCTCAGGGCGTCGTGCGCCGACGTCTGGTCTGTCACGACGTCCGGCGTGATGCCGCGCTTCACCATCTCGGGAAGGACGTCCGCGCAGTTGCCCACCAGTCCGATCGAAAGCGGCTTGCCGGCCTGCACGGCCTCGTCGGCCATCGCGAGCGCCTCGTCGAGATCGTGGACCATGCGGTCGCAGTACTCCGTGTCGAGCCGCGCCTGGATCCGGGCCGCGTCGACCTCCACACACAGACAGACGCCGCCGTTCATCGTCACGGCGAGCGGCTGCGCGCCGCCCATGCCGCCCATGCCGCCGGTGAGGACGAGCTTCCCCTTGAGACTCCCGCCGAAGTGCTGGCGGGCGAGTTCGGCGAGCGTCTCGTAGGTGCCCTGGAGAATGCCCTGGGTTCCGATGTAGATCCAGCTCCCGGCCGTCATTTGTCCATACATGATGAGGCCCTGTCGTTCGAGCTCGCGGAACTTGTCCCACGTCGCCCAGTCGCCGACGAGATTCGAGTTCGCCAGCAGGACCCTCGGCGCGTTCGGGTGTGTCTTCATCACGCCGACGGGCTTCCCCGACTGGACGAGCATCGTCTCGTCGTTCTCGAGCGTCCTGAGCGTTCTGACGATGGCCTCGAACGCGTCCCAGCTCCGCGCCGCGCGTCCGGTGCCCCCGTAGACAACGAGCTCATCCGGGTTCTCGGCGACCTCCGGGTCGAGGTTGTTCATGATCATCCGCATCGCGGCCTCCTGGAGCCACCCCTTGCAGGTGAGCTCGGTGCCGCGAGGCGCCCGCACGGTTCTCTTCTGTGCGCTGCCCATCTCTCCACTCCTCCATGTTCGCTTCGATGTGTCTCTGGATCACGCGATCGGCTCGCCCGGGGGCACGTCGCCCGGGGGCGCGCCTACCTGGTTACCTCGATGTCCTCATGCAGACCCGCGAGCGCAGCGAGGAGCTCACCCTCGTTCCTCGCGAACGCGGTGTTCGTCGGGAGCTGGTCGAGCAGCCTGGAGCCGTACCGGCGGCTCGCCAGACGGCTGTCCAGGAAGATGACGCCCCCCATGTCGGTCGACGAGCGGATCAGCCGCCCGAAGCCCTGCCGGAGGCCTATCGCCGTCCGCGGGACCATATAGCGGTTGAACGAGTGCTCTCCGGCCTGCTCATATCGCTCACAGTGCGCCTCGACCACGGGGTCAGACGGCACGGGGAACGGCAGCTTCACGATGACGAGTTGCTCGAGCGAACGTCCGGGGACGTCGACGCCCTCCCAGAAGCTGCTGGTCGCGAGGAGCACGCTCTCGGTCTCCCTCGCGAACTCCTCGAGCAGCGCCGTCCTCGGCGCGCCGTGCCCCTGCGCGAGCAGGAGCTTCCCGGACGCGGTGAACCGGTCACGGACGAGCTTGAAGACCGTGTCGAGCGCCGAGCGGGATGTGAAGAGCACGAGCGTCCCGCCCTTCGCGGGGGTCGCCAGCTTGACGACGAGATCCGCGACGGACTGGTTGAATCCGCGCGAGGACGGCTCGCTCATGTACTGTGCCACGATCGAGATGGCCTGCCGGCTGTAGTCGTACGGGCTGCCGACGTCCATGGTCACGAGCTGCCAGTCCGCCAGCGCGTCGAGTCCGAGCCGTTCGCAGAAGAAGTCGAAACCTCCGTCGACCGTCAACGTCGCCGACGTCAGGATCAGCGACTCGAGCTTCGTGTACAGGAACTCGTGCATCCGCTCCGCCACGCTGACCGGGGCGCTCCTCAGTTCGCACTCTCTCACGTCGCCGTAGCTTCGCACCTCGAGCCAGAAGACGCTGTCGCGATCGGAGCCTTCGGCGAGATACGCCAGATCCTCCCGAAGTCTCGCCACGCGCTCGTTCTCGTACTGGAGCCCCTGAACGATCGAATCGGTCGACTCGAGCCCCGAGTCCGTAACGAGGTCTGCGAGCGTCGTCATCGTCTCGACCAGATGGGTCAGGCTTGTCGAGACGGTGTCGAGCTCGGAACCGACGACCGCCGAGACCGGATCCTCGGGACGGTATCTGAGCTTCCCGTACTCGACGGGCTTGCCGTTGTTGAGTTCCTGATGCCGCCCGTTGAGGGCCTTGAAGAACAGTTCGAGGTCCTTCCGCGCCGTCTCGGCCTCGCCGATGCCGCGCTCGGCGGCCTCGGCCGCCGACGAGATCACGCCGCCGTCGACTCCCTTCCTGAGCTTGGAGAGAATGTCCGGAAGGACGCCGTCGTCCCCGCCGTCGCGGCGATAGACCGAATCGAGCGTCGTCCTCGCGCGCCAGACGCTCGCGCGCCGGCCGATGTGCTCGGTCGCCACGCGCTCGAGATTGTGCGCCTCATCGCAGATCAGGAACGAGTACTCACCAAGGACGCGACCGTCGGTCTCGCTGTCGCTGAACAGGAGCGAGTGGTTCACCACGACGATGTGCGACGACTGCGACGCGCGTCTCGCGCGCTGCAGGTAGCAGGTGTCGTTGTGCGGGCACTTCTGACCAAGGCACGGACCGCCGTCGGCGGAGATGCGGCTCCAGAGGTAGTTGCGGCGCTGGACGGCGGCGAGTTCGCTCACGTCGCCCGAGGTCGTCTCGGCCTCCCACAGCGCCACGGGCAGAAGCCCGGCCCGCTCCTCGGCGGAGAGTCCGCGTTCGAGGACCCTGGCCCATCGCTCACGGCAGAGGTAGTTGCTCCTCCCCTTCAGGAGCGCCACGCTGAACCCGACGCCGAGCGCCCGTTCGAGGAACGGAACGTCCTTGTTGAACAGCTGCTCCTGCAGATTTCGAGTGTTCGTCGAGATGACGACGCGCTCCCCGTTGAGAACGGCGAACTGCGCCGCGGGGACGAGGTACGCCAGCGACTTGCCGACACCGGTGCCGGCCTCCACGACGAGATCGATGCCGTTGTTGAGCGCGTCGCCCACCGCCCTCATCATCTCGAGCTGCTCACGTCGCTCCTCGTACTCGGGAAGCTCCGCGGCGATCGAGCCGTCGGCCCCGAAGTGCTTCTCGGCCACGTCGAGATCGACCTCGAGCCGCTCCTCGCGGGGGGTGCGGACGAACTGCTCGCCGCGCACCACGTCGTACCGGAGAAGCTCGGCATCCGCCGCCCCGTGGTCGGGCACAGCGAACGGTTCGAGCGTATCGCCCGAACGCTCCCGGGCGGCCTCGACGAGCAGACGGATCTGCGGGTCGGCCATCGCGGACATCCTCGAGAGGACCGCCGGACCGACCTGGTCCAGAACGTCGAGGAGCCGGAGGAACACAGTCGCCGTCACGTCGGCGTCATCGAGCGCGCGGTGAGCCCGCCCGGTCTTGATCCCGAAGAAGTCGGTCAACGCGGCCAGGCGGTGGCTTCTCATGCGCGGAACGAGCGCCCGCGCGAGCGGCAGGGTGTCGAACACGCCGTGCCGTCCGATGAGAAACTCCGGACGGTTGTCGGCGGCAGCGGCCAGGAACGCCAGATCGAACTTCGCGTTCTGCGCCACGAGCGGCGAGTCACCACAGAACTCCAGCGCCTCTCGAAGCACCGTGTCGATGTCCGGAGCGTCGGCCAGGTCATCGTCGGTGATCCCGGTGAGGTAGCTGATGTCGGACGGCATCGGCATGCCGGGATTGACGAAGGACTCGTACTTCGCCTCGACGACACCCTCGGTGACGCGAACGGCACCTATCTCAACGATGCGATCGACGCCGGCCTCGAGTCCCGTCGTTTCGAGGTCGATCGAGACGAAGGTCGCCGGGTACCCGCGCGAACTCGTACCCGCACTACCGCTCTCCTGCCGGCCGGACGGCGTCGTCGCGTCGTCACGGCGCGGCGCCACCGTCTCGCGGTGCCGCTCGGTCATTTACCCTCCCTCTCGCGGACGCCGCTCATCTTGTGCACGGCGCAGTACTCACCGCACATCGAGCAGAGACGGCCGTCCGAGGGCGGGGCCGCATCGCGGAAGGTCTTCGCTTTCTCGGGATTCAGACAGAGCTCCATCATCGTGTCCCAGTCGAGCGCCCTGCGCGCGGCCGAGAAACGGTCATCCCAGTCGCGCGCGCCCGGCACGCCCTTGGCGATGTCGGCGGCGTGGGCGGCGACCCGGAAGGTGTAGACGCCTTCCTTCACATCCTCGATGGTCGGAAGACGGAGATGCTCGGCCGGGGTGACGTAGCACAGGAAGTCGGCGCCTGACATGGCGATGACCGCGCCGCCGATGGCGGCGCCGATGTGATCGTACCCGGGCGCGACGTCGGTAACGAGCGGCCCGAGGACGTAGAACGGCGCGCCGTGGCAGAGCGACTTCTCGAGTTCGACCGAGGACGCCACGAGGTCGAGCGGCACGTGTCCCGGACCCTCGACGATGGTCTGCACGCCTCGCTCGCGGGCCCGCGTGACGAGTTCGCTGATGACGGTCAGCTCCGCGATCTGCGCCGCGTCGTTCGCATCGGCCAGCGCGCCGGGCCTGAGACCGTCACCGAGGCTGATCGTCGCGTCGTACTCGCCCACGATGTCCATCAGTTCGTCGTACCGCTCGTAGAGCGGGTTCTCCTTCTCGTTGTACGACATCCACTCCATCAGGAACGAACCGCCCCTGCTGACGACGTCCGCGAGTCTCGGCGTCCGCCTGCAGTGTCCGGCGACCTCGCGCGTCACGCCGCAGTGGACCGTGACGAAGTCGATGCCGTCGTCGAGGTGCTTCCGGACGCCGTCGAGGATCTCGTCGGACGTCATATTGACCATGCCGCGACCGTCGCGCCGTGCCTCGATGGCGGCCTGGTAGATGGGAACGCTGCCGACCGGAACGGTCGAGCGCTCGACGACGGCGCGGCGGATGTGATCGATGTCGCCGCCCGTCGAGAGGTCCATCACCGCGTCGGCGCCCGCCTCGATGGCGGCGTCGACCTTCAGAAGCTCCTCTTCAATGTCCGACGCGTCCGACGACGTCCCGAGGTTGGCGTTGACCTTCGTCCGAAGCCCCTCACCCACGCCCACGGGACGATGGTCGTTGTTCGCGTTCTTCATGATCGCGACGCGGCCGTTGGCAACCTGCTCGGCCAGCAGCGCGACGTCGATACCCTCTTCGCGCGCGACAGCTTCGAGCTCGGGCGTTGTCCGCCCGTCACGCGCTTCCTTCATGACCAGCATGGGAACCTCATTCCTGTAGCTGCTGTGATGATGCTGCGGGGGCGCGACCCTCGATTCGGACGGTCCAGCTGAACGTCCGGGGGATCAGCCCCTGAGGAGCTTCTGAAGCTCCTTCTCGCCCACGATTGTAACACCGAGTTCGCGAGCTTTCTCTAGTTTCGAGCCCGGATTGGCGCCCGCGACGACGAGATCGGTCGTCCGGCTGACACTCCCGGTGACCCTGCCGCCGGCCGCCTCGATGGCGTCCCGGGCCTCTTGCCGGGTCATTCCCTCGAGCGAGCCGGTCAGAACGACGCGCTTCCCGGCGAACGGCGTTCCCGCAGGCGACTTCGCGGCCGCCGTTCGCCCATCGGGCGACTCAGGCGGCGCCTCGATCTCGAAGCGGACGCCCGCATCTCTGAGCTTGGCGAGCACATCGAGGTTCTTCCCGGACCGGAAGAACGTATGGACGCTCTCCGCGATGACGGGTCCGACCTCTTCCGTCTCGGCAAGCTCCTCTGTCCCGGCCGCCGCGAGCGCGTCAACGCTCGGGAACCGCCCGGCCAGCGCTTGCGCGACCCGCGAGCCCACATGCCGGATCCCCAGGGCGAACACGACACGGTCGAACGGTCGCTCCCTGCTCGCGTCGAGAGCCGCCATGAGATTCGCCGTCGAGATCTCCGCCATCCGGTCCAGCTCGACGACACGATCCGGGTCCAGACCGTAGAGATCGCCGTAGTCGCTGACGAGCCCGGCGTCAACGAGCTGCTCGATGACTGCCGGGCCGAGACCGTCGATATCCATCGCTCCGCGCGCCGCGAAGTGCTCGATGGCTCGCTTCACCTGCGCGGGACATGCGACATTGTCACACCGCGTGTCGGCCTCGCCCTCCTCGCGCGAAACGGGTTCGCCGCAGGCGGGACACGTCTTCGGCATCCTGAACCGGCGCGGCCTCCCCTTCCGCTTCGACTTGACCACCTTGATGATCTTCGGGATGACCTCGCCGCCCTTTTCGATCATGACCGTGTCACCGACCCGAACATCCAGGCGCTCGATCTCATCGGCGTTGTGGAGCGTCGCGCGAGAGACGGTGGAACCCGATACGAACACGGGTTCGAGCTCGGCGACCGGCGTGAGCCGCCCGGTCCGGCCGACCTGGACGACGATGTCGGTCACGGTCGTGCTCGCGGACTCCGCCGGGAACTTGTACGCAATGCCCCAGCGTGGACTCTTCGCGGTGCTCCCGAGCCGTTCCCGCTGTTCGAGGGAATCGACCTTCACGACCATCCCGTCGGTGTCGTAGTCGAGTTCGTCCCGTCTGTCCCGCCACGCGTCGCACGCGGCCACGGCCGCCTCGACCGAATCCACGAGCTCCCAGTGCGGTTCGACGGGGAGCCCCATCCCGGCGATGGCGCGCAGCGCATCGCTGTGCCGGGTCACGCCGAATGCGGACGGGTCCATGAGCTGATAGAGATACAGCCGGAGCGGCCGTTCGCGCACCTCCCCGGGATCGAGAAGCTTGAGCGAGCCGGCGGCGGCGTTGCGCGGATTGACGAACGCCGCTTCCTCGGAGCGGCGTCGCGCATCGTTGAGCGATGCGAACCCCGACCGGGTCATGAAGACCTCGCCCCGCACCTCGACGTTCGCGCCGGCGTGCGGGCCGGCGAGGCGGAGCGGGAGCGATCTGAGCGTCCGGATGTTGGTCGTGACGTCGTCGCCCGTCGTCCCGTCGCCGCGCGTGGCGGCGCGGACGAGAACACCGTTCTCGTAGGTGACCGCGATGCTGACGCCGTCGAGCTTGAGCTCGACGACGTACTCGACAGCCTCGTCCGGGAGAAGCTTCCCGATCCTGGAATCGAACTCCCCGAGTTCGTCCGCGGAGTAGGTGTTGTCGAGTGAGAGCATCGGCTCGGAGTGTTTCACGGTCGCGAAACCGTCGGTCGGCTCGCCGGAGACACGCTGCGTCGGCGAATCCGGCGTCACGAGTTCGGGATGCGCCGTCTCGAGCTCGAGCAGCTCGTGGAGAAGCGCGTCGTACTCCGGATCCGTGATCTCGGGATCCGCGTCCGTGTAGTACCGCTCGTCGTGATAGCGAATGAGCTCCCGGAGCTCGCGGACGCGAGCCTTGGGGCTCTTGCTGGTTCCCATCGGTCGGACCGGCTCCTTCCGGGGCAGCAGATCGGGACTTCATGGGGCATGGACGCGCCGGCGCGGAGCGCAGAGAGGCGTCAGAATTCGCGAATGAGACCGACGTGGAGCTTGCCGTCGAGGAAGCCGTCGCCCTCGCCCAGGCCGTAGTCGACGGCGATTATACCCAATCGGGTCTCCCCCCGCAAGCCGACCCCATACCCTAACTTGGTCTCCGATACGGGGTTGGAACCCTCTCTGGAGTAGTGACCGATATCGAGGAAGGCCGCGACGCGGGAGTATCGACCGAGGATGAACCGGTACTCCAGACTGCCGAGCGCCGTCGTCGTGCCGTGGAACTGGTCTTCGCGGTAGCCGCGCAGGCTCCCCGCTCCGCCGAGGACGAGCTGCTGGTGGAGCGGAACCTCGGAATCGCTCGACGCGAGCGCCGCGCCGCGGACGGTGAGCGCCAGGACCTGTCTCCGCCGTACCGGCAGGTACCCGGCGACCGACACGGTCAGCGTCCCCGTTCTGTACGACGCATCCGCATCGATCGCCTCGACACTGACATACGAGATGCGGCCGTCCGACCTCACGCCGCGGACGGGATTGAGCGGGCTGTCGGTCCTGTCGTGCGTGAACTCGAGCGCCGTGCGGTACCCGTCGGTCGATGGTTCATCACCGGCCCCGGGCACGTATCGCTCTACGCCGGCGGACCACGTGACGGCGATCCTCGTCCCGAATCGCGCCGTCACGAAGAGGTCGCCCTCGGTCGTCGAGTAGAGCGTGTCGCGGTTGACCTGCTCGGCGCGGACACCGGCGTCGATGGGCGCGCCGAACAGCCACGGCTCGGTGTAGTCGAACTCGATGCGGTCGTACCCGTCGCGGACCCTCTCCCACGTCGCCTCCGCCCTCCGCCCGGTCCCCGCGATGTTCCCGAGGTTGATGTCGGCCCTTCCTGTGAACTCTCCCTCTCCGTCGGTCGTCGGAACGTACCCAAGCACTCCGCTGATCCGGTTCGCGCGGGCCTCACCCACCTCGATCCCCACGTCGGCCGTGTTCGTCTCGCGGTTGACGGCAACCAGCGGCTCTTCCACGGACGCCAGGAACGGCAGGCGCTCGAGCGTCGAGCGGACGGCCGAGAGCACCGACGCGCGGAACGGCTCGCCGCGAACGATGCCCGTCTCGCGCGTGATGACATCGGCGCGGGTCAGCTCGTTCCCGACGACCTGCACGTCCGCGAATGTGACCGCCGGTCCCTCCGCAATCTCATAGACGAGCCGGAGGCCTCCGGGTTCGCCCGCGGTGAGCGCGATCGTCGGGCGCACGGCCGCGAGCGGGTACCCCAGCTCCGCGTACCGGGCCGCGACCAGCGCCGCGTCCTGCTCGAACGTCGCCGCCGTCGCCGGTCTTCCCGGCGCCGCGGTGACCAGCAGCTCGAGTTCGTCGGCACCGACCTCGGTGTTCCCGGCGAACTCGACCGAAGCGATCCTGCCGGCCCGTGATTCGTCAACCCGGATCTGGATGTCCACACGGAACGCGGCGTCCGCGCGACCGGCGAGTGTGGCCGGCTCCGCATCGTCCCAGTCAACGCGGACGACCGCGAACGGGCTTCCGCTCGCGGCGAGGAGCGCCAGCACGGAGTCGGCGCCGGCCGCCAGGACGTCCGTATCGAACGGATCGCCCCGCCGGACGTCGAACGCGTCGAGAAGCGCGCGCGTGCTCACGCTCTGATGCCCCTCGACGCGCACGTCGCCAACGACCGATGGGATGCCCTCCGCCACCGCAGCGCACGCGACGGCCGCGCACACCGCGAGGGCGAGCGCAGCGAGGGTCATATGCCGGCTGGTCATCGACACGGAAGCTCCCGTCTGTCCTGACTGCTAGAAGAAGGCGTTCACCCTGAGATCGACCGTGTGGCGGTCATCCGAACCGGGCCGCCTCTCCCCGGAGTAGTTCAGGTTGCTCGTGATGTACCGGTTGAATCGGTAGTCGGCCGAGAGCCGCCAGTCCGCCGCCGCGCCCTCGACGCGTCCATCGGCCATGTACCGCGGCAGCTCCCCGCCGGCGGCCTCAACGCTCAACCGCGTGAGACTGGCCGTGACCGACCCGCGCCCCTTGAGCCGGTACGTGACGGCCGGTGTCAACGTCCAGAGGTCGACCGCAACCCCCGTCTCCGCGTCATCCTCGGTTCCGTAGACGCCGGTCAGGCGGACCTCGACCGCCCCGGCGCCCCGGTGCGCGATCTCGGCGAGGAGCGAACGGGTCTCGAGATCGTAGCTGTCGACGGTGCCCTCGGACTGACGACGGCGCTCGCCCGCCTCGCCCTGGACGCGGTAGGTCAACCCGCCCGAGGGGGCGAGCTTGAGTTCGATCGTGAGCCCTCGTTCGCGTCGTTCCTCGGGCGAATTGGCGTAGATTCGCTCGAGCTCATCGACCGTCCGCAGCGCGAGCCGACTCACGAACGATCCACCGGTGGACGCGTACCGCAGCGTGTGGCGACCCGTGAGCTCCCCGCTGACGGTGTCGTCTCCACGAAGCACCGACGGGTCCAGGAGATAGAGCCGGTCCTTCTCATCGGTGGTCGTCGCCTCGCGCAGCTTGAGATCGGTCTCGAACGAAAGGCGCGCGAGCCACCGTCTCAACGCGCTGGGATCGGGAAGCCCTGACGACGTCACGGCGCTCCCGGCCGGCCGGAAGTTCCACCGGGTCCCCGCGCTGAGGTCGGTCACGGGCAGATACCGCCCGGTGGAGACGATGCGCGTCACCTCGACACCATCCTCCTCGGTGACGTAGCGCTCCTTCTCCTCGACCTCGGTCGTGGTGACCGCATACCGAACCTCGCCCCGGACGGCTCCCCCGAGTGATGAGTGACCGAGCCGCACGCGGGCCAGGTCCGAACGCGTGTCCGACTCGGCGAGGTCCTCCTCGAAATCGGTCCTCCTCCGAACGACGCTCGCGTCGACGGTGAGCGCCTCCCAGCGCGTGAGCTCCAGTCCGTAGGTCTGCGTCGCGGTCGTCGATGCCCGCGCCCAGTCCGTCTGATCTCCGTTCCGGTCGGTGCCGTCCCCGCCCTGGTCGCCGGCCTCGTCACGCCGGTCTGTCAGCCGGTACGCGTAACCGGCCCTCAGCGACGCGCCGCGCAGACCCGTGGTCGCCAGTGTGACGCCGTACTCGTCGAAGCGTTCTCCGACGCCGTTCTCGGTTGCCTCGTCACTTGTCCATGTGGCGCCCGGCCGCACGTGGCCCAGCGTGACGTCGCCCCCGGCACGATAGTGCCTCCGTTCCCGCACGAGCGCGGTGTCCGCGACGGCGGTGTGGTCGAGATCGACGATCCGCCCGCTCAGCCAGACGCGGGCTCGATCTGCGGGCGACGCCTCGGCCGTGAACTGCGTCCTCGTCGACGTCAGCGCGTCTCCGCGCTCAAGTCTGCCGTACCGGACCTCGGCGGAACCGCCGCCGGACATATCGAACCGCAGCGCGCCCTCTCCCGCGAGCTCGGCCGTCGGAAGGTCGAGACCGCGAATCTCCCATGAGTCCTCATACCCCGTCTCGCGATACCGCCCATTGCCGCGGAAGTTCCCTGCGACGCGACGCCCCGTCGCCGAGGCCGTCACACGGGATGTCCCAAGGAGGCCGCCGGTCAGCGGCGGCGCTTCGAGACGGACCACGCCGGCGTTGCCGAGGTTGTCCTCGTCATCGAGGTCCGAGAGCGTGTTGCGGTCGTACGTCGACAGCGCGGCCTCCGCCTCGACGAACCCTCCGCCGCCGAGCCGCAGCGCGCCGTCGAGAGCGAGCAGCGACGCTTCCGCGGGAAGCGGAAGCTGTCTCCCGAGCCGGTGCGTCCCTTCTCCCTCACCCACGTAGTAGTAGTGACCGGAAACGTAGTCGTACGCGTAGTCGCCGCCGTCGAACCGTTCGAAATCGAGTTCGAACGACCCGGAGTCGGCGCCGGCGTGTTCGAACGTCCCGTCCGGCAGCTGCTCGTAGTCGCCGTTGCCGTATCCGACCGAGTCGACGCCGTCGTCATGAGCCAGTTCGATGTCGTCACCCGCAGACGCCAGCAGCGCCAGGTCATCATCGGACAGGTCCACGCTGCTCGGAGACGAGTCATCGTCAGACTCCCTGAAGTACGCGACGCCGAGTTCCATCCGTCCGTCGGACGAGCGGAGCGCGGCGTCTCCTCCGTAGACGTCTCGAGCGAAGTCGGATGCGGCGCATTCGTGATCGACCTCGATCCTGCTCTCGGCCGTGATCGGTCGGGTCTCCGAGAACTGGAGTTCGCCGGAAGCGTAGTCGATGACGTAGTCGTTGTCGCTCCCGCGCCGGAGCAGCGCGCCGTCGAGCCAGACACGCTCGCTTCCCGCGACGATCGTGACACCGACGGCGCCCGACGAGTTCGCGAGCAGGTACGGCCCCTGTTTCCCCTCGACGCCGACGAAGGTCGTAGTCGTCTGTTCACCGGAGGCCTGCGCGCCGGCAATCAGGACGCTGAGGGGGCCGCGCTCTCCCGTCACCATTGCGCCCGCCAGCTCCCGACGCATCGAGAGAAGGCTCCCGGACGTCAGATCGAGAACGAAGTCGCCCATGGTCGCCGCGACGTCCTTCCCCTCGATCTCCACAAGAACCTTGTCGAGCGAGCGCAGCTCCTCGGTGTCACCCTCGGGAAGCAGCGGCGTGTTCTGATCGGAAAGATACGCGCGCACCGAGACATCGCGGGCGACCTGCCCCTCGACGTTCAGGCGCAGCGACTGCTCGAGCTTGAGATCGCGGTCTGAACCGACGCTGACGCCGAACGTCTTGGCGCCCCCGATCCGCAGACCCGATGCCACGGGCGTCCGGTCGGCCTCGGGAACACGCAGCCCCACAAGGCTCTCCCGGGCCGCGAACACGGCGGGAAGCTCGTCCGCAGCGTCGAGCACCGCATACCGCCGGCCACGGGCGAGTGCGCCCGGGATGTAAAGGTAGCTGAGAGAAACGCGCGCGGTGTCCGGAAGATCGTGAAAGAAACGCAGAACCGAGGTGGACACATCCAGGTGGTAGTCGACGCCCCGCACGACCGGCCGGCCGCTCACGAGCACCGTGTCGCTCCCCGCGACGATCAGCGAGTCAGGAAGCGCCGCGCTCCCGTCGACGAGGTCCCGGCCGGTCATGCCGACGACGCGGCGTCCGCTCGTCCGCGTCAGACTCCCCGCACCCGCGACTGTCACAAGCGCGACAAGAAGGGCGACGGCCAGGAGCGCGGGGAGCCGCAGCCTAGTCTTCAGCGTCGTGCTCGAGCGCGAAGGTGAACACGCGGCCCGAGGTTCCGTCCAGGACAAGGAGCCTCCCCATCCGATCGATCGCCAGCCCGGAAGGCAGGGCCGAGGGCCCCATCACGTCCCGGTCGACAGACGCAGTCACCGAACCATCCGCACGGTCGAACACCGAGACGGTGCCGTTGCGACCGTCTGCGACGATGAGATGCCCGCGCGGGCCGAAGATGATGTCGTGTGGTGTGAATCCCTCGCCGCGCGAGAGACGCGCGAGAGGCGAGCCGAACTCGTCGTAGAGCCAGACGGCGGCCGACGCGGGGTCCGCGACCGCGATCTCCCGGGACGGCCCCATCGCGACCCTCGTGGGACCGACAAGACCGCCCTCCTCCCCACCGAAGCTGCCGATCGGGTCGAGCGGCTCGCCGAACTGGGAGTGAACGCGGACGATCTGCGCGTCGGCGTCAGTGACGTACAGCTCGCCGCCCGAGCCAAGTTCCAGACCCTTCGGGTTCCCGATCTGATCCTCCTCGAGCACGACCCCGAGGTAATCCCCGTCGGCGTCGTATTCGACGACGCGTCTGTTCCCCGAGTCGAGGACGTACGTCGCCAGACCGCGATCGACGACCACATCGAGCGGATGGTCGAGGCTGTCCTCATCCCATCCGTATCCGCCGAGTTCGCGGACGACCGAACCGTCGGGCTCGATGACGAGCACGCGGTGACGACCACTGTCGACGATGTACAGACACCCCCTGTGGTCGACGGCGAGCGCCGTCGGACCATCCATGTCCCAGGCCACGTTCCCGGTCTCCTCGACGAGATCGAGCGCGACGACCGAGCCGGACGCAACCGGGGCCGCAACGAGTGTCATGATGACCGCGAGCAGGGCGGCACGCGCCGCGAGGACAAGACCACGCCTCGTGGACGTCCGTCGCGTCGCCTGCGGCGGGAACAATGAGAGCATCATGATGTGCTCCACGAAAGGGGGATGCTGCGTGACGGGAAGAGCCCCATCACGGTATCAGAAGGAGAACTCGAGCGTCGCGCGACTGCCGAACAGCCCGCTCTCATCCGGCACCGGCGCGACGGAGAGCCTCACCGCCGGGGCGCCGGTCTCACCGGCGTTGTAGCGTCTCGCCATCCACGCGGCGTCGATACCCGAGAGCGCCCTGTTGAGGACCGCCAGCCCGGTCATGTAGAAAGCGTTCCGGGACGAGACGGACGCATCGTGTCGGAGTTCGCGATACTCCTCGAGCAGGTCACGCGACCCCCAGTCCCATCCGTCGTCGCCGGAGTAGCTGTGCTCGTCGAAGTAGCGCTCCTGCGCGTCGAGGTCGTCCGGGAACAGGCTCCGCGCCTCGCTCCGGATGTCCTCGTTGTAGCTGTCGGCCCCCTCGCTGCGCATGTAGTCCGCGACATCCTCGTAGTACGTGTGGTCCGCGCCCTGATCAACACCCAGGTAGGTCAGGACGTACTCCTCATAGTCATCGACGCGCATCCGCTCCTGCACGCTGTACGATGCGTACCCGATCCAGATCGCGCCCTCCACCGACATGAAGGCCTTCGCGCGCCCGTCGTGCCCCGTGTAGAACTCGCCCCATCCGGGAACGGCGAACGACATCAGCATGGCGACCAGCGGGTTCTTCTCCTCACGCCCGCCCGCCGTGTAGACCGGCTCCGCCGGCTGTTGTTCCGGCTCCAGGTCCGATATCGGATCGTCGTAGCGGAGCGAGAGGCCCTGACGGGCGAGGCCGTCGGACATGCCGGACCCACCGTACGGCTCTGCGGTCGCGACCTGCGTCGAGACCAGGATCAGGATCACAAGAAGGGATGCGATGCTTCGGCTCATCTGATGCTCCTCAGTACCTCGCAACAAGTGCACAGGTCAACCCGGCGGAAGCGTCGGGTACGCCGAACTCCAGACCAAGATCGGCCGGCGACGCCGCATCGGCGGGCCCCTTGGCGATGAAGAACGAATCAAGAGCGCTCACGACATGGTTGAGCAGCGCGGCCATCATGAAGTAGCGCGCCTGCCTCAGATGGCCGTTGCTCTCCTTGCGCATGTCCCAGTACTCGTCCCTGAGCGCCATGTCCTCGGCGGTGACGTCGTTCGGCGAACCGTCCCCGCTCCACCACGGCCAGTAGACATCGTACTTGCCCACGTCTTCGTAGTACTCCTGCGAACCCTCCGGCGCAAGCGGGCGGCAGCCGTTGGCGTAGTCGTGCGGGTCCTCCAGGCAGTTCTCCTCGAAGAAGTCCTGGTATGCGGCCAGGTCCCAGTTCGCGACCACGAAGTCCTCGTAGTCGCCTCGCTCGTCGAGACCCTGCTTGTCGAGGTAGTAGAAGCCGCCCCACATGGCGACCTCAACGAGAAGATAGAGATAGCCGCGCTTCTCGCCCTGAACGAGCTGCCCGGCGCCGGGCACGGCCATCGACAGAAGCATCATCTTCGGCGGGTCGTGCGATTCCTCGGAACCGCCGGACGTTCCGCCGCTCTCGGCCGCCATCTCGAGAAGCTCCTCCTCGAAGTCGAGCGACGAGATGAGCACGAGTTCCTCCGGCACGACGCGCGATGCCACAGCGGTTGTCCGCGCGGCGAACGCGGGCGTCGCCACCGTCAGAACGATCATGCATGTCACAAGGAACCTCATCGCGTCTCCTGCTGTGCCGCCGGACCTATCGAATGACGGCGACCTTCATCAGTTTCTCCTCGGTGCGTCCGATGACGTCCCCGGCGGACAGATCCACCGACTCCCAGCCGACCTCCACTCTGACGAGATAGAGGCCGCTCGCAACGCCTTCGGTCTTCCAGACGAGTTCGTTGACCGTCGGGACGCCGTCGGTCTCGAGCGTCTCAACGATCTGACCGGTCACGTCCATAATCTCGACGAGGATGTCCATCGACTCCTCGAGATAGACGCGGATCGTGAGATCCTCCTCGCGAGCGGGGTTCGGGTAGCAGTACGTGCGGTCGTGCACCATGAGCGTCGCCGTCTCTTCGTACGCGTCGCCGAGAAGCGAGTCCGCGAAACAGCCGGTCCCGGCCGCGCTCCCCGCCTCCGTCGGCCAGACGATGGCTCCCGGAGATGCACTGTACGGCAGGTGGTAGAAGAGCGCGCGCCCCGTGCGGCCCGCGACCAGAAGATCGATCTCCCCGTCGCCCTCCGCATCCCCGATCCACGGGGTGCCGAGCGAGACGTCGGACGAGAGCGGCCATCCCGGCAGCAACTCGCCGGTGACACCGCTCCACGCGTAGATGCCGCCACCGGGGCCACTCATGACAACGTCGACCCCGCCGTCTCCGTCGATGTCGCCAACGAGAGGTGACGCGGGGGCGCTCCGGGTGCTGTCGCCCGCCGAGAAGCTCAGAGGCCAGTCCTCGACCGCGGTTCCGTTCGCCCTGACGCCGCGAACGAGCGTCGAGCCGACCGGAACGACGAGTTCCAGATAGCCGTCGCCGTCGAGATCGCCCAGCGAGGACCGCCCGACGACCTCTTCGCCGAGATCGACCGGCCAACCCGCCATCTCCTCACCGTGACGGTCCCACGCGAATGCGCGTCCGTCCGAACCGACCGCGATCACCTCGAGCCGGCCGTCGTACGTCCGATCGAGGTCACCGAGAAGCAGACCGACCGTCTCGCGCTCCCATTCTTCGATCACGATCGGCCAGCCCGGGAGCGGGGTCCCGTCCGCGTTGAGCGCGGTGACCCATCCCCTGTTGGTCGTCGACAGTACGAGTTCAAGATCCTCGTCGGCATCGAGGTCACCGGCCGCCATCGTCACGTCATCAAGCACGAGCACACCGAACGAGTACGGCGAGGTCCCGACCTGGCGTCCGGCCTGGTCCACGATGACGAGCTCGCCGCCTCTGGACGTCGCAGCGATCTCGAGACCGAAACCGTCGTCGAGGTCCGCCACGACCGGGGATGCGCTCGCCGGTCCCCCGGTCTCGACCGGGAAGTGGTCTGAGACGGGGTCGGCGTGGCCGTTCCCGTCGTTGTCGGTCGCGTGCCACGCGTGGAGCATGCCGTCGTCGGAGACGACCACGACCTCGAGGTCGCCGTCGCCGTCAAGATCGCCGAGCGCCGGCGTCTGCGAGATGTCTCCGCCTGCTGTCGCGATGAAACCGAACGGTCCGGCGCAGTCGGGAAGGACCGCCGAGCCGTCGTGATGGAATGCGTAGACGAGCCCGTCGGTCGTGGCCAGCACGACCTCCATGTCTCCGTCGCCGTTGAGGTCACCAACGCGCGGAGCGATCCCGCCGGTCTCTCCCTCGAACTGGAGCGGCCAGCCGTCCTTCCACCGGTTGAACCTGACGTTCATCGTCATGATGGAGTCGGGCTCCGAGATGCCGGTGATCGAGATGTAGCTCCTGCCGCCGAGATTGTCGTCGGTCGACGGATACGTGTCATACGAGAACGAGTCGTTGTTCGAAGCGAAGAACGGGTCGTACTGGCTGCCCGTCCAGTAGAAGCTCCCGATGTCACCGAGATCGTCGATGCCGTCGGCCTCCTCGATCGCAACGCCCCTCCGGTCGCTGTCGTAGTTCACGGTGTCGTACGGCATCAGCCCGGGGATCACGCGCGTGTCGTCGATGTGGTAGATCAGCATCCCTGGTCCGGGGAGCAGGAAGTCGTACTCGTGATTGACCGGGCAGATCTCCTGCTGACAGTCGGGATCGACCGGACCGAGCACGACGCCCTGTTCCTGCTCGATGGCGACAACTCCGTCCTTCCCGATGTCGTCCATCCGGTTCTCAACGAGGTAGTACTCCGTGCTCGTGATCGGGATCCTGAACGAGCGATACCCGTCGCCTCTCAAGACGGATGCCTTGACCTCGAGGTTCTCGGAGTCGTCGAGGATGGTCACGGGGTCGGTCCACCCGAGGTACTCGAGCGACCAGGCGCACGGCGGCACCGGGATCAGACCGTAGGCGTACCCCCAGGGCGTGTTCATCCCGATGCGTCCGCCGGAGTCCATGATGCCCCAGTAGCCGATCGACGGGAAGAAGTTCGATGTGTTGTAGAGGTCCGGAAGGCCGATGGCGTGGCCCATCTCGTGGACCAGCGTTCCGTTGAGCACCGCGGTGAGACCGTCCTGGCTGGAGGTCTCCGGCATCAACGACGCGTTCCAGATCTCGTGCGTGCCGCCATCGACAAGGATGGGCTCGCCAAGCGTGATATGGGCCGCCGGCAGGTCGTACGGCGTGTCGTAGTAGATGTCGCTCTGCCAATCGGAACCCGCGAAGAAGAGGACGTATCCGTCGTACGAGGCCCAGTCGAGCGAGTCGGTCGTGTCGGCCGCCGCGAAGGCGTCCCGCGTGAACGACTCGACCTGCGAGACGTACCAGACCTGGTCCTCCGAATAGTCGTGGTAGTAGCCCATCTCGTGCGGAAGCACGTACGCCGCCCGCGAGTCCGCGGGGGCCACCGTGTACTCGATCTCGACCGCGCCGTGCGAAACCGACTCGAAGTAGTTCTTGGCGGCGGTCATGTGAAGTTCGAAGTACTCGCGGTCGTGCGGTGGACCATCGAAGGTCGAACCGTCCCACGGAGAGTAATCGAAGGTCCCGTCACCCGTGCTCAGAGGATCGTTGTCCGGCTGGAACTCGACGCGGATCGCCAGGAACCGGAGCGTCGTCCGCCCGCCCTCCCCGCGGCCCCGCCGCTGTGCCAGTTCGATGGCGGTCACGGGCGGCACGTCGTGCGGATAGACCTTCGCGTTGACCGCCTGCAGCTCCTCGAGCGGTCGCTCGGCGTCCTTGGTACACAGGAGCGTCGACGCCGCGGGCGCGACCGTCGGGAGCAGGAGTGCGACGACCATCAACAGCATCGCTGTCCTGAGCGCTCTCGCTCGCCTGTTCAACCTCTTCACCATCCCCCCCATCGTGCCCGGCCGGGGCCGGAGTGTTCACGGTCACCCGTCTGTGAGAAGCGCTGGCGAACGGTCCGTCCGCCGGACGGTCCGCCTCCGCCAGCGCGAAGTCTCATTGACGATCTAGAACGTGGCGCTCAGAGAGAATCTGAACGGCCGCTTGAGCCCCTCGGCCTGCGGCACGTTCGCCACATCGAAGGCCCAGTTGCGATACTTCAGTCCCATGCCGAACGCGAAGCCCTTGACCTCGCCGTCCTCGTCGTAAACGTAGCCGCCCCGCAGACCGAAGAGGTCGTAGTACCGGTACTCGGCTCCGAAGTTCAGGATGACGCCGACCGACTGATCCGCGATGTCCTCGATGATGACGAGGGACTTGTTGTACTCGGCCGTGACGAGAAGCTCGTTCATCTCGTCCGACATGACCTTGTACGAGGCGCCCAGCTTGAGATTGCGCGGGAGCGGGTCGGACTGCTCTTCGTCGATGTAGGCGATCCGCGGACCGACGTGCTGAGCGGCGGCGCCCAGCCGGAGGCGATCCTCCCACATACGATAGAGCACGCCGATGTCCGCCGCGAATGTCGAGCCGGAGCCCTTCTGCTGGTCCTGCGTGTACTGGGCCGGCGCGAGATTGACATAGACGAACTTCAGATTGAGACCGACCGCGAGGTTCTCGCCGATCTCCGCACCGTACGCGACGGACGGGATGATCTCGTAGCTGTCGAAGTATCCGACCACGTCGGGACTGTCAGGATCGGTCGCGGCCTGCTCGCCGTACGTCAGATAGACAAGCGATGCTCCGATCGTGCCGAGGCCCTCAACGCGCTGCGCGTAGGCCGCGTACTCGTAGTAGACGTCGTCCCAGTCGGGAACGAGCTGTGTGTGCATGAGCGTGAAGTTGATGCGCCCGTCGACCCACGCGAGACCCGCGGGGTTCCACGAGACAGCGCTCGCGTCGTCGGCGACCGCGACGAAGCAGTCTCCCATGCCCGCGGGGCGCGCCCCGGGCTGGATGTAGAGCGACTGCGCTCCGCCAATGGAGACCTGAGCGGACGCCGTGCTCGCGACCGCCGCGAGGATCAGGACTGCTGTGAGCAGCTTCGTACTTCTCATTCCCGGCTTCTCCCTTCGGTGCGTGTCTCGCATGATATCGGTCAGTATGCTATCTCGTTTTGACGCATTCGGCCGGCTCTGGTCGCAGCCGACGGCCGGTCCCGGCGCGGTATGCTAGCGCATGATGACAGCTCGCCCGATCGCCTCCGCCTTGTCTCCCCGGTAGCTCTCAGAGACCGCGAGAATCCGGTAGAGGTAGACACCGTTCGCCAGCTCATCCCCCACATGGTCGAGCCCGTCCCAGTAGACCTGGTTCGCGCCCGCGCTTCCGGGAACATCATCCAGCGTCTGGATCCTGCGGCCGCCGACCGTGAAGATGTCGATTCGCACGTCGGCAGGCCCGGGAAGCTGGAACATCAGCCACGTCCCGGTCTCGCCGCCGTCCGGGAACGGATTCGGTGAGTTCGCCACGTTCCGGATCTCGAAGTCTGCGGCCGACACGACCTCGAACGAGAGATATCCGGTCGACCGGTTCCCCATGTTGTCGCTGGCGGCGAGTTCGATCGTGTGAGCCCCGAAGCCGAGGCTCGGCAGATCGAAGTGCACCGTGCCCGACTGATAGCTTCCCACGTCATAGACGAAGAAGCTCGTGACGTCGGTCGAGTCGCCCCCGTCGAGAACGAGCGAGATCGGTGCGCCGGAGCCACCGGTCGCGGTGTTGATCCCGCTCTCGTCCGAGACCGTCATCGTCAGCTCCGCGCCCGGGAGCACCGAGGTGGCGCCGCCCGCGAACTCGAGCGTGATCACGGGACCCGTGGCGTCGGTCGTCACGACGCTGTCCTGGATCGCAACGCCCTCCATCGAGATCGCGCCGTCGGTATCATCGTCGTAGCAGTACGCCCGGATCCTTCCGTACGGCCCCTCGTCGGCGGCGTAGGACACCACGAACCGCGCGTCGAAGCCTCCGTTCGAGACGGTCACGGGACCATCGAAGACGGTGTCGCCCGGAAGCGAGTAGTCGACGTGGTAGCCGTTCGCCGGCAGCGTGTACCCCGTGGTGTCGGCGGACTCGCTCACGCGTATGACGGCGATACCGTCGAGATCCGCGGTCGTGCCGGAACAGGTTCCGTCGAGTTCAACCTCGTCACGACGCATCATCGGGTCCACATCATCCGACGAGAGGCTCCCGCTTCCCGCGGGTGTCGCCAGCACGATCGCCGGGTCGCCGACGACCATGAACTTCGTGTCGTTGAGCCACGCTGAGTAGCCGCCGGCCATAGCGAATCCCGCCTGGACCGCCAGACCGACGTCCATGACGGCGGCGGGGTCCTCCTGCTGATGCCCGAACATCGCGGAGAGGATGTCCCGGTTGAACAGCGCGTTCTGGGAGGCGCCCGAGTCTCTCGTGCTTCCGATGGAGATGATCGAGCCGCCGGTGGCGGACTTGGCAAGCGCCTCACCCAGTGAGTCGACGGTCATTCTATCGAACTTATTCAGACGGCACGAGGCGGCGAAGAACAGCGGCAGCCCGGGCCTGTTGCCCAGAAGGGTCACATCGTCGAAGTAGAAGAGCGACTCGTGCGCCATGACGATCTCGCTGCCGTGCCCCGTGTAGTTGACGAGGAAGGCGCCGTCGTTCCATATCTCGAGGAACTTCGCCCTGGCAGCCGGCTTGAAGTTGCCGACCTTGTCGTACTCCATGAGGAAGAGCTTCTCGCGGTCGATCGCGAACGGCAGGATCTCATCCGAGATCCTCTCGGTCTGCTCCGTGTGGAAGTACTCATCGTCATCGTCGTAGGTGTACTCGTCGTCGCCCACGAGGATCGCGGTGTTCCTCCACAGCGCGGCCGCGTCGTCCGTGTCGTACTCGATGATCTTGTCGAGCATCGTGGTGAGCTCGCTGACGGAGTTGGCGGTCAGACGGCCCAGCGCCACACCAGGGATGTACTGGTACTCGGCGTCGAACCCCGCGTACCAGAACTCGGTCGGCCAGTAGGACGGATTGGCCGACGCGCTCCCTATGAGCGTGTAGTGCACGGGGATGTAGGTCCTCAGACTCGACGCGGAGTACTGCCTGGGATCGACCGTCCCGTCACCGACGAGCACGGCGTGCGTCGGCGGGTTCGCGGCGGTCTCCCACGTGAACTTGAGGTAGTCGCGGATGGCCGTCGCGTCAACGAGCCCCCACGAGAATTCGTCGTAGATATCCGATATGCGCACAAGACGAACGTCGAATCCACCGCCTGCGTCGCTCTCGCGATGCGCCTTGAGTCTGAGCGACTCGTCGTAGAGGTCGTCGTGCGCGATGATGATGTACTCGTCATCCGTCGGCGTCCTCAGATCGACGAACGTGTCGAGCTCGACGACCGGCGTCAGGTACCCGCCGGCGCCGACGACGCCGTAACGCGCCGTGTCCGCCACGTCGTCCTGGAACGTCACGGTGACCGCGCGGGTCTCTCCCGATCGTGACGACACGCCCGGGATGGTCAGGACCGTGTACTGGTCCACGATCTTGAAGGCCGCAGCGTCCGACGTCGAGAACCCGTCGATCGAGAACTCCAGCACACCCGTCTTGCCCGAACTCCCGAAAGCCATCTGATCGTCCGAGGTCTCGAGCATCTGCCAGTACATCAGATCGAACCAGTCGATGAGGATCGCTTCGTCGTCGACGCCCGGAATGTCGCGCGGGATGTTGACCGCGAACGTGTTGTAGCCTTCGTTGATCGACAGACCGCCCGCCTCGAAGTAGAGCGGCTGATAGGCGTCCCACTCGGCGTCGAAGGCGAGCGCGTCGTTGAGCAGGAAACGGACGTGATGGTCCGGATAGACTCCGCCGGTCGACGAGTTACCGTCGACGTGTACGCGGAGCGTGCCGAGCGAGTCGGTCACGACGTTCGAGAGCTCCTCGTGGAAATAGCGCCAGTCCTCGCTCTGCCCCATGTCGTACCAGTACCAGTTGTCGCCGCGCCCCTCCTTGATCACGATGTTCCGTTCGAAGTGGGTGCGCGCGAAGTGGGCGTCGAGATGGATCGGGGTCGGAGAGTTCTGAAGATCGTCCTCGGCCATCCTCAGCGGCGCCGCCGAGAAGCCGGACGCCGTTCCCTCGTCCTCCCAGGTCAGCCAGTAGATGTTCTCATTCGCGAAGTGGTTCTGAGTGTGGGGCTCGACGGGGTCGACGATCCCGTATTCGTCAGACCAGCCGTCCTCCGCGAGCGCGAAGAACACGACGCCGTCACCGGCATCGAAGCTCCCATCACCGCCATCATCAACAAGGATGGTGCACTCCTGCATCCAGTCGGGCCGGTCGGCATCGAATGCCTCCGGAAGAGACAGGCCGCCGCCGGTGAAGACGCGGAAGGTCGCCGGGTCGATGACCGAAGCGACGGCGCCGGCTCCCTCGATGTCACCGTACGCGACGCGGTGGAAACCGCGCTCGGTGATGCGCAGGCGGATCCAGTTCTCGGATGTGGAGTAGTAGTCGTCGCGGCTCGCCCTGTCGGTCAGAGGACCGGAACGCAGCCACGGTCTCGCGCTCTCAGCGTTGAGGAGCGTCGCGTCGAGCTGGCGCTCCCGACTCTGCCTCACGCGCGTCCGTGTGCCGGCCTCTCCGCGTGAGGGCCGCACCCCGCGGAAACGGAGCACGACGTCGAGCGTCTCGTGGATCAGGAGCTCACCGGTCGACGCCTCGAAGCGGCACGGGTAGAGCTCGACGGTGACCGTCCGCTGCGGCCCCAGCCATCGAGGCGCGCTCACGCGCGCCGGACGCTCGGGCCAGATTCCTGATGATGCGTACAGAGACGATTCGACGCGCGAGTAGCGAGAGAGTTCTTCCTCCCCGACGTCGACAACGCCCGGAGCCGGTATCACGCGGATACCGCCCGTTCGGCGCGTCCCCGCGGCCGTGACATCGAGTTCAACGGCTTCGCAGTCAGGCACGCCGAGCACGGCCCGGACGCACGGCAACTCAGGCATCCCCGGCTCGCCTGTCGTGCCGGCGCCTGGAAGTGCGATGATCGAATACTCGACCCCGTCGACGACGAACGTCGAGACGGTCGGGTCGCCCGCTGCCAGTGTCAGACGGATGCCGCTCTCGTCCGACGAGACGAGTTCCGGAGTGAGCGCCGACGCCGTTGCGGCAGTGGCGAGCGTGACCGCGACGATGACCGTCAGCAGCGCAGCCCGGTGGAGCGGCAGAAGGGGACATCTCCGCGCGTCGGTCATCGCCCCTCCTCTGATGCGGCGCCCGTGAAGGCGGAGCTCACAGCGCTCCTGTTGATGACACCGACCACGCGGTTGTCGTCGTCGACAACTGGCAGAAGCACGTGCTTGTTATTCAGCATGATGGCGGCCACCTTCATCATCGACGTCTCGGGACCGACCGTGTGCGGGTCCACGTGCATGACGTCCTCGGCGAGGAAGAGCGAGGGCTCGATCTCGGACATCGTCTGCGCCTCGATAGCGCTGAGATCATCGAGGAACGCCAGTTCGTCGAACATCGACAGATAGTGCGGCAGGAAGATATTGATGAGCTCCTCGTGTGTCACCACGCCGAGGAGGCGCCCGTCGTCGTCGACGACGGGCACGCCGGTGATCCTGTGCTCCCGCAGGAGCCTCGCGATCTCGGCGATGTTCGCCGACCGGCCGACCGTGACAACGTCGCGGGTCATGTAGTTGCGCGCCTTCACTCTCGGGATGCTCCTCCGGTTCAACCGGTTCCGCTATTTGACAGAATCGAAGATCTTCAGCACGTCCGCCACCGACGATGCCTCGAGCAGCGCCGTCCGATTGGCCTCGTCCTTCATGAGGAACGACAGCCGCGCCATGAGATTCAGGTAGACTCTCGACGGCTCCTGCTCCTTCGGCGCGCCTATAAGGAAGATCAGTCTGACCGGAGCCCCGTCGAGGGCCCCGTAGTCGACGTCGCCGCCCGTTCGGGCGAAAGCGAACGTCACGTCCTTCACGGCCTTGCTCTTCGCGTGCGGGAACGCCACACCGTATCCGACACCCGTCGTGACGAGCTCCTCGCGGTCCAGCACGTCGCGAAGGAGGGTCTCGCCGCTGGTGACCTTCGGCGATGCGGCGAGAAGCGCCACCATGGCCGAGAGGACTTCCGGCTTGCTCCCGGCCTCCAGATCGAGGTCGATGTAGCGCTTGTCTGTGAACGAACTCAGCTTCATGTCCGGTGCTCCTAGATTTCCCTGTACTTGCCCATCGCCATGAACTTCTCGAGGCGACGATCCACAAGCTCCGAGGGCGGGATCGCCTCGAGCTCCGTGAGGTGACGTGCGATGGTCTCTTCAAGTGTCTTCGACGCTCGTACCGCGTCGCGATGCGCCCCGCCGATCGGCTCGGACACAACCTCGTCGATCACGCCGAGCTCCATCAGATCGGGCGCAGTGACCTTCATCGCCTCCGCGGCCTGCGGCGCCTTTGCCGCATCGCGGTAGAGGATCGTCGCGCAACCCTCCGGGGAGATGACCGAGTAGATCGAGTACTGCAGCATCAGGATGCGGTCGCCGACGGCGATACTGAGCGCACCGCCGCTGCCGCCCTCACCGATGACGGCGACAACGATGGGCACAGGCAGGCGCGCCATCTCGAGCAGGTTGAGCGCGATCGCCTCGGCCTGCCCGCGCTCCTCGGCGCCGATGCCCGGATACGCGCCGGGCGTGTCGACGAATGTGATGATCGGACGGTTGAACCTGGCAGCGAGGTGCATCAACCGGAGCGCCTTGCGGTTCCCCTCGGGCTGAGCCATGCCGAAGTTGCGATGGATGTTGTCCTTGGTATCGCGACCCTTCTGGTGACCGATCACGACGACCTTGCGTCCCGCCCACTGCCCGACCCCGCCCACGATCGCCTTGTCGTCACCGAACCGACGGTCGCCGTGGAGTTCCATGAAGTCGATGCCCATGTGCTTGATGTAGTCGAGCGTCGACGGGCGCTTCGGATGCCTCGCGATCTGCGTGATCTGCCAGCGCGAAAGCTTCCCGTAGATCTCCTGGCGGAGTCCCTCGGCCTTGCTCTCGAGCCGCTTGAGCTCGCGTGCAACATCGATATTCTGGCTGTCAGCGAAGCTCCGCAGCTCATCGATCCTCGTCTCGAGCTCGACGAGCGGCTTCTCGAATTCCAGCCAACCGACCATGGTGAACCCCCTCACGCGTCCTCGAAGCCCCCGGCGCGGCGCGCCGGAGACGGTCGCCGTGCGCGCTAGAAGCTGTCATAGAAGACGAAACCGATGGCCCTGCTGTTCAGTTCCGGAGACCCGCTCGGCCCAACGAGGTTCCGGAAGTAGAGGTCGATCTCGATCTGATCCGCGAAGACCCACCGGAGTCCGACGTTCAGGTATCCGCTCGAGCCCTCCGGTTCATCGGAATCCCGCTCCAGCCCCCACTCGTACTCGAGGATGGCCGTGAACTCCTGGGAGAACCGCGCGGTCGCCCCGATGATGACATCGGGCTTGGCCCGGTCCTGGTCGAGCGTCCTCGAGAGCCCGGCGTGGAGCGTGTAGTACTCTGAGAACGGCATGGTCTTGGCCGCCGTGATGTAGAACCCCGGCGAGGACTTCTCGTACTCCCCGTCCTCGAGCTGGCGCCCGTACCCCCGCGAGTCAAAGCCGATCGCCATCTCCGGGATCGCGGTCGCTTCCTCCGCGAAACGGAGCTTCACGTCGAACTCGACGCGGTCATCCCAGACGGGGTCGCCGCTTCCGACGACGTTGCCCGCGCCGTAGGAGATCCCCACGAGGAGATAGTCGTTGACGCCCACCCCCAGTCCAGCGATGACACCGCCCGCGGGGACGATCCGCATGCCGAGCGAATACACACCTCGAGGCATTCCGTAGGCGGTCGGGAAGTCCACGAGCCGGACCGGATAGTCCGACTGTGCCTGACCCGCCGACGGAGCGGCCACCAATAGGACTGAGAGAGCCGCGACAGCCCAGATCCTCAGCATCGAACGGCCCTCCAACTTCGCGAAACATCACGATTTGGAGCGAATATAGCAACGGCCCAGAGGGGTGTCAATCAGAAAGCAGGTTCAGGAACTCGCTCGCGCTGCACGGCCCCCACGAGGTGGATGGCGGCCTCTCCGACCAGGGGCTCCAGTTCACTGAGAAGGGCCGGCGAGGGCTCGATTCGGATCGAGCCGACCCTGATCGTCCGTGCCTCGCCATCACGCGAACGCAGGATAAGCTCCACCGGACAGCGTCCGGGATGACGGAGAAGCGCGGCCTTGAGGTTCTCGAGCAGGTCGTCGTCGAGACCGGCGGTCGAGAGTTCGATCCGGACGCGCTCGACGAACCGCTGCATCGCCTCCGAGATCGGGACGACGGCGTCGACGATGATCTTGGCCATCTCCTCACGCCGCATCGAGACCTTCCCCTCCACGATGACGGCCGCCTCGCGGCTGAGCGCTCCCTGATACTGCGCGTAGGAGGTCGAGAACACCACCGCCTCGATCGTCCCGGTGAAGTCCTCGAGCGTGACGAACGCCATCCGCTTGCCCTTCTTGTCGACGGTGGTCTTGATCTCGGTGATGATCCCGCCCACGCGGACCAGTTCCTTGTGTTCCATCTCGGCGACGCCCTCGACCGACGCGGTGGCGAACGCCTTGAGCTCGCGCGCGTAGCTCGCCAGAGGGTGCCCGGTCACGTAGAAACCGAGAACGTCCTTCTCCTTCGCGAGCGCCTCGCCGTCGGTCCACGGGTCCGCTTCCGGGAGCTTCCGTGGCTGGGCGACGGCGTCCTCTCCCCCGCCGCCGAAGAGCGACGTCTGGCCCGAGTCACGCTCGCGCTGCATACGCTGTCCGAGTTCGACGGCGGCCGGCGCCGCGGCGGACAGCTGCGCGCGGTGTCCGTGGAGGTCATCGAGTGCGCCCGCGTGGGCAAGGCTCTCGAAGACACGCTTGTTGACGAGTCGCAGGTCGACGCGGGAGGCGAGATCGAAGATGTCCTCGAAGTCGCCGTGCTCGTGCCGCGCCTCGACGATCGACTGGATGGCCGAGCGCCCCACGTTCTTGATCGCTCCGAGCCCGAACTGGATGTCGTTCCGCGGGGTCGCACGGAAATCGACATGCCCCTCGTTGACGTTCGGCGGGAGCATGGTGATCCCCATCCGCTTGCATTCGTTGATGAGGATGACGACACGGTCGGTGTTGTCCATCTCGCTGGTGAGGTTCGCCGCCATGAACTCGGCCGGGTAGTGCGCCTTGAGGTATGCCGTCCGCACGGCGAGCACCGCGTACGACGCGCTGTGCGCCTTGTTGAATCCGTACTCCGCGAAGTTCGCCATCTGCTCGAAGACGGCCGCGGCCGTCTTCCTCTCGACGCCGCGAGCCGTCGCGCCCGCAACGAAGTCCGCTTCCTGCTGCGGCATCACCTCCTTGACCTTCTTCCGCATCGCGTTGAGAAGGACGTCCGCCTGCGCCATCGAGAACCCCGCGAGTGCGCTGGAGACCTGCATCACCTGCTCCTGATACGCGATGACGCCGTGTGTCTCTTCGAGCACCGACTTGAGGTCGTCGTGGAGGTACTTCACCTTCTGCCTGCCGTGCTTCCGCTTGACGTAGTCGTCGACCATCCCGGACCTGAGCGGGCCCGGTCGGAAGAGCGCGTTGGTCGCGATGATGTCCTCGAGGCGCTCGGGACGCATCTTGCGTACGAGGTCGCGCATGCCCGAGGACTCGAGCTGGAAGACTCCGACCGTGTGACCGGTGCCGAGGAGTTCGAACGTCCCCTCGTCGTCGAGCGGGATGTCCTGGGGCAGGATCGTCTTGCCGTGGTTCTCACGGATCATCGCGAGCGTGTCGTGGATGACGGTCAGGGTGCGAAGACCGAGAAAGTCGAACTTCAGGAGTCCGATCTTCGCGAGTGATTTCATCGCGTACTGTGTCGTGATCTCATCGCGGTTGGTCTTGAACAGCGGCGCCCAGTCCGTGATCTTCCCCGGCGCGATGATGACGCCGGCGGCGTGGGTCGATGCGTGCCGGGTCAGCCCCTCGAGCGTCTTCGAGTACTGGATGAGCTTGCCGTGGAGCTCGTCCGAAGCAGCGAGGGCCTTGAGCTCGGGAACGCGGGCCAGCGCGTCATCGAGCGTGATGTTGAGCTCGCGCGGGATCATCTTGGCGATGCGGTCGACGTCGCCGTACTGGAACTGGAGCACCCGCCCCACGTCGCGGACCACGGCGCGCGCCTGCATCGTCCCGAACGTGATGACCTGAGCAACGGAGTCGCGGCCGTATTTCTGTGTGACGTAGTCGATGATCTCGTCGCGGCGGACGTAGCAGAAGTCGATATCGAAGTCCGGCATGCTCTTTCTCGCCGGGTTGAGGAACCGCTCGAAGACGAGACCGAACCCGAGCGGTTCGAGCTCCGTGATCCCCAGAGCGTAGCTGACGATGCTCGCCGCGGCCGACCCTCGTCCGGGCCCGACCGGGATGCCTCGCTCGCGCGCCTCCCGGATGAAATCGTGGACGATGAGGAAGTACCCCGAGAATCCCATCTCATCGATCATAGCGAGCTCTTTCTTGACCCGCTCATCGACCTCGGGAGTGATCTCCTCGTAGCGCTCGCGGATCCCCTCCCAGGTCAGCGACGCCAGGTAGGCCGCGGCGTCGGCGTGACCCTCGGGGATCGGGAACTCGGGCATGTGCACGCTGCCGAAGTCGAGCGACAGATTGCACTTCTCGGCGACCGCGATGGTGTTCTCGTACGCCTCGGGAATATCGGCGAACAGCTCGCGCATCTCGTCCGGAGTCTTGAAGTAGAACTGGTCGTTGGGCATCCTCATCCGGTTCGGCTCGTCGATGACCTTGCCGGTCTGGATACAGAGCAGCACGTCGTGTGCAGCCGCGTCCTCGCGATTGAGGTAGTGGCAGTCGTTCGCGGCCACGAGCGGGACGCCGAGCTCGCGCGAGAGCTCGCGGAAACCGGCGACGACCCGTTCCTCCTCCTCCATGCCGTGTCGATGGACCTCGAGGTAGAGATGCTCGTCGCCGAACACCTCGAGGAGCTCGATGACGGCCTCGCGCGCGCCGTCCATGTCGCCCGCGAGCACACGCTGCGCCGGGGCCGAGGCAAGACATGCGGTCGTCGCCAGCAGCCCGTCGCTGTGTTCGCGCAGAAGCTCCATGTCCAGGCGGGGCTTGTAGTAGAACCCTTCGACGTAGCCCGCCGTCGAGAGCTGCATCAGGTTGTGGTATCCGGTCTCGTTCCGCGCCAGCAGGACGAGGTGGTTGTACTTCTCGCGCACGCGCCCTTCGGGCCGGTGCGTGTGCCCGCGCCGGTCGACGTACGCCTCCATGCCGATGATCGGCTTGACGCCGGTCTTCATGGCCTCGGCATAGAACTCGATCGCCCCGAACATCCCGCCGTGGTCGGTGATGGCCACCGCGGGCATCCGGAGCTCGTGGGCCCGCCTGACGAGCTCCTTGATCTTGAGCGCGCCATCCAGCAGGCTGAATTCCGTGTGATTGTGAATGTGGACGAAGTCAGCGTGCTTCATCAGTCCCTTGCACCTGCACCCTCAGGGTGAGCGTCGTCGCCGCCGAGCAGCCGGTCGAGGTTCGCGTCAAGCCAGTCGGCGAGCCGTACGAGGTTGTCCCGCCCCTGCTCCTGGAAACCGTGCCTCATCTCACGGAGTGTCTCGGAGAGGTTGCGCTCCCACGCATCCGCATCGACCGTGGCGCGTACGAACACGGAGCAGACCGCCCCATCGATCGCGTCGACCTCGCCTTCGGTCCCGACGTCGGGCGGATTCGAGGTCTCCCAGACCTCACCGGTCTCGCACGAGCGGAGATACACGCGTTCGAGCAGTACGCCACTCTCCATCGTGTCAGGGAAGAGCTCCAGCCCCGTCTCGCGGAAGTCGAGACGGTCGATCGATGTGGTGGCGATACCACTGGCCTTCGGTGAGCCGTTGAAGATGTCGGTGAACAGACTTCCCGCTGCCGACGCGATCTGCAGGCGGGCATCGGTACCGGCGGCCTCTACGCCCTCCGCCGCGTTGAGCGCCATGGAACAGCCGCCGACGAACACGCTGCGTCCGTCCTCTTCGACGGGCACGACGAGTACCCACCCCGGGAGCGTCTGGGACGCGTCCGGGCTGGCGACGGACGTCTGGGCCTTGGGGCTGCAGCCGGCCAGGAAGGCGGCGGCGAGAAGTGCGGAGACGGTCAGGATCTTGAGCATGGAAGTACCTCCTCGTCTCTGCATTATGACACACGATGGCGGACCGACCAAAGGGCGGTCGCGCTTCGGAGGCAAAAAGAGAACCCCCCTCGCCTTTCGGCGAAGGGGGTCCGTACGTTCCGGCGGCGTCCTACTCTCCCGCAAGGTCGCCCGAGCAGTACCATCGGCGCTGGAGGGCTTAACTACTGTGTTCGAAATGGTAACAGGTGTGACCCCTCCGCCATTGCCACCGAAACAATGCGCTGCCGCTCTTCACAGCGGCTGAGAAGTGCACCCGGCATGAGGAGAGGCGCGAACCTTCCTCAATCAGTCATTCGCGATCGCATCGCCGACTAGTACGCCAGGTGCTCATTCCCACGACAATTCAATAGGATCGGGCACTCGAAACATCGTTGTATGCTTAATAAGGTCAAGCCGCACGGCTTATTAGTACCGGTCGGCTGAATGCATTGCTGCACTTACACCTCCGGCCTATCAACGTTGTAGTCTTCAACGAGCCTTCAGGGGGCATAGCCCACGGGATACCTTGTCTTGGAGGAGGCTTCACGCTTAGATGCTTTCAGCGTTTATCCTTTCCGAACATAGCTACCCAGCAATGCCGTTGGCACGACAACTGGTACACTAGCGGTTCGTTCATCCCGGTCCTCTCGTACTAGGGACAACTCTCCTCAAGTATCCTACGCCCGCGACGGATAGGGACCGAACTGACTCACGTCGTTCTAAACCCAGCTCACGTAGCAGCTTTAATTGGCGAACAGCCAAACCCTTGGGACCTTGTCCAGCCCCAGGATGCGCTGAGCCGACATCGAGGTGCCAAGCCACCCCGTCGATGTGAACTCTCGGGGGTGATAAGCCTGTTATCCCCGGGGTACCTTTTATCCGTTAAGTGCCGCCCTTTCCACACAGCAGCGGCAGATCACTAAGTCCTGGTTTCCCATCTGCTCGGCCTGTATGCCTCGCAGTTAAGCTCCCTTTTGCCTTTACACTCGACACGCGGTTGCCGTCCGCGCTGAGGGAACCTTTGAGCGCCTCCGTTACATTTTTGGAGGCGACCGCCCCAGTCAAACTACCCATCTGACACTGTCCTCGCACCGGATAACGGTGCCGAGTTAGGATCCCAACGAGGCAAGGGTGGTATTTCAAGGTTGGCTCCCTGAAGGCTGGCGCCCCCAGTTCAAAGCCTCCCACCTATCCTACACGAACCTAGCCAAAACCCAATATCAAATTGCAGTAAAGGTCCACGGGGTCTTTCCGTCCGGTCGCGGGTAAGCGGCATCTTCACCGCTACTACAGTTTCGCCGAGTCCGTGGTCGAGACAGCGCCCAAGTCGTTACACCATTCGTGCAGGTCGGAACTTACCCGACAAGGAATTTCGCTACCTTAGGACCGTTATAGTTACGGCCGCCGTTTACCGGGGCTTCGGTTCAACGCTTCGCAGGCGAACCTGCTGACGCATCCCCTTAACCTTCCGGCACCGGGCAGGTGTCAGTCCCTATACGTTGCCTTGCGGCTTGGCAGAGACCTGTGTTTTTAGTAAACAGTCGCCCAGGCCGATTCTCTGCGGCCCTCCAGAGCTCACCACGCAAGGTGGATCACCACAGAGGGCACCCCTTATCCCGAAGTTACGGGGTCATTTTGCCGAGTTCCTTAACCACGGTTCTCTCGAGCACCTTGGGATTCTCTCCCCGCCTACCTGTGTCGGTTTACGGTACGGGCACCTACGTGACTCACATAGAGGCTTTTCTAGGCAGCATGATTAGGGTCAGTTTATGTCCAAAAGTACTCCCCATCGCGTCTCGGAGTTGACAGCGCGGATTTACCTACGCCGCCCCCCTACACGCTTAGACCAGGACATCCAACACCTGGCTGACCTTTCACTCCTGCGCCCCCCCATAGTGTCTTTGTCGCCACGTCGGTGGTACGGGAATGTTGAC
>JAPEKQ010000020.1 GCA_029990205.1 bacterium
ATGAGCTGGTCGGACTACGGAACGCTCGCGAGTGTGCACGTCTACGACAACACGCCGGATCCGTCCAGCGGCCAGATCGTGTTCTACTCGTTCAACTACGCCGCGGCGGATGCTGCAGGTCGCAAGGAACTCCTTGAGAACAGTGTGATCTACCTGATCACCCTCGAGAGCGTTCCGACCGGCGGGATCAGCGGTATGATCACGCTTGACGGCGGGATGGACAACAGCGGTGTGCTGGTGACGGCGATGCCTGGTGGCGCGACTGCGACCACGGCTCCGTCGGGCTACTACCACATCGACGAGATGTACGCCGGTACCTACACCGTCACGGCGACCAAGCTCGACTGGACGACGGGCGTCCAGGAAGGCGTCGTTGTGAACGAGGGCGCGATCACCTCGCGCATCGACTTCACGCTGACCGAGACCACAACGTACGAGTACTGCGACAGTCCGGCGCTCCCGATCCCGGATTCGACTCCGGCCGGCGTGTCCGACTACCTGACATTCCCGGACGACGTGGATATCAGCGAGGTCGAGATCTACGTGGACATCACGCACACGTACACCGGCGATCTGATCGTCGAAGTGATCTCGCCCGAGGGCACGTCCGTGACGCTCAGCAACCGCTTCGGCGGCAGCGCCGACAATATCGTCGGCTGGTTCCCGGACGAGTTGGCAGTCGGCGGCCCGGGCAGCCTCGATGACTTCATCGGCGAGAACGCGATGGGCGAGTGGGAGCTTCACATCAGCGACAACGCCGGTTCCGATCTCGGCACACTGAACACGTGGTGTGTGCGGGTCATCGGTCCGGTCGACACGGGTGTCGATGAGTTCGACACGCCGGTCCGCTACGCCCTGGCGGGCGTGAGCCCGAACCCGTTCAACCCGGTGACGGTTGTGACCTACGCGGCTCCGCACGAGGGTCACGTGGAGCTGGCGATCTACAACATCGCGGGTCAGCTGGTGAAGACGCTGGTCGACGGGTCGCAGACGCCCGGCTGGCACACGGTGACGTGGAACGGCCGCGACGACAACGGTCGCAGCGTCGCCTCGGGCGTCTACTTCGCCCGGATGCAGGCTGAGAGCTTCACCGGCAGCACGAAGATGGTGCTGCTCAAATAAGATACTCTGGACACGGGCAGGCCGGGAGAGCATCCCCGGCGCTGCCGGTGGTGTACGACAAGGGGGGGGACGCGGAAGCGTCCGCCCCCCGTGACCTTGGCCCCTGGCTGCTTCCTTCGGCAGCAGCTTGGCAGTCGCTCTGCGACTGCAGATGGCGCGAACGCAACTGCAGGCCGCTCATTTGCGCTTGCATTCCCACCGCTCGCCTCGTATCACCGATGACATGGCACTCTGCGAGACCATCCTCGATACGATCGGCCGGACCCCGCTTGTTCGGCTGACACGCGTTGTCCCCGACGGGGCTACCGTTCTGGCGAAGCCGGAGTGGTTCAACCCGCTCCTGAGCGTGAAGGACCGCGCGGCATCCGCGATGGTCCTCGACGCGGAGGAGCGCGGTCTACTCGTCCCCGGGTCAACCATCGTCGAACCGACCAGCGGCAACACCGGTATCGCACTGGCGTTCATCGGGGCCGCCCGCGGGTACCGCGTGGTGCTCGTCATGCCCGAGAGCATGTCGGTCGAGCGACGCCACCAGCTCAAGGCGTTAGGCGCCGAGCTCGAGCTGACGCCGGCCGGGAGCGGGATGTCCGGCGCGGTCGAACGAGCGCGCGAGTTGACCGAGGAGACCGATGGCGCGGTCTGGCTCGACCAGTTCGGGAACCCGGCGAACCCGGAGATCCATCGGCGCACGACGGCCGAGGAGATCTGGACCGACACCGTCGGCGCGGTCGACGTCTTCGTGGTCGGTGTGGGGACCGGCGGAACGATCACCGGCGTGGGGGAGGTGCTCAAGGCGAAGAAGCCGACCGTGCGCGTGGTCGCCGTCGAGCCCGCGTCCAGCCCGGTGATCTCGGGCGGACAGCCGGGTCCGCACGGCATCCAGGGAATCGGCGCGGGGTTCGTCCCGGCGAACCTCAACCGCGACGTCATCGATGAGATCATCCTCGTGAACGACGCCGACGCGTTCTCCATGACGAGGCGACTGCTCCACGAAGAGGGTCTGTTCACGGGCATCTCCGCGGGCGCCGCCGTGCACGCGACCGCCCAGGTCGCGTCGCGTCCCGAGCACGCGTCCGCGACCGTCGTCACAGTTCTCCCGGACAGCGGCGTGCGATACCTCTCCACGGGCGTCTTCGACTAGCTCGAATCCGCCGTCCGGATTCTTGCTTGACCACTCCTCACATCCCGATACACTAGGCTATCAGGCAGAGACGGCGATTCCTGCACAGGGGGGAGTCCATGGCGCACCATCGCGACAGGTGGGCTAGCAGGCCGGCGTTCATCATGGCTGCCATCGGCAGCGCGATCGGACTGGGGAATCTCTGGCGATTCCCGATGGTCACGTACGCCAACGGAGGCGGAGCGTTCCTGATTCCGTACATCGTGGCGCTCCTGACCGCCGGTGTCCCGCTGATGATCCTTGAGTACGCGCTCGGGCAGCGGTTCCAGAAGTCGTCGCCCGGCTCGCTTCACGAGGCCGGCGGCAAGCCCTTCGAGATGATCGGCTGGTGGGCGCTCGGTATCGGCGCCACCATCTCGTTCTACTACGCCGTGCTCATGGGGTGGAGTTGGGACTATCTCGCCTTCTCGTTCACGCAGCCCTGGGCTGCGGCGGGAACCGGCACATGTGACGTTGCGCAGTCGTTCTTCGATCACATGCTCAACAAGTCCGGAACCGTCACGAAGATCGGCGGGGTCTCCTGGCCGGCCATCGCGGGTCTCGCGGTCACGTGGCTCGCCATCTACTGGATCATCAAGAAGGGTGTGCTCCGTGTCGGCAAAGTCGTGATGCTGACCGTCCCGCTCCCGTTCATCATCCTCCTGCTCATTCTTATCAGGGGTGTGACGCTTCCCGGAGCGATGGAGGGGCTGAAGTACTACCTGACTCCTGATTTTGCCAAGCTCATCGACGCCAAGACCTGGCTCGCCGCCTACGGGCAGGTGTTCTTCTCGCTGAGTCTCGGGTTCGGGCTCCTGACCGCGTACGCGAGCTATCTGCCGAAGCGTTCCGACGTTTCGAACAACGCGTTCATCACGAGCTTCGCTGATGCGGGCTTCGCGTACTTCGCCGGGTTCTCGGTGTTCAGTGTGCTCGGGTATCTCGCGCAGGCGCACGGTGTACCGGTGAGCGAGGTCGTCCAGGGTGGACCGAGCCTGACGTTCGTCGTGTATCCGACGGCGATCAGTCTGATGCCGCTTGCACCCGTCATCGCAGCGCTCTTCTTCATCGCGCTGCTCACGCTCGGCATCGACTCGGCGTTCTCGATCGTCGAGGGTGTCGTGGCCGGCGTGAGAGACAAGTGGAACCTCACGCAGGAGAAGGCGTCGGCCGGGTTCTGCGTCTTCGGATTCCTGATCGGCTTGCTCTTCACAACGGGGGCCGGCTACTACTGGCTCGACATTGTCGACCGGTGGATGAACGAGTACGGCCTGGCGGTCATCGGGTTCATGGAGTGTGTCGCTATCGGCTGGTTCTACGGAACGAAGAAGCTCCGCGACTACATCAACGAGGTCTCGGACTTCCAGATCGGATGGTGGTGGGATCTCTTTGTGAAGTGGATCACGCCGCTCGCGATCGGATGGGCGATCGTGACGAGCGTCATCAACGACTTCAAGGAACCGTACGGTGCGGGTGACTATCCGACGTGGGCGCTGATGCTCGGCGGCTGGGGAGTCATCGCTGCGATCATCGTCGTCGCGGCCATCCTCACACGCATCCCGTGGCTCGAGAAGGGAGAGAAGTGATGTCGACAAGCGCATGGATCACGAGCATTGCCGTCGCCATCGTTCTCTACGGCGGATTCGCCATCTGCGTGAGGATCGCGATTCGAAAGGGCAAGGAGAACGAGGGGAAGGGTGACTAGAGACCCTCAGTATCGCATTGATCAACGTAGCGTGCGCGGCGCGGCGGCGGTGGCCGTCAGCGCCGCGCTCCTTCTTGTGGTGCTGTGCCCGGTCGCCTCAGCGGTCTGGCCACCGTGGATGGCGCAGGACGAGCCGGAGCCGGTCTATCCCGATGTGACCGCATCGGTCGACGATGTCCGTTCATCGATGGGGCGGCACGACGTCGTGTTCATCGACGCGCGTCCCTCGGATGACTACGCCCGAGGACACATCCCCGGTGCGGTATCGATGCCGGTGCCGGTCGAGCTTCCCGGGGGGGGACTTCCCAGCGGCAATATCTCGGCCGTCCTTGGCGCAGCAGGACTCCCGGGCGACGCGCGGTACATCTGCTACGGGGCGAACACGCTCTCTGATCCGGCAGCCTATGTCTTCTGGCTCCTGGAAGCCGGCGGCGCGTCGCGGGTCCAGCTCCTCGACGGCGGATACGTGGCGTGGACGGCGTCCGGCGGACGGGCGGAGACGGAGCCGCGGCGCCTCACTCCGGCGGTGTGGACGCGGGGACCGAGTGACACCCTCCTCGCGTCACACGCCTACGTCCGCGAGCGATACGGTGTCAGGGGCCACGAGATCATCGACTCTCGGAGTCGCCCGGACTGGGAAGCCGGCCACATCCCGCACAGTCTCCAGTTCGACTTCGAGGAGTTCCTCGAGGACGGCATGCTGCTTCCCGCAGAGGAGTGTCGAGAGATCTTCAGCATGACGGGGCCACGGCCGGCGAGCCCCGTGCGGCTCAGCGATGAGTTCATCGTTCATGGTGTTGGTGGCGAGTCGGGCGCGATCGGATACTTCATGCTGCGGCGCGCGGGTCTGGCGGCCGTGCGGTATCATCCCGGCGGGTGGCATCGCTGGAGCGCCGACGAAGCGCTTCCCGTCGTGCGGTTCATCGGCGGTGAGGAGCTGAACGGACTCGTCTCGCGCGCGAACCGGTGGCCGTGGCAGGATGCGCCGCCGGAGTCCTTCGTCCTCATCGACGTGCGCCACGAGGGCGACTACGCGAACGGGCACATCCCCGGTTCGGTCGTGTTGACCTCGAGGTTGTTCGCCGACTCCCTCGACGTCTATCTCGACAGGTACTGGCCCGGGATCGACCGGGAGACGACACCGATCGTGACGTACTGCTACGGTCCGACCTGCATTCGCAGTCGTCACACATCGACCGACGCGGCGCGCGCGGGCTTCCGCAATATCTGGCGGTTCTACGGCGGACTCGAGGAGTGGCGTGCGGTCGGAGGACGGATGGTGGAGTAGACGTCGGCGTGGCGCGTCGCCTTGTCGCAGCGGCAACATCGCATGAGCGGGCGGCAACATCGTATGAACAGAAGAAACCCCGCCCGGTGCATGCATCCGGGCGGGGTTGTTGTCTCAGTCTGATCCCGACTCGGCGAGAACGGAATGTCCTCGCGAGCCTGCTGCTACATCCCGAAGAATGCCTTGATCTTGCCCCATGTGCTCTGCTCGGTGGGGCTCGGCTCCTCGGTGATCTCGATATTGAGACCGATCTCGGCGAGGTGGTACGAGCCGTCCGCGAACCAGATGATGTCGCAGGGGCTCAGAACGCCGTCGCCATTGTCCTCCCAGTCCAGGACTTCCCATTCCATGCAGTAGTCCGGCGCTACCTCGTGCCAGATCTCGCCGATCGGGTTTCCACCCGGATCGGGGATGGTCGGCTCCATCCAGTGCTCATCGCCGACGTCGACGGGAACCATCCAGTACGTCGGGCCCGCCCAGTCGACGTGGTACCTGACGCCGTTGAGGATGATGACGTCGCACTCGCTCACGAGGCCGTCACCGTTGTCCTCATAGGCATCCTGGTGGTCCACGATGCAGAAGCTTGGGTACAGCTCGTGCCAGTCAGAGCAGTCCGGCGGAATCGGCTCCGAGAGGATCGGAGACCCGATGAGCTCCATGTGCCGCTGGGCGGCAACCGGAACGACCAGCAGAGCGAGCACCGCAACAACAATCAATGCGCGCATGGTGCCCTTCCTTTCTGGGCTCAGCGAAACGGGCAACGCTCGCTTCGCGCAGGGTGACTCTCGAGATGCCACCCTGAGGGTGGGACGGACTGAGACGCGGTCGTGATATCACAGATGACTGCCCAAGTCAATCTACAGGATACCACACGATTAGATGAGCAATAGTCAGTCCTGGGTGGACGCTCATGTCCAGTTTTCGCACCCGGCATCAGTCCCATCGCGCGCCTTCCCGCACGGGTTGACCGGCCCCCTCTCCGGGAGTATCTTGATGTGTGGTTCAGCAATATTCCACGGAGGTGTGGTGATGTCTGAGAACGAGAAGCAGAAGGAAAGCGCCTGCAACTCCTGCTCATCGGAGTCATGTGGGGCGAAGACGCAGCGGAAGGACGAAGCGGACCAGGACTACCTCGATCGCCAGGCGCTGGCACAGCGCATGTGCAAGATCGACCACAAGCTCTTCGTCCTGTCGGGCAAGGGTGGGGTCGGCAAGAGCTCAGTTGCGGCAGGGCTCGCGGTAGCGCTCGCGTCGAGCGGGAAGCGCGTCGGTCTGCTGGATATCGATCTCCACGGGCCGAGCATCCCCAGGCTCATGGGCGTGCGCGACGCTCGTGCGGAGACCGACGGCGAGTCGATCATCCCGGTGAAGAGCCCGGAAGGCGTCAGCGTGATGTCGGTCGGGTTCATGCTCCAGGGCAAGGACGATGCCGTCATCTGGCGCGGGCCGCTCAAGTACTCGGTCATCAAGCAGTTCCTCAAGGACGTGAACTGGGGTGACCTCGACTACCTCATCATCGACTCGCCTCCGGGGACCGGCGACGAGCCGCTCTCGGTCGCGCAGCTCATCGAGGATGCGGACGGCGCGCTCATCATCACGACGCCGCAGGCGGTGGCGATCAGCGACGTCAGGAAGTCGATCGACTTCGCGCGTCGCGTCAATCTGCCGGTGCTCGGTGTCATCGAGAACATGAGTGGGTTCGTCTGTCCCGAGTGCGGGAAGCGGTCGGATGTGTTCGGTGCCGGCGGCGGTGAGGACATGGCGTCCGACATGGGCGTCCCGTTCCTCGGGAGAATCCCTATCGATCCGACGCTTGTCACCTCGGGTGATGCCGGGGGACTCCGCGCATACATCAGTGGCGACACGGCGGGCGCGAAGTCGTTCCGCGCGGTCGTCGACGAGCTCGCGAAGATTCTCGGGAGCGCGTAGAGAGACAACGGTGTTCTTCGCCTGAAGTGGAACAGATGTGTAATCCATGTCACACGCGCGGGGCCTTTCTAAGGTCCCGCGCGTGAGTCGTTTACGGGAACGCTCTTCCATCGGGCGAACGTGTGAGTTACAATCATCGTGTCTCGCCCGTGCGCTCCCCAAGCCGCGACATCCTTCGGAGCGAGTGCAACTGACGCAAGAGCAACGCGTTAGGAGTTCACGTAGTGCACGCAGTCTTTATGGAACATCGCTTGCCCTCCTAGGCTGCGTTGTTTCGTGCGTCCACCGGGAGCGGGGTGGTGGACGATTGAGCGGGGAGCGCCTCTGGAATCGGGGCGCGCAGGCTTCATCGCCGGGCGAGGCATTGCGATGGAGCGGGGGGCGACCATGGCAGTGAAACTGACAGAACTGGGTACACGTCGCTTCATCGGCGACACCGAGACGATGGTCGTGCACGACAGGTGGAACTCGAACTGCGAGGACTGCCTGCTGAACCTTCTGGTCGAGAAGGGAACGGCGCGCGGGTTCAACCCCGACCAGTCCGACCAGGCGTTCTGGGAGGACTACGAATACTGCCCGGTCTGTTTCGACCGGTCGGATCCGCCGCAGCCCGCATGGGCGCTGGAGTCGACGTCCGACGAGCAGAGCGAATCGTCGGGCGGCGAGCCGGAGGTCGATCAGCACGACGACGTCCTGGTCCGTGTCAAGAAGAGCGAAGAGCTTGTGAGCTAACAGGGCTAGCGCGTCCTCGCGGCGCGCTGACGTGCCCCGCAGCCAGGTTCGCCCTGGCACCGTGCGCATCGCTGCGCGCGTGACCGGCCCCTTGCCCGGGGCCGGTCTTCTTTGTGCCCGGCTTGTGTTATCATCGTCGCACCATGAGAACTCACTTCGACTGCATCCCATGCTTCTTCAAGCAAGCGCTTGCCGCCGCCAGACTCGCCAGCGGCGACCCGGTCGTGCACGAGCGTGTGCTTCGGGCAGTCTCCTCGGCCGTCGCCGGGATGGACCTGCGCGACGTTCCCCCGAAGATGGGGCAGCTCATCCACCGGGAGGTCCGGGCCGCGACCGACGGAAGCGATCCGTACGCTGCGGCGAAGCACGAGTTCAATGACCTCGCGCTTGGCCTCCTGCCCGGTCTGCGAGAGACGATCGCCTCCTCTCCCGATCCGTTCGAGACGGCGGTGCGGCTCGCGGCCGCGGGCAACATCATCGACTTCGGAGGCGGCAGGACGGTGACGGCGGGCGACGTCGAGCGCTCCATCGACTACGCGCTCACATGCGACATCGACGCCGGGAGCCTGGAGCGGCTGCGCCGGGCCATCGACGGGGCCGCGACCATTCTCTATCTTGCGGACAACGCCGGGGAGATCGTGTTCGATCGTGCTCTGATCGAGCTCATCGGGCCCGCCCGGGTCACGCTCGGTGTTCGCGGCAGCCCCATCCTCAATGACGTCACCGTCGACGACGCTGCCGAGGTCGGGCTCAGCGAACTCGTCGACGTCATCCCGAACGGTTCCGATGCGCCCGGTACGATCCTCAACGAGTGCTCTCCCGAGTTCCTGCGCGCCTTCGACGCGGCGGACGTGGTCCTCGCCAAGGGACAGGGGAACTACGAGACGCTCAGTGACGCGCCGCGGGAGGTCTTCCTGCTGTTCAAGGTGAAGTGTCCGGTCGTCGCGGAGGACGCGGGCGAGGCGATGGATGCCATCGTTGTGGTCCGCGGGGGCGCGGTGGGCTAGCCGCCCGCATCTCTACCGTGTTCAACCCTACCCGCGCTTGATTCCCAGCTCCTGCCTGGCGCTCCGGAGCTCCGTGAGCGTCGTATCCAGAAAATCCGAACCTGACAGCTGCCGGACCGTCTCCTCGTATGCGGAGCAGAGGGCGCGCGGGATCTTCTCGATCTCGCGGAGGTCGATCTCGAGCGTTGCCGGTCTGATGAGGACGACCGACGTCCCGCGTCGCGGCCGGTGCGCCCTGATGAGGCTGTGCTGCGTGATGATGCGGCCCTGGATCTCGTAGGTGTGGATGACGAGGTCGACGGGGTTGCGGAGCTTGTCACGCGAGGGCGCGTTGCCCGCGACTCCGAGGTCGACGGCGATGATGACCAGCGGCCGTGTGCGGAACCTTCGTCTGTTCGCCTGCCACTCCTCGAGCGCCGTCATGATGGGCAGCTGCTCGACGACGGCGCCATCGACGTAGTAGCGCCCGCCGATGAGCTTGGGTGGGAAGATCCCCGGGATGGCCATCGACGCGCTGATCGCGTCTGAGAGCCTCTGGTCGGGCGCCGTTCTCTTCGAGAGGACGGCCTTCTCGATGCACTCGTCGCTATCACCACCGGTCCCCATGTCGAGCGCGATGCTCGAGAAGTCGACCGCGAGTTCGGACAGTCGCGGCACCCGGCCGGTGTACTTGATGAGCGCCTGCGAGACGAACCGCTCGACCTGACCGAGGTCATAGACGCCCGACTCCTCAGGCGAGACACCGAGGAGCGTGCGCCGGAGCTCGTTCGTAACGAAGCGAAGCTCCGGGTAGCGCGCGGCGACGCCGAAGAGATCGTCCGGAGTCTCGATGTCGAGCATCAGTTCCTGGAGTTGTGTCGTCGTGAGTCCCGCTGCGTGCAGGCCGCCGATGATCGCGCCCGCGGATGTTCCGTAGACCTTCGAGATGTCCACGCCCAGGAGCTCAAGCACGTGGATGACGCTGACGTGGCAGGGGAGGAGCATGCCACCGCCGGAGAGCACGAGGACGACCTCGCGGGTCTGGATGTAATCGAGGAACGGCCGGAACCGGGCGCGCCAGGCGCCGAGGTCGGCGCCGGATAGCGTCTCGCCGCCCTCCTCGACAGGGTCCTGCGGCTGGCTCGCCAGCGAGAACCAGTCGAACGGGCGCTCCGCGTTTCTGATGAGGTCCTGCGGTCTGCGAGGGAGTGAGGTCCAGTCGTACTGGCGTTTCGCGCTCCTCAGGAGGTCCTTCGGGCCCCGGGGCAGCGAAAACCAGTCCTGCGGTCGTCGCTCATCTTTCGGTCGGCGGTCGGACATCGTCCCTCTCCGGTCAGTTCGGTGCTGCCCACGCCGAGGCGGTTGCCGCCGTCGGCGGTGCGACACCAGCGCACCTTCCGAATACTACCACTACCCTGTGATGAGTCCGTAGAGGTATCCGAGCAGCGTGGAGAACCCGACGACGAGCGCGAGGTAGGTCGCCGTCTTCTTCGTTCCCACGATGCTTCGGAGGACGAGCATGTTCGGCAGTGAGACGGCCGGACCCGCAAGCAGGAATGCAAGCGCAGGCCCCTTGCCCATGCCGGAGCCCATCAGTCCCTGGACGATCGGGATCTCGGTGGTCGAGCAGAAGTACATGAGCCCGCCGGCGACCGAGGCGGCGGCGTTCGAGAGGAGTCCGTTCCCGCCGACGACGCGATAGACCCACTGGGTCGGTATGAGTCCCTCGTGACCTGGGCGGCCGAGCAGCGCACCGGCGATGAGGATACCGACGAAGAGAAGGGGGAGGATACGGGCGGCGAGCTCCCACGACGCGGTCATCCAGTCGCGTGTGTCCAGCGTCCCGGTGACACCGACTATGGCGAGTCCGGCGACGCCGACGATGAACGCGGCCTGCGGCGAGCCCGGGGCCAGGACGCCGGCGACGATGGTGGCGGCTGCCGCGAGCGCGAGCGCCCACGGCTTCAGGCGGTACCAGAGCGCCAGCAGGACAGCAAGCACTCCACTGCCTGTGGCGGCGAGCGGCCACTTGTGGACGGCCATCCAGGCCGCCGGTCCCGTCGGGCTGGACGCCTGCCAGTTGACCAGCGCGAGGATGGCTATCATGAGAACGATGAGTCCCAGCACCTGGGATATCGGCCGGTGCTCCGGCTCCTCCGGCATGGCGAGCGACTCGTCCGCGCGGACAGCCTCCTCCTTTCGGAAGATGAAGTGCATGATCAGTCCGATGATGATGCTAAACGAGATGGCGGCGACGGCGCGAGCGATACCGATGTGCGCGCCGAGCACGCGGGCCGTCATGAAGATGGCCACCACGTTGATGGCCGGACCCGCGTAGAGGAACGCCGTGGCGGGGCCGAGGCCCGCGCCGCGGGAGTATATGCCCGCGAAGAAGGGGAGGACGGTGCAACTGCAGATGGTGAGGACGGTCCCGGAAACGGAGGCGACCGCGTACGCAACCACTCGGTGCGCCCGCGCGCCGAGGTACCGCATGATCGAACCCTTCGAGACGAACGTCGCGATCGCGCCGGCGATGATCATCGCGGGGATGAGTCCATGCATCACGTGATGTCGCGCGTAGTCCTGCACAAAGAGCAGCGCCTCGCGCGCGGCCATCCCGACGCGCTCATGCCCGACGGGGAGGAGCCACATCGCGGCGAAGACCAGGGCAATCCACAGCGCCTGCTTGATCTCACGTCTGTCCATTGCACTCCCCCTGGTGCTCCCTGTCGCCGTCCTTCTTCGCGTGGACCGATGCGGCGCAGTTGAGGAAGCTGAGCACGCACGGCGCGAGCAGCCGGTAGTAGATGTGATTGCCTCGGCGGACGCCGCTCACGATGTCGGCCGTCTTGAGGACGGTCAGGTGCTTCGAGACGGTCGACTGGTCGAGTCCGAGCATCTCGGTGAGCTCGCAGACGCACGCCTGCTCCCTGCCGAGCCGCTCGATGATCTTCAGCCGACTCTCGTTCGCCAGTGCGCGGAGCACCAGCGCGTCGCGTTCATAGTCTCTGTTGTCCATGCTTCCAGTATATGGCTATATGGCCATATAGTCAAATGGAAAGCGAGAATGCTTGAAGACTGGCACGGGCATCGCTATTCTTAGCGAGTGTTCCGGAGCAGGGGTGCGGCGGGGGTGTGCCTCACTGAGAGCCGGAATGTCTTGTGAATGCTTGAGTTAGCCCCGCGGAGGCAAGAACCCATGGCGAACCTCTTTTCCCGGACGAAACTCCTCGAGTCCAAGATCGACCAGTATCTCGACAACACCAGCGAGGTTGGCCTCCTCTTCCACGAAGCGCTCAAGGACTATCTGGGGGGCCGTTCCGAGGAGTTCGAGGAGCGCCGGGCCAAGGTCTCCGACCTTGAGAACGCCGCCGACGGTCTCAGGCGCGAGGTCGAACACCAGCTCTACATCGAGACGCTCATCCCGGAGTCGCGCGGCGACGTGCTCGGGCTCCTCGAGCAGACCGACGACGTCATCAGCGGCGTCAAGACGGTGCTGATGCAGGTTTCGGTCGAGCAGCCGGCCGTGCCCGAGGAGGTCTGTCCGGGCTGGCTCGAACTCGTCGACTACGCCAGTCGCGCGGTCCAGGAACTCGTGATGGGCGTACGCGCCTACTTCCGCAATCCCTCGGCGGTCGCCGACTACGTCCACAAGGTCGCCTTCTGGGAGAAGGAGGCCGACAAGGTCGCTGAGCGGCTCAAGCGGAATATCTTCCAGCTGGACATCGACCTCAGCTGCAAGCTGCAGCTTGGCGCGTTTGTGATGTACATCGACTCGGTGACCGACCAGGCCGAGGATGTCAGCGAGCGTCTCTCCATCTCGACGATCAAGCGCACTATCTAACCCGAGACCGCGTGCGGCTCGCGCGATCTCGCCGGTCTCTCGACGGAGCACCTGATGGTCCTGTTCTTCCTCACGAGCGGTCTCTTCCTCGGCTGGTCACTCGGCGCGAACGATGCGGCGAACGTGTTCGGCACGGCCGTGGCGACGAAGATGATCCGCTTCCGCACCGCAGCCATCACGAGCGGTGTCTTCGTGATCATCGGAGCCGTTCTCGCCGGCGCCGGCGCGACCGGCACGCTCGGGCATCTCGGCGACGTCAGCGCGCTTGCGGGCGCGTTCATGGTCGCTCTCGCCGCGGCGGTGTCCGTGTTCTGGATGACGAAGGCGGGGCTCCCGGTGTCCGTCTCGCAGGCCATCGTCGGCGGCATCATCGGGTGGAACATCTTCACGGGTTCTCCCACCGACCTCGGGACGTTCACGAAGATCGTGTCGACCTGGGTCATCTGTCCGGTTCTCTCCGGCGTCATCGCGGCCTGTCTCTACCTGACGGTCCGCCGCGGTATCGACAGCGCCCGCGTGCACATGCTGGAGCAGGATCTCTGGACGAGACTGCTTCTCCTGGGCGTTGGCGCGTTCGGCGCGTTCGCGCTCGGCGCGAACAACATCGCGAATGTGATGGGCGTGTTCGTCTCCGCGCTTCCGTCGGGTTCTATCAACCTGTTCGGCGTCATGCACGTCACGGTCGCGCAGCAGCTGTTCGCCATCGGCGGCGTGGCCATCGCCGTCGGGATCATCTCGTACTCACACCGCGTGATGATGACGGTCGGTCGCGGCGTGTTCCGGTTGACGCCGGTGACCGGGCTCATCGTGATCCTCGCGGAGTCGATCGTTCTGTTCGTGTTCGCGTCCGAGGCGCTGGAGGCGTGGCTGATCACGCACGGTCTGCCGCCGATCCCGCTCGTTCCAGTGTCGAGCTCGCAGGCGGTCATCGGGGCCGTCGTCGGGATCGCGCTGGCGAAGGGTGGTCGGGGCATCAACTTCGGCATGGTCGGTCGTATTGCCGGGGGATGGGTGGCGACACCCGTGATCGCGGCGCTGCTGGCGTTCTTCGGGCTGTTCTTCCTTCAGAACGTCTTCGACCTCCCTGTCATGCGGCCCGTCACCTATCAGATGACGGAGGCCGCCGTCACGCGGCTTGCTGAGGAGAAGGTGGAATCCGAGGAGCTGGCCGCCCTGGTCGGCGAGAGCTTCGAGAGCGCTGTGGCGTTCAACAACCAGCTCAAGGCGACCACGTCGCTCGACCGCGGCGAGCGCGAGGTGGTCGTCGAGATGGCGCGCCGCGAGCGCTTCACCGTGGAGCCGGAGAGGCTCGCGCGGGTCGACCTGAGCCTGCTCGATGTGCGTCAGGTCCGCGCGCTCAGCGATCTCGCAGGGCTGAGCTTCAACTACGCGTGGGAATTCGAGGACGCGCTCGTCGAGGGCAGCACGCACTGGGCGGCGCTTCCGGACACCCGCGAGAACTACCTTGCCAACAAGCGACTCAGAACGAACATCGAGTACGTACTCGACGCGTTCCGGGACGAGGGGCGTCCCGGCGAACGCAGGAGGTGATCGCCATGGATCGACAGAGACGTGTGTCCATCATCCTCGCCGCGTTCACCGCGGCGTTTCTTGTGCTCCCGGGTGGTGCCATCGCCGACGAGGCGGATGGGTCGACCGACGTCGAGAGCCCGGCATGGAAGGAGCCTCTCGCGCAGCTCCTGGCGGCGGAGGACGACGGTGTACGCGACGACCTCATCGCTCGCGTGCTCGACCTCGAACCCGCGTGGACCGATGTCGCCGAGGCCATCCGGACGATGCCGTTTCCGGACCCGCAGACCTCGGGTGACGTCGAGCTTCGCACGACCCTGTGCACCGATGGCGTCGAGCGGCCGTGGGTTCTCGTTCCTCCGTCCGACTACGACCCGGCACGGCCCACACCGCTGCTCGTCGTGCTCCACGGAGGCGTCGGTCGGGCCACGATCATCGATGACCCGCTCGAGTACGCCACGGAGAGCCATTTTGTCGGACTCGCACGCGACCGCGGGTGGTTCGCGCTGCTCCCGTTCGGGCAGATCGACGCGACCTGGTGGGACGAGGTCGGATACGACAATATCGAATCGCTCGTGCGGACCGTGAAGCGCGAATACAACATCGATGACGACCGCATCTACATGTCGGGCTTCTCCGATGGCGCGTCGGCCGGGTTCTTCTTCGCGATGACGATGCCGACCGATTACGCGGCCATCGTTGCTCTGAACGGCCACATCGGCGTCGGAAGTCTCGACGGCGACCAGCCGACGTACGCTCAGAACATGGCCGCGGTCCCGGTCTACGCGACGACCACATTCGACGACGGGCTGTACCCGTCATGGAAGATGCGCAGCACGATTCACATGGCGCAGCGCGCGGGCGGTGACATCCTCTACCGCGAACTCGCGGGGGAGCACGACCTCACTCCGTTCGCCGACACCGAGATGCCGTTGATCGGCGACTTCCTCGAGCGGCACCCGCGGGATCCGTTTCCGCCCTCGGTCCGGTGGGAGTCGACCGGCGCGCTCTTCGGACGCTGCAGGTGGATCTCGATCGATGCGTACGCGCCGGGCAGGACCGCGAAGTGGCATCGCGACCACAACGTTGAGATCATCGACGACCGGATCACGTTCGGGTTCCACCCCGACTGGGAGGGTTCGGAGGAGGGCACCGGCATCCCGGTCGACGGACTCTCCGACGGTGACTACCCGGCGACCAGAATGGGACTGCTGGCTGGCGACGTCATCGTCGGCGCGGGAACGCCCGCGACGGATGACGAGCGAGCGACATCGATGGACATAGGAACGCTCGACGACCTCAACGAGTTCAAGGCGACGATCGAGCGCGGTGACGCGTTCTCGCTCGATGTGCTGAGGGAGGACGAGCGCGTGACGCTCGAGGGCGCGCTCGATCCGGTGGGGTACTACAACATCTTCAAGCGCGAGGTTCCCACGGCCGCGGTCCGCGCGAGCGTATCGGGCAATCGCGTCCGCGTCGAGCCTTCGGCGCTCGGCGAGTTCAGTGTCTACGTCTACCCGGGGTTGTTCAATCTCGATGAGAAGGTGACCGTGACGGTCGGGGAGGATGTGCTGTTCGACGCGATCGTTGAGCCGGACCTCGAGTACATGCTGCGTGACTACCTCGCGCGGCGTGACCGGAGCATGCTCTGCGCGGCGAGGCTCAGCTTCGACCTGCGGGATGGCGGGGAGTAGAAGAGAGCTGCTACGTTCGCGCGCGGAGTTCGAGCACCGCATCGGCGAGGTACTCATACTGCTCAATGCGATTGTAGATCTGTGCGGAGATCCTCAGGATGCTCGCCGGTCCGTTCGGGCAGGCGAGCATCGGCACTTCGATCCCGTACTCGCTTCGGAGGTTCTCCTCGATCGGGTCGAACGCCAGTGCGGTCGTGTCGAAGTGGTAGTCCCCGGCCGCGAGCGGCACGCTCGCCAGCGTCCCGATCATTGAGTCGGGACACGCGGGCTCGACACCGAGCTTCCCGCACAGCAGCTGCCGCGCCTCGAGCGCGAGCGCGCGGTTCGCGGCCATCAGCTCGTCCCACCCGCCCGGCAGGAGTCCCCCCAGGAACCGTATGCAGTCCCCGACACAGAGGTACGCGGACACGTCCCGCGTCCCCGTCCAGTCGAACTCGAGCCAGAACCGGGACCGGCCGGTCCGCGTCGAGTTGGCTCCGTGGCTGATCGTCAGCGGGCGGATGTCCGGCTGGAGGTCGCGCCGGACGTAGAGGAGCGCCGCTCCCTTCGGGGCACACAGCCACTTGTGGCAGTTGCCCGTGAAGTAGGCGGGTCTGATGGCGGCGAGATCGACCGGTACCATGCCCGGCGCGTGGGCGCCGTCGATCATCGTGTCGATGCCTCGTTCGGCGAGTGTCCGGACGATATCGGCGATCGGCATGACCATCCCGGTCAGGCTGGTGATGTGGTCGAAGAGTCCCAGCTTCGTGCGCGGCGTGATCCGCTCGGCGACGGAGTCAATGACCGAATCGGGTGAGTCGACGGGGAACGGCAGGTCAACGGCAACGACCCTGGCCCCAGCGCGCTCGGCAACGAAGTCGAGTGCGTTGCGGCAGGCGTTGTACTCGTGCGTTGTTGTGAGAAGCTCGTCGCCCGGCTCGAACGTGAGCGAGCGGAGCACCGTGCTCACACCCGTTGTCGCGTTGGGAACGAACGCGATGTCTTCGGGCGCGGCACCGATGAACGCGGCGAGTTCGGCGCGGGACTGATCGTATGGCTCCTCGATGTCGCGAACGAGGAACTGAAGCGGCTGCCGCTCCATCCTCTCACGCCACTCGGCCTGCTTCTCGAGCACGACCGTCGGGCACGCGCCGAACGAGCCGTGGTTGAGGAACGTCACGGACGGGTCGAGCGACCAGTGTCTGGCGTGTTCGCTGCCTCCCGGTCCCTGCCGGCTCATGTCTTGCCTTTCACGGGGTCCCGGGTGCTCTACTGCCCGGAGATCTCGGCCAGTCGCGCCCGCTTCTTCTCCCAGTCGTCCGGATCCCAGCGGGGCATTCCCGCCTGCTCGAGCTCCCCGAGCGCCTCGGTCATGAAGGCCGTCGCGGTCTCGGTGTCTCCCTCCGTCATCGCGATCTCCGCAAGCTCCCAGCGGCTGAAGCCCATCCACTCGACCGCATCGAGGTGTCCGGCCTCCTGCATCGAGCTCGCCTGGTCGAACACGCCCTGGAGCTCGGTCTTCGCAGCTGCGAGGTCGCCCATCAGCCGCTTCACGTGGGCGACGGAGTAGTCGGCGATGAGCTTCGAGAGCTGCTGACCGGTCTCGTAGTGATAGACACGTGCCTTCTCGAGCGCATCGAGACCTTCCTCATAGTCGCCGGCGTCAACGTAGTCCCAACCCATGTTGTTCCAGAGCGGGCCCAGCCATCCCGTCAGTTCGCCGGCCTCGGCCATGGCGATTCCCTTGTGGGCCCACTCGAATCGCTCTTCGCGCGGCGCGACGAGCGCGTTCATGTGCGTGGCATCGACGGCACGCTCGTAGAGCCCGTTCGCCTCGCAGTAGTCGAACAGCTCTCTGAAGGTCGCGATCGCGGCCACGGAGTCCTTCGCGGTCCATTCGAACCGGCCACGCACACCAAGGTAGCGCGACCAGCCGAGCGGATCGTCGACGCTCGTGCGGGCGCGCGCCTGCTCGAGCCATACCTCGCCGCCGTGACGATCGCCCAGCTGGAGCATCGTTCTGCCGCGCATGGCAGCGGCCTCGGCGTAGGCGGTGTTGTCGCCGGCCGCGTCGGCCTCGTTGGCGATATCCTCGAAGAGCACCCCGGCCTCGGCGTACTTCCGGCTACTGAAGATCTGGTCGGCTTCCGCGAGACGGTCGGCGAACTGGCTAGCGGGCTGCTCGCTCGAGCATCCGGCGAGGGTCGCCATCAGGAGGGGCAGCAGTAGAGCTGTAACCATGATGCGGCATGTCGCGCGCATGGGATCATCTCCTTTGTGCTACGTGGTCTTGCAGTGTGTACGGCGGAGCCATTATGCTCGCGCGTATGAAGCATGTCAAGAAAGCCCACCACATCGACGCGAAGCGGTACCGCCGCGAGCTTCTCGCGTGGTACGACGCGAACAAGCGCGACATGCCGTGGCGAAGGACGAGCGACCCGTACGCGATCCTCGTCTCGGAGGTGATGCTTCAGCAGACACAGGTGTCGCGTGTCGAGGAGTACTGGGTCAGGTTCCTCGAGCGCTTCCCGACCGTGGAGACTCTGGCTGAGGCAACCGAGGAGGATGTCTGCGCGCTCTGGTCGGGGCTCGGGTACTACCGCCGCGCCCGGAATCTCCGGAAGGCGGCCTCGGCGATCATCGAGAGCGGGGGAGGTGTCCCCCGAACGTCGGAGCTCCTCAGGGAGCTGCCCGGGATCGGCGCGTACACTGCGGCCGCCGTGGCGAGCATCGCGTTCGGCGAGGCCGTTCCGGTTCTTGATGCGAACGTGGTCCGCGTCCTCGCGCGTCTGCTCGCCGAGCCGGGGGACGCGACGCGCGCCCCGGTGCGCCGTCGCCTCGAGTCTGCCGTCACCGAACTCCTCGATCCGGAGCGACCGGGCGATTTCAACCAGGCGATGATGGAACTCGGCGCGGTCGTGTGCTCTCCGACGTCTCCCGCCTGTGACCGCTGTCCCGTCTGTGACCACTGCACTGCCCGTGCGGCAGGTGATCCCGAGGCGTTTCCGGTGACGCGTGTCGCCGCGAGAACGAACGAGATGCACGAGACCGCCGCGCTCGTGGTCCGGCGCGGCCGCGTGCTTCTCACGAGCCAGCCCGACGTGCGAGGCTGGTGGCCGGGGCTCTGGAGGCTGCCTCGGGTGGTGGCGAGCGGGGTCGTGGTTCATGCGGGCGAGCGGCCGCGGACCGAGGACGGGCAGGCCGACGCTCTGCGGGCGCTTCTCCGGGAGCGCTCCGGACTCGCCTGTGATGATCTGACCCCGCTGGTGACCACCACCTACGGAGTCACGACCAATCGGGTGACGCTCGAAGTGATGAGCTGCTCCGGACCTCGCGGGAGACTCACTCGCTCGCCTCTCGTTCGCTGGTTCACTCTCCAGGAGGCCCTGTCTCTGGGCGTTCCCGCGGCAGACAGGCGCATTCTGGAGGAGCACGTCCCCGCGTCCCTCGAATAGACGGAGCCCTCGGCGTCTCGTGGTCTCGTCCGGGTTCCAAGCCCTTCAACCGCTCCCATCGCGGTGTTGTCAAACCCTGTGACATCTGCTGGAACAGCTCACGGCGGTCTCGGTCCGGCGCCAGCGCGGCGCCCACCTTTGCGTCGGCTCGTCCGCGAACACAGTCCTGGGGGGAATGATGAGACTCACGTTTCTGTGCGTGATGGTCCTCGCCGTGTCGCTCTGTGCGGCGTACGCCGGCGAGATCCACGACGCGGCCCGCGAGGGAGATCTCGACGCGGTCCGCGCGATCGTTGAGGCCGACCCGACTCAGCTCAACGAGAAGGACGTCCGCAACGACACCGCCATCCATCTTGCCAGCATCGGCGGCCACACCGAACTGGTCCGCTACCTTCTTGATGCCGGCGCTCTGATCGACATCGGTGACAACGAGAACACGACTGCTCTCGGGTGCGTGGCGATCCACGGACACATGGACATCGCCGAGCTCCTGATCGAGCGTGGCGCCGCGGTCGACGTTGCCGACGACAACGGCAACACGCCGCTTCGCTGGGCCGTCTACAACCTGCACGGCGACCTCGCGCGGCTCTTCATCGAGCACGGTGCGAGTCTCGACGTTGTCGGAGGGAACGGGAGCACGCTGCTCCACGGCGCTGCCTACGGCGGCGACGCTGAACTCGTTCAGCTTCTGCTCGACTACGGGTTGGGCGTCAACACGCGCAACGGCGCTGGCTACACGCCGCTTCTGAGCGGGGTCGTCGGTCGGGCGGAGCCGGACGTGCTCGGCGCGCTCATCGACGCCGGCGCCGACATCCACGACCGCAACTTCGATGGGTACAACGCGTTCATGCTCGCGGCGCGCCGGGACAGCATCAACATCGCCGAGTACCTGATGGAGCAGGGTGTGAGCATGCATGCCCGGGCCGACTTCAACGGGATGTCCGTCATCCATAACGCCGCGGCCGGAGGCAACACGGCGCTGATGGAGATGCTTCTCGACGATGGATTCGACATCGACGACGAGTGCAGCGATGGCTGGACCGCCCTGCATTGGGCCGTCCTCCGCGGGCAGGTCGAGGCCGCGGAGCTTCTGCTCGAGCGGGGGGCGTACCCCGACCCGTCGCGCAGGGATGGACTCACGCCGCTCCACGAGACGCTCCGAAGCTGGAACCCCGAACTCGCGGGCCTGATCATGGAGAGTGGTGCGGACCTCGAGGCGGCTGCGACAGCCACAGGTCAGACGTTCCTGCATCGCGCTACCCTGGCCGGACTGGCCGATGGTGTCGAGCTGGCCGTGGAGCACGGCGCTGACGTCAACGCGGCCGACGACGCCGGGATGACGCCTCTCCACTACGCGGCGAGGTACGGGCATCGAGGCATCGCTGACTATCTCGGCGAGCACGGCGCGACAGCGACCGACCTTGAGGAGAACTACGGCCGCCACGCGCTGCTCGACCGGCAGGTCTCCGAGGGAGAGGTCGCGATGTGGTACCTCGGCCACTGCGGTTGGGCCCTCAAGACCGACGAGCATTTCCTGATCTTTGACTACTGGTCCGGCGGCGCTATCCCGGAGACGCCGTGTCTGGCGAACGGCAGCATCGACCCGGCTGAGCTCTCCGACGAGAACGTCTACGTCTTTGTCACCCACGAGCACGGTGATCACTTCGATCCCACTATCTTCTCGTGGAGCGAGACGATGCCGAACGTCACCTATGTCTTCGGGTTCCGTCCCGAGCTGCAGCCGCAGTACCGGCAGGCCGGATACGAGGGGCCGGAGTACGAGTTCGCCGGCCCCCGTGAGCACGTGGAGCTCGACGGGATGAACATCCACACGATCGCCGCGAACGACGCGGGTGTCGGGTTCCTCGTCGAGGTCGACGGTCTCGTGCTCTATCACGCCGGGGACCACGCCGGCTGGGCCGAGGGTGAGCGCGATGGGTACTTCGCCGAGATCGACTATCTGGCTCCGTTCATCGACGAGCTCGACATGGCCTTCGTCAATGTGACCGGCTGCCACGCGCACAACCCCGACGCGCTTCGCGAGGGCAACCTCTACACGATCGACGCGTTCCAGCCGAAGCTCATCATTCCGACACACGCCGGTGGGCGGGAGCATGTCTATCGGGAGGAGGAGGCTACGGCGCGCGAGAACGGCGTCGCGACCCCGTTCTGCTGTCCCGCGAACCGCGGTGACTCCTACGTCTACAGCGGGGGAGAGCTGATGTAGATCGGCCGCCTCCCGGCCAGGCGGAGCTCAACCGAGAGCCGTGAACCGCACCGGGAGCGGAGCAGCGAACACGAGGGAGCCGTGCGAAGACCATGAGTCGGAGATTCCGAGCTGCATGGGGGGATATCGGCGCTTCGGCTCCCTCTTGAACCTATCTCAGGCAGCGGCAGAGTGCATGGCCCGGGCGTATCGCGCCCGGGCCATGCACTCTGCCGCTGGGGGTGTGCGGCTTCCTTCGCGCTTCACATCCCGCCCCGCGCGGTATAGCATTGAGGGGTTGAGAATCCACGAGGGCGGCGTGCCGCGCCGGCCCGAACGCGCACTCACACAGCACCACGGAGATGGCCATGACCTTTCAGGACAAGCTCGCCGACCTGCTGTCGAAGCGACAGAACGTGCTCGCCAACATCCCCCGCGAGCAGATGATTCGCGAGGCCCTCGGCAACGGCGAGGCAGTCGCCAGCGCATGCGGCGCACTTGCGACGTGGACGCCGCCGGAGTCGACCGGTCGGAGCCCGAAGGACACCTACATCGTCAAGCGGGCCGAGAGCCAGGACACGATCGATTGGAACAGCCCGAACAACATCCCGCTCGAACCCTCCACGTTCGACATGCTGCTCGAAGACTCTCTGGCGACGCTGTCCGAGGTCGAGAAGGTCTACGTGACCGATCGCGTTGTCGGCGCCGACGCCGACTACGCGCTTCCGGTCCACACGATCGGCGACTTCGCACTCGCGGCGCTGTTTACCGACAACATGTTCCGGCCGTGGTCGGATGAGATCGCGAAGAACACGTGCTTCCACGACCGACACTTCACGCTCATCGCACTCCCGTATCACAAGCTCGATCCGGCGAAGTACGAGGGACGGCTCCGCGTCGACCCGCGGCTCAAGGGCACGTCGACCATGGCCGTCGCCATCGATCTCGACCGCAGGCTTGGCGTTGTCTACGGCTCCGCCTACTGCGGGAGCGTCAAGAAGCTCATCTTCACCGTGATGAACTACATACTGCCGGGCGAAGGCATCCTTCCCATCCACTGCAGCGCGAACGAAGGTCCTGACGGCGAGAGCGCTCTGTTGCTGGGTCTTTCCGGGACCGGCAAGACCACGCTCTCGGCCGACGTCACCCGCGCGCTCCTCGGCGACGACGAGCACGGGTGGAATGACAACGGCATTGCCAACTTCGAGAACGGGTGCTACGCGAAACTCATCGATCTGGATCCTGTGAAAGAGCCTGAGATCACGAGCGCCTGCTTCCACAAGGATGAGGTCGAGAAGCACGGCTCGATCATCGAGAACGCGATGATGTACCCGTGGGGCACGTTCGACCTGTTCGATGCGCGACTCACGCCGAACTCGCGCGGCTCGTACCCGCTGCGCTATCTCGAGAACATCAAGGAGTCGTCGACCGCCGGGCATCCCAAGACCATCCTGTTCCTGACCGCCGACGCCAACGGGGTCATCCCGCCGGTCTCGAAGCTCACGCGTGAGCAGGCGATGCTCTGGTTCCTGATGGGATACACGAGCAAGCTCGCCGGCACCGAGACGGGAGTCACCGAGCCGGTGAGTACGTTCTCCCGGTTCTTCGGCGAGCCGTTCATGCCTCGCAACCCTGACGTCTACGCGACGATGCTCGGCGAGCGGATGGAGAAGCACGGCTCGACCGTCTACCTTATAAATACAGGGTGGAGTGGCGGGCCCTACGGTGTCGGCTCGCGGATCAATCTCCCCATCACGCGCCGGATGGTCAACGCGGCGCTCTCGGGCGAACTGGACGATGTCAAGTACGAGACCGATCCCATCTTCAAGGTCGCGGTCCCGCAGAGCTGCCCGGGAATCGAGGACCAGTCCATTTTGAACCCTGTGAACACATGGGCTGACAAGAGCGCTTTCACGGAGCGCGCACAGAAGCTTGCCGCCGACTTTGCTGCGCATTACGACAAGGCCTACGGTGACAAGGGGATCGACCCCGCCGTGGCCGCGCAGTGCCCGGGGAAGTAGCATGAACTGACGCGGGGCGCCTCGTTCCCGGGGCGCTCCGCCGACAGCGTCACAGCGCGTCGGAGGCGGGACACGGCGCGCCGCATTCGACAGGGGGATTCGTTGACACCTGAGATCCTCACAGTCCTCTTCGTTCTCGCCGCCACCATCATTCTTTTCGTCACCGAGCGTCTGCGCGTCGATGTCATCGCTGTCATGGTGATGCTCGCGCTCGCGTGGCTTCGCATTCTCACTCCCGCCGAGGCGTTCTCCGGCCTGGCGAGCAACGCCGTGGTGGCCGTTGCCGCCGTGATGATCATGGGGTACGGCATCGAACGCTCAGGGGTGACACGCAGGCTCACCCGGGCGATCATGCGGGCGGCCGGCGAGAGCGAGCGACGGCTGGTGGGTGTGGTATCGGCAGTCGTCGGTCTGCTCTCCGGCTTCATGCAGAATGTCGGCGCCGCCGTGCTCTTCCTCCCCGCGATACTCCGGATATCGCGCAGGCGCCGGATATCCGCCTCCCGGCTCCTCATGCCAATGGGCTTCGCTGCCATACTCGGCGGCACCATCACCATGATCGGTTCGGGCCCGCTCATCATCCTCAACGACCTCCTGCGCCGCGGCGGGGAGGAAGCGTTCGGGCTCTTCAGTGTCACCCCGGTTGGCCTCGCGCTCCTCGCGGCCGGAGTGCTGTGTTTCCTCGCTCTCGGGTCGCGCATCCTCCCGCCGGGGCGGCACGACGACACCGTCAGGAGCCCCGAGCAGGAGCTCATCGAAGCGTGGGAGCTGCCCTCGACGGTCTACGAGTTCGCCGTGCCGGCCGACAGTGGCCTTGTCGGTCGGTCGCGCGATGAGCTCGATCTCTGGAACCGTTACAGCGTCAACATCCTCGCGCTGGAGGAAGAGGGGGACATCGAGTACGCGCCGTGGCGGCACACTCGACTCGCAAGCGGCCAGAGATTCGCGCTGCTGGGGCGACCGGATGACGTCGAACGATTCTGCGGGGACTACGGTCTTGACTGTCAGCGCGAGTGTCGCGACTTCGGTGAGATGGACCCCGAGGGCGACGCGGGGTTCGCGGAGGTCATCATCCCGCCGCGTTCGCCGATGGCGGGGAGGACACTGCGCGAGATCGCTCTCCGGAAGAACTACCACGTCGAGCCGATCATGCTGCTTCGCGGCGACGTCGAACAGCGGACCGACTTCTCGGACGTCCAGCTCAAGCCGGGCGACGCTCTGATCGTGCACGGCCCCTGGCGAATGATCGACGCGATGGGCGACAGGAGACATTTCCTTCTGTCGAGCTCTGTCGAGGTCGGTGTCGAGCGGAGGCACAGACCGGTCATCGCCGTCGCTTGTTTCGTCGGCGCTCTCGCGCTGGCGTTCAGTGGCTTCCAGCTCTCGCACGCGCTGCTCACGGGCGCGCTCGCGATGGTGCTGTTTGGCGTCCTGCGAGTCGACGAAGCCTACCGGGCCGTCGACTGGCGCACTGTTCTCCTGCTGGCGGGACTCATTCCGCTGGGCCTTGCCATGGAGAAGACGGGGGCGGCCGAGTACGTGGCCGGGCTCGTCATGCGCGTGATGGAGGGGAGCAGCGTGTTCCTCATCATGCTTGCCGTCTCCGCGCTCGCCACCGCCTTCACGCTCTTCATGTCGAACGTCGCGGCGACCGTCGTACTCGTCCCGCTCGTGATGATCCTTGGGCGGGAGATTGGAGTGAGTCCGAGAGCGCTCGCGCTGCTCGTGGCGGTGTCCGCGTCGAACTCGTTCCTGCTCCCGACGCATCAGGTCAACGCGCTCCTGATGGCGCCGGGTGGCTATCGCAACGCAGACTACCTTCGGGCCGGCGGCGTCATGACGATCGTGTTCCTGGTCGTGGCGACCGCGCTGGTGATGTTCATGTTCGCGTAGGGGAGGCTCAATGCTCATCAAGCACTTCTTCATCGAGAAGATCGCGCACAGCTCGTATCTGATCGCCGGGAACCACGCTTGCATCGTCGTCGACCCCGAGCGGGGCGTCGAGCCGTATCTCAGGACTGCGGCCGAGCTCGATGTTCGCATCACACACATCCTCGAGACTCACCTCCACGCGGACTTCGTCTCCGGTCACATGGACCTGGCGGATGCGACAGGGGCCGTGATCTACGCGCCGAAGTCGGGCAAGTGCGCCTTCGAGCACATTCCGGTACGAGAGGGCGACTCCTTTGAGGTCGAGCACATGCGCTTCGATGTTCTTGAGACACCCGGTCATACCCCCGAGCACGTCAGCTACGTGGTCACCGACATGGTCCGCGGCAGCAAGCCGGCGTGCGTCTTCACCGGCGACACGCTGTTCGTGGGTGATGTCGGCAGGCCCGATCTGTTTCCGGGCCACGCGGAGCAGCTCGCGGATGAACTCTTCGACAGTCTGCACGGGAAGCTTCTCAAGCTGCCGGACTTCTGCGAGGTGCTTCCGGCGCACGGGGCGGGATCGCTCTGCGGGCGTGCCATGGCGTCGAAGTGGCGCAGCACCATCGGGTACGAGAAGCGGTACAACGCGGCGCTTCGCATCAAGGACAGGAAGAAGTTCGTCCGATCTCTCACCGAGCACATGCCGCCGGCGCCCGATCACTTCGCGCGCCTGAGCGCCGTGAACGCAGAGGGTCCAACGCTTGTCCGCAAGCTCGCCGGCGTTCGGGCGCTCCTGCCAACGGAGTTCGCCGAGCTGGCACGGGCGCGTCGGACGAGCGTTGTGGACGTACGGTCGTACGATGCCTACGGCGGCCAGCACCTGCGGAACTCGATCAGCCTGCCGCTTGCGGGGAATTTCCCGACGTTCGCGGGCTGGGTCCTGCCGCCGGCACACCGCCTGCTGCTGGTGGCGGAGACACGCGACCAGGTGCTCGAAGCGACCAACTGGCTCCGCCGCGTCGGTCTCGACCGAATCGACGCGTTCCTTGAGGGCGGCGTGTTCGCCTGGTCCAGGGAGGGGCTGCCGACGGCGCACGCGGAGCTCCTCTCGCCGGACGAGCTGAACGAGATGGCGACAGGCGAGGAGCTCTTCGAGTTCCTCGATGTTCGGGCGCCGGCGGAGTTCGCATCGTCGCACATCGAAGGTTCCCGGAACATCCAGACCGCTGATCTGAGGGAACCGCCGCGGAATCTCGATCCGACACTGCCGACCGTCCTGATGTGCAGCTCCGGCAACCGGTCCAGCACGGCGGCGAGCTTCCTGGAGCGCCACGGGTTCGACCGTGTCATCAACGCCGCCGGAGGGTACGCAGGCTACACGGCCGCAGGGCACAGCGGCGCGTGCGCTGTGTGCGCGCTCCCACATGGTCCGCGGCTCGTCGAGGACGGACGGGACTAGCGTCCGGCGACACGGCGCGCGCTCTGTCGCTCGCGTATCGCCGAGGGAGGAGCAGATATGGACTTCTGGACGATGCCGCGCTGGTCGCCGTACCTCGTCGGCGCAGGGATCGGTGTTCTGAGCTGGTTGTCATTCCTGCTCTCGAACAAGCCGATCGGCTGTTCAACGGCGTTCGCGAAGACGAGCGGCATGATCGAGCGCATCTTCCGCGGAGCTGTCGTGGAGGAGAAGGAGTACTACCGCAAGGTCTCACTCACGGTCGACTGGCAGTGGATGCTGGTCGTCGGTGTCGTCATCGGGGCGTTCCTCTCGGCCCTGCTCTCAGGCTCCCTCAAGATGGAGTGGGTGCCCGGGCGGTTCGAGTCGACGTTCGGATACGCGCCGATCCTTCGATGGGTCATTGCCGTGATCGGTGGGTTCCTCATGGGCTTCGGCTCACGCTGGGCGAATGGCTGCACGAGCGGGCACGGCATCAGTGGGACGCTTCAGATGGCCGTCTCGAGCTGGATCGCGGCGATCTCGTTCTTCATCGGGGGTATCGCTGTGGCGATGCTCATCTTCCGCGTCATCGCGGGCTAGGGGGGAGCATGCTCAAGGGACTTCACTCCAGAAGACCGGCGCAGCTTCTCATCGGTCTGCTGCTCGGCATCGCGTTCGGGTTTCTGCTTCAGCGCGGAGGGGCGACGCGGTACGATGTCATCATCGGTCAGCTGCTGTTGGAGGACTTCACGGTCGTGAAGATCATGCTCGCGGCGGTCGTCGTGGGCGCGCTCGGCGTCCATCTGATGAAGAGCCTCGGGCTCGCGGAGCTGCATGTGAAGCCTGGCTCCGTCGGGACGTCGCTTGTCGGAGGGCTGATCTTCGGCGCGGGGTTCGCGACGCTCGGCTACTGCCCGGGCACCATCGCGGGCGCGGTCGGTCAAGGCTCGATGGACGCGCTCGTCGGCGGCGTCGTCGGGATCCTCATCGGATCCGGCGTGCTCGCCGCGCTGTATCCCCGGCTCGCGCGCGGTGTCATGAACGTTGGTGACTTCGGTGACGCGACGCTGCCAAGGCTGTTCAAGGTCAACGAGTGGGTCGTCGTCGTGCCGGTTGTCGGGCTGATCATTCTGATACTGTGGTGGCTTGAGTCCGCCGGGCTCTGACAGCTTTCTCGCAGGGCGCATCGGTGATTCCATTCGCCAGGGGCGCCCGCCATGCTGGAGGTAGTGATGAACAGGTTCCTTATCGGCGTGATCGTGCTGGTCGCGCTTCCGCTGATCCTTGCCGGCTGCAGCAGTTCGTCGAGCGGACCGAGCGGCTCGGATGACGACCCGGACGTCTTCGACATCCCCGGGCTCACGGCGTTCTACGAGTTCAATGGAACCATGGCGGACGCGAGCGGAGGAGGCCACAACGGCCGCTCCGAGCTTCGGATGCACTACATCAGCGATCACAACGGCGCCGCCGAATCCGCGATCTATCTCACAGACGACAACGACATCGAGGTCCCGGACCACGACGACCTCGACTTCACCGGCGCCTTCTCGGTGTCCGCATGGATCCTTGCGGACTTCGAGGCGGGGTACTGCTCGGTGGTCGACAAGGGCTACGCCGAAGGCGCATGGTCGGTCGGCTCCGGCGGTGCCATCTCGCCGATCCGCACGCCTCTCTATCTCTTTATCGGGTCCGACACGACCTTCTTCTACCTCAACGAGGCTGTCCCGGTCGGACAGGGCACGTGGGTCCACTTCGCCTGCTGCTTCAACGACACGACCGACCAGACCACCTTCTATGTCAACGGGGAGTATGCGTACACCCAGACCGCCAGCGAGCCGGTCACGCTCACCACGACGGACCGCGACCTGCAGATCGGCTCGTCGTACTGGAACAACGACTACGCCGGCGGGATCGACCAGCTCGGTCTCTTTGACCGGGAGCTGACGGCCGACGAGGTCGAGGTGCTCTACGAGTACGACTAGAGGGTTCGGCGGTCCGCCGTCGCGGTGTCGGGCGCGGGCTCCCGCGGTCCGCCCGCCGGGGGAATGTCATGTCGAAGCGTGAGGTTGTGGAGATCAACCGAGCGCCCGTGCTCACGCTCTGGGGCGTCGTCGTCGCGAGGCGACTCGGCTTCCGCAAGGGCGAAGCGCTGACGCTCGGGAAGGCCGTCGCCGGTCTCAACGCGCAGTCGAAGGGGAGGAGCCTCGGCATCTTCAAGCCGAGGCAGGTCGCCGGGAAGCGGGCGCCGAAGAGCGGCCTGGGCGAAGAGCTCTGGATCGACTTCATGGGCCGTGCCGTCCCGGCGGTGCACACCGGCGACGGTGTGCGGGCGGTCGTGAAGGACAAGCCGATCGAGCCCGACTCCGTCGAGACCTATCTCAGAAAGAAGTTCGGCGATGATCTCCCGGCGGTCCGCGAGGCGATGGAGGAGCTCGCCGGCTCCATCAAACCGGCTGATCTGGCGGAGCGGGCGTACGACCTCTACGCGCAGTTCCGTCCCGACATCCCGTCCGGGAAGCGCGGATGGGGCGCGAAGGGTCCGCTCGATCTGACGTTCATCCGAGGACTTGCGTAGCAAGGTCACCGCCGTCCCGGCACGGGCGGGACGTACGGGGGAAGCATGGGGCACGGACGCCCAACAACACCGCGAACATGCCCGGCTCTGCGGGAGACACTGCGCACGGCGTCTCACTCCTTCTTCGCGAAGCGAGCGAGCGAGACCGCGGCGGGCGTGACCTTCTATGCCATCGTTTCCATCTTCCCGATCATCCTCATCCTCATCGCGCTCGGCAGTCGGTTCGTCGAGAGCGCGGAGAGCCAGGAGTTCGTTCTTCAGCAGATCTTCCGGTTCTTCCCGGCCTTCTCGAAACCGTTCTTCGAGCAGAACGTGCTTCGCGTCGTGCAGTCGCGCGCGCCGGTGACTATCGTCGGCGCCATCATGCTCCTCTGGTCCGGCTCCAACGTGTTCTCGCTTCTGGGCGAGCACCTCAACAGGGCCTGGGGCGCGAAGGGCAGACTCGTGGCGCTTCGGTCGCGCCTGTCCGGGTTCGCGCTCGTGGGTGTCCTGGCGGTGCTGACGATCATTGCGATTCTCACGCGCGCGGTGATCCGGGTGATCCCGGTGTGGCTCGAGTCGATGAGCGCACGTCTGCCGATCGACGTGCCTGACGTCAGCCAGCTTGCGACGGAGCTGGCCGCATACGCGATAGAGTTTCTCCTGCTGTTCCTGATGTACCACAACGTGCCGGCGGTTCCCGTTCGATGGAAGGACGCCGCTATCGGAGCGGTCGTGGCGGCCGCGGGGAGTCTCGTCGTGACCGAGCTCTTCGCGCTGTTCCTCGCCTCGGGGCTCAACCGGTACAACCTGGTCTACGGCTCTTTCGGCGTCGTGGTCGCGTTTCTCTTCTGGATCTACCTTGTGACCAACGTCGTGCTCTTCGGGGCGCATCTCGGGGCCGCATGCGCGAGCAGGCAGACGGAGCTCTCGGGAAGCCGTGAAGAAGCTGCGCACCAGGGGAGCGGCGAGACCCCCTGATTGGGCAGGAACTGCGCGCACGACGCGCGTCCGCGCATCGCAGACACCACCGGCACGAACTCTAACACCTCACTGATAAATCACTTACGCGGTTTGGCACACGGTGCTGAACCGCGAATCGGTTCTGGTATGTGGTCTGCTCTTTACGAGCCCGAGAGCTTGGAGGAGTCGGCCGCGAGACATCACTGTGACCACCGCGGCCTGGGACCGGAAACCCGGAGACAGACGATGAAGAAGAGACTCATAGGACTCGCGCTCATGCTCGTCGCGGCGCTCGTCGTGTGGCAGGTCACGGCGCGGGTCGGCAACGCGAGCGAGACCACGTACCAGTTCGTGGAAGTGTCGCGGAGTGACGTCGAGAGCACGATAGCCGCGACAGGAACGCTGGAGGCAGTCGGTACGGTGGACGTCGGCACACAGGTGTCGGGCACCATGGCCGATGTGTTCGCCGACTACAACGACCACGTCGAGAGGGGACAGGTGCTCGCGGTTCTGGACACCACCCTGCTCGCAGCGTCGGTGACCGAGGCCGAGGCGGGCCTCAAGACCGCCGAAGCGAAGCTCTTCGAAGCGCGGAGTGAGTACAGCAGGACGAGCGACATGCATGAACAGGGCTACGTCAGTGACGCCGAGTTCGAGGCCGCGCAGGCCGGCTACCTCACCGCCGAGGCGTCCGTCGTCTCTGCCGAAGCCTCGCTCAAGCGCGCGAAGGCCAACTACGGGTACGCGGTGATCGAGTCCCCCATCAGTGGGACCATCATCGAGCGCTCGATCGAGGAGGGGCAGACGGTTTCCGCAAGCCTGTCGGCTCCGACGCTCTTCATCATAGCCGAGGATCTCGCGGAGATGGAGATCCACGTGCTCGTCGACGAGAGCGACATCGGGAAGGTCGCCGTCGACCAGGACGTGCGGTTCACCGTTGAGGCGTACCCCGACGACGAGTTCACGGGCAGCGTGCAGCAGATCCGTCTCCAGCCCGAGACCGTCTCGAACGTCGTCAACTACACGGTCGTCGTGAATGCCTCGAATCACGAGGGGCTTCTGCTTCCCGGGATGACGGCGACCGCCGACTTCGTCGTGGACTCGAGCGATGACGTGCTGACGCTGGCGAATGCGGCACTCCGCTTCGAGCCGACCGTCGAGATGATCGAAGAGATGCGCGAGACGCGCATGGCAGGCGTCGACGGCGGAGACGCCGGTGAGCGCGCGTTCCCGGCCGAGGGCGAGCGTCCGGAGGGCGCCGGTGACGCCGACGCCGGTCGCGAGCGGCCGGCCCTGAGCGAGGACGGCATGCCCGAGCCTCCCGATGACCTCGCAATGTTGTGGTACCTCGATGACAGCGGCGAGCTGCAGGTGATTCGCGCCGAGAAAGGCATCTCGAACGGCAAGATCACGGAGGTCAGCGGGGAGGGGCTGGCGGAAGGGCTCGAGATCATCTCGGCCGCCAGCGGCACGAGCGTTGCCAGCGCTGTGGAGTCCGGTGAGGGTCCGGGCGTCATGGGCGGCATGATGCGGATGGGCGGCGGCAGCGGCCCTCCGCCCCGCGGGTAGCGGGAGGAGGAGTCCAATGAACGCAGTCATCGAAACCAAGGCGCTCAAGAAGCACTACGTGATGAGCGCACAGACGGTGCGGGCGCTTGACGGTGTGGACCTCAAGGTCAAGACGGGCGAGTTCGTTTCGATCATGGGAGCATCGGGTTCGGGGAAGTCGACCCTGATGAACGTCCTCGGATGCCTCGACGAACCGACAAGCGGCACCTATCTGCTCGACGGCAAAGACATCAGCTCGCTCTCGCGCGACGCCTACGCGGACATCAGGAACCAGAGGATCGGGTTCGTGTTCCAGGGGTACAACCTGCTGTCGCGGACCACCGCGGTCGAGAACGTCGAGCTTCCGCTCTTCTACAACCACAGCGTCGATCCGGGTGACGCGCGGAAGGCCGCAGTCGAGGCGCTCGAGCGCGTCGGGCTCGGAGATCGCCTGGATCACGTGCCGAACGAGATGTCGGGCGGCCAGCAGCAGCGGGTGGCCATCGCCCGCGCGCTCGTCAACAAGCCGTCGCTCATCCTCGCGGACGAGCCGACCGGCAACCTCGACAGCAGGACGTCGCTCGAGATCATGGCGCTCTTCCAGGAGCTCAACGAGCAGGGCATCACCGTCGTTCTCGTTACGCACGAGCCGGACATCGCCGAGTACACCAAACGGATCGTCATGATGCGTGACGGGCTCATCGTCAGCGACAAGCAGGTCTGGGACCGTCGGGCGGCAACCGCCGATCTCGCGAACACGAGGGTGGCCGCGGGGACCGTCGGTGTTCCACCGGCCCCGGCCAGCGGGCCGGCTGCGGTCGGCGGTGAGTCGAGAGCGGTCGGCCGCGACGTATCAGAACAGCTCAGCGCGGGAGGTCAGGCATGAACTACCTCAAGCGGCTACTCAGGGTGGCTCTTCGGAGTCTTGTGCGAAGCAGGATGCGAAGCCTGCTGACATCGCTGGGCGTCGTCATCGGTGTCGGCGCGGTCATCGTGATGGTGGGCGTAGGGACCGGGGCATCGGCCGACATCGAGGACCAGATCTCGTCGATGGGCGCGAACATGCTGATGATCCGTCCGGCGACCGCGGAATCACAGGGTGTCAGCCAGGGCGCCGGGTCGCGCAACACGCTCACGATGGACGACGTCGAGTACCTCCGCGATGAGGCGACGCTGCTGACGGCGGTCTCACCGGTCGTGAGCACGAACGCGCAGGCCATCGGCGGCGACGGGAACTGGAGCACGTCGGTGAGCGGCGTGTGGCCCGAGTACCTCGATGTCAGGGAGTGGGAGATCGCGTCGGGCGAGATGTTCACCGAGCGCGAGGAAAAGACCAAGAGCAAGGTCGCCGTGCTGGGGCAGACGGTCGTCGAGGAGCTTTTCGGCAGCGACGACCCGGTCGGCGAGCGCGTCCGCATCAACAACACACCCTTCACGGTCATCGGCGTTCTCGAGGAGAAGGGCACTTCGGGGAGAGGGCAGGACGAGGACGACGTGATCATGGTCCCGGCTTCGACCGCGCTCTACAGGCTGGCAGGCCAGCAGGGGAGCGGCCACTACGTCTCGATGATCATGGCGAGCGCCGTAACGCTCGAGCAGAGCGAGGAGGCGCAGGCCGAGGTCAGTTCCATCCTACGCGAGTCGCACGATCTCGCCCGCGGGGCGGACGACGACTTCGAGGTGATGACCCAGGCGGAGATCATGGAGACGGTGTCCTCGGTGACGGACGTGCTGACGCTCCTCCTCGGCGCGGTGGCGGCGGTGTCGCTCATCGTCGGCGGCATCGGGATCATGAACATCATGCTCGTCTCGGTCACCGAGCGGACGCGCGAGATCGGTATCCGCATGGCGGTCGGCGCGCACGGCCGCGACGTGCTCTCGCAGTTCCTGACCGAGTCGATCGTTCTGAGTCTTACGGGCGGGGCGATCGGGACCGCACTGGCATACCTGGTCGCGTATCTGCTCAACGACTTCGTCGGGCTGACGACCGTCATCCTACCGGCGACGGTCGGCATCGCCTTCGGGTTCGCCGCATGTATCGGCGTGTTTTTCGGATACTACCCGGCGAGGAAGGCGGCGATGCTCAATCCCATTGAAGCGCTGCGGTTCGAGTAGCAGCGCGCCACGGTTTCGCCCGGCGTCCCTCCCGAAAGGAGACCGGGATGCCGGGAAGCAGAGCAGGTCACACTCTTCCCCGGCGCTCCTCCAGAAAGGCTCTCATGTCGCCGGGCAGCGGCGCCCCGATTTCGGTCGGGGCGCCGGTCGTTGGATGCGCGAACCGCATGCGGGCGTGGTGAAGCGCATGGCGGGGGAGGATGAGGTGAGCGCGGACCTCCGGGTCGCCGGCGTCGGCCACCATCTTCCTGAGGAGACGCGCCGGTAGTCCGTAGGTCTTGTCACCAACGATCGGGCAACCGGAGACCTCGAGGTGGACGCGGACCTGGTTCGTTCGCCCGGTCTCAGGCGAGGCTTTGATGACGCTGAACCCATCGAACCGCTCGAGGACGCGGAACGTCGTCCGGGCCGGCTTGCCGACGCGGTCGTCGATGACGGTCCTCGGGATCGGATGTTGCTTCCCGATCTTCCTGAGCGCGCGCGTGCACTCGAACGAGTCGTCCGCCGGTTCGCCGCGAGCAACCGCGATGTAGCTCTTCCCGACCCGTCCATCCTCGAACGCACGACCCATCTCTCGGCGAGCTTCCACGTTTCGTGCGAGCAGCACGACGCCGCTCGTCTCCCTGTCCAACCGGTGGCAGAGATGGACCTTCTCACCGAGGTCCTCGCGGACCCGCGCAATGAGCGTGTGCGTGATGTAGTTGCCGCTGGCGTGGACCGGGATGTTGCCGGACTTCGAGACGGCGATGAGGTCGGCATCCTCGTGCACGATGTCGTAGCCGAAGTCGACCTCGGGTTCGACGATGTCGATCTCGTACTCGACTGTGTCGTCGGCCTCGACGACCGTGTCGGGGGACGCAACCCGACCGTTCAGCCGGATGCTTCCGGACGCGAGCCGTTCGAGCCACGTCTCGCGTGGATGGTACTTGAACCGCTCGCAGAGGAACTCGAGGACGGTCCTCCCGCGGTAGGGGTGATGGACCTTCGTCTTGAGGCGGATCGGACCGCCGGTGTCTGCCGTATGACTCATGCCCCGACGATACCATACGCCGACGTGACCACAGGAGAACGGGATGGAGTTCCATGACAGCATGTGCTATAATGGTAACATCCATACCATAGACACTCGGTTCTGACCGATCGGCCTCCTCGCTGTCGCGTCGAGTGAGAAGCGCCGGTCCCAATTGGAGGAGTCATGAGACTCGTTCTCGTCTCACTCGTGCTGCTCGCCGCCGCAGCGAGCACGGCGTCCGTTCCGCAGCTTGCAGTTCCCGCCAGCACGCCCGAGTTCATCAGCCGCTCCCAATCGCGGGACGTCTTCTTCTTTGATGATATGGAGAGCGGGGAGAACGGCTGGACACACGTCGACTACACAGCGACCGCCACGCCGCAGTTCCACATCGATGACTACATCCCGTTCGACGGGACCGACCACTGGTGGTGTGGCACGTTCGACTACGACGCCGACGGCGGCTACGGTAATGCGTGGGACGATCGCCTCGAGCTCCCCGCGGTCGACGTCAGCGGCGCTACCTATCCGGTGCTCACCTTCGCGCACTACTACGACAGCGAAGAGAACTACGACTACACATACGTTCAGGCGAAGCAGGGAGGTGTGTTCGTCGATCTCAACGACGGGTACGATGGACTGATTCCGGGCGGCGCCTGGGTTGATCTCGGCGCGTACGGTTACCCGCTCGACACGGTCGATGACCCGGTCGAGGCGCGGTTCCGGTTCATCTCGGATGGAGCGTACTCTGACGAGGATGGTCTCTACGAGTCGGTCGGCGGCGCCTATCACGTCGACAACATCAAGATCTACGACTTCTACGGCGGGCAGGTCTACTTCCTCGATGACGGGTCCGGCGGTGGTCTCTGTACACCCAGTGTCCCCGGTGCGGCCGGCGACTACTGGCATATCATCGACCGACGGTGTCCCGCGTACTCGGACCCGCACAGCTGGTGGTGCGGCGACGACGCCGACACGAGTCACATCCCCGGCAATCTCCAGAACGCGCTCATCAGCCCGTTCATCGACATCAGCGGGGCGCTGGTCTGTACGGTCGCCTGCGCGATTCACGCCGAGGTGCCGACGGTCGACAACGACCACTGGGCGCTCGCCGTCCGCTTCGGGGCCGACGATGACTGGATCAGCCTGGCGGCCTTGACCTGACCCCCTAGAACTGATCCAGCTTGAGTGTGTAGACTTGGGCTGGACAGCGAGAGGGGGTTCTCCATGCCA
>JAPEKQ010000021.1 GCA_029990205.1 bacterium
AGTCGGAGGATCGTCGAAACGATACCCACCGCCGCCAGCCCCGCCAGCGGCGCCAGGAAGAACCCGGCCCGCTTCGCTCCTGCGGGAACGACGATCTCCTTCCCCAGCAGCTTGAGAATGTCCGCGAACGGCTGGTACCACGGCGGGCCCACCCGCCACTGCACCAACGCGCTCACCTTCCGGTCCACCCACTGCGTGACGAGGCCGCCGACGGCAGTGAAGAGCAGACCGGGGAAGATGAGGAAGCTCAGAATCAACCCGACTGTCGAAGCCATCCTGTTACCTCTCTCTTTGACTTACGTGTCTGCGAGTCCCCTGAGTGTCGGCTACCTCGTCCGCCGCACCGTCTTCGCCACGGTCCGCGCGCCGCGCATCGGGGCGCCGGCCTCACGCTCGGTGTCGCCGATCTCTTCGAAGGTCCTGGCGCCGGATACACAGGTCCCCGCGCACATGGAATCCTTCCCCTCAAGCGTGCGCCACTTGCAGAGGTCACACTTGTCGAGGGTGTGGCGCGTCTTCAGGAGGTCGATGGCTCCGAAGGGGCACGCCTGGGCACACGACGTACAGCCGCTGCACTTCACATTGCTGCGCACCACCAGTCCGTCGTCGCGCCGCTTGATCGCCTCCTGCGGACAGGCCGCTTCACAGAGCGGCTGCTCGCAGTGCCGGCAGTTCATCTGCAGCACGATGTTCGTGAGGACCGGTGAGGCCTCGAGCTGGTTCTGCATGTTGTGCGAGTAGAAGCATGCCGCGAGGCAGCTCTTGCAGCTGATGCAGCGCCCGTAGTCCAGGACGTTTCTACAGTTCATCCAGCTCTCCCGGGCTTGTCGCTGAGTCGCGCGACGACTCGTCGCCGCGACACGGTGTTAACCTTCGGGCGTGACCTTCACGCCGGAGGTGGTGACATCGAACCACTTGGTCTTGGGATTCAGGGTCCAGACCATCAGTCCGCGCGCGTCCGGCACGTAGCTCGGAACGGCGATGACGCCGCCCGGCATCCGATCGGTCACGGTCGCGATGATCTGGGTCTCGCCGCGCTCGGTGGTCACGACCACGCTCGCGCCCTGCTCGATACCGTTCGCCGCCGCCGGCTCCTCGCCGATCCAGAGCTCGCAGTACGGGCTCTGCGCCTGCGGGAAACTCATCCGGCCGGTCAGCGTTCCGTCCCAGCGGTGGAGCGGGTGGATACCCTCGACGAGCGTGAGCCCGTCGGTGCTCTTCATACCCTTCAGCACCTGCTCATCGTCGATGGCAAGCTCGGGGTGTTCCACCGGAGCGGCCGCGCTGATGGTGGCGCCCATGTCCTTGGCAATGTCCTTGAGCATCTCGCCCGCGGCGAGGCCGTCGCCCTGCGCCGCGAGACCGGTGTCGATCTTCGTCGAGAATCCGAACGAAGGATCGTAGGTGCCCGGGTACTCGGTCCACACCGCGAGCGGGAGACCGACGTCCGAGTGCTTCGTCGTGTCGTTCTCGAATGCAGCTCCCGCCGCGAGGAACTCAAGCCCCTCGAGGTCGCCGGCGCTCACCGCGCCGGGGTAGAGCTGGACCACGTCGGGCCCGAGAACGAGGAGCGCCTTGATCTGCTTCTCCGCAACGCCGTGAAGGATCTCCGCGGCCGTCTTCGCCCCGCCGATCCGCTTGAACGCGCCGATCGCGTTGCCGCCGCGGAACAGCGGCGCGTACTTGCCGTGAACGACGCTGGCGATCTTGGCGGCGAGCTTCGCCGTCAGATACCCGCCGGCCGAATCGCCGAACCGCGACGAGACGACGACCACGACCTTCTTGAACTGGCGAAGCCTCTTCGCGACGATGTCGATGTCGGAAGGATCGATGCCGGCCGCTATCGCCGCCTGGGTGACGTCGACCGACGGAACACCCTGCGCGTTCATCCCCTTGAGGAGCGCGGCGAGAACGAGCGACTCGGCGCCGACCGCCGGCTGGAGGTGCGCGTCGGCGAACCAGTCGGTGTTCGTGCGGTACGGGTTGATCGTGATGACGTGATGCGAGCGGCTCTTGTGACGAGCCGTGATGATGCGCTTCGAGACGGTCGGGTGCCCCCAGAAGACGTCACCGATGAGCAGGAAGCAGTCCGCGTCGTCGAGGTCCTCGGGCGTCGCGTCCCCGGCTCCTCCGCCCATCAGGAACGGGTAGTCGTTCCCGTCGTACGCGACACCTATATTCTTCGTGCCGAGCACACCTGACGCGAACCCCGCGGCCGTCTCATAGTCCTCATTAGAGAGCTCGGTCCCGAGGATGACGCCGATGGCGTCTCCGCCATGCGTGCTCTTGATCTCGCCCAACTTCTCCGCGACCTTCGTCACACCCGTTCCCCACGGAACCCTGCGGCGGTTGACCGTCGCTGCGAGGAAACGCTTGGGGTGCAGCAGAAGCTCGAGGTTGTAGTGCCCTCTGGCGCAGAGCGACCCGTGGGCCAACGGAGAGTCCCCGTCGAAGTCCACCCTCACGGGTACACCCGCGTCCACCTCCATGGCGAAGCCGCACTGGAGGGAGCACATCAGACATGACGCTTTGGTAGTCTGTGGCATATTGACTTCCCCTGAGAGTTGACGACTAGAACGGATCCTCGAACTTCGCAACCTGTGCCGCGGTCATGACGGCCCCGTCCTTACAGATGTAGTACTCGCCCATCATGCAGTGCCCGCACTTGCCGAGACCGCAGCTCATGTTCCGCTCCATCGAGTGGTAGATCTGGTTCGGGTCGAAGCCCTTCTCGAGGAGCGCCATGTTGACGAACTTGAGCATGATCGGAGGTCCGCAGACGCAGGCCACCGCGTTCTCCACGGTGAACGGCAGGTCGTCCACGTTCGCGGTCGTCAACAGAGGCAGGTCCTCAAGCAGGACCGTGACCACGCCGACCGTTCCCTGCCACCCGGGGTAGGGCTCGTCGATCGTGAGGTGAACGTCGACGTTCGGATACTTCTCCCACTCCGGAAGCGCGTCCGCATAGACGATGTCCATCGGGGTGCGCGCGCCGTAGCGGATCGAGATCCTCTTGTACTTCTCGACGTTCTCGAAGAGGGCGAGGATGAGCGAGCGGAGCGGAGCCAGTCCAACACCGCCGCCGACGATGACGATGTTCTTGTCGTCGAAGTCCTCGAGGTTGTACGCGTTTCCGTACGGACCCCGAATACCGACCGTGTCCCCCACCTTCATCTTCTCGAGAGCCTCCGTCACGCACCCGACCCTCATGATGGTGATCTCCATCGTCTCGGTGACAGCCGGGTTCGACGATGGCGTGAAGGGCGCCTCTCCAACACCGGGCACCGTCAGCTCGACGAACTGACCGGCCTTGAACGAGATCGGCTCCTTCGGACGGAACCGATACGTCGTGATGTTGTGCGTCTCCTTCTTGATGTCTTCAATGACGCTCTCTATTGGCCTGTAGAGGTTTTTCATGCCTTCGCCATCTCCGTGACTACGTGCTTGATTGCTTCTCTCATATCGATCCGGCCCATGCAGACGTCGATGCATCTGCCGCAGCCGGTACAGGTCACCAGCTTGTAGCGGTCGCGCGAGTACTCCATCTTGCAGCGGATACGATTCTCAAGCCGCTGCGGGAGGTTGGCGCGAGAGTTCCCGCCGCCGCCGGTCCTGGCGTAGCCGATGGACAGGCAGGTGTCCCAGTTCCGCGTGCGCTCGTAGCCGCCGTCCGCCTTCTGATCCCAGAGCAGGAAGCAGGTGCAGGTCGGACACGCGCGGTTGCACGCGCCGCAGCCGACGCAGTTGGCGGTGACGTGCGCCCAGGCGTCCTCGTCGCTTCCGAGTTCGTGCTTGTCGTACGGCACGTCGACCTTGAACTCCGCGTTCTGCCGCTCGATGGCTTCCGTTACCGAACCGCGGATGCGCTTCTGCTCATCGTGGTGACCACCGGTGACCTCGGAGGTGAGGTCGTCGCTTCCGGCCATCAGCTTCTCACCCTTCTCGGAACCGACCGAGAGGATGTAGCCGTTCTCGACGGGCGAGATGTTCAGGTCGAAGTCGGCATCAACGTACGGCTTGCCGCCGACTATCGTGCAGAAGCAGGTCTCCTTGGCAGCCGTGCAGTCGACCGAGACGATCGTCGTGTTCTCGCGCTTCTCGATGTAGAACGGATCGTCGTACTCCTCGGTGAAGTGCTTGGTGCTCCAGTAGACCTTGTCGAACTTCTTGATCCCCTCGAGGTCACACGCCCGCGGGCCGACAAGGACGGTCGGCGGAGCCTCCACCTCAGCCTCGGGGTTGCTGTTGGGATACTTGGAGACGACCTCGCGGGAGTAGAAGAGGAACGACTTGGGGGTCTGCGCCGGACACGCGCCGTGGAGTTCGAGCGACGCCGGCACCTCCTCCTTCACGAGCTCGTAGTCGGGCGTCTCGGGATGATTCATGATGTCGAAGGTGACCGGGACGTAAACCCGGTGGTCCTTCGCCCAACGCCCGATGAGCTTGAGAAGGTTCTCTCGACCGATGAAGACTTCTTTCATCCTGGCAAGCCCTCTCGCTTGAAGATTCCCGCCGGCCGCTCCCAGTCACACAGAAACCCCGCGGCGTCACTCCTCTATAAAGGAGGCGCACCCGGGGCCCGCTATCAACCTACCGCGACTGGGGTGAGACTTCTCGGGCCAGCAAGTAACAGACAGTCCTTTCAACTGAATGTTCCTCGCGGGTCGAATCCGTACTGATCTCCGCCCGCGCTGCGGACATAAGAAAACGCCGTATAGCCCAAGAGAGTCTAGCTTTAGGCTCTCCAGAGTGTCAAGAGGAAAAGCCCCGGTCAGGGGCTCTTTGGCGGTGACTCGGTGTCCAGTGAGGGCGGCGTCTGGAGGCGCTACTGACGCGTCTCCATGAAGCGCAGATCGAGGTCGCCGTCGGGCTCGACGACGTACTTTCTGACGGTGGCGAGGACGGCCTCCATCGTCTCGAGCCACAGGCGTGTGCGCGAGACGGTGCGTGCGTTCTGATACTCCGAGAGAACCGCGGTGAACCGGTCGGTGTCGCCGGTGGCTCTGCTCACCGCTGAGGCGCTGTCTCCCCGGGCGGCGATTATCAGTTCCTGGCCCTCGCCGCGCGCCATGGGGATGACGCGGTTGGCGTAGCCGTTGGCCTCCTGGATGATGCGGTTTCTGTCCTCGCGCGCACTCGCCACGTCGCGGAAGGCGTCCGCGACCTCGCGGGGCGGCGTGACGTCCTGGATGTGGGCCGCGACGATGTCGATCCCGGCCCCGTAGCCGTCCAGGACCTCCTGCGTCGCCACCTTCACATCGGCCTCGACCTCGAGCTTGGCTGTGGTGAGGATGTCGTCGACCGTGATCGCGGCCACACGCTCGGTCAGGACCGCCTCGCAGGCCCTTCTGACAAGCCAGTGCGGCTCCTCTATAGAGAAGAGGTAATCTGAGGCGTCCTTCACCACGTACTGGACGAGCATCTGGGCCTCGATGATGTTCTCATCCCCCGTGACGAACTGGGCCTCGCGCGCCGTCGGGGCCACCCCCCGGACGCGGTCCACGATCCGGTAGCCCACGCTCATCCGCTTGATCGAGGTCACCTGCGGCGTGAACACGCGCTCCACGGGCCACGGGATGCGGTAGTGGATGCCGGGCTGGATGTCGTCGGCCATGACCCGACCGAACCGGGTGACAACGCCCCGCTCGTCGGGCTGAACCACATATATGCCTGACAGTATATACATCGCGAGCAACAGCAGCAGGAACAGCCGCCCGAGGCGCCGGACTCTCGGCAGACCGGCCTGCATGTCCGACCGGACCGAGAACCGTCCGCGGCCCTCATCCGCCCAGATGTTGTCGCTGTGTCCGTTCTCGCTCACGCTGCCTCGCTCGCTGCTAGGCCGCCATGGCCGGGTCGGCCCCGGCGTGTCAGTTGTTCTTGCTATTGAGGAGCTCGAGAAGATCCGAGTCCGACGAGAGGACGAGCGTCGTCCGGTCGTCGAGGATCGTCGAGTACGATTCGAGCGTCCGGAGGAACTCGTAGAACTCCGGGTCCGCGTTGTAGGCGGCACCGTAGATCCGCATCGCCGACGCCTCGCCGGCGCCGCGGATGCCCTCCGCCTCCTGATACGCTGTCGCCAGGATCTCCTGCCGCTGCCGGTCCGCCTCAGCGCGGACCGCGATGGCCTCTTCCTCCCCCTCCGAACGATAGCGCTTGGCCGTCCGCTCACGCTCGGCGCGCATGCGGTCGAACACGCTCTGCTTGTTCTGCTCGGGGAAGGCGAGCCGCTTCATCCGCACCTCGGCGACGTCGATGCCGAAGTTGGCGGCCGCTGTCGCGCGACACCCCTCGGTCACGACACCCATGATCTCGGTGATGCGCATCTCCTCCGGGTTCGTCGAGATGAGCGCGGTCAGCGGATACTGACCAAGGGCGGCTCCCATCTCCGATGCGACGATATCAGCCATCCGCACCTCCGCGCCCTCGCGGTCGGTGACGGTCTCGAGGAACGTGCGTGGCTCGGCGATGCGCCACGCAACATACGCGTCGGCAACGATGTTCTTCTTGTCGTTCGTAAGGAACTCGGTCGGCTTCGGGTCGAAGACCAGAAGACGGCTGTCGAAGAACCTGACTGCCTGCACCGGCTGCGGGAGCTTCCAGTTCAACCCCGCCTCCTCCACCACCCGCACCGGACTGCCGAACTGCGTGACGATGGCCGTCTGTGTCTCGTCGACGACGAACACGGCGGACCGTGCGAGCAGCAGCAGCACGATCAGGACGGCCAGGCCATAGAAGCGTTGTTTCATGCGTAGGATCCTCTCTCACTGCGGGCGCGCTCGCGCCCCGCTGCTCCGACGCCGGGACAATCCGCCGCGGCTACTCGCCCGTCGGCAACCGCATGCCCAGCGTCTGGTCGTACAGTCTGACGTCGTACCCCTTCAGGTCGACATCCTCACTCACGATGTACTTCTCAACGCCCACCAGAAGCTTCTCCATCGTCTCTATATAGAGGCGCGTCTCGTGAACGTTCTTCGCTCGTGCGTACCGCTCCGCCATCAGCGTGAAGCGGGTGGCGTCGCCTACCGCGCGGCTCTGCCGCGCATGGCTTGCGCCACTCGCCTCGGAGATGAGCTGCTGCCCCTCGCCCCGGGCGCGCGGCACGGTCTGGTTCATGTATCCGTAGGCCTCATTGATAATGCGGTTCTTGTCCTCGCGGGCGCTCGCGACATCCCGGAACGCCGGGACGACCTCGAGCGGCGGGTGGATATCCTGGAGCCGGACTCCGAGGATCTCGACGCCGACCTCGGCTGTGTCGAGCGCGGCCTGGACCTCAGCCACAAGCGCGGTCTCGAACAGCGCGCGGTCGACCGTGAGCACGTCGTCGATCGACCGCGACCCGGTCGTCACTCCGAGAACGTACTCGGCCACCGAGCGAATGTAGGCCTCGGGGTCGGAGATAGTATAGAGGTAGTCGCGCGCGTCGGAGACGCGATAGAGCAGCACGATGTTCATGTCGACGATGTTCTCGTCGCCGGTGAGACGGAGCGCTTCCTCCGGAAGCTTCTCGTAGGTGCCCGCGGCGTGACGGCTCTCCCAGAGCGTCGCGTAGAACTCCTCGGCGACCTTCGTGACGGCGCGCGGGACCTCGCGCGTCCGGAACCCGACCTCGACGCGGCGCACCAGCGGCATCGCGACGCGCTCGATGCGGTCGACCGGCCACGGGATCTTCACGTGTGCGCCGGGAGCGAGCGCTCCCTCCTGCGCCTGGCCGAACCTGACGAGCACGCCCTCGTGCCCCGGCCCGACGAAGACGAGCGCGGTCGAAGCCCACGCAAGGATCACGACCCAGATAGCCAGCCTGAGCGCGCGCCGGCGCGTTCGCGGCCTGAGACACCAGAGCCACGCGTACCGGACACGCTCGCCGGCACCGGTTCTCTCGAGACAGGATGATATCCACGCGACCGGCTTCGTCTCGGCCAGCCGCGCGAACCCTCCGGTCCTCGTGATGGTACCGCCTCTGAGGCCGGTGATCGCCGCCGAGAGGATCTCGACACCCGACCCGACGATGAACACGGTCACGACCACGGCCGCGATACGGTCGAGCTCGATCCCGATCGCATGTCCCATGAGTCCGATGACAACGGCGACACTGGTGAGCATGTCCATGCGGGAATGGTAGCCGTCGGCGATGAGGCTCGCGCTCCCCGCCTCGCGGCCGACGTAGAGCTTGTACTGCGCGGCGTAGTAGGAGACGAGCGCGCAGAGAAGCGTACCGACGATGGCAATGGGGAGGTTGCGGACGGTGGCGGCCGCGACTACGGAGACGCGGCGGAAGATGCCGTACGCCGCCCAGAAGATGAGCAGCCCGATGATGATACCGATGACGTTCTCGATGATGGCAAGGTTGGCGCGGTTCTCACGGCGCGAGATCCGGGCGCCCGCCCAGACGATGGCCGTCGTGGCGAGGTCGGACGCGGAGTGCCACGCATCGGCGACGAGCGCGAGACTCCCGGAGAGGAACGCCAGCGCCATCTTGAGAACGATGAGCGCGGCGTTGATCCCCATCGAGATCAGGGCGGTCCGTTCGACGCGGCCCAAGGGACGACTCCTCGCGCGGACGGTCTCCCCGGTACCGGCGGAACGCCGGAGCCGGACATCGCGCCCGCCAGCAGTGCACGCAGAGCTGGGGCCGACCGCATCGTCCGGTGAACTCAAGCACGATGTGGATGCGTTCAGCCTCGCGCCACCTGCCGTGGAACCAACTTGCCGCGCGCGGCGTATCCCGCCATGCGCACGCGGCCGTGTGCGTCTTCGCGCGACGGGGGCCGTGGATCGACCCGCGGCCCCTCGCCGCGTCATACTTCCAAACTACTCGTCGGTAGCGACCCGCGCAACACCAATGACCCGGTCACCGTCGTTGAGGTTGATGACCTTCACACCCTGTGTGTTGCGCCCGATGAGCGAGATGCCGCTCACGGGGAGTCTGATCATGATGCCGTTGGCGGTCATGATCATCACATGGTCGGTCTCGCCGACGACCTTCATCGCAACAACCTCGCCGTTGCGCTTGTTCGCCTTGATCGAGATGACACCCTTGCCGCCGCGCTTGATCACACGGTAGTCGGGGATCTGCGTCCGCTTGCCGTACCCGTGCTCGGTGATGGAGAGCACCGTACTCTCCTGACCCGCCGCAACGACGGCCATGCCGACGACGTGATCGCCCTTCTCGAGGGCCGTGCCGCGCACACCGCGTGCGCCGCGACCCATCTCGCGGACGTCGCTCTCGTGGAAGCGGATCGCCTTCCCCTGCCGCTTGGCCAGGAAGATGTCACAGCCTCCGTCGGTGATCGAGACCGCGATGAGCTCGTCGTCCTTGTCCACCCCCATCGCCTTGATGCCGCCGCGACGCGGATGCGAGAACGCCGACAGACGCGTCTTCTTGACCACGCCCTTCTCGGTCGCCATCACGATGAACCGCTTGTCGTCAAACTCGCGCACCGGAACGAACGCGGCGATGTGCTCGTCCTTCGGAATGGCGAGGATGTTGACGATCGCCTTCCCGCGCGCGGCGCGTCCCGCCTGCGGGATCTCGTGGACCCGCAGCCAGTGACAGTGGCCGCTCTGCGTGAAGAACATGATGTAGTCGTGGGTCGAGGCGATGAAGAGATGCTCGACGAAGTCATCTTCCTTCGTCCCCATCGCCGTGATGCCCTTGCCGCCGCGCTGCTGACGACGGTAGGTGCCGACCGGCAGACGCTTGATGTAGTTCCCGTGCGAGATCGTGATCGCCATGTCCTCCTCGGCGATCAGATCCTCGATCGAGAAGTCGGTCGTCGCGTCGACGATCTCGGTGCGCCGCTCGTCGCCGTACGCCTCGACGCCCGCCATCAGATCGTCCTTGATGATCTGGAGCACCTTGGCGCGGCTCTCGAGGATCCCCTTGAGCGTGGCGATGAGCTTGATGAGCTCCTTGTACTCGTCCTCGAGCTGCTTCCGCTGCAGGCCGGTGAGCCTGCGGAGCCGCATGTCGAGGATCGCCTGCGCCTGGATCTCCGAGAACTTGAAGCGCTTGATGAGCTTCTTCCGCGCGTCGTCGCTGTCCTTCGACTTCTTGATGATCTGGATGATCTCGTCGATGTGATCGAGCGCCTTCTTCAGACCCTCGAGGATGTGCGCGCGAGCCTCCGCCTTGGCGAGCTCGAACTTCGTCCGCCGGATGATGACGTCCTCGCGATGACGGATGAACTCGTCGATCATCTCGCGGAGCTTCATCACCTTCGGGACGCCGTCGACCAGCGCAAGAAGGATGGCGCCGAAGGTCGACTGCATCTGCGTGTGCTTGTAGAGCAGATTGAGAATGACCGCCGCCATCGCGTCGCGCTTGAGGTCGATGACGATACGGATGCCGTCGCGGTCCGACTCGTCGCGGATGTCGCGGATGCCCTCGATCTTCCCGTTGCGAACCAGATCGGCGATCGCCGTGATCAGGTTCGACTTGTTGACCATGAACGGGATCTCGGTGACGATGATGCTCTCCGAGCCGTTCTGGTGCGTCTCGGTGTTCGCCCGCGCGCGCATGACGATACGCCCGCGCCCCGTCATGTACGCGTCGCGGATCCCGCTCCGTCCGAAGATGATGCCGCCGGTCGGGAAGTCGGGCCCCTTGACCATCTTGAGGAGCTCTTCGTCGGGAAGCTTCGGGTCGTCGATGACGGCCGTGATGCCTTCCGCGAGCTCGCCGAGGTTCTGCGGCGGGACGTTGGTCGCCATGCCGACCGCGATGCCGGTGGCGCCGTTCATCAGAAGGTTCGGGAGCTTCGCCGGAAGAACCGTCGGCTCCTCGCGCGTCTCATCGTAGTTCGGCGAGAAGTCGACCGTGTCCTTCTTGAGGTCGTCGAGCAGGTCCTCGGCGGTCCTGCGAAGCCTCGCCTCGGTGTACCGCTCGGCCGCCGCGCTGTCGCCGTCGATGGAGCCGAAGTTACCCTGGCCCTCGACGAGCGGGTAGCGGAGCGACCACTCCTGCGCCATTCGGACCATCGCGTCGTAGACCGCGCTGGTGCCGTGCGGGTGATAGTTACCCGTCACGTCACCGGAGATCTTCGCCGACTTCCGGTACGGCTTGTTGTGCGCAACGCCGAGTTCGTCCATCGCGACGAGGATGCGGCGCTGCACCGGTTTGAGCCCGTCCCGGGCGTCCGGCAGCGCTCGTGACACGATCACGCTCATCGCGTAATCGATGTACGATTTCTTCATCTCGTCTTCGATGACGACCGGAAGAATTCGCTGTGTGTCGTTAGCCATCTGTTCCTCTCATCGTGTTCGTTCGCACTAGACGTCGAGGTTCGTTACCTGATCGGCGTGGTCCTCGATGAACTTCCTCCGCGGCTCGACCGCGTCACCCATGAGGACGTCGAATATCTCATCCGCCTCGGCGGCGTTCTCGATCGATACCTTGAGCATCACGCGGCGCTCGGGGTCCATCGTCGTCGCCCAGAGCTGGTCCGCGTTCATCTCACCGAGACCCTTGAATCGCTGGATATGCGCGCCGTCCTTGCCGCCCATACGCTTGAGCACGCGCTGCAGCTCCTTCTCGCTGTATGCGTAGACCTCTTCCTTCCCCTTCTTCACGCGGTAGAGCGGCGGCTGCGCGATGTAGACATGCCCGTTCTCGATGAGGTCGCGCATGTATCTATAGAAGAAGGTCAGAAGCAGCGTACGGATGTGCGCCCCGTCCACGTCGGCATCGGTCATGATGATGGTCTTGCTGTAGCGGAGCGAGTCAAGGCTGAGGCTCTCCTGCGCATCACTGTTGTCGCCCATCTCCTTGAGCCCGGTCCCGAGCGCGGTGATGATAGTGCCGATCGCGTCGTTGCTGAACACCTTGTCGAGACGCGCCTTGAACACGTTGAGAATCTTGCCGCGAAGCGGGAGGATCGCCTGGAACCGGCGGTCGCGTCCCATCTTCGCGGAGCCACCCGCCGAATCACCCTCGACCAGGAACAGCTCGCAGAGCTCGGGGTCGGTGATGGAACAGTCGGCGAGCTTGCCGGGGAGCGAACCGCTTTCGAGCACCGTCTTCCTGCGGGCGAGGTCGCGCGCCTTCCGCGCGGCCGTTCTCGCCTGCGACGCCGAGACCGCCTTGTTGACGATCTTCTTCGCGACCGACGGCGTCTCCTCGAAGAACTCGGCGAGCCCCTCTCCTACAATAGAGGCGACGAGACCCTTGATCTCGCTGTTGCCGAGCTTGGTCTTCGTCTGACCCTCGAACTGCGGCTCCTTGACCTTGACACTGACGACCGCGGCGAGACCCTCGAGACAGTCATCGCCCGAGACGGTCTGGGCCTTCTTGCCGAGGAGGTTGTTCTTCTCGCCGTAGGTGTTGATCGTGCGTGTCAGCGCCTGCTTGAAACCGGTCAGATGCGTGCCGCCCTCGACCGTGTTGATGTTGTTCGCGTACGAGAAGATGCTCGGGCGGAACACATCATTGTACTGGAACGCGACCTCGACGACCGTCTCGTCGCGCTCGCGCTCGAAGTGGACCACCTTCTTGTGGAGCGGCGTGTGGTTCGCGTTGATGTGTTTGACGAACTCGGACAGTCCGCCCTTGAACTTGAAGTCCTCGCTCTTCCCGGTGTTCGCGTCCTCGACGCTGATCATGAGCCCGGCGTTGAGGAACGCCAGCTCGCGACAGCGGTTCGCGACGATCTCGAACTCGAAGACGACCTCCTCGAACACCTCGCTGTCGGGATAGAAGGTCGTCTTGGTCCCGGTCTTCTTCCGCTTGCCGACGACCTTGACCTTGCCCTCGGGCACGCCGCGCTTGTACGACTGCGCGTGCACCGCGCCGTCGCGCGCCACCTCGACGCGACACCACTCGGAGAGCGCGTTGACGACCGAGACGCCGACGCCGTGCAGACCGCCGGAGACCTTGTAGGTCGACTTGTCGAACTTGCCGCCCGCATGGAGAACGGTCATTACGACCTCGAGCGCCGACTTCTTCTGCTCGGGGTGGATACCGACGGGGATGCCGCGGCCGTTATCCTCGACCGTGACGCTCCCGTCCTTGTTGAGGACGACCTTGATCTTGTCGCAGACGCCCGCCATCGCCTCATCCACAGAGTTGTCAACGACCTCTGAGATGAGATGATGAAGACCGCGCTTGCCCGTGTCGCCGATGTACATGGCCGGGCGCTTGCGGACCGCCTCGAGTCCCTTGAGGACCTGGATGTGCTTCGCGTCGTATCCCGGCTTCCCCCCACCCTTCTTCTCATCCAGCGGGAACTCCTCGAAGAGCTGCTTCTCGATCGACTCGGGCTCCGAGGCCTTCGGCTTCTCGGCCTTGATCTTGCCGGACTTCGTGCGCTGAACCGGCTTCGACTTGGGAGCAGCCTTCGTCGTTGTCTTGGCCTTCGACTTAGCCGCTGCCTTGGCATCGGTCGGCTTCTTCTTCGCGGCGACCTTCTTCTTCGTGGTCTTCTTCGCTGCCGAAGCCTTTGGCTTCGGCTTAGCCGCGCTCCGCGCGGCCGCCTTCTTGGCCGGCGTCTTCTTCGGCTTGGCCTTGGCCTTCGCCTTGCCTGCGGAAGCCTTCGGCTTCCGCTTTGCCGCCGCCTTGGCGGCAGCCGTCTTCTTTGCGGCCGGCTTCGCCTTGGCCTTCGCGGCCGGTTTCTTCTTAGCCTTTGCCATCTTCCTCGTCTTTTCCAGAGTTGCTGATGGGGTCATGGGGCTTCGAACCTCCAAGCACGAAATGCACGTGTTCGATTGCCTCCCTGCCTATCCTCCGATTGATCTCGCGCATGATCTTGCGCTTCATGAACGTCAGCTCCTGCGACCAGACCGGACTGTCGACCTCGACGAACAGTCTGCCCTTGTCGACACGCACCGCTCTGGTGTGGGCGGCAACCTTCTCGCCGACGATCTCGGCCCACTCGGTCACCGCACGCTGCTCGGACATCTTCGCCGCGATCCCGAGCTTCTCGATCAGTTCGGCGAGGATCTTGCCGATGGGTTCCGCGCGACGACGCCTCACTGCCGAACCACCTCCCCGCCCTCCACGCGGAAGACCGCGCTCTTCCCGGCGCCCGCGTATCCTTCCGGAAGCAGACGTGTCGACGTCATCAACGTCTGGCCGAACTCGCTCGTGCACTCGACAAGCGCTTCGCCGCGCTCGGCGTCGAGTTCGCTGAGGATGTCGTCGAGGAGCACGATGACGCCGTGTCCCTCTTCGTCGAGCACCGCGGCCTCACCGAGCTTGAGCGCGATGGCGGCCGTGCGGTGCTGCCCCTGCGAACCGAACTGACGGAGCACGCGTCCGTCGAGCCTCACCTCGAGATCTCCACGGTGCGGTCCGACGAGCGTGAACCCTCTTCTCCGCTCGTCCTCGGACACGCGTTCGAGCGCGTCACGGAACCGCTCGCGCACCGGCTCAACGAGATCGTGCTGAGCCGCCAGCGTCACATCGCCGGGGAGGTCGTCGACCAGCGACCGTGCGTCGGCAGCCGGGACGACGTTCCCGCGGTACTCCAGGTTCAGTTCCCCGCCACCGGCCACGTGCTGGTGCACGCGAGCGACGGCAATGCTGAACCTCGGGAGGAAGGCCAGTCGCGCCGCGATGACCTTGCTCCCGTACTCGACCAGACGCTCGGTCCAGACATCGACGATCCGGTCCGACTCGGCGCCGGGCGTCCACGCCAGCAGCGCCTCGTTGCGCTGTCTCAGCGTCCGTCGATAGTCCGCCAGCGTGCGGAGATACCCCGCGTCGAGCTGGCAGAGCGTCATGTCGAGGAGCCTGCGCCGCTCCGCGGGTCCGCCCTTGGTCACCCAGGTGTCCTCGGGACAGAACCAGGCCACACGCAGGAGACCCACGACGTCCGAAAGGCGAGTGAGCGCCGTGCCGTCGACCGTCACGCGCTTCCCGCCGCCGCGCACGTACTTGAGGACGATTGAGATCGAGCTCTCCTCCGACCTCGCGTCGGCGCCGACCCCGAATCCCTGCTGTCCCCACCGAATGACCTCGTTGTCGCTCGCGCCCTTGAGCGAACGCGCGACCGCGAGATACGAGACGGCCTCGAGCACACTCGTCTTGCCGGAGCCGTTCGGACCGTGGAGGAAGTTCAGACCGTCTTCGAGTTCCAGCTCAAGACGCTCGTAGTTCCTGAAGTTCTCGAGTCTGAGCGTCCTGATCCACACGCGTCGTTCTCCTCGTCGTCGGTCCTCCACCACCCGCCATCATGCCGCTACTTGTTGAGTCTCAGCGGCATCAGGAGACACGTGTGTTCCTCCCCCTCCGCCGGCTCGGCCGAACTCACGACGGCCGCGCCGACCGCGGTCCCGAGCGAGAACTGAACGTTGTCGCCGTCGAGATGCTTGAGCACGTCGAGGAGGTAGTTGGCGTTGTATCCGACCTCCATCTTGTCGGAGTCGAACTTGCACGGCAGCTCTTCCTTCGCCTCGCCGACGTCGGGCGTCGACACGGTGAGGTCGAGCTTCTTCTTGCCGAGGGTCAGCTTCACCTGATGCGTGAGCGTGTCGGAGAGAACCGCCACGCGCCGGACGGCGTTGGTGATGTCGTCGCGCCCGACGAGCAGAGTCTTGTCGTTGTCCTTCGGAATGACCTGCTGGTAGTTCGGGAACGGCCCCTCGAGAAGACGCGAGTTGATGGTCGTGCCCTCGATGAAGAACGCGACGTGGTTCTGGTGCGCCGCGACCTTCACGCCGTCGCCGCCCTCGGCGCCGATGATGCGCACCGCGTGCGACAGAGCCTTCGGCGGAACGATCATGTCGTTGCCCGCCAGCTTCTTGAACTTCCCGGCGACACTGAACGTGGCGAGACGGTGTCCGTCGGTCGCCGTCATGCTCATCGTGTCGGCCTTGAACTCCCAGTACGCCCCGTTGAGCGAAGGACGCGTCTCGTCCTTCGAGACGCAGAAGCTCACCTTCTCGATCATCCTGGTGAGCAGCTCGGCGTCGACGTCGAAGGCGTCGGCCATGTCGCTCTTCGGCAGCGTCGGGAACTCCTCGGTCGGGATGCCGACGATGCGGAAGTTGCTCTTGCCCGAACGGATCGAGATCTCCTCACCGTCGACCGAGACGCTCACATCCGCGTCACCAAGAGCGCGGACGATCTCGGCGAACCGCTTCGCGGGAAGCGTGATGCCGCCACCGGCCTCCACCTCCGCCGCGGTCGCCGTGGTCACGGTCATGTCGAGGTCCGTGGCCGTCAGCGAGATCGTCTTCGCCTTCTCATCAGCCGTGAGCAACAGGTTGGCGAGAACGGGAAGAGTCGTCTTGGGTGACACGACCGCCAGCACCCTCTGGATCGCCTTGTCGAGATCCCCTCGGGCAATGGAGAACTTCATGAGCTGCCTCCCGTTTGCGCGCCCGACAACGGCGCCGGGTCGATACTCAGAGTGTCTTCGATATGTCACACATGGATAGACTGAACCGCCGCGAAGACGGTCCCAGCTTCGTCGTCATTATATGGAGGGGAACGCCCAACCGCAAGGGGATTCGGGCCCATTTTGTGGGCCATAAGTGCGTGTCAGACAGCGTGTTTCGGCGGCCGGAATCGGAGTCTCAGACGGCCGCATCGTCAGTGTGGAAGTGGTCGCAATCTGCGACCGGTTCACCCGGCTAGTACTTGTGCGGACTCAGCGTGACCGCCGCTCCCCCACCGGGAGCCAGTTCGAGCGTCAGCGTGTCGCCCGGTGACATGCTCTCACCGATGATCTCGTACGCGGTCGGGTTGGTCTCCCAGTGCGCCGTCGGCGCGTCGCGGTAGATGGTCACGCTGTACGGCCGGGTCTCGCCGAGGAAGTCCAGCGGCACACGCACGGTGCGCGCGTTCTCGTCGGTGATGCTGCCGATGTACCAGTTCATTCCGCTGCGGCGCGCGATCGTGACGTGGTCGCCGATCGCCCCGTCGATCACGCGCGTCTCGTCCCAGTCGCACGGCAGCCGCCGGAAGAACCGGAACATCGGGTGGTCCTCGTAGTTCTCGATGAGGTCGGCCGCCATCTGGACCGGGCTGTACAGCACCACGAAGAGCGCCACCTGCTTGGCGATGGTCGTGTAGACGCGGTTGTTCGGCTTGTAGTCGTTGAAGGTGATATCGAAGATGCCCGGTGTGTAGTCGAGCGGCCCGGCGAGCATCCGCGTGAACGGCAGGATGGTCGTGTGCTCGGGCGGGTTGCCCTCGCTCCACGCGTTGTACTCCATTCCGCGCACGCCCTCGCGCGTCATCATGTTCGGCCAGGTCCTGCGGATGCCGGTCGGCTTGATCGGCTCGTGAACGTCGAGCATGATGCCGTACTCGGCCGCCTTCTCGACGACCATCCGGTAGTGCTCGACCATCCACTGCCCGTGGTGGTGCTGACCTCTCGGGTAGATGCCGCCGGCGTAGCCGGTCTTGACGGCCTTGATCCCGTTGCTGCGGTAGAGCTCGAACGCCTCGTCGATCTGGCGCTCGTAGGTCGGCACGTCTCCCCCGGTCTCGTGGTGACCGATGAGCTCGACGCCCCTCTCGCGCGCGTACGCGGCGAGCGCCGGGAGGTCGAAGTCCGGATAGCACGTCACGAAGTCGTACGCGTCCTTCGCGCCCCACTTGTCCCAGCCGGTGTTCCATCCCTCGACGAGCACGCCACCGATGTTGTGCTTCGCGGCGAAGTCGATGTGCCGGCGGACGTTCTCGTTCGTCGCGCCGTGACGCGGACCGTCGTGCCAGGTCTCCTTCGTGATGTGCATCCCCCACCAGATCCCGATGTACGTCATCGGGCGGATCCACGAGGTGTCTTCGATCACGCACGGGTCGTTGAGGTTCTCGATCAGGTGCGACTCGATGAGCGCGCCCGCGGTCTCCCCCACCTGGATGGTCCGCCACGGTGTGAGAAGCGGTGCCGTGCCGCGGACCTTCACGCCGTCGGGCCACGGGACGAGTTCGCACGTGAGCGCGAGCTCGTCGTCGTCCGAACCCTTGAGCGTCATCCCGGCGTACCGCGTCAGGTTCGCCTCGTGGAGCGAGACGTGCAGACCGTGCTCGGTCCGCATCGTCACGGGCGTGTTCGCGGCATCGAGTTCGGAGAGCGGTGTCTCGTTCCACAGGTGTTCGTAGCTGTCGTAGTCGGCCTTGATCCACCATGCGGTGTGGTCGCCGGCGAACCGGAACTCGGTCTCCTCGGCGAGGAGCTCGTAGTCGGAAAAGCCCTGTGCGCTGGGCAGTTCCGAGCGGAAGGCGACACCGTCGTCGTACGCGCGGAGCGTGACGATGAGCTCGCGGCCGCTCGGCTTCACCAGGTGCACGACGGTCTCTGTGCACCGGTCGTTCACCGCCTCGTCGGTTCCCCAGACGGGCTGCCAGGTCTCGTCGATCACGCGGCTCTCCGAGTGAAGCGACTCGAACCCGCGACTCATCGGCTCGCCCTCGGCGAACCGGAACCCGATGACCGACGGCAGCACGATCGGTCGACCGTCGCGCGCGACCGAGTACCTCGGCACACCGTCTTCGAGCGAGAGCATGATGGCAAGTCGTCCGTCGGGCGAGACGGCCGCGGCCGTCCTCTCCCCCGCCGCGAAGCCGGGAAGTGCGAAGCATGTCAGCATCACGATCGTGACTCCTGCGAGAATCGCTGTTGATGTTCTGCGTTCGGTCTTCATCGTTCCTGACCTCGTTGGCTGCCTGAAGCTGATGTGTTGCGCAATGTCCACAGAGTAAGTTCTTTTCTAACCCTCTGATATAGAAAGTTCGAAGCAGTAGTAGGGGCTGTGGATTTGTGGGTAACTGTGTCCGCTCTGCACCTCCGTGTAGAGAGAACGCTCCGCACACGGGCATGTCACGGTGAAGCGGTTGCCTGCGACCGCTGTGAACATCGCATTGGACAACTCACGGTGTCCTCCACAGCTCCTCACAGAACCTCTCCCCTGTGGAAACATGCTCACACTCCCTAACACGATACTCACACTCTATCCACTGTCCGTTTCGTGAAACGGGGCGGCCCCGTCCTGGTAGACGGGGCCGTCCGTTCGGCGTAGGCAGGGTTCTTGGGGGTTCCATCTGCTACGCCTTCAACTGCATCGCTTGGGACTACCGTGCCTTCAACACGGGTGCTGCACACTGCTCCTGCATCGCTACACTTTGAGCATGCGCGTGAGGTTCTCGATGTCGCGCCGTGTCTGTCCGTTGTTCTCGAACTCCTCGGTGATCTTGCGGTGCGCGTGGAGCACGGTGGTGTGATCGCGTCCGCCGAACTGCTCACCGATCTGCGCGAGTGACATGTGCGTCAGTTCGCGCGCAAGGTACATCGCGACCTGTCGTGCGTGCGCGATCTGACTCGCGCGGCCTCGCGCCTTCATCTTCTCGACCGGAACGCCGTAGGTCTCCGCGACCGCCTGCTGGATGCGAGCGACCGAGACCGGTCCGCGAGGCTTCCCGAGAAACTCCGAGAGAACCTCCTGCGCCAGGTCGGTCGTCATCTCGCTTCCGGTGAGGCTCGAGAACGCCAGGAGTCTCACGAGCGAACCTTCGAGCTCGCGGATGTTCGTCGAGACGCTGTTCGCGATGAGGTGGATGACGTCGTTCGGGATCGAGATCCCGTCGAGTTCCGCCTTCCGGTTGAGGATGGCGATGCGCGTCTCGAGGTCCGGCGCCTGGATATCCGTCACGAGGCCCGACTCGAAGCGCGAGACCAGTCGCTCTTCGAGTGTCGCGATCTGCTTCGGCGGCCTGTCGCTCGTCAGGACGATCTGCTTGTGGGCGAGATAGAGCGCGTTGAACGTGTGGAAGAACTCTTCCTGCGTGCTCTCCTTGCCCGCGAGGAACTGCACGTCGTCGATGAGGAGCAGGTCCTTGCTGCGGTACTTGTCCCTGAACTCGAGCGTCGTGCCCCGCTGGATGGACGTGATGAGCTCGTTCATGAACGTCTCCGAGGAGACGTAGTAGACCGACATCTCGGGCCGGTGCTCCCGGACGTAGTGACCGATGGCCTGCATGAGATGGGTCTTACCGAGCCCAACACCGCCACATATAAACAGCGGGTTATACGTAGTACCTGGCGCCTCCGCTACTGCCATAGAAGCAGCCTGCGCAAAGCGGTTGCCATTCCCCACGACGAAAGTCGTGAACGAATATCGTGGGTTCAGCTGGCACTCATCAGCCGCGACTGTGGTCAGCGGCGGAGGCGCAGGTCTTCGTGTCGAAACCGGCTCGTATTCGTCTGGTCGGCGGTGGGAGACCTGGAAATCGGCCTTGAGAGGCTCTCCAGCGTGCTCCTCGATCGCCCGGCTGATGAGCGTCATGTAGTGCTCTTCGAGCCAATCAGCGAAAAACCGGTTCGGAACTTCGATCCTCAGTGTTCCATCGGTGAGCTCGACGGCTTTGGTCGGCTCAAACCACGTGCGAAAACTCTGGCCCTCGGTCTCTTCTCGTATGGTCTCGAGGCAATGTGTCCAGAGGTCGCCGGCGGTCAATGTTGTCCTCATGTTGTCCTCATGTTATCCACATGGAGTTAACAAGTTATCCACAGATGGAGCATTCAGCTGTCAATCCGCGAAAATCGGCGTTTTCGAGCCAAGGACGCAGAAAAGCAGGAGTCGCGACTATCGACACAGCTGCGCCCAATTGTGGATAACGTGCTAACTTCTTATCTGATGTTTGGTTATGACGGCCACCGTTCGGCTCGCTGCTGATGCGCTGGGGTGGGTCTGGCCGTAGTGCCGTGGGGCCGCCTGACATTGACTTTGTGTGTCGCCTGCGATCGCCGGTTATGCACGACTGCTGTGGCGACGGGGCATAGTATCACCATGCCCGATTTCGTGCAAGCACTTTTCGTGGTTGACACGAACTTTTTTCCACAATGCGCTACGATGCCTAGTGCGTGGGCGTTTGCGCGTTGTGGCGAGTGCGGTCGGAGGGTGGCGGAGAGGGCGTGGAGTGCAGAGATCGGAGGCGTGACGGAGGGGGTGTTGGCACCCGTGAACAGCTGTTCACAGTGAATGCGGGTGTCTGTGCGGTTTGCGGCGGCTCGCGAGGGGGTATGGGGGCGCTCGTGACCCGCAAGAGCGTCTGCGGGGGGCCTGGTGTGCGCGATGGAGCCGCTTGGGCGCCCGGGAAGCGCCCCGGGGCTCGGCTGGTGCCCGGTGCACATCCGGTGTATACATATGGAGGAGCCTTGGACAGCCGGCACCAGCGAGCGCGGTGCGAGGCGGACCGCCCCAGAACGGCGGAATCCGCTTGACACTCGCACACTCTCGCGATAAGATATCGGGTTTGGATGTACATCGTAACTACGAACGAACAACACTGAGGGAATCATGAAGCGGACCTACCAGCCAAAGAAGCGCAGAGGTAAGAGGAAGCACGGGTTTCTGAGCCGCAGCTCGTCCGCGGGCGGACGCAAGGTCCTTGCCCGGCGTCGCGCCAAAGGCAGGAAGAAACTGACGACCCGGTAGGTGCGCTGTGGCGTCCTTCAGGCTGCCCAGGGGCAGGATGATCAGAGAACGTTCGCTCCTGGATGATACGATCAGGACCGGACAGGTGTTGCGTACGCGCTATTTCCGTATGCACTGGCTGACCGGAGAGGGGCCGCCGGGACTGGCGTTCCTGGCGGGACGAAGAGTCGGAGGAGCTGTTCAGAGGAATCGCGCCAAGAGGGTCCTTCGGGAAGCCTTCAGAACGACCGAGCAGGATCTTGCAGGAATCGCGACCCTCATCCTCGTAGCTACTGACCTCACGGCTCGAGCGCCTCATGCCGATGTGAAGGCCGCGCTCGCAGCCGCTCTGAAGCAGGTCTCCGACCCTACTGGCTGAAGCGGGTTTGATGAGGCCACCTCGGGTGGCCAGGACACACGATTGATGCAGACCTCGATCGCTTCTTCGAGGCCGGTCTCGGCATCGATGCCGAGGGGTCCACACGCAGCGACGCGTGCGCTCGTCCGGATCATCCGGGCGTACCAGCGTATCGTGTCGCCGATTCTCCCCGCCAGTTGTCGATACACCCCCTCATGTTCCGAGTACACCGCACAGGCGCTCACGTCGCACGGCATCGTGCGCGGTGCGTGGCTCTCCATGAAGAGGGTGGCGCGCTGTCATCCGTGGGCCGACGGTGGCTACGACCCCGTGCCCTGAGTCAGCGGCACATCGCAGGACCTTTTCGCGCGGACACATCACGTAGAACGTGTCGCGCCCCCGGGAGGTGTTGATGGACCAGAGACGCGCGCTGATCGCCGTCGTCCTCATATTCGTCGTGCTCTTCGGATACAACTACTGGGCCGGGCAGCAGGCCAGACAGCGTGCCGAGCTCGAGGGCGCGGGAGACCCGACCGCGGCCGTCACTGAGACCACGGAAGGCACTGCGTCGAACGCCGTTGAACCGGGCGGGACAGCGGCAGACGCCGGCGAGCCTGCGGAGCGGCGAACTCCCTCCGGCGATCTGGTCTCTGATGAGGTGATGGGGGAGAGCGTCGTCGAGAGCGTGACTCTCGAGCCCGAGCGCATCGTCACCGTCGCGACACCCATCTATGAAGCGAAGATCAGCACGCACGGCGCGGACATCGTGTCGTGGAAGCTCCTCGAGTACGACGCCGCCGACAGCGTGGCGGTGAACCTCGTCCCCGAGGGCTCGCGCGGACTGCCTCTGGCGGTCGGCTACGGACCCGAGACCGTGGAGGCGAGGCGCAGGGGCTTCGAGTACAACGGACCCGACCGCATCGATCTGACCGAGGGAAGTTCCTCCGCGACGCTCAGGTTCGAGTCCGTCGGCGCCGACGGCGTCAACCTCACGCGCATCTACACATTCGATCCGACGACATACGCATTCTCCACGACCGTCCAGGTGATCGTTCCGCCGGGCCCCGCGGCCAGGCGCGAACTCAGTCTTGGATGGCCCGGGATCATGCCGACCGAAAGGAAGGAGGAGGACAGGGCCATTTCGTCCGTCGCGATGGTGGACGGAGGGGCCAGCAGGCACAACCTCGGAGGGCTGAAGAAGGAGAGCAAGAAGGACGCGGGCGAGATCGCCTGGGTCACGTCGCAGTCGCGCTACTTCATGGCGGCGGTCGCGCCGGTCGAGAGCATGTTCGACGAGACGCTTCGCTTCGGCGATGAGGATCTCCGGACGGCCGGATTCGACGCGACGATGCAGTTCAATGGCGAGTCGGCAGAACAGACGTTCCTTGTCTACGCGGGACCCCAGGACTTCCTGGCCATCTCGAACCTCGGGATCGAGCTGGAGTCCGCGGTGGATCTCGGCTGGCGCGTGACCCGACCTCTGTCGGTGCTCATGCTCCGCGCGCTCACGGCCGTCTACAAGGTGATTCCGAACTACGGTCTCGTCATCATCCTCTTCTCGATCCTGACGAAGCTCGCGTTCTACAGGCTGACGCACAAGAGCTTCTCGGAGATGAAGCGGATGCAGGATCTCCAGCCGAAGCAGAAGGCTCTGCAGGAGAAGTACAAGGACGACAAGGAGGGGCTGGCCCAGGCGCAGATGGAGCTCTACAAGACGGAGAAGGTCAACCCGCTCGGCGGGTGTCTCCCGATGCTGCTCCAGATGCCCGTCTTCGTCGCGCTCTTCCAGGTGCTGCGCACCACCATCGAGCTTCGTGGCGCACCCTTCGCGCTGTGGATCACCGATCTGTCGCAGCCGGATACGATCGCGACGATCTTCGGGTTCCCGATCCACATCCTCCCGCTCGTCATGGGCGTCGGCATGCTCGTCCAGCAGAAGTTCACATCGAAGGATCCGCAGCAGGCCATGATGGGCAACCTCATGCCCATCCTCTTCACGGCCATGTTCTACAACTTCGCATCGGGCCTGGTGCTCTACTGGTCCGTGAACACCGCTCTCAGCATCTGGCAGCAGTACTACATCCACTCGGGCGGCAAGACGGAGGAGGCAGAGAGCGAGCCTGCCGTCGTTGCCACAGAAGCTACCTCGACCACGGCCGCGCCCGATTTCTCGGACGCGGAACCCGCGCCCCCGACCAACGGTCCGACGAACGGTTCTGGACGGAAGACGAACGGTTCCGGACGGAAGAAGAAGGGGCGGCGGAAGAAGTAGGTCACCCGGGTGTCGCATGGAGGATATGAACTAATGACCCGCGCAGTTGAGACGACTGGAAAGAGCGTCGCCGAAGCCACCATCGCAGGGCTTCGCGAACTCGGCATCGGCAGAGACGACGCACATATCGAGATCGTCAGCAAGGGGAGCCGCGGCTTCCTCGGAATCTTCGGTGGATCCCCGGCACGCGTTCGCATCTCGGCGCAGGCGGCGGCCGAAGACCGCGTCGAAGAGCTCGTGAAGGACATCATGAGCCGGATGGGTTTCAGCACGCAGCTTCATATCACCGAAGAGAAGAACGCGCTCATCGTCGACATCGAAACGGCCGGAGCCGACGGTCTTCTGATTGGCAAGGCCGGCAGCACGCTGAGCGCCGTGGAGTATCTGGTCAACCGGATCCTCCAGCGCGAGAACAAGCGCACGCCGCGAATCATCCTCGACGTCAGCGGCTACAAGCGCCGCCGCGAGGATTTCCTCAAGAGCAAGGCGCTGAGTCTCGCCGAGGAAGTGAAGTCAGCCAAGCAGCAGGTCACGATGGAGCCGCTCGACGCGGAGGACCGCAAGGTCGTCCACAACGTCCTGAAGTCCGTCTCGGGCGTCTCGACGAAGAGCGTCGGCAGCGGTCGCACGAAGAGCATCGTCGTCGTCCCCGCGGCCGAGAAGAAGTCGCGGAGCGGCGGACGGCGTCCGCGTAGAAGGAAACGTCGCAACTAGCCCTCGGGCAGCAGGCGACACTGGGAGTAGACATGAGCGCATTGCCCGGGGACACGATCGCGGCGATCTCAACGCCGCCGGGCCCCGGGGGCGTAGCGCTGGTACGGCTTTCGGGGCCGCGGGCCATGGAGATCGCAGATGCGGTCTTCCGTGGTGCGCGGCCTCTGCTTGATTGCCCCACGCACACGGTTCACCACGGCCGCGTCTTCGACGCCGGTGGCGCCGAGGTCGACGAGGTCCTCGCGACCGTGCTCCGCGCGCCTTCGAGCTACACCACCGAGGACATGATCGAGTTCGGGTGTCACGGCGGGACGATGGCGTCGCGTCGTGTGCTCGACGCGTGTCTCGCCGCGGGAGCGCGGCCGGCGCGTCAGGGAGAGTTCACCGAGCGCGCGTTCCTCGGCGGACGGATCGACCTCGTCCAGGCGGAAGCGGTCGCGGATATCATCGCGGCGCAGACGCGCGAGGGTCTTGCGCTCGCGCTTGGTCAGCTCGAGGGCGGACTGTCGGGGAGACTCGCCGAGCTTCGACAGACGCTCGTCGACTATCGCGCCGAGGTCGAGGCGCTCATCGACTTCTCGGACGAGGACATCGAACCCGCGACGATGGATGCCATCGCCGCGCTCGGCGAACGCGCCGGGGGAGTGGCGCGCGAACTGCTCGCGACGGCCGACTACGGCGTCGCCGTGCGCGAGGGTGTCTCGGTGGCCATCGTCGGTCGGCCGAACGTCGGGAAGTCGACGATCATGAACGCGCTCTTGAAGCGCGAGCGCGCGATCGTCACCGACGAACCGGGAACAACACGCGATGTCATCGAGGAGACGATGTCGGTCGGCGGCATCGCGGTGCGACTCATCGACACGGCGGGATGGCGCGACGCGTCGAGCGCCGCGGAGGTCGAGGGCGTCAGACGCGCACGCGCGGCCGCCGGTGGCGCGGACCTCACCCTCCACGTTCTCGATGCAGGGGATGGCGTGACCGAAGAGGATGAGGAGATAGCGCGCGCGCTCACCGAGAACGATGCCGCGTGGCCGCTCGTGGTGATCAACAAGATGGATGTGGTCGACGACGGTGCCGAGGGTGAAGCGCTTCACGGCATCGCGCACGCGGTCGCGATCTCCGCGCTGACGGGGGAGGGGCTCGACGAGCTTCGCGCCGCGTTGGAGCGCGCCATCGTTCCGTCACACGAGGAGACGCCGAGCGATGACGGTCCTGTCGTGACGAACGCGCGTCACGTCGATGCGCTGATGCGGACCGAGGCGGCAACCGTCCGGTCGCTCGATCAGCTGCGTGCCGGAGCGCCAGCGGACATCGTCGCGCAGGAGATAGCCGACGCGGCGGACGCGCTCGGCGACATCACGGGCGAGACCGTCCCTGAGGACGTGCTGCATCGCGTCTTCGAGCGGTTCTGCGTCGGGAAGTAGCCTGATGTGAGGTCACGTGAAGTAGCATGATGTGAGGCAGTGTGAAGTGATGCAACTCCAGGCCGGGCAATCATATGCGTAGATACACATACAATGGGTCGCGGTTCGACGTCATCGTCGTCGGGGCCGGCCACGCGGCCATCGAGGCGGCCGTCGCGGCGGCCCGGATGGGCAAGCACGTCGCCGTGGTGACGCTTTCGCTGCGTCACGCGGGGGAGATGCCGTGCAATCCGGCCGTCGGGGGTCTCGCCAAGGGGCAGCTGGTCCGGGAGATCGACGCGCTGGGAGGCGAAATGGGCGTCCTGGCGGACCGTACGGGGCTCCAGTTCCGGATGCTCAATACCGGGAAAGGCCCCGCAGTACGGTCCCCTCGGGCGCAGGTGGACAAGGATGCCTACCGTGCCGAGGCGCTCGCGCTGCTCCGGTCGACGCCGGGCGTGACCCTGATCGAGGGCGCGGTGGCACAGATCGATGTGGAGCGCGGTGCTGTCAGTGGTGTGACGTTGACAACATGTGGACAACTCCACTCCCCCACTGTGGTCTTGACAACAGGAACATTTCTGTGCGGTCAGCTTCACGTGGGGTCTGCCGTGCGGCCGGGCGGCCGAACCGCTGAGCCACCAGCGCGATCGCTCTCCTCGAGCCTTCGTGAACTGGGATTCGCCATCGGTCGGATGAAGACCGGAACACCGGCCAGAATCAGCGCTGAGAGCGTGGATTGGGACGAACTCCAGCGCCAGGACGGCGATGCGGAGCCGGAGCCGTTCTCCTTCCGTACACGGCTGGTGGACAGCCGGTGGACACCCGGTGCGCAGATGCCCTGCTACGTCACGAGCACGACCGCCGAGTCGCACGAGATCATCCGCGGCGCGCTCGACCGCTCCCCGCTCTTCGCCGGGACCATCACGGGCATCGGACCAAGGTACTGCCCCTCCATTGAGGACAAGGTGGTGCGGTTCCCTGAGCGCGACCGACACCGGATCATTCTCGAGCCCGAGACGCGGCGCGGCGACGTCATCTATCTCAACGGGCTCTCGACGAGCATGCCGCTCGACGTCCAGGTCGACGTGATGCACAGCATGCCCGGACTCTCCCACGCGGAGGTGCTCAGACCCGGGTACGCGGTCGAGTACGACTATGTCGACCCGCGCGGGCTGAGGCAGAGCCTCGAAGCCGACCACATCCGCGGTCTGTTCCTCGCCGGGCAGATCAACGGAACATCGGGCTATGAAGAGGCGGCGGCGCAGGGTCTGCTCGCGGGCATCAATGCGGCCCGTCAGCTGGACGAGCAGGAGCCGCTGGTGCTCAAGCGCAGCGAGGCGTACATTGGGGTGCTCATCGATGACCTCGTCACGAAGGGCACCGATGAGCCGTATCGGATGTTCACGAGCCGGGCGGAGCACCGCCTGGTGCTGAGACACGACAACGCCGATGTGCGGCTGGCGTGGCGCGGCGCGGAGCTCGGTCTGACGCCGCCGGAGGTGGTCGATGCGGCCGAGCGGAAGATGCTCCAGGCCGACGCGGAGGTCGCCAGGCTGACGGCCGTGCCGGTGTCGCCGGAGGCCGCGAACCCCGTGCTCGAGGCCCGTGGCGCGGCGCTTCTGACCGAGCCGGTGCGCGCGATCCGCCTGCTGGGCAGGCCCGAAGTGAGCCTCGCGGACCTCTACATGATAGCGCCACCGGACGAGCAGATGTCGGAGGCGACAGCCACCGAGGTTGAGACACGCGTGAAGTACCAGGGGTACATCGAGCGGGCACAGACGCGGATGCGGAGGCAGGCCGCGCTGGACGATCGACGCATCCCGGATGAGCTGTCGTATGAGGAGGTCCACGGACTGTCGATCGAGTCCAGGCAGAAGCTCGGCCGGATCCGGCCGGGCACGATCGGTCAGGCGAGCCGGATACCCGGAGTGACACCCGCGGATGTCGGAGTCCTGCTCGTTCATCTGAAGGCACATTCCACGGATACCAGGGAGGTCAATTGAGCGTCAAGAAGGGAGCCGGCAAGGGCAGGTCATCGCCCCGGGCGAAGACATCGGCCGGCCGCAAGCCGAGCGCTGGAAGGAAGCCGCGCCCGACGAAGAGCGGCACGGGACGGAAGTCCGGCGCGAGCGGCCGAAGTGGCAGCGGTCGAGGCGGCGGCAGTGGAGCGGGAGGCGGCAAGGGTCGTGCTGGTGGTGCCGGAGGCAGAGGTCGCAGCGGCGGCCGAGCTGCGGGGAGCGAGTCGAGGTCTCCGCGGCCGCGCCAGGAGCGGAAGCGTCGTCGTCCTGGCACCGGCTCGAAGCCGGGCAGTCCGACGAGGCCGTCGGCCAGGAGAAAGCAGAGTTCGGAGACGAGGGCCGACGGGAGCAGGCGCCCCGCAAGCCGGGCGAAGCCGACCCCGAGGAGTCGCGCCGGCGCCAAGCCTGGCAGCAAGCCGGGTGGCAAGCCGCGGTCCGACAGCACCCGCGACAGCAGCAGCCGGACCAAGAGCGACGACAGGCGGAGGCCGAGCGCTGGTCCCCGGAAGAGGCGCGACGGCAAGACGAAGGCTGAGACGCGGTGGAGGCACGACACCTCTCATCTGAAGGGCAAGCGAAGGAAGCCGACGGCTCAGCAGAACGACGAGTCTGAGGCCCGGACGGCTCCCAACAGGGCATCGCGCCCGGCCGCAAGGAGGGCCGCGGCGAAGAAGCCTGCAGCGAAGAAGCCTGCGGCGAAGGCGGCGTCGGGGCGAAAGACGGCCAAGAAGGCTGGGAAGAAGGCTCCAGTACCCGTGGGAAGCCTCAATTTCAGCGTCCCGAAGGCTAGAATCGCCCATCTGGCGGGCCCCATGACCGAGGAAATGGTCGAGAAGCTCAAGAAGTACGGGGATCTGCTGCTCGAGCACGCCACGAAGATGAGCCTGGTGTCCCGCCACGAGCTGTCACGCCTGCACATCCACGTGCTGGACTCCGCAGCGCTGCTGGCGACCCGGGAGCTGCCGATGGATGACGCATGGACGGCGGACCTGGGCACAGGGGGCGGACTTCCGGGAGTGGTTCTGGCGATTCTGCGCCCCGAGGCGAAGATAGCGCTGGTCGACTCGAGACGGAGCCGGGTGGTCTTTCTCAAGATCGTGAAGCGCGAGCTGGAACTCGAGAACGTGGAGATCATCCACGAGCGGATCGAGGACCTCGCGAGCACGCGGAAGTTCGAGCTCTGCGTGGCCCGGGCGCTCGGCAAGGTCGAGAAGGTGCTGGTCCCGAGCCTCGATGTGGTGGCTCCAGGTGGATCTCTGGTGCTCTTCAAGGGCCCGAAGTGGAAGACGGAGCGCGAGCAGGCGATCCAGATGGCCCTGGGCGTAGGGGCTGAACTGGTCGGCGAGCAGGATGTCGAGATCCGCGGCGAGGACAGGTCCACAACCTTCGCCGAGTTCAAGGTCTGAGGCGTCTCACGTGAAACATCGAGCCTCGTGGGGGAGGTTTCACGTGAAACACTGATTCCGCGGGCGGCGTTTCACGTGAAACATGGGTGCAGCGCAGGACGTTTCACGTGAAACATCAGGCAGGCTCCTGGGAGGCTCCGAGAGCAGTTATCCACATATCCACATGCGAATGAACAGACGCCAAACGCCGTCCTCACGGGCGGCGTTCCACGTGGAACACCCCGTATCGGCTCCCGAAACGAAGAAATCTGTGGATAACTCACCAACATCCCAGATTTCCGCTTGACACTCCCGCGCGCTCCTGTAAGATGCTGGCAACTTCCCACGCCACGCGCATCAAGACGCGTGAATCCGCACGAGTTATCCACAGGTAGGGGGCTATGGGGCGCATCATCGCAGTTGCGAACCAGAAGGGCGGCGTCGGCAAGACCACGACGGCAGTGAACGTGGCTGCCTGCATGGCCGTCGCTGAGCGAAAGACCCTCCTTGTAGACATCGATCCTCAGGCGAACGCCACCAGTGGCGTAGGCATCGAGAAGGGTGACATCCAGAGGAGCATCTACGAGGTGCTCATCGGTGAGGCCGACATCCACGATTCCATCACGTCGGCCCCGGACCTGCCCTATTTGCACGTACTTCCGGCCCATCAGCGCCTCATCGGCGCGGAGGTCGAGCTCGTCAACGTCATGGCCCGCGAGACCAAGCTCAAGCGAGCGCTCGAGGCCTGCCGGGACGAGTACGAGCACATCATCATCGATTGCCCGCCGTCGCTGGGGCTGCTGACCGTCAACACATTAACGGCGGCTGATACGGTGGTCGTGCCCATCCAGTGTGAGTACTACGCGCTGGAGGGATTGGGGCAGCTCCTCAACACGATCCGCCTGGTCCAGCGCAATCTGAACCAGGAACTCCGTATCGAGGGCATTCTCCTGACGATGTATGACGGGCGGCTCAATCTGGCCCGGCAGGTGGCCGAGGAGGCCCGCCGGTACTTCGGCGACCGCGTCTACCAGTCGATGATCCCCAGGAACGTCCGGCTGGGTGAAGCGCCGAGCTTTGGTCAACCGATAATCCTTTACGATATCCTCTCCGCCGGCGCGCAGGCCTACATCGCGCTCACCAAGGAGATCCTCGAAGACACGGCTCCGGAGAAGCTCGCGCCCCTGGTCAAGCAGGTGCAGCAGGGCTAGCGGGGCTCGTCAGACCCAGCTGTCACATGGAGGTTCTGTATGGGAGGCGCCATGAAGAACAGGACAGCCCTCGGCAAGGGGCTGGGTGCGCTCATCCCCGACGCCGACGACCGCGCGACCCTCGCGCCGATGACGGGCGTCCGCGAGCTCCCCATCGAGCACATCGAGGCCAACCCCGAACAGCCCCGGACGCGATTCGACGAGGACCGCCTGGAGGAGCTGGCGGTGTCGCTCGAGCGTCACGGCGTCATCCAACCGGTCGTGGTCCGCGCGACACCCGGTGGCGGCTACCGGCTGATCGCCGGCGAGCGTCGTCTCCGCGCGGCGCGTCTGGCCGGACTCGAGATGATCCCGGCGATCGTCCGCGACGTGGACGAGGGCGTGGGTCTCGAGATCGCGCTCGTCGAGAACCTGCAGCGCGAGGATCTCGACCCCATCGACGAGGCGCACGGCTACGAAGCGCTCATGGAGGTCTCGGGTCTGTCGCAGGCCGAGGTCGCCGACCGCGTCGGGAAGAACCGGAGCACGGTGTCCAACTCGCTCCGCCTGCTCGACCTGCCGCTGGAGATCCAGGACATGATCTCATCCGGCACGCTCTCGGCGGGACACGGTCGGGCCATCCTCGCCGCGGGTGACGCGGCGGCGCAGAAGAAGCTGGCGGACCGCGTCGTGAAGCGCGGGCTCTCGGTGCGCGAGGCGGAGGCCCTGGCGCGCGGTACCCTGAAACGCCGCAAGAAGTCCACGCCCAGGCGCGTGCAGAGCGATCCGGTTCTCCGGGATGTGGAGGAGCGGCTCCAGCGGATGCTCGGGACACAGGTCCGGATCGACAAGACCGGGGCCGAGGGAACCATCAGGATCGAGTTCTATTCGCAGGAGGAACTCGACCAGCTTCTGGACACGCTTCTGTCGCTCGAGTCGTCGCCCGGACGGATGTGATCCGGCTGCGCCGGCAGAGCGATTCGAGGGCGACGAAGACAGCATGCTGAGTGGTGATACGGGTTGACTCTGTGCATTTGGTTTGTTAGTTTCGGGTTCTCTCATCATGGGTGAGAGACAACAAGTGGTTCGGCGCGATACGCCCCGAACCGCCACCGCAGGGGGTTGCGATGTTCACAAAGGAAGGTGATAAGCTCGTGAACGGTGTGAACACGACGATCGGTGCGGGGACCACTCTGACCGGTGACATCAAGGTCGAGGGAAGCATCCGCGTGGACGGGGAGTACACGGGTAAGTGCGATGCGACCGACACCCTGATCATTGGTGAGACGGGCAAGGTCGAAGGCGACGCGAACGTCTCCAACGCTATCATCGGCGGCCGGATGTACGGGAACGTCTTCGCCTCAGGCAAGATCGAGCTGCAGCGCGGCTCGCAGCTTCTGGGCGACATCGAGACGCGCGGCCTCGTCATCGAGGACGGCGTTGTCTTCCAGGGCAACTGCCAGATGGGCGAGGTTGACGGCGCTCCGGTCCATCGCCGCGAGGAAACCGAGCCCGAGTACGACCTGATTGAAGAGCTGGAGGAGGACGAGGCCACCGTCTAGGGGTCCCGTTCGAGCCGGCTGATCCGGGCTCTCACGCACGTCCATGTGGACAAGTGTGTACAACCGCCCGGCGGAGCTATATCTCCTTACCATAGCGGCACTTAGCAGTTTGCCTCGAATCGGCAGAACGACGGTTATCCACCGTAGTTCGCGCGTGTCAACTGGGCGGCAGTCGCGCAAGTGCGCGTGACTTCCGAGGTTGCGCGGGGCAGAGGAGGCGCGAGTGGTCTCAGAAGCGATCCAGCAGATCAAGGACGCCGAGCGCGGAGCGGAGGAGCTCATCCGCCAGGCGCGCGCCGAGGGCAAGAAGGCGATCGCCGACGCGCACGAGGAGGCGGCGCGGCTGCTGGAAGCGATGCGTGCGAACGCGCGTGACGAGGAGAAGTCGCTCGTCGAGACCGCGCGGACGACCGCGGAGTCGGAGGCGTCGCGTATCGTGGCCGAGAGCAAGAGCGGTGTGGAAGATGTTCGGACACGCGCGGAGTCGAAGGTGAAGGACGCAGTCTCAAAGGTCCTCGGTTCCGTCTCGGCGGGCTGACCGCCCGGGAGTAGACGCGCATGGCCGTAAGCCGCATGAAGAAGATCCAGCTCCTGGTTCACAAAGGAACCGGAGCCGACGTCGTGGCGGCCCTCCGAGAGGAGGGCGTCCTTCACGTTACGGAGCCGGCGGAGGAGCTGTCGCTCGTCACCACCCACGACGGGCTCAAGGACCGCGAGCGCGAGCACGCGGCCCGCATCACGAAGCTCGAGTACATGAAGAACCTTCTTCGGCCGTACTACACCCCGTCGAAGAAGGGCCTCGACAAGATGTTCAATCCCCACATCGAAGTGACACCCGACGACCTGGGCCGCGCCGTGGCCGAGTTCGACGTCGATGCGTGGTACGAGAAGTGCGTCGACCTCGAGGGCCGGATGCGGAGCGCGGAGGCGGAGATCGCACGGAAGGAAGTGCTCGCGGCGGAGCTCGGTCACTGGGAGGGACTGGCCGGTTCGGTCGAGGACATCCGCGACACCAGGCACGTCCGCGCGATGCTGGTCACACTCGAGGTGCGGGAGTACGACGACTTCGTCGCGGAGCTCGCCGAGGCGGTGCCCGAGTCCGAGGTCACCGAGATCTCGCGGTCGGGCTCGACCGTCTACGCGACCGTCCTCTATATGAGAGAGAGCGAACTCGCCGCGTCACCCGTGCTCAAGCGGCACAATGTCCGCACGGCCGATCTCTCGGGCGCTACCGGCGCCCCGGCGGACGCCGCACAGCGCCTGCGTGATGAGGCCGCGGCCGGCGCTTCCTCTATAGAAGAGATGAAGAAGGAGGCGGAGGTTCTCGCCGAGAGCTACGAGCAGGTGCTCGTTGTCCTCGACGAGGCGTCGGAGAGCCTCGCGCGCGAGAGCGTCGCGACCCACTTCGGCGCGACCGAGTCGACGTATCTTATAGAGGGATGGATGCGGACGCGGGACCAGGAGCGCGTCGAGAACCGGCTCGCGGAGATCTCACCCGAGCTCGAACTCATCGCGCGCGACCCCGAGGAGGGGGAGAAGGTTCCGGTCGACCTCAGGAACAACTCGCTCGTCTCACCGTTCGAGTTCGTCACGACGCTCTACGGACGACCGATCTACGAGGAGGCCGATCCGACACCGCTCTTGGCACCATTCTTCATCGTGTTCTTCGGTCTGTGCGTCAGCGACGGCGGGTACGGTCTCACGCTCGCGACGCTCTCGTTCTTCCTGATGACGAAGATGCCGGCGGGCGGCGGCAAGCAGCTGATGAAGCTCCTGTTCATGGGCGGACTCTCGACCGCGATCGTCGGCGCCATCACCGGCAGCTGGTTCGGCATCGACCCGAACATCCTGCCCGAGTTCATCCGCAACGCGATCGTCATGAACCCGCTCGCCGAACCGATGAAGATGCTCAACGTCGTCTTCATCCTCGGTATCGTCCAGATCTTCACAGGGTTGGCGATCAAGATGATCGCCGACTTCAAGGACGGACGCTGGGCCGACGGCATTCTCGACCAGCTTCTCTGGATCATCTTCCTCGCGCTGCTCGTTCCGCTCGGGTACGGGTTTATCCTCGGCGGCGACGTGCCGCCCGAGATCAACGCGTTCGCGAGCAAAGGCGCGATGATCGTCGGCGCCATCGTCGTGCTGACGGGCGCGCGGAAGAACAAGAACCCGATCATGAAGCTCCTGGGCGGCGTGCTCAAGCTCTACGACATCGTCGGCTACTTCGGCGACGTGCTGTCATACGCGCGACTGCTCGCGCTCGGGCTCGCCACCGGCGCCATCGCGATGGCGATCAACGGCGTCGCGGAGATGGCGCTCGAGATCCCGATCGCCGGTCCGGTCGCGTTCGTGCTCGTGCTCATCGGCGGGCACCTGTTCAATCTTGCGGTGAACTGTCTCGGTGGATTCGTCCACTCGGCGCGACTGCAGTACCTCGAGTACTTCGCGAAGTTCTTCACGGGCGGCGGGAGCGCGTTCACGCCGTTCGCCAGCGCGAAGAAGTACTCGATCGTGAAGAGGTAGCAAGCACCAATGTCTGATAGCAGCGGAAACTCCGACAACACCGTGTTCATCACGCTCGGTTTCATGTTCATCGGGGCAGGCGTTGTCACCACGATTACTATGGCCAAGAGAGGCGTGCCGGGTGCGGGGATCGGGATGATCGGTATCGGCATCACCTACCTGATCATCGGATACACGGCGCTCCGCGACCAGAGTTCGGACGACGCGGACGACCAGGGCACAGGAGAACAATGAGAAGACCCGCACTCTGGATGATCGCGCTTGCGGTGCTGCTGTGCGCCACCCCGCTGTTCGGGGCAGAGCCGGTCGAGCACATCTACGCGGTTCACGACTCGACCGAGCTCAGCGCATACGTCTTCTTGCCGGCGGAGCAGGGACCGGAACCGGTGGCCGCCGTTGTTGTGTTCCACGGTGGCGGCTGGAGCGTGGGGGAGGCCGAGTGGTCCTTCACGGACGCGGGTCTCTTCGCAGACGCGGGGATGGTCGGCATCGCGGTCGAGTACCGGTTGTCTGACGAGGAGAGCATCACGCCGCTCGATGCCATGGCGGATGCGCGGGACGCGATCCGATGGGTGCGCGACAACGCGGAATCGCTCGGCGTGGACCCGGAGCGCATCGCAGCATACGGCTGGTCGGCCGGTGGACACCTGGCAGTGTGCGCGGCGATCTTCAACGATGACGACCTCGAGTCGCCGGTCAGCTGTTCGCCGAACGCGCTGATTCTCAAGTCGCCGGGCGTGTCCCTGTTGGCCGACCTGTGGCCTCGGCATCTGCTCCTCGGTCGCGCGGATGTCCGCAGCATCTCGCCCGATGAGCATGTCCGTGGCGGGTTGCCGCCGACGCTCATTCTCCAGGGCGACCTCGACACGGTGACGCCGCTGGCGGGTGCGGAACGGTTCTGCCGGCGCATGAAGGAAGCGGGCAATCGGTGCGAGCTTGAGGTGTACCGGGACTACGGTCACCTCTTCACGCCCGCGCACATCAACGACAAGGGGCAGCCGCAGCCGGACCCAGAGATTCAGGCGGCGGCACGGGAGCGGAGAAGCGAGTTCCTGCGGTCACTCGGCTTTATGGTGTAGCCGGCCCGGCTTCGCCGGGCTTGGCGGAACGCAGACGACGCGTTCCGCAACATGACATAGAGAGAGACAAAGGGCATCACACACCCAAAGGGGGGAGTACTCATGGAAGGACTGATGCTGGGCATCGCGGGCGCCGCGCTCGCGGCTGCGCTTGCGGGAACCGGATCAGCCGTCGGCACCGGCATCGCCGGTCAGGCCGGCTCAGGTGTTGTGGCGGAGGACCCGGAGAAGTTCGGTCGTCTGCTGCTGCTCCAGGCGCTTCCTGGTACGCAGGGCATCTACGGCATCGTCGGTCTGTTCCTCGCCGTCGGCAAGCTCACGGCACTGGGCATGGGCGACATGACGGTCGGGCAGGGCTGGCAGGTTCTGTTCGCGTGTCTGCCGCTCGCCATCACCGGTCTGTCCTCCGGCATCGCGCAGGGCAAGGTCGCGGGTGCTGCCTGTGGG
>JAPEKQ010000022.1 GCA_029990205.1 bacterium
CGCCAAGGACGCGCAGAACCTCGTCGACAACGGCGTCTACGTCGTGTCCGAGGGCGCCAACATGCCGACCGTGCCGGACGGCGTCGAGATCTTCCTCGCGAAGAAGATCCTCTACGGTCCCGGCAAGGCCGCGAACGCTGGCGGCGTTTCGGTGTCCGGTCTCGAGATGAGCCAGAACAGCCTCAGGTACTCGTGGACGCGTGAAGAGGTCGATCAGAAGCTTCACGGCATCATGAAGGCCATCCACAAGGCCGCCTACGAGACCGCCGAGGAGTTCGGCACTCCGGGCAACTACGTCAACGGCGCCAACATCGCCGGCTTCATGAAGGTCGCCGACTCGATGATGGATCTGGGTTCTGTTGGCTAGGAAGCACCGAACGGTCCGTCGAAGCTGACGGGCGGGATGTACATAAGAAGAGGGGCCGGCGATGTCGTCGGCCCCTCTTTGTGTTGGTGCTCCGGGTGTTGGTGCTCCGGGTGTTGGTGCTCCGGGTGTTGGTGCTCCGGGTACTGATGCTCGCACTGCAGTCCCGCGGGCGCGCCGGCCGCGGCCATCACCGCGCGTCTCGCGCCGCTAGCTCTTGTTGTCGCCCTTGTCCGGGAGCACGCTCTCTCCAGGCTTCATGATGACGCCGAAGCTGCTCCGGCTGTTGACGACGATCTCGAGCTCGTCGGGGATCCTCAGGTGCCGCACGTGTTCCGACTCGCTCACCGGTGTCTGTGCCATGAGCCAGTCTGGATCGAAGTGCGATGACACGCCGGGTCCTCCGAGCGTGAAGTAGCCGATGCCGAACGACGTGATGTTCTGGAAGAAGTGCGTGCCCTGACTCGGCTCGACCGTGATGCCCTCCATCTGCGTCTCAACGATGCATCTGGCGCCCGAGATGTGCGACCAGGTCACGGGGATGCCGAGCCAGTGGTCCGCGCTGCCCCAGCGGCCGGGACCAATGAGAAGATAAGGGCGTCCCTCGTCGCGCAACTGCCGGTTGAGCTTCCCGATCTCGTCCGCCATCGCCACCGTGCTCGCGCGCTCGAACGTGTCCGGTCTCACGAACACGATGTCGCGGATCCCCTTGATCTGTCCGTGCCCAAGCGTGCTCCCCGAGATGCAGATGGTGTCCTCGGGGTGGATCTCGTTGAGTTCGATCTCCTCGGTCGAGACGTCGAAGACCAGTGGCCGGATCTGGAGGAACGTGAACTCGTGCGGAACGCCTTCCTCCCGCGAGAGGTTCACGGCGAACTCGATCTCCACGTGCGTCGAGAAGCCCGCCTGCCCGATGTCCAGGAGGAACGCCAGGACCTTCGGGAGCGGGAACGCGTCGCCCGAGAGCACCCCGGCCATCGTGACCAGCTTGACCCCATCGCGGTAGACGCCCTCGTAGACACGATCGTTCTCGGACGAGTAGGTCGAGCCCACCGGCGCGAGCGTTCCGTGCGCCATCGCCGACTCGAGATCGAGAAGCGCGAGGTTCGAGTCGGCTTCGATGAGCGGTTCATGCACCGGCGCCGGCTTCGCCATGTCCAGCGCGAAGAACTCCCTCTGCGCGTTCTCGAGATAGGCCTGGGTGGAACTGAACTGGAAGAGGCGGCGCGGCTGGACGGGGGAGAAGCGGATGCACTTCCCGCCGTCGACCACCATTCTCCCCATCCCGAGCACGGCCGACGCAACGCCATCTTCCGGCTTGAGCCCCTTCACGGGGTAGTAGTCGTATGAGCGCGCGACCCCCGCGATGTCCGGATAGAGGTAGTCGCCGTGACGCAGCCCGGTCACCTGCTGGACGACGACGGCCATCCGTTCGTCCTCGAGCCGGTTCGGGGTGGATTCGATGTAGCTCTTCGAGTCGGCGCAGTACGTCGAGGCGTAGACGAGCCGGATGGCGCGGCAGAGCTCGCCGAGTCTGACGTCGATGTCCGGATCGCTGTTGGGGAGCATGTAGGTCTGGTAGATCCCCGCGAACGGCTGGTACGACGAGTCCTCAAGCAGGCTCGATGAACGCACCGCGAGAGGGTATGTGACGCGCTCGAGGAATGCTCTCAGTTCGTCCCGTGTCTCCTGGGGAAGCTTCGCTCCGAGGAACGCGTGCCGGATGTCGGCGTCGTCGGCGTCGGAGAGCGCCAGGAACGACAGGTCGTTGTCCTCCATGAACCGCTCGAAGATGTCGGTCGCCACGACCGTTGTCGGCGGGACGCTGATCCGTACTCCGCGGACGCTGTGCTCGACCTCGTACTCGCCGATGAGCGAGTGCATGAACGCAAGACCGCGTCCCTTCCCGCCGAGCGAGCCGGCCCCGATGCGCGTGAACGCGCCCTCCTCATCGAAGGAGTCGCTGTAGAACTCCTGGACGAGGCCCGCGCGTGCGCGCGCCCGGTACTCCTTCACGACGCGGAGGAGGTACGCGCGAAGGTCGACGGCTGTCGCGAACTCGCTGACGCCTATCGGCCGAATGGCCTTGGCGAGATCGAACTCGGTGCGCGCCATCAGCCACATCGAGAAATCGTTCCGTCCCGCGTGGTACATGATCGATTCGTCGGGCACTTCCTTGAGCGCGGCGACGAGCTGTTTGAGGTTGCCGGCGGTGGCGACGATCTCTCCGCCCGGCATCCGGAAGACGAAGTCCCCGAACCCGAGGTAGGTTCTCAGGAATCCGCGGATCTCGTGGAGCAGTGTCGGCGAGCTCTTGTTAACGAACGTCGCTCCGATCTCCCTGGCGACCTCCGCGTTCTCCGGTTCGTTCGAGTGCAGGAGCATGGGGATGTCATCGCGGTCGGAGTGGATCGCCCGAATGAGGTCGGCGCCCGCGCCCGCGTCGCACTTGCCGCCGTGCGGGAATCGCGCGTCCGTCATCACCCCGAGGATGTGATCCCGGTGCTTCCGGTAGAGCTCCTCTGCCTCCTCGTACGTCGCGGCGAGCAGCACCTTCGGCCGCGCGCGCATCCTGAGAAGGCGCTGCATCCGGTTGACGCCTTCGCCCATCAGCGTCTGCGTCTGCTCGACGATCTCCGTGTAGAGCATCGGGAGGAAGACCGAGTAGAAATGGACCGAGTCCTCGACGAGCAGGATCACCTTGAGACCGGAGAGCTCCGTGTCGGGCGCGGCGTTGAGATGGTCCTCGAGCCACTTGATGATCGTCAGGAAGAGCCTGGCGTCGCCGAGCCACACGAAGATGCGATCGACGCCGAAGTGGTCGTCGCGCGCCTCGAGCAGCGCGAGCTCGCGCGTGTCATACGCGAGGAGCACGACCGGAAGATCCGGCGCGATTCCCTTGAGCTGACGGCCGAACTCGAAGACGTCCATCTCACCGACGCGCGGCATCGTGATCACCAGGTCGGGCGGCTCCCGCTTGACGACCGCGATGGCCTCCTCGGCCGTCGAGACCCGTGAGAAAGCCGGAGCCGACGAGAGATTGAGCTCCTGGTACTCGGAGAAGAGCATCTCCCCGAGATTGCCGTCCTCCTGGAACGTGAAGGAGTCGTAGAGGCTTGAGACGAGAAGGATGTTGTGTACGCGTCTCTGCATGAGCGAGGAGAACTGGACGCGTCTGCGCCCGCTCGTCCCGGCAATCTCGGCGAGGGTCTTGTACTCCATCGGAGCCTTTCCGGGCGGGTTTCCCCGCGGAGGTCATCCCGGAGCACGGCGCCCCGGGATGCCTCGGCGAGTGATGCTAGTCCTGAATCGGCGAGAGCGTGTGGACGAGCTTCTTGAACAGGATGAGCGAGTTCTTCGGTGACATGAGCGCGTCGTATCCGCTCTTGAACTCGTCGTACGCTTCCGCGGGAATCACCATGTCCTTGATCACGATCGTCCGGTGCCAGTAGATCGCGCGCCGCTCAGGGCTCCAGTCGCACGTGAGCTCGAAGTCGGCGTGCTCGCCCTGGATCGAGAGCGGTTCCGGAAGACGCTCGATCTCGAGAGATCTCGGGACCAGGATCTTCGCCTCGAACTCGATCCTCGTGGCGCACTGCGTGTCGAACGGGAGCGTGCGCTCGTGGAGAGACGGGTAGACCGTCGTCGTTGCGAAGGCGTACGGATACTCCGGTACTCGGAGGATCATCATATCGCCCTGGACGACCGCGAAGTCGGGCGCCTCGACCGTCTGGCGAACGGCGACCGCCTCCATCAGGTTCGAGAGATCGGAGTGAGAGAACTGCGCCGAGAGAGCTCCTTGCGAGAGTCTGCCCGCGGCCTGGTCGAAGAACTTCTCCTCCTCCGCCGGAGTGGCGTCCTTGAGCGCTCGCCGCGCCTTCATGTCGTAGTAGCCGTGAAGCTGGCAGGTCACGCGGACCTGTGCCGAACCATCGTCGCTGAGCTGGACGGAGAAGAACTCCGACGCGCGGTTGTCGTCCGGCTCGAAGTCCGGGATACGGACAAGTTCGCCCGTCCCGTCATCGAGCACGACGAACGCCGTGTTGCCGCGACCGAACAGCATGTAGCTGTATGAGGCGTCATCGAGCCTTGGATCGAGGAAGCGATATCCGTCCTCGGTTGGAAGCGCGACGATGAGTCGGTCAAACTGACGGAGCGTCGGCACATCTTCAACGAACGTCGAGCGCAGGTTCCGTATGAGCGCCGGGTAGGCGTCGATGCCCTGTGAGCGCAGCATACTGATGAAGAGAACGACCTGGTCGCGCGAGTCGCCGTACAGATTCTCAAGCACCGCGCTCGCGTCGTTCGGCTCGTATCCGGCGATCCCGAGGGCGAGTCGAATGTACCGGACGTTCGTCGCGACATCGAGGAAGAGCTCGCGCGTCTTGTCCTCGTCGTCCGTGAGTTCCCTGACGATCCCGGCCGCGTGGTCCGCAACGGGACCATCCGTCTCGACGTGCGGGTAGAACTGCCCGGCGAAGAACGCAGCGACATCACCCCACGACTCGTACGTGCTGTAGTAGAGCTTCGGGTAGAGCTCGGTCCTCGCCAGCGTGTGCTCCTCAAGCGTAACGCCCGGGACATCGCGTACCTCCCAGTGGCCGTTGCGCTCGCGGATGTCGCCCTCGAAGCCGACCCAGCCGGGCACGAGTTTGGTCGTCAGCTCCATGTTGTCCGGCGCATCGATGCGGATCTCCTGATGGGCGATGGGATCCGCCCCGGCGAAGTGCTCGACGCCGGTGACATGTCCGTCCGGAGCCGGGTCGCGCGTCTCGAGGAGCTGGAGCTCCATCGTTGCGTCGCGGCCGGCGACCGGGAAGGAGATGACTTTCTGAAGCACGTTCGCGTAGATCGACGCGCCCTCGAGGAATGCGGGCGTGACGTCGTTGATCGCGTCCTCCTCGACCTCGACCACCCGACCGGTCCGCCGGACCGTCACACCCTTCACGAACTCGACGCTCTCGCTGTCGCTGTTGTAGATGTACGAGTCGTTGCTGTACTCCTCGCGCCCCATGAGCGTGAGGACCTTCGTGAGCTTGTTCCACTTCGCTTCGTAGCTGCCGTCCTCGCCGATCTCGACGAGCTTCTGGATCTTGAGGAACACGGCCGAGGCGTCCGGATGTTCCTCGAGCCCCGGCGCGTCCTCGATGAGCTTCTCGACGTCGGTGTCGATCCACTGGTCGCCCCACGCTACGGTCGCGACGAGGGCCAGTGCGGCGAGAATGATGGTCAGGCGCTTCATCTAGCCCTCCTCTCTCTTCAGAACGACCTCTCCGCGCATCGAGCGGCTCGCGAGACGGGACGCTTCCTTCATCGCGCGGTACTCGACCGGCGTGATCTCGAAGGCGTCCACGCCGAAGACCTTCGCGTAGGACACGGCCGGCACGCCATCGTTCTCATCGGCGGGGATGAACTCGTAGGTGATCGACAGGCTGATCGGCCCCTCGTGGTAGTCGACCACGTCGGGGAGGCTCTCGACGATGTAGCCGGTCGGAATCTCGATCTGCCCGCGCTCAGCCAGTCCGATCGACGTGCCGATGGCGAGCGAGTGCTCACGGGTCGGCAGGTTCGTGAGGCGTCCGACCAGCAGGCCGGAGAGGAAATCGAACGCGCCGGTCGCCGAGGGGATACGGAAGAGCACGTACGGGTCGGCTTCGAGCGCGTAGTCCTCGATGCGGTAGCCGACGGTCGCCGTCCACGGCTCGTAGAGGTCGGACTCGTCGCTCAGCTCGAACTCCGTGAGTTCGGCGCCCGGGTAGATACCCTGAACCGACTCGGTCCAGATCTGCTTCATCTGCTCTTCGTTCGTCGTGTCCGCGATCTGCCGAAGGATCATCTCGTAGATGCCGCGGCCGGTGATGACGGCCGAACCCTCGATCCCGCCATCGTCGTCGAGGACGCCGGTCTCGGCGATATTGCCCGAATTGATCGCCGCCGGGCGGTGCGGGACCTGCCGGATGTCATCACCCTCCGGCGTGAGGTGGAGCACCCACCGGTCGCCGACGTAGCTCGCGTCGATCTCGCGGTGATGCTCGATGGTCGGGTCGAAGTACCGGTAGCCGCCCATCTCGTCCTCGATGGCGACGATGCCGTGTTCAAAGAAGACCGACGGGACCTCGGTGTCGGTCGCGAAGCTCGGATTGATCATGACGACCCAGGCCGGAACGCCGATCTCGCCGAGCATCGTGACCATGAGCACGGCCTTGTCGCGGCAGATGCCGTACTCCTTCTCGAGCGTGTAGGAGGCGAAGTGCGGCTCGAGGAACGCGCCGCGGTCCATCGCCAGACCGAGGTAGCGCACGTTCTCCATGACCCAGTAGTGGATCTCGGTGATCTTCTCCTCGGTCGTCTCGAGTCCCTGGGTGATCTCGGCGGTGAGTTCCTTGACGGAGTCCTCCGCGATGCATTTCGTGCCGAGGAGGTCGTACCCGAATCGCGAGAGTTCGGGCCACGTCTGAATGCTGGAGGCGAGCACGCGCGTCGCGACCTGCCGGAACGGGACCATTCCCAGTTCGGGCTCGAGCTGCGTGGTGTTCGTCGTGCTCCACGCGTACGTCGTCAGTCCGCCGGCCTCGCTCAGGACGAAATCGACGTCGCCGTTCTTGACCTCGTGGACGAGCGGCATGTCGGACGGTCCGGTCACGGTGGCCGAGACATCCAGAATGGGGGCGGTGTACTGCATGAAGAAGATGCCGCCGAACGCGTCTTCGAGAAGCGGGGCGTTGATCTCCGCGGTGATGCTCTCGATGGCGTCGCCCACCTCGAGCCCCGGGAAGACGACCGTCTTCTCCCGGAAGTCGGACTCGAAGATGTTCATCGCGGTGACCTGCGGCGGTGTGCCGTCGGTGATGAGGTCATCGCCGACCACGATCTCCGTCCCGTCGGCCTTGATGACTCGGATGAGGATGATCTGGTGGTCGGTGTAGCGGCGGTGGTAGCTGAATGACATATCGCCGTTGTCGTCCACGCCCTCGTCCGTGATGAGCTTCGTCAACTCATGGTTGTACTGGACGTACGAACCGTCGTGCTCGTACTCAACGGTCGTGTGACTGAACACGACGATCTCGTTCGCGTCAGGATAGTCGCTCGCTCCTCCGGCGTCAGCGATGAGGTCGACCGCCTCATCGAGAGCCAGCGGCTCCGGTGCGTCAAGCGCTGCTGCCGGGGCCCAGAGGAGGAGGATGGCGATGCCGGCGAGAAGCAGTGTCGCGCGGCGCATGGCGGCTCCTTTCTCATGTGCGTGAGGGGGTGCTCCCTCGTTGTCTACGCATCTGTTCGAACCCTCATTATGACGGCTTGGGCGGGAGCGGGCAAGGGCAGCTGGCATGCGCGATGCACGCAACAGAGGCAGGAGTGCTTCGTGGCTTTCCCCGTCGGGCTTGTGATACCATCCGGGCACGCTTTCGAGGATCGTCATCCAACCGACCCCATGCGGTGGGGCCTTCGGCGGCCGTCACCAGAGTCCGCCCTGTTACATCCACAGTGAGGTGCTAGAGCGATGCGAACCACTGCGAGAGCAACGAATGCTACATACCGTCGTGTTGTCGTCATAGCGGTCTCTGTCCTGATTCTCGGAGCCGTGTCGGCCGGCGCGGAGCCGCCGGTCCCGAGCGCGCCTCCCGACGGCGAGCTGGCGTTCGACATACCGCTCGCCGGCTGTCTTGTCGATGACGTTGTCGCGCTCAAGTCCCAGTTCGTGCGCGGCGTCGCATCGTCGGCGGTCGACGTCGCCAGCGAGCACGGCATGGAGAACGCGGTGACGGTCGTCGAAGCCGCCGGTGAGCTCTCGGCCGTCGCGAACCGGATCTCGGCGAGCATGGAGGCCATCAGCCAGTTCGATCCAACGTTCGGCATCGAGGGCATCGCGCCGATGATGCCGGCGCAGGGCGCCATCCGCGACACGCTCTTCGGACTCGTCGTCTGGCATGAATCGGTCACGGGGAAGAGCCGCGATATGGCGACCGACCTCGAACGCGTCATTCGCGCACTCGGGGACCTGGGGAACCGATCACTCAGAATGGGGCGCGACATCAATCGCGGCACTGAGCCGGTCGCCGGCGACGGAGGAGTCGACTACGTCCGCGTTGCGGAGAATACCGCCAACGTGATGAGCGCGGTCGCTGAGCTGGATCTCGTCGCGGCCGAGGCGGAGAGCGCGGCGGTCGAGCTCGAACAGCTCGTGTGGACCATCCGTGACGGGCGGGGCGTGGCAAAGGGTTCGAGAGTCGATGAGGAGTGGGAGGCCGTGCAGTCGGCGACATCCGAGGTGCGGAGGCTCACGTCGCGCATCAGTCCCGCAGTCACGACGCTCCAGGGCTCGAACTCCACGTTCATCGGTCTGATGCACGCGGTCGACGGCATGTCGCGTCAGGTCGACCTGATCGAGTCGCTCGAGGCGGACGCGCGCGGAACGAGGCGACTGCCCTGGGAGGCGATGCGAACCGATATCGCTGTCGTCGAGCCGCTCAAGGTCGACGTGATCGTTCCGGCCGAGGCCGAGGGCAGCTATCCTCAGGAAGCGCTCGATGAGATCAAGGAGCTTCTCCAGCCGGTCGTGGAGTCTGACCGACTGCTTGCGGAGCGAGCGATCGAGTACGCGACGACTCAGGTCGCGATGCACGAGGACCGCATCGTCTCGACCTATCGGGCGGTCGTCGGCTACACGGACACCGCGGCGGAGCGCGACCTCGAGAGCGCGCGCGACCAGGTCGACGTTCTGCTCCGTACGAACATGCATCTTCAGACCGCGCTGACATCGGCGCGATCGGCGCGTGAGTGGTACGCCCTTGGTGTGTCGCACCAGATGAGCGGGTACTGCTCCGAAAACAAAGCGCTCATCGCGTACAAGAACGCGTGGCTTCACGCACTCAACGCGGGCGCGGCCGCACAGCGCGCGCTCCAGGAGGCCGGGGCCTGATGATTCGCGGGGTCTTCTTCGACGCCGGCAACACGATTCTCTTTCCGGACTACGAACTCTATCGACGCATCGTCGCCGAACTCGGTGGCGATGCGTCTGTTGATGATGTCGTCGCCGCCGAGGCGCACGCGCGGGCTGCGTTCGACGAGGCCGTGCTGCGGTCGCCGGACAAGAACGTCCACGGATTCTGGCCCGTCTTCTACGAGCCGTTCTACACCCGTCTCGGTCTCTCCGCGAACGCCGTGGAGATGGCCATCGCGAACACGCGGGCCATCAACGACATCGATCCCGGGATCTGGAACGTCCCCGTCGAAGGGTTCGATGAGGTGATGAGCGAGCTCGCCGATCGAGGCATCGTCACCGGGATCATCTCCAACTCGGACGGACGGCTCGACCGGCGCATGCGGAAGATCGGAATCCGCGACAGGTTCTCGTTCCTTGTGGACAGCTGGGACGTCGGGGTCAGCAAGCCCGATCCCAGGATCTTCGAGGAGGCGCTCAAGCTTGCGCCGCTCCCGCCGAACGAGGTTCTGTACGTCGGTGATTACTACGAGGTCGACGTCGTCGGGGCGAGGGGAGTGGGCATGCAGGCCGCGCTCTTCGACCCATACGGGGCGTACGGCGAGACGGACTGTGCTATGATGGCGCGGTTCGCGGACGTGCTCGACATCATCGACGGTCTCTCCGACCAGCCGGAGAGTCCGGCGGTCTCCACTTGATTTCCGCGCCCTCCACGAACCATCTTACTCATATCAGTCGCGCTCACTCCCGGAACCACCGGAGAGGCATATGAGACGTTCGTCCTTCATTATCGGCGGCATTGCCGCGACCGCGCTGGCGACCCTCGTGACGGGCCAGGCCATTCCCGGTGTTCCGACGCCGGTCGCATGGACCATACGCATCGTCACGCTCATCTCGGCCATCATCATCCATGAGGTCGCGCACGGTCTGGTCGCGGAGAAGCTCGGCGACCCGACCGCCAGGATGCGGGGGCGCCTGACGCTCAACCCGATCCCGCATATCGACATCATGGGGAGCATCATTATCCCCGGCTTCCTGCTCGTGAGCGGCTCGCCCTTCGTCATCGGATGGGCGAAGCCGGTGCCGGTCGACATCCGTCGGTTCGAGGACCCGCTCAAGGGATGGGCGATCACAGCGATCGCCGGCCCCCTGGCGAACTTCGCGCAGGTCGTCGTGTACGTCCTGCTGTTCCGCTTCGCCACGACCGCGGGACTCCCGGTCTGGATCGAGTTCCTTGCTTTCTCCGGGGCGGCCATCAATCTGTTCCTCGGCATCTTCAATCTGATCCCCATTCCTCCGCTTGACGGCTCACGGATCGTGGCGGCGTTCATGCCGTTCGAGATGGTCCGGCAGTATCTGTCGATCGAGCGGTTCGGGTTCGTTATCATCTTCGGTCTGCTGTGGCTCGATGTCCTTGACCCGTTCTTCAACCTCATCTGGAAGTTCCTGCTCATACTCCTGTTCTAATCCGATCGCTCATTCGGTTCGGGGAAACCCCGCGCATCCCCCCGCATCAAAACACGTGCACTCGGGGAGTGCACGGGGGCCCGTGGGGCCGCGGAACTGAGTGTGCGCAGCATGCCAAGGCTTCTGCGGGTCCCCACTTACAACTCCTCGGGCGATGACACGGGTTGCGGAGGGCAGGTATGGACGCTGGGAAAACTCATATAGCCAGGAAACTGGACATGACCGGCTTCTTCTGCCCCGAACCCGTGGTCCAGACGAGCAACGAGATCGAGGAGATCGAGGTCGGCGAGGTTCTGGAGATGCTGGCGGACGACCCCTCGGCACGGTCGGACATGGAGAGCTGGTCGAAGCGAACGGGCCACGAGCTCGTCTCGGTCGATGAGGAGGAGGGGATCATCCGCTTCCTCATTCGAAGAATGACCTAGTTCCTCAGGAACAAGCCCGAAGGCCTCAGGTAGCCGGCCGTTCGAGCGACATGAAAGCTACTGACGCTGTCCGGGGGCTGGAGAGCGAGTCGGGTCATTCGGGGGGATGTCCGATCTCGGTCACGAGTCATCCTTCGGGCAGCTTCTTCTATTGTGGTAACCTGATGTTGCGGGATGTGGCGCGACGCTGCTCCACGGCGCGGGCTCACTCCCACCATGGAGGTGATGAGCATGGCTGACAGGAAGCGGATCCTCTACGTTCAGACCTCAGGCGTCGATACGCCCGAGCGGACCTACTCGCCGCTGGTGCTGGCGCGGACGGCGGCCGCGATGGGGATCGATGCGACGGTCTACTTCCTCGGGAAGGGCGTGACGGTCGTGAAGACCGGCGAGGCGGACCGTATCCAGATGGGGAGCTTCCCGAAGCTCTCCGAGGTGCTCCAGCAGGCGGTGGACGCCGGCGTGAAGCTGATGGTCTGCGACCAGAGCTCGCAGCTCCTCGGGCTCTCGCGCGGCGACTATATAGATGATGCGGACGTCGTCGGAGCCGCGACGCTCAATGACATCGCGCTCGACGCTGACGCGATTCTGAACTTCTAGATGACGACGGACCCCGGTCGCATGTCGACCGGGGCCCGCCCGGTACCACCGGTCGATGCCGCGGTACCGGATTCCCCGAGCGCGACCACGTGTCGGAGGTGACACATGGGTGAACGAGTCACAACGAAGGGTTTCTTCGACTATCAGTCGGGAGCGCCCGTCGACCCCAGGGTCGTCGAGGAGATGCTCCCATTCTTCACTACGAGCTACGGGAACCCGTCGTCGCTCCACGCGGCGGGTGATCCGGTGCGCGAGGGGATGGAGCTGGCGCGGAACCGCCTCGCGGCCCTGCTCTCGTGCGACCCCGCCGAGCTCATCTTCACCGGCGGCGCGACCGAGGCCAACAACCTGGCCATCAAGGGCGCCGCGATGAAGATGCGGAGGAAGGGCAAGCACATCATCTCGAGCGTCGTCGAGCATCGCTCGGTCATCACACCGCTCAAGTTCCTGCAGCGCGAGGGCTTCGAGGTGACGACCCTCCCGGTCGACGCCGACGGGTTCGTCGACCCGGCGGCGGTCGAGGACGCCATCCGTGACGACACGATCCTCATCTCTGTCATGATGGCCAACGGCGAGGTCGGCACGATCGAGCCGGTCGGTGAGATCGGCGCCATCGCGAAGAATCACGACGTGCTCTTTCACACCGACGCGGTCGCGGCGCAGTCGTGGGTCCCGATCGACCTTTCGACGCTTCCCTTCGACATGGTGACGCTGTCGTCGAACGATATGTACGGACCGAAGGGCGTCGGCGCGCTCTATCTCCGGAAGGGGACGCGTGTCGAGGCCGTGCTCCACGGCGGCGGTCAGGAGCGGGGGCTCCGCTCGGGTACCGAGAACGTTCCCGGTATCGTCGGGTTCGGGAAGGCGGCCGAGCTTCTCAAGGAGGAGATGCCGGCCGAGGTCGAGCGCGTGAGGGTCTTCCGCGACCGTCTGATCGATGAGCTGTCGAAGATCGACGACACGGCGCTCAACGGGCCGCGCGACCGGCGGCTTCCGAACAACGCCAACATCCGTTTCGCCTACATCGAGGGTGAGGCGCTGTTGCTGATGCTCGACATGGAGGGCGTGATGCTCTCGAGCGGCTCGGCGTGCTCGGCGAAGACGCTGGAGCCGTCGTACGTGCAGCTCGCGATGGGGGTGAAGCACGAGGAGGCGCACGGCTCACTTCAGTTCACGCTCGGGCGCTGGACGACGAGCGAGGAGGTCGATCACGCGATCGAGGTGCTCCCGGGCATCGTGGACCGGCTCCGTCAGATGTCGGCGCTCCGCCCGGGGATGGAGTACGACAAGAGCCAGTTCAGTAAGCACGACCACGGTCACGGTGAGGAGGAGTAGCAGCGAACCTGTCCGCCAGGCGCGCTGATGGCCGCGCGACCCGGTGAGACGCGGGCGCCCACCAGGCCACAGTGGATGACGAAGCTCCCGACAAGCCCGGTTTCTCGCGAATCGGGCTTGCGCTAGACATCAGACTTGGTTATTTGGTAAAATAGCCAAATAGTACAAGAGGGCTTCCTTTGCGGGAGGGTGGATGTGAACGCGGATGTCAGAGCCAGATACGAACAGCGGGCCGCGGTGCTCAAGTCGCTGGCCCACGCGACGCGGCTGTTCATTATCGACGAGCTGTCCAAGGAAGAGCACTGCGTCGCCGAACTGACCGAGATGGTGGGCGCCGACATGTCGACCGTTTCGAAGCACCTCTCCGTACTCAAGGGGGCGGGACTGGTGCGCGATGAGAAGCGGGGGGCACAGGTCTACTACCGGCTTCGCGTCCCGTGTGTCCTCAATTTCTTCGGGTGCGTCGAGGACGTGATCAAGGCCGATGGTGAGGGAGGATGCTCATGCTGACCGTCACGCGCAAGGACAAGCGGACCCGCGTCGCCGCGGCGACGTTCATCATCGCCACGGTGCTTCTCGTGGCAGCGCTCCTGTCCGGATGCGCACAGGACGGGACCGGGTCGGGTGAAGGCACTGAGGCGGAGGTGGCGCAGACCTCGCTGGTCGGTCACGACGCGTCGGTCGTCGGCTCCGGTCTGCCGGCGCTCGTGGACCTGGGGTCCGACACGTGCGTTCCCTGCAAGATGATGGAGCCGGTTCTGGAGGAGCTTGCGAGCGAACTCGATGGCCGTCTGCACGTGATCTTCATCAACACGAACGAGGACCGGAGCGCCGGCGGGCGGTACGGCATTCGCGTCATCCCCACGCAGATCTTCTTTGCCCCGGACGGGAGCGAGCTCTTCCGTCACCAGGGATTCCTCTCGCTCGAGGACATCCTGGCGAAGTGGTCGGAGCTCGGATACGAGTTCGGCAACGCGGGCGAGGACACGACCGGTGACGCGGCGGGGGAGGCGTAGATGGGCGAGCTCTTCGTCGGGCTGACGCGCGCCGTTGACGGCGCGCCGGCCGTCGCACTCGCGGCCGCTCTCGCCTGGGGCGTGCTGAGCGTCGTGCTGAGCCCGTGTCATCTGGCGAGCATCCCGCTCATCGTCGGGTTCGTCGGCGGGCAGGGGCGGATCACGACGCGACGCGCGTTCACACTCTCGCTGGCCTTCTCGGTCGGCATCCTCGTGACGATCGCCGTCATCGGCATCATCACGGCGGCGGCGGGACGTATCGCCGGTGATCTGGGCCGGGTCGGGAACTACGTGGTAGCCGCGGTCTTCCTCGTCGTGGGACTCGTGCTCCTGGATGTCATCCGCGTCCCGTGGAGCGGTCCGGGTCGCGTGAGCCCGATAGGGACGGGCGCGCCTGCCGCGTTCATGCTCGGCCTCGTCTTCGGCATCGCGCTCGGTCCCTGCACATTCGCCTACATGGCGCCGATGCTGGCTGTGGCGCTTGGCGCCGCGGCGGAGCGGCCGGTCTACAGCGGGCTGCTGCTTCTGCTGTACGGCGTCGGTCACTGCGCTGTCATCGTGCTGGCAGGCACGTTCACGGAGGTCGTGCAGCGGTACATGAACTGGAACGAGCGCTCGCGCGGCGCGACGGTTCTTCGAAAGGTCTGCGGCGTGCTCGTCATACTCGGCGGTATCTATCTCATATGGACGACCACCTAGAGGCGGGGGAGAGCCCGCCGACACCCGCCGTCAACCGGCGGGCCGGAAAGAGAACATCGTCATGAACTGGAAGCGCGAGGGTCGCACCCTCCTGATCATCGCCGCCGTCTTCCTGGCCGCGTTCTATCTGCCGGTCGGCGAGCCGCGGTTCGACAACGCCATCCTCGAGGCGCTCCTCCTGCTCAGGTCGTACGCGCGCGAGCATGTGCTGCTCTGTCTCATCCCGGCGTTCTTCATCGCCGGGGCCATCTCCGTGTTCGTCAGCAAGAACTCGGTGATGAAGTACCTCGGCGCCGGGGCGCACAAGGTCGTGGCCTACGGCGTCGCGTCCGTGTCGGGCTCCATCCTCGCGGTCTGCTCGTGCACGGTGCTCCCGCTCTTCGCGGGCATCTACCGGATGGGTGCGGGGCTGGGTCCGGCGACCGCATTCCTCTACTCGGGTCCGGCCATCAACGTGCTCGCCATCATTCTCACGGCGCGCGTGCTCGGGCCGGAGCTCGGGATCGCCCGCGCTCTCGGGGCCGTGCTCTTCAGCGTCGTGATCGGGCTCGGGATGCACTTCTTCTTCCGCGGCGAGGAGCTCGAGAAAGCGAAGGTCCAGGCGGCGATGCCCGAGCCGTCCGTTGAGCGCCCCCTCTGGCAGACAGCCACATACATCGCGCTCATGGTGGGCATCCTCGTCTTCGCCAACTGGGGAGCGCCCTCGTCCGAGCACGGCGTCTGGTCCGCGATCTACAGCGTGAAGTGGCTGGTGACCTCGGCGTTCGGCCTCGCGTTCGCGGCGGCGCTCGTGCGCTGGTTCCGGATGCCGCTCCTTCGCGTCGCCCTGGCGGCGCTGCCTCCCATCGCGCTGGCGGCGCTCGTGCCCGAGCACCCGATGCTCTCGTTCGGCGCGGCGATCATCGGGCTGTCGACCATCACGGCCGGGAGGGACGACGAGACCGGGGAGTGGTTCGGCTCGACGTGGGGATTCGCGAAGCAGATCCTGCCGCTGCTCTTCATCGGCGTGCTCGTCGCCGGACTGCTGCTGGGGCGTCCGGGTCACGAGGGACTCATCCCCTCCGAATGGGTGAGCCGGGCGGTCGGAGGGAACTCGCTCTGGGCCAACCTCTTCGCGTCGGTCGCCGGTGCGTTCATGTACTTCGCGACGCTGACCGAGGTTCCGATCCTTCAGGGGCTGCTCGGAAGCGGCATGGGGAAGGGGCCGGCGCTGGCGCTTCTGCTGGCCGGCCCGGCGCTCTCGCTTCCGAATATGCTGGTCATTCGGAGCGTGATGGGAACGAGGAAGACCGTGGTCTACGTGTCGCTCGTCGTCGTGATGGCGACCGTGAGCGGGATCATCTATGGAGCGTTGTTCCAGCCGGTTTGAGGACCGGGAGCGACAGCGCGGCGGTCCCGCACCCGTTGCGGGGCCCCGATCAACACAAAGGAGTACGGAATGAAGATCCAGATCCTTGGGAGCGGATGTCCGAAGTGCAAGGCGCTGGCCGAGAACACCGAGGCGGCGGCGAAGGAGCTCGGGCTTGACTACGAGCTCGAGAAGGTGACCGAGATCAACGAGATCATGACGTTCGGCGTGATGATGACGCCCGGCCTTGTCGTTGACGGGGAGGTCAAGGTGGTCGGGAAGGTCCCGTCCGTGCCCGAGATCAAGGAGATGCTCCAGGCATGAGCGATGCCAGACAGCGGATCCTGATCCTGTGCACCGGCAACTCGTGCCGGAGCCAGATGGCTGAAGGGTGGATACGCCACCTCAGAGGCGACGAGTTCGAACCGTTCTCGGCCGGCGTTGCGCCGGGCCGTGTGGACCCCCGCGCGGTCGCCGCGATGTGGGAGGCCGACGTCGACATCAACGGGCATCACTCGAAATCGGTCGACGACTTCTCGGGGCAGGAGTTCGATTGGGTGGTGACGGTCTGCGACAGCGCCCGCGAGCAGTGTCCGTTCTTCCCGGGGAAGACCAGGCGCGTGCATGTCGGCTTTGACGATCCGCCGCACCTGGCGGCGGGTGCTGCGACCGACGAGGAGGCGATGGGGCACTACCGGCGCGTGCGGGACGAGATCCGCGCATTCGTCGAGGCGATGCCGGGTTCACTCGAAGAGTAGAGAGACACCAGCGGCGGGGGCTTTTTGAGGAAATCTCAAGGCCCCCTGCTTTTTTCGTTGACTACTGCACAAATGTGCAGTAGAGTGGTCCTGTGTTGCGGAAGGGCTACCAGGCAGGGCTTTTCCGGGCATCCAAAGGAGCCATCACAAGTCGAGGTTCAGGGCCGCGCATTGGGCGACAAAGGGGAAACGGTCAGCTCGCGCGCCCATTCCTTCCAGAGAGCGCGGCCCGCCTCGGCTTCATTAAGGACAAGGAAAGCGCGATGACGAAGCGACACGATCTCACACCGATGCAGGAACGGATGCTCGACTTCATCGCCGAGACCATCCAGGAGTTCGACCGCTCACCGACGATGCGCGAGATCGGGGAGGCGCTCGATATCAGTTCCACCAACGGTGTGCGCTATCACCTCTCGGCGCTCGAGGACCGCGGATATATCCGTCGCCGCCGTGGCATCTCCCGTGGCATCGAATGGCTCGAACATCATCTGGGTTCGGGGGAACGCCACGGTGGAACGGAGATCCCGCTGGTCGGCAGCGTCTCGGCCGGCAGCCCCATCCTCGCGGTCGAGAATATCGAGGGGGTGCTTGCGGTCGACGAGATGTTCGCGCGACGCGAGGACTGTTTCGCGCTCCGCGTGTCTGGTGACAGCATGCAGGACGCCGGCATCCACAACGGGGATGTCGTGATCGTCAACCCGAAGCCCGACGCGAGGAACGGGGACGTGGTCGTGGCCATGATCGATGATGAGGCCACGGTGAAGGAGTTCGAGCGCCGCGGGAAGCGCATACGTCTGAAGGCGCACAATCCGGCATACGACGACATCGAGCTGACGGGCAGCGAGGGCGAGGTCCGCGTGCTCGGGAAGGTCGTCGGGCTGATGCGGAAGTTCTAGTCCGGCGCCGGCCGGTGGTGCATGAGCGCCCGGGCCGGCGTTGTGTGTCGGGGGCTTCGCGGCGCGGTCGCCGGACAGTGAGACCGAAGACTCTGGAGGCACTGGTGTACGTGGGCAACTTCTCCGGGATGGAAACCGACCCGATGATCCAGGACATCAACGAACCCATCTCCGTTCTGACCAGATTCAGCGGCGGGCAGATGGACCCACTCAGGTTCAGATGGAAGAGCCGCGTCTTCGACGTCGACCGGGTGACGGGGAAGTGGGAGGTGCGCGAGGGACAGTTCAAGTGCCACCACTTCGCGATCGTCACGGCCGAAGAGGATTACTACGAGCTCATCTACAACACCCGCACGATGGATTGGATGCTCTCGAAGACCGACCTCGAGGGCTGACAGACAAGGAATCCCCCATGCCCGAACTTCCCGAGATCATGTCGCGGGCGCGCGAGATGAAGCGCGCACTCGTCGGAAAGACCATCACCGGGATCGAGGTCGTCCAGCCCAAGTGTCTCAATATGAGACCGGCGACCTTCAAGAAGCGTCTCACCGGCGCTGCGGTCCTCGATGTGACCCACCACGGGAAGTGGATCTTCATCCACACCAGCCAGGGATATCTCCTGATGAATCTCGGGATGGGCGCCGACGTTCTCCTCACGACCCGCAAGAAGCTTCCGGAGAAATATCAGTTCATCTTCGATCTCGATAACGGGAAGTGCGTGAGCGTGCGCTTCTGGTGGTTCGGGTACGTCCACTACGCGCCCGAGGGGAAGCTCGACAGGCACGAGATGACCGCGAAGCTCGGTCCTGACGCGCTCGAGATCTCGCGTGATGAGTTCCGCGAGATCGTTCGCGGCCGCCGCGGCGCTGTAAAGATGTTCCTTCTTAACCAGGAGAACGTCGCCGGCATCGGGAACGCGTACGTCCAGGACATTCTCTTTCTTGCCGGACTCCATCCGGCGACGACGCTCGACCGGCTCAAGGACGATGAGATCGATCGACTCTGGCAGGCCATCCGTGACGGGCTCCTGCCCGCCGCGAAGAAGGGCGGCTCCTGGTACGAGAAGACGCTCCGGGGCAAGCCCGGCGGATTCCTGTACGAGGACCTGCTCGTCGGCTACCGCGAGGGCAAGCCGTGTCCGACCTGCGGGACGGATGTGGTGAAGCTCCGTACGGGGAGCACACAGAGCTTCATCTGCCCGAGCTGTCAGAAGAAGAAGCGGGCCGCGCGCAAAGGCGCGGCTGGCCGCCAGAGGGCGGCTGGGCGCAACCGGCCGCGTTGACACGCGGCTACGGTTGCGCACGCTGGTACAAGAAGGACCACTGCGAAACGGAGGAGCAAATGAAAGCGATCCTTTGTATCGGGTTCTTGATCCTCGGGATGGTCGCGACGGAGGGTGTTGTGGTCGAGGAGTACGATGGCGGGGAGGATGTCTTCGACAGCTCGTACGAGGTGGTGGAGGAGGAGCTTCCGCTCGACGTCGACGAGGACGCGGCCCTGGCGTGTATTGAGGAAGAGGAGTTGGCTGCACAGGCAGCGTCCATGTAGCGCAGGGTCAGGGGAGGCGGCGATGCTGGCGCGAGGATCTCACTATCGAGCCCAGCCGGGGAAGGAGACCCGTTACCAGCGAGTCATCTTCCATATCGATATGGATGCCTTTTTCGCGTCCGTCGAGGTGATGTGTCGTCCGAAGCTTCGCGGGAAGCCGGTCATCGTCTCCGGCAAACCGACGACACGGAGCGTGGTCGCCGCGGCATCGTACCCTGCTCGCAAGTATGGGATCCGCTCGGGCATGTCGTCGGTCGAGGCGTTCCGCCGGTGCCCGCACGTCATCGCGGTCGAGGGGAAGCCGGGCCAGTACATTCACACCTCGCTCGAACTCCTTCGTATATATAAGGAACACAGCACGGTCGTCGAGCCGTACAGCATCGACGAGGCGTTCGTCGACATGACGGGCACCGACTGCACGTGGGAGAACTGCGAAGAGGTCGCGCGCGCCATCAAGGCGAAGATACGCGATCAGTTCGGGCCGGACCTGACCGCATCGGTCGGTATCGGCCCGAACAAACTTCTGGCGAAGATGTGCTCGGGGATGAACAAGCCGGACGGGATCACGGTGCTTCGGCCCGGCGAGTTCGGCCGGATGTTCAACGACAAGGCCGTCTCCGAGATGTGGGGTATCGGGGCGAAGACCGAGGTAGCGCTGAACCTCATGGGCGTCTCGACCATCGGAGAGCTCGCGAACTTCCCGGTCGCGATGCTCCGCCGCCGCTTCGGCATCATGGGAGAGGTTCTCCATATGATGGCGTGCGGGCAGGACGACACGCCGGTGACGCCCTACTACGAAGGCATGCCCATCAAGTCGATGGGGCACGAGCACACACTCTCGGCGGATACCTGGGACATCATGGAGGCGGAGCAGGTGCTCCTGCGGCTCTGCGACCAGGTGGCGCGCAGGCTCAGGAAGAAACAGTACATGAGCAACGTCATCAGCATGCGTCTGAGGTTCGCCGATTTCGAATCGATCGGCCGACAGAAGAAGATCGATTGCTATACGGACGAGGAACGGACGATCTGGAGGGTCTCGCGTGACCTGCTCCACCGGTACTGGCGACCGGGTCAGGCCATCAGGCTGGTCGGCGTCAACTGCTCGAACCTCATCCGGGTGCAGGAGTGGCAGCAGATGGACCTCTTCGTTCAGCGCAACGAGGACGAGCACCGGAAGCTGCTGGGAGCCATCGACGCCATCCGCGACAAGTTCGGGGAGCACGCCATCACACGCGCACGGCTCGTCTCGCACGACCGGCGGATGTGGTCGAACAACCGGCGGGTCGCGGAACCGAGGTTCATGAGGATGGGGCTCGGGAGTGGGAACGCGGCTCGCGGTGGGGGTGCGCGCATCGGCGACGGCGGTTCGCGGTCGTGGATGGGCGGGAGCGCGCCCGATGGAGCGCGGACGTCGCTCATGGCGGGATGGAACGACGCGAAGGGGAACGCCGATGACGTAGCACTCCCGCCGGGACTCTCGTCGAGCCCGTTCGAGATGCTCAGACACCAGGACGCCGAGGACCGCGTGCGGTCGGGCGGGGATGATTCGTAGGTCCGGAGGTGATGACACATGCAATACGCATACGCAGGACAGGGTGATCTCTTCACGGGGCCGGCGCCGGAGCGGAGCGCTCGCGTGCCGCGACCGGTCGGAAGACGCGGCCGCATTCACATCGGGACCTCGGGGTACAGCTTCGATGACTGGATCGGTCCGTTCTATCCGCGGGGCATCCAGCGGAACCGGATGCTCGACGAGTACGTCAGGCACTTCGGTGTCGTGGAGATCAACTCAAGCTACTACCGGATCCCGGGCGCGAACATGTTCGCGAGGATGGAGCGGAAGACGCCGGACGGGTTCGAGTTCATCGTCAAGCTCTACAAGGGGATGACCCACGACATCGAAGACGATGCGGATATGTACACGATGTTCGTCAGTGCGGTCGAGCCGCTCAAGCGCGCCGGGAAGTTCGGCGGATACCTCGCGCAGTTCCCGTGGCGCTTCAGGAAGGGCGACCGCGAGACGCGTCACATCGCCGCGCTCAAGGAGCGACTGGGAGGCGACCCGTTGTTCGTTGAGTTCCGCCACGATTCCTGGATCAACAGAGAGACATTCGAGTTCCTGCGTGAGCACGAGGTCGGCTACTGCTCGGTCGACGAGCCGGGGCTCAGAGGGCTTGTCCCGCCGGTCGCGGTGGCGACGACCGACACGGCGTACGTCCGGCTCCACGGGCGCAACACGAAGAACTGGTGGGGGCGCGGCGGTGACCGGTACGACTACGACTACAACAGCGAAGAGCTCGGCGAGTGGGCCGAGAAGCTGGTGAAGCTGGAGACCAGAGCAAAACGCGTCTATGCCTTCTTCAACAACTGCCACGCCGGACATGCCGCCAGGAACGCGGAGATCATGGTGGACATGCTCGGCTCGGAGTTGATGTAGCTCGATGCGTGGCCGTGCCCCGCGCCACGCATCGAATGTCGAGCGTTCGCAGCGCGCATGTGCCATCGGAGAGGAGTTCGTGTGAAGATCGATCTGATGATGCTCGGTCCCTGCGGAATCTACTGCGGTTCGTGTGATATCCACGTGGCGGGTCGCGATGCCGACGTGGAGACACAGACCAGGATCGCCAACTGGATCGTCGAGCACTGCAACAGGGAGTGCAGCCCCGAACAGATCAAGTGCGGCGGGTGCTGGGGTGCCATGAAGGACCACTGGAGCCCCGACTGTAAGATCCTCAAGTGCGCCAAGGCCAGGAACATCAAGCTCTGTTCGAGCTGCGGCGAGTACGAGTCGTGCACGACGCTCCACGGGTTCTATGACGGCGGCGACTACGAGAGCGCGAAGCGGACGCTCGAGCGCATCCGCGAGGTGGGGCTCGCGCAGTGGGTTGGGGAGATGGAAGAGGAGCTGGCGGTTTGACCATCACCGAGTTCCTCAAGAAGCTCACGCTCGACCGCGACTACGACGGGCAGATAGCGCACGTGGAGACCGTTCCCGCTCGTGAGGCGCAGTACGGCGACCTCGCGAGTCCGATCCCCGGCGTCCTTGCCGGTGCGCTGGCGGAGACCGGCGTGGAGCGTCTCTACTCGCACCAGGTCGACGCGATCGACGCCATCCGCGCCGGCGAGAACGTGGTCGTCGTTACGGGGACCGCGTCGGGGAAGACGCTCTGCTACGACATCCCCGTGATCGGGCGGCTTCTCGAGGAGCCGGACGCGAAGGCGCTCTTCCTCTATCCGACCAAGGCGCTCGCGCAGGACCAGCTCAAGGGACTGCTCCGACTCGCCGAGCTCGACCCCGAACTCACGGAACTCATCCGGACGGGCACGTACGACGGTGACACGTCGCGGCACACGCGGCGGAAGCTCCGCGACGAGGCGAACATCATTCTCTCGAACCCGGACATGCTCCACGCCGGGATCCTCCCGTATCATCCGAAGTGGAACCGGTTCTTCAAGGACCTCCGGTACGTCGTCATCGATGAGATCCACACCTATCGCGGTATCTTCGGCTCGAACGTCGGCAATGTCATCCGACGTCTCCGCCGCGTCTGCGAACACTACGGCAGCTCACCGCAGTTCATCTGCTCGAGCGCGACCATCGCCAATCCGCAGGAGCTGGCGGAGAGCATGACGGGCCTCCCGGTCCGCGTCGTCGACAACGACGGGAGCCCGCGCGGCAAGAAGTACTTCGTGTTCTGGAATCCCCCGTTTCTCGATATCGCGCAGATGGAGCGGCGGAGCACGAACGTCGAGGGGCACACGCTGATGGCGAAGCTCATCGCCGATGGCTTCCAGACGATCGCGTTCGGCCGCGCCCGGGTGGTCGCCGAGCTCATCTACCGCTACGCCAAGGACACGCTCCGGAGGATGCGACCCGAGTACGCCGAGAAGATCAAGCCGTACCGGGGCGGCTATCTGCCGACGGAGCGGCGTGAGATCGAGCGCAAGCTGTTCTCCGGTGAACTGATGGGCGTGGCGAGCACCAACGCGCTCGAGTTGGGCATCGATGTCGGGAGTCTGGACGCGGCCGTGATCGTCGGCTTCCCCGGAACCATCGCGAGCACGTGGCAGCAGGCGGGGAGGGCCGGCCGCGCGTCCGACGAGTCGGTCGCGTTCCTCGTCGGGTACAACGATCCGATCGACCAGTATCTCATGCGGCACGGCGAGTACTTCTTCGAGCAGAACCCGGAGAACGCGGTCATCGATCCGGAGAACCGGTACATCCTTTCGAAGCACCTGCGCGCGGCGGCGTTCGAGCTCCCGCTGCGCGACGCCGACAGCGAGCTCTTCGGTGAACTCACCGCGCCGATCACGGAGATCCTCGAGGACCTCGGCGAGCTGTCGGATGTCGAGGGGAGACGCTACTGGTCGTCGACCGAGCACCCGGCGCGTCAGGCCGGGCTCCGTACGATCTCGGACGACACCTTTACCATCGTCGACGCCGCGAACGAGAACACCGTCATCGGAGCCGTGGACGCCATCAGCGCGCCCGAGCTCGTCTATCCGGAGGCCATCTACCTTCACGAGGGAGAGACCTACCTCGTCCGCGAGCTCGACACCGAGCAGAAGATCGCCTACGTGGAGAAGCGCGAGGTCGACTACTACACGCAGCCGGTGCTCGAGTCGTCGATCCGTATCGTGGCTCCGCGGAAGGAGCGCGAGTGGGCGGGCAACCGCGTGTTCTTTGGTGACGCGACCGTGACGTGGCTGACGTCCGCGTTCAAGAAGATCAAGTTCTACCAGCTCGACTCGATCGGGTGGTGCAACCTCGATCTGGCGCCGCAGCACCTCGAGACCGGCGCGCTCTGGTTCATCCCCGACAAGGACGTGATGGACGAGGTCCGCGCGGCCGGGCTGAACCCGGTTGAGGGGCTGGTCGGGATCAGGAACATAGCCATCTCGGTACTCCCGCTCTTTTCGATGTGTGACCGCCGCGATATTGGGGGTATAGTAGACAGTAGCAACACGGGCCTCCCGACGATGTTCATATACGACCGTTTCGAGGGAGGACTGGGGTTCGCGGAGCGCGGCTTCAACCGGATCGGCGAACTGCTTCGCGGGAGCCTCGAACTCGTGAGCGAATGCGGTTGTGAGGATGGCTGTCCCTCCTGCGTCGGGCTCCCGATCCTGAGACCGGCGATCCACCAGGACCCGGACACGGGAGGCGCCTGGCCGATCCCTGACAAGGAATCAGCGCGCCTTCTCCTTGAGAAGCTCCTCGCACGCGCCTGATCCGCCAGACCACTTGCACACTCATCCGAGAGGAATCCGCCATGAACTGGACGACCCACAAGGTCGGCGAGGGTGTCATCGTTGAGAGCGCGGTTGTCGGGTTTGCCGAGGCCAACTGCTACATCATCGCGTCGGCCGCCACCGGTGACGCAGCGGTGATCGATCCAGGAACACCGGACCGGCTTCAGATCGAGGAGATCACCCGGGAGCTTGAGCGTCTCGGGGTCAAGGTCGGCCTTGTCCTCAACACGCACGGCCATCCGGATCATATGGAGGGGAACGACATCCTCAAGCGGGCGCTCGAGGCCGAGGTCGCCATCCACGAGCTGGACGGTCTCAAGCTCACTGATCCGGACCGGAACGCATCGCGGCTGTTCGGGATGGATGTCCGGGTTGCCCCCGCCGACCGTCTTCTCGCGAACGACGAGGTCGTCGAGATCGGCGACATCAAGCTCAAGACGGTTCATACGCCCGGTCACAGCTCGGGCGGCGTGGCGTTCGTCGGGGACGGCTTCGCGTTCACGGGCGACACGCTCTTCGCCGGAAGCGTCGGCCGGACCGACCTTCCCTGCGCGTGTGACGCCGATCTGATCGCGTGGGAGGTCCTGATGGAATCCATCTCGACGAAGCTTATGACGCTTCCGGGCGAGACCATTCTACTGCCGGGACACGGTCCGTCGACGACGGTCGAGCGCGAGCGGGAGTCGAATCCCTACATCAGATAGCGCCGCGTCAGCGGCGCGTTCAGCACGACGAGGCGTAGCATGAAGCTGACCTTTGAGACGATCGAGCTGGTCCCGAGGCACGTGTTCCGCACGGCGCGCACGACGAGCGCGTCGAGCGACAGTGTGATCGTGAGATTGGAGGGGGACGGATTCGTCGGGATCGGCGAGGCGGCCCCGTCGAGGTTCTACGGTGAGACCGCGGAGACGGTCACGTCCTTCCTCGAGGGGATGCAGCCCAGGATCGACCACTGTGCGCACGAGGCCGAGCTGATGGCGGAACTGACCTCGCGGGGCGGGACGGGCAACCCGGCCGCCCGGGCCGCGCTCGAGATCGCGGCGCACGATATCATCGGGAAGCGGTTCCAGCGACCGGTCCACCAGCTGTTCGGGCTCGATCCTGCGGACGCCCCCGACACCGTGATGAGCATCGGTCTCGATGAACCCGATGTCATGCTCGCGAAGGCGAGAGACGCCGCCGGATTCTCCACGCTCAAGATCAAGCTCGACCGCGACACCGACCTCGAGATCGTCCGCGACATCAAGCAGACGACCGGTTCGAAGATCACGGTCGACGCCAACTGCGCCTGGCCTCCGGTCGAGGCCATCGAGAAGATCAAGGTTCTCGCCGAGATCGGCGTCGAGTTCGTGGAGCAGCCTGTTGCGGCGAAGGATATCGACGGGCTCCGCCTGGTGCGCAGACATGCCGAGGTGCCTGTCTTCGCGGATGAGAGCTGCCCGACGAGCAACGAGATTCCGCTTGTCGCGGACGCGGTCGACGGTGTCGTCGTCAAGTTGATGAAGTGCGGCGGTCTTGTCGAGGCCGTTCGGATGGCGCGGATGGCGCGTGACCGGGGGCTCTCGACGATGATCGGATGCATGCTGGAGAGCTCTCTCGCCATCACTGCGGCCGCGCACATCGCGCCGCTGATGGACTGGGCCGACCTTGACAGCGGGTTGCTTCTCGCCGACGACCCGTTCGTTGGAGTCGGGATCGACGAAGGCAGGATGGTGCTTCCGACCGAGCCGGGACTTGGAGTGCGGTCCGCGTGAACGCCGGCCGTGAGTGACCAGGGCCGATGACGCGGAGTGAGGATGGGCATGGCCAACGGCAGCGGATGGCTGGTCCCCGGAGGGCGGGGGAGGACGATGGACGATCGTCTGAGGGACCGACTCTCGGATCTCGAACGAACGAGCGAAGGCGTCCCTGAAGACCGGGGGCGGCGCAGGCCGGGGCGAACGGCCGGCGGCGGAGCGCCCGGCGCACTCGGGTTCGACGGGGTCGTTCGCGACGACGGCCTTCTCGTTATCGACCGAAGCATCTCAGAGCTCACGTCGAAGACACGGATGATGCGGCTGCTCTCGCGGTTTCGCGGCGCGGGCCGCCGCGTGCTCGCGCGTGACGATGTGCATGAGGATCTCCGCGAGCTGCTCGCCGATCCGGCGGGCGCCATCTTCATCGACACCGAGACCACGGGGCTCGCGGGAAGCGTCGTCTTCCTGCTCGGCGCGATGCACGTGACGCCGGATGACATCCGCCTCGTGCAGGTATTCGCCCGCGACTACGCCGAGGAGTTCGAACTGGCGAGGACGTGGGGGGCGATGCTGGCGGAGGCGACCCGGCTCGTCTCGTTCAACGGGAAGTCGTTCGACGTTCCCGTCCTCCGCGACCGGCTCGGGTATCATTCGATTGCGGAGCCCTCGCTTCCACCACACCTCGATCTTCTCCACCACGCGAGACGTCGCTGGGGCGAGCGCCTTCCGGACTGCCGGCTTCAGACGCTGGAACGCGAACTCTGCGGGCGGAAGCGCGCCGGCGACATCCCCGGCGACGAGATCCCCGGCGTCTACCACCACTTCGTCAAGACCGGGGAGGCCGAAGACATCCTCACGGTCTTCCATCACAACGCGCTCGACATCATGACACTTGCCGACGTGGCGCTGGCGCTCGCGGCGCCGGAGGACGAGCCGGCATAACGATTGGGGCCACCATCGAACCGACACCGGAGGAGTTGATGAGTCGCGACGTCTTCACATACCTGGTCGGGGGGAAGGCCGGCGAGGGAGTCAAGAAAGCGGGTTCGGTCTCCGCGAACCTCTTCGCGGAGATGGGCCGGTTCGCCTTCCAGTACGATGACTACCAGAGCCTCGTCCGTGGCGGTCACAACTTCTCGGTCGTTACCACCGCGACGCGCGACGTGGGGAGCCACTATGGCAAGGCGGACCTCATCGTCGCGCTCGACGCGCTGAGCTACGGGAAGCACCGTGGAAGCCTCGCCCCTGGCGGCGTGCTGGTCTGCGACCCGGAGAGTGTGCCGGGCGCGGACGCGGCTCGCAACAGTGCGGACGGTTCCGCTCCCGACGACGGCCCAGGCACCGTTGTCACGGTCCCGATCCGTGCGGAGGCGAAGAAATACCCGCTCCCAGGCCTCCGCGTCGGCGTCGCCGGCGCCGCCACGCTCTGCGCGGTGACCGGCCTGACCGCGGACGCCCTCGAGGAGCTCATCCGAGCAGAGTACCCGAGAGACCTGGAGAACAACGTTGCGTACGGCCGTGCCATCTACGCCGCGGTGCTCGCGGCGACGGACGTGCGATTCCCGCTCGAGCGCGGCGACCGCGCGCGCCCGCTCCTTGCCGGCAACGAGTGTATCGCGCTCGGGGCCGTGGCTGCGGGACTCGACGTCTACGCGGCCTACCCGATGACACCCTCGTCCTCGCTCCTTCACTATCTGGCAAAGCACGACGACGAGCTGGGTGTGACGGTCATGCACCCGGAGAGCGAGATCGCCGTGGCGAACATCGCCGTCGGCGCGGCCAGCATGGGCGCGCGGGCGATGGTAGGTTCGAGCGGCGGCGGGTTCGCCCTCATGGAGGAGGCGCTGTCCTTCGCGGGGATGGCCGAGATCCCGCTCCTCTGCATGCTGTCGGCCCGGTCGGGTCCGTCGACCGGAGTTCCCACCTACACCGAGCAGGCCGACCTTCGCTTCGCGCTCAACCAGGGGCACGGGGAGTTCTCCCGCGTGGTTGCGTCCCCCGGGAGTTTCGCCGAGGCGTACCGGGTGACCGCCGAGCTGATGGACATCGCCTGGCGGTTCCAGACCGTGGGCATCGTCCTGACCGAGAAGCATCTCTCCGAGTGCAGCGCCACCGTCGACATCGACGTCGAGGGCGCGGCGTGGCCGGAGCCGAGTCTCGCGCTGACCGGCGCCTATCGCCGGTACGCCGTCACCGAAGACGTGGTCTCACCGATGCTGTTCCCGCCCTCCGGGGAGCTCGTCAAGTGGAGCAGCTACGAGCACGACGAGTATGGCGTGACCACCGAGGATGGCGAGACCATCACCCTCATGCATGACAAGCGGAACCGGAAGCTCGCCACGATCGAGGAGCATGTGAAGAACCTCTCGACCGTCGTGTGGCACGGCGACCCGGACGCGCCGCTCATCTTCACCTACGGTTCCACCACGATGAGTGTTCTTGAGGCTGTCCGCGCCGGGGGCCTCAACGCGGCCGTCGTGCAGCCGGTCTATCTCGAGCCGTTCCCGACCTGGGAACTCGAAGGTCTAAAGGGAACCCGTCCGGTTGTCGTCGAGCAGAGTTCGACCGGGCAGTTCGAGACACTGCTCCGCGAGAAGGCCGGGATCGAAGCGCTCGCCTCCGTTCGCCGGTACGACGGGAGACCGTTCGAGCCGCTCGAGCTGGCTCGAGAGCTCGAGGAGGTGCTTTCATGACGAAGCGACCTACGGCAGACCCGAGCTGTGGGCTTCCCGCGTGGGCCGGGCAGGATGATCTGACAACCTATGGAGAGAACACGTGGTGTCCAGGGTGCGGGAACTTCGCGATTCTGAACGCGGCAAAGGCCGCCGTCCGCTCGCTCGAGGGAGACGGGATCGGCCGCGACAGGATCGTGATGGCGGCCGGCATCGGTCAGCACGCGAAGATCTTCGATTACCTCGGACTCTCGGGCGTCTACTCGCTCCACGGGCGAGCCATCGCCGTCGCGCAGGGGATGAAGCTTGCGAACCCGGACCTCTCGGTCATCGTGTTCGTCGGCGACGGCGACACGATGGGCGAAGGGCTTGCGCATCTTCTCTTCGCCGCGAAGCGGAACGCCGACGTCACCGTCGTGATGCACGACAACGGGGTGTACGCGCTGACGACGGGACAACGTTCCCCGCTGAGCCCCGAAGGGTACAAGGGTCCGTCGACGCCGCACGGGAACACGGAGCAGCCGCTGAACCCGCTCGTTCTCACGCTCGAGGCGGGCGCGACCTTCGTGGCGCGAGGCTATTCCGGTGACATTGCCGGTCTGACAGGTCTTATCGCCGACGGTGTGCGGCACAAGGGATTCTCGTTCATCGATGTGCTCCAGCCGTGCGTGACCTTCAACAACCGATACGCCGAGTACAACGAACTGGCGAAGCCGATGGATGGCGGGCCGCTGTCGTTCGACGACGCGCTTGCGCTGGCCCGCGTCCAGGAGACGCTCCCGACCGGCATTCTGTACCGCGCCGAGCGGGGGAGCGCCGAGGAGCTTCTGACCCGGGGCCGCAATCCGGTACGGGACAGCGGCTGCCGCTCAGACCGTCTCGCGGCCGTGCGACTGCTGCTCGACGGCTGACGGCAGCGGGAAAGCTGATGGTGCCGCGAGAGGCGATAGAGGAGGACGGCATGCGCGTGCAGGAGGCTATCGACACACGACGGGCCTACCGCGGCCTCGCACCCGTTGAGATCACCGACGAGCTCATCGAGGACCTCGCGTCGGCGGCGCGTCTTGCCCCGTCCTGCTTCAACAACCAGCCGTGGCGGTTCGTCTTCGCCAGGGATCCGGAGATCCTCGCGAGGCTCCACGCGGCGCTCCCGGCCGCGAACGCGTGGGCGACCGCGGGTTCCATGATCATCGGTGTGTCGAGCCGGAAGGACCTCGACTGCGACATCCACGGTCGTGAGTACTTCCTCTTCGGAGCGGGGCTGGCGACGGCCTTCCTCGTGCTGCGGGCGACCGAGCTGGGGCTTGTTGCACATCCCATCGCCGGTTACGGGCACCGGGCGGCGAAGGAAGCGCTTGGCGTTCCACCGGACATGACGCTGATCTCACTCGTGGTCGTCGGTCGCCATGACCCCGAGGCAACGAGTCTCATGACCGAGCGGCAACGCGAGGCGGAACCGGAGCGCCCGGAGCGGAAGCCGCTCGCAGAGATCGCGTTCGTCGACCGGTACGGAGAGGGGTAGTGGCGGTATCCTGATATCTTCGCACTCGGTGATTGACCGAGCGTCCGATATCGCGTACTCTCTTCACATCAGTCAACTGCATCGCTGACTGTGTATGCGCCGTGGGGTATGGGGTCGGCTCCGGCCTTCCCCATTGCTCCGGGGCGTTTTTTCTGGGCCCGCCATCAGGTGGGGCCATCGACGAATCCCAGACGACATCATATCCTCTTCATCTCAAGGAGGAAGCATGAGGCGGACCGTCACGACCCTGGTTCTGCTCATCTCCGTTCTCGCGTTCGTCATGCCCGCGAACGCCTCGCCCCTGATCGGCGCGAGCGCCAATACGCTCCCGAAGGGCGCCTTCATGGTGGACACGTGGTTCCTCTACAGGGACTTCGACCGGGCGTTTGTCGACGACCTTCACGGAGACGATGTCGGTGGCTGGGAGGACCTTCCCGAGGGGACGGGCGTCACCGCCGTCGACTTCGTCCCGCGCGTCTACTACGGAGTGACCGATCTGCTGACGCTCCGCGTGGGCGTGCCGCTGGCATACCGCGAGGTCGACTTCGATCCGAACAGCAGCGGTGACAGCTCGGTCGGTATCGGCGACATCGTTATCGACCCGAAGTTCCAGATCTACCGCGGCGAGGGTGGCTACCCGCGTGTGGCGCTCCTCGCGGGCGTGATGCTCCCGACCGGTGACACGGACGCGGATCCCGCGCTCTCCGACGGTTCGCTTGATTTCCTCGCGGGTTTCGCAGCGACCGAGCGCATGGACGACGCGCAGGCGCATCTCTGTGTCACGTACTGGTGGAACGGTGAGGCCGAGAGCGGCGCGGACGTGAAGGACATACTCATCGCGAGCGCCAGCATCGAGAACCCGCTCGACACCTACTGGACGCTCCTCTGGGAGGCGAAGGCCTACATCGGTGAGACGCCCGACGAGTACAAGCGGTACTACGTCTGTCCCGGGATCGCGTGGGACAACGGGCACCACTTCAGCATCGGTCTCTCGGCGATGATCAGTGTCAACGGGAACGGCGGGGGCGGGATCAGCTGGCTCGACTACGACTGGGCGCCTCACGTGCGCGCATACTATCGATTCTTCTAGAGGTTCCTTCGTGACGGCCGGGTGCCGCGGAAGGGAGAACGAATGACAGCACCGTTCGCATTCTCATGGGGGACGTTCGCTGCGCTTCTTGTCGTGGCGGCCACGATCGCGCTCGCGATCATCTGGTCCGTGTTCGCCTCGCGACGCGACAGCGGAGAGGGGGATGGCGATGAGTGACATGGCCATCTACTCAACCGTTCTGGCCGCGTACCTCGTCATGCTCGTCGTGATGGGTGTCTGGATGGGGCGCCGCACACAGAGCGCTGAGGATTTCTATATCGGTGGACGTCAGGTTGGACCATGGGTCACGGCGTTCTCGTTCGTCGCGGCGTACTTCAGCTCCGTCGTGATCGTCGGCGGTGGCGCGTTCGGATACCGCTTCGGCATGTCGACGCTCTGGGTCGGCGCGTCGAACGTGCTCATCGGGTGCACGCTCGCGTGGATCGTGCTCGGCCGCCGCTTGTGGCAGTTCACGAAGCGACTCGACACGATGACCATCCCGGGATTCATCGGGAAGCGGTACGGCGCTCGAGACGCGGAGGTCTTCGCGGCGATCATCATCTTCGTCTTCATGATCGTCTACAACGTCAGCGTGCTCGTGGGGATGGGGAAGATCATGGAGGGGTTGATGGGGATCCCGTACACGACCGGTGTTCTGGTCGCGGGGCTCATCATTCTCATCTACGTGTCGATCGGCGGGTATCTCGCGGTCGTGTGGACCAGCTTCGTCCAGGCGTGGATCATGATCTTCGGTTTGCTGCTCCTCGCGTTCGCGACGCTCGCGAAGGTGGGTGGGCTCACGGCGGCCAATATCCAACTGGCGTCCATCGACCCTGGGCTCGTAACTACCCCGGGGGTATGGGGTTGGGGCGGTCTGATATCGTTCGCTATGATCGTCAGTCTGGGTGTCTGGGGAATGCCCCAGCTGCTGGTGCGATTCTACTCGATGAAGAACACGCGCGTTCTCAGGCTGGGCGTCGTGCTGGCAACGCTGGGTGGGGCGATGGCGCTTCTCCCGTATATGACGGGTGCGCTGTCGCGGCTGATCCTGCCGCCGCTCTCCGGGGCCGAAGTGGACCTCGCCATCCCGATGGTGACGAAGGCCGTTCTCAATCCGTGGGGCGGCGCCATCTTCCTCGCCGGCGTGATGGCGGCGGGGATGTCGACCTTCGCGTCCGTGCTCATCATCGTCTCGGGCGCCGTCGTCGAGGATCTTCGCGGCGGGAGCAAGATCGAGGGCGGTCACGCCGCGGGTGGAGCCGCCGGGAAGCGCGAGGTAATGCTCGGCCGCGCCGCGAGCTTCGGAGCCGGTCTGATCTCCCTGATCATCGCCTACCGGCCGCCGGCGCTCGTGCTCGTCATCACCGCGTTTGCGTGGGCCGTCATAGCATCGTCGTGTCTGTGGCCGGTCGTTCTCGGCGTCTACTGGAGACGGGGCAACCGCGCCGGGGCCATCTCCTCGATGATCGCAGGGACCATTGTCGCGCTGGGATGGATGATCGCCGGCCGCACGATGGGTGGCAACCCGCTCGGGCTCCACGGGTTCATTCCCGGCGTCACCGTTTCGCTGATCGTCTTTGTGCTGGTAAGCCTTATGACGAAGCCGCCCGCGCCGGAGCTTGTGCGTCGCGCGTGGGGTGAGTAGGAGAAGTGCATTATGTCACAGAGTGGAACAGAACCGACCGGAGCGCGCGAGAACGTGAGCGCGCCGGAGAGTTCGACCGACGGCGCGAAGGCGAAGCGCCGAGCCGGTTTCTGGTCGCAGCCGGCGTGGCTCAAGTTTCTGTTGATCGTGAGCCTGGCCGCCATGGCGGTCGGGATCGTGCGGTGCTCCATCGAGTCCACGGCGCCGGTGGCGCAAGCGGTATCGAGCATCGCGGTGATGCCGGTGCGCGTCGATGCGCCCGAGGGGTTCTTCACGCAGCCGGGTGATTCGGTCGCGATACTGGCGGCGACGTGGTTCACGCGGTCGTTCGCGCGGGAGTCGGGGATCCAGGTCGACATCATCAGATCGGTGGAGCAGATCCCGGAGGTTCTGCGAGACGACACGCCGTACGACGGGTTCGCGTACTTCACGCTCGAACGCGCCTTCGATGAGGAGAAGGACGAGTACCGTCTCCTCATTCACGGCGAGGTCGTGCATTCCGAAACGAAGCGCCCGATGGTCATTGTCGACTACGATGCGCCTCCCGCCTTCATCTACCGGAGGATGACCGAGGCCGGCGAGGACGTGGCGCGGAAGATGGGATACGTTCCCTCGAGCGGCGCCGGAGCGGAGGAGTAGCCGTTGTCGTTTGCCAGACGAGCGAGACGCGGCATCCGGAAGCGGATGCTGCGCCGGACGCGGCCGGGTCGTGAGCTCGGCCGCGAGACCTATGCGGGTCTCGTCGACTACCACATCCATACTCCGCTCTGTGGACACGCACGCGGTGAGCCGGAGCTGTACGTGCGCGAGGCGATCCGGAAGGGTCTCGGCGAGATCGGGTTCTCCGACCACATGCCGATGCTCCGCATTCGCGACGAGCACCTGACGATGAGCCCCGAGGAGCTTCCGGTCTACGTTGAGACGATCCGCGACCTCCAGGAGTCCGTCGACGACCTGACGATCCGTCTCGGGATCGAGATGGATTACTTCCCGGGTCAGATGGATGAGATCTGGGAGGCGGCGGCGCCGTACGAGTTCGACTATGTCTACGGCTCGGTTCACTACCTCGACGGGTGGGACTTCGGCGACAGCCGCGATCTCTCCCGGTACAAGGACGTCGACCGTGACGGAATGTACCGGCACTACTTCGAGCTGTTCTGCAGGGCCGTGGAAGAGGGCGGGTTCGATGTCATGGCGCATCCCGATCTCGTCAAAAAACACGGGGTGACCACGGACCTCCCGCTCGCGCCGATGTACGAGGTGGCCGCCGAGGCGCTGGCACAGGCGGATGTCGCCATCGAGGTCAACTCGTCGGGCCTCAGGCA
>JAPEKQ010000023.1 GCA_029990205.1 bacterium
GGTGCAGGAGCATACTGCTTCGACGACTACTCGCTGTTCGACGGCTGTGAGTTCTTCTCGAACACCGCGCAGAGCGGAGGGGGCGGCGGCATCTGCGCGCTCTACTCCGAAGCCGAGGTCATGGGCACCGCCTTCATCGACAACACGGCTACCTACGGGGGTGGACTCAGCATCGAGACAGACTCCGATGTCTACATGCAGAGCTGCACCATCGCGAAGAACACATCCTCCGGAACTGAATCGGGAGCCGGCATCTACGTATACGACAACTCGAACGCCGACCTCGACGAGACTATCGTCGCGTTCAACGTCACCGGCGAGTCGATCTGGCTGCACCTGTTCTCGACCGCTGAGATGAACTGCACCAACTTCTGGGGCAACGACGGCGGCGACTGGGTCGGTCTGATCGCGCCGCAGCAGACGCAGAGCGGCAACATGACGCTGAACCCTCTCTTCTGCGGCCTCGATTTCTTCGACGTCTACCTCTGCGCCGACTCGCCATGTCTGGCCGATGCACCGGAGAACGACTGCGGCATCCTTCTCGGCGCGTACGACGAGGGCTGCGGGGCGTGCGGGTCGCCGGTCGAGGAGACCAGCTGGGGCTCGATCAAGGCGCTCTACCGGTAGCCGGTCCACCGGTGAGAACCGGCGCGCCGCATTCGCGGCGCGTTCCCTTGGAGGTACACGTGCCGTACAAGACACATTGGGAACCGACGGGTGTCCGTTGGGTCTACCGGGGGACACTGACCGAAGAGGAAGTGCTCCGGAGCAATCAGGACGTCTACGAGGACTCGCGGTTCCGGAGCATCCGCTACATGATCGTAGACCTCAGGGCAGTCGAGCGCTTTGCGGCGAGCGCCGCCACGGTCCGCCAGGTGTCGCGCACCGATGCGGCCTACGCGCCGTTCAACCCGCACATCCGGGTCGCGATGGTCGCCGACACCGACCTCACGCGAGGAATGGCCACCGTTTACAGAATGGCATGCGACGAGGAGGGTTGGGACGTCGAGATCTTCGACACGGTCGAAGAGGCGCGCAGCTGGATTCAGAGCTAGCCTCTCCACGGAGCTACGGCAGTTCGTAGATGAAGATGTTGTACTCCCCCTGGAGGAGCAGGATCATGGCGATCCTGTCCTGGGTCGGGGACCACGCAGCGGACATGATGTAGCCTGGCGGGTCGAGGAGCAATTGCTGGTTCGTGCCGTCGCCGTCGCCGATCCAGAGGTCGGTCTGTGAGCGGATCCAGATGATGCGGCCGTCCGCACCCCAGTCGGGGTACGAGTCGCTGAAGCCGGACGTCAGCTGGGTGACGTGGTGCGTGGCAACCTCGACTTTGTGGATCGATGAGGCGCGCATGAACGCGATCTCCTGACCGTCGGGAGACCACGACGGCTGGAAGTCGCCGCCGACGCTGAGTGTGATCGGCTCGCACGGCCGGTAGCCCGGATATCCATAGATGAAGTACTCGACGACCTCCTCAACCTCGTTCCAGACACCCTTCGTGAGCGCCAGCTCGTAGTCGCCGCCCGCATACGGATTGAAGTCGGGCCAGTAGTCCGGGTACTCGTCGAGCGTCGCCCAGGTGTAGCTGCCGCCGTGGTGGACCCGGATATCGAACTGGCCGTCGTGCTGCATCGAGTACGCGAGGTTGGTCTGCGTCGCGCAGGGATGGTCCTCCGTTCCGGCGCCGAAGGTGCGCTGTGTCGTCGGGGTCCCGTCATCTGCATAGGTGAACCAGACGTCGAAGTTGGTCGGCTCATCCCGGGTCGACGAGAACCACAGGAGGTCGCTGTATCCCCAGCTGATGTGATGACAGTCGTCGCTCCCGTTGTCCGTCAGCCGGCTCCAGTTCTCGGGCAGACCGAGGAACTGCACTCCATCGCTGTCCTCTCTCCCCGTCCGGACGAAGACCTCGAAGCTCGCCCACTCGGGTATCCCGCTCGGAACGACAACCTCGATCTCGGTATCGGTCCAGTAGTTGACGGTCGTCGCCGGGACACTGGAGAACATGACCTGGCTCGCCCGCGACCCGTCGCCCAGATTCGTGCCGGTGAGCTTGACCGTTGAGCCAACACCACCCCCCGTCGGTGAGATGCCCGTCACGGCGAAGTCGTCGCCTGCATCCGACGGGTTGCTTGTGGCGCAGCTGGAAAGCGTGAGAGCGGCGGCGAGCGCTACCAGAAGGAGCATCCTGAGCATGCGGCACCTCCATCGAATTGGGTGCGAGCTCGGTGGCGCGGAGAGTTGCGTATCCAGGCTGATAACGGACGAGAGTCAGTATACAGCGGTTCGGTACCGGGGGCAACGCTGTCGCGGAGAGGGAGCCGGACGCAGAGAGCCCCCGACCTCGCCCGAGGCCGGGGGCTCACTGGTCGCAGGTGCGACAGCGCTGTGGCGTCGCGGTTCCTTCTCGAACGGCGCTTACTTCATGAGGACCATCTTCCGCTCGATCGTCTCCCCGCCCGCTTCAACGCGGTAGTAGTAGACGCCCGAGCCAACGGCTGAGCCGGCATCGTTGCGCCCGTCCCACTGCACCGTGTTCAGACCGGCGGCTCCGTCTCCGCGCACACCAGCGACCCGACGTCCCGCCACATCGTAGATGACGACGTCGTACGCCAGCGGCGACGCGAGCGAGAAGCTGATCTCCGTCGATGACACGAAGGGGTTCGGGGCATTCGGGAACAGTTGGAGCTTGCGTCCCGACGCGATGTCGTCATCGACGCCGGTCCCGCCGTCATCCCAGTAGATGTCGTCCAGCGCGAACTCACACCCCACACCGTTCACCTCGAGGACGACGAACGGATAGCTCAGCATCCGGAGGTCGATCAGCGTCCCGCGGATGTCGCTCGCGGGGATCTCGGCCTGACCCCACTCACCGTCGCGCACCAGACCGTAGGTCGTCTGGTTCCCCGGGAAGTTGACGTACTGCTGGTTCCCCCACGTGTCGATGATGCCTATCTGGAAGTCCACGTGCGCCGGGATCTTGATCCGGAACTTGAGATGTCCGTCGCCGAAGTCGAAGAGGTTCAGAGGCTGGACTGCCATGATTCCGGCGCCGAACCAGCCGAGTCCCGCCGTCTGCCAGGAGAGCACGTTGTCGCCTTCGTAGGGCGGGATCGTACCGTCGACCAGCGTCCCCTCCCACACGTAGATGTGCGAGGAGACCTCCGGGACGAGTTCGCCGGTCACCGGCGTTTCGTCGGTGAAGAGCCCGAACACACCGCTCTCGAACGCGGGCGGCCCGACGTGTACCTCACCCTGCCCGTTCCACTCGTAGACCCGGACGTAGTCGATGTACATTTCCGCGGGGAACGGCATCGAGACCGGATCGCCGCTGCCGGGATCACCGAGGTTGTACGCGTCGGTGAACGCCCCGCCGATGGCCAGGTTCGCGATCATGTAGAACGGGCTCCTGAACTCATCCGACTCCGCGTCGATCGGGAACGGATCGGCATACAGGTCGTACTCGACGCCGTCATCGACGACGACCAGCCGGAGCTCGTTCTCATCCCAGTAGAGACGGTAGACCAGGAAGCGCTCGACGAGTGATGGGTCGTAGCTGTAGTACGGACGACAGTACTCGTCGTCGGGATCCCAGGAGATGCTGGCGGCGCCCGTCGGGTTCTCCGGCGTGACGGCGTCGTCCGAGTAGAAGATGGCGTTGCCGCCGACGCACTGATTGACGGTCGAGTTGTCGAGGCCGTTGCCGCCGTTGTGCGTGTCGTGGAGATCGCGGAACTCCTGCCTGCCGCCGAGTTCCATCATGTCGATCTCGCCCTTGCTCGGCCAGGCGTAGTTGGCGGTGCCGAGGAGCCAGAACGCCGGCCATCCGCCCAGGTCGATGTCGGGAACCCTGACTCGCGCTTCGACCATGCCGTACTGGATGCTGACCATCGACTTCGAGATGACCTTGCCCGACGTGTAGCTCAGCGGGTTCCCCCACTGGTCGACGATGCCCGGCCCGCTCTCCTGCCGAGCGGTGAGGAGCAGCGCGGTGTTGCCCGGCTCGTCCGGAACGTCGGCGATCTCCACGTTGTCCTCCGAGTAGTACTCCAGCTCCCCGTTGCCCCACCCCCAGGACCCGTTACCCGTGAGGACGATCCAGTTGTCGAGGTTCGTGAAGTCATCCTCCCAGATGAGCGCGCCGACCTGCGCCTGCGCTGAGAGAACACCAACCATGATGAGAACGAGCACGAGCAGATTCGATTTCACCAGAGGCTCCTGTGAGAACGGCCCGAGTGTGAGTGCGACCCCAGCGCCCCGGGGACGCCGTGTCGCCAACGGAAGTCAAGCGTCACTCCATTGTACTCTTTGTACGGCCACCGTACAATGCCATTCCGCGCCGACCGGGATCCCCCCGATGAGAGCAGCGAGCCCCCAAGAAGTAGCCTCCCTGCCACACGAAAAAACCTGAGAAACACATTGTACGGTCACCGAACATAGTGTATACTCTTGAGGAATCGCAGAGCCACCTCCCCTCTGCCGGACCGGGAAGTCATCGTGCGGCCAGGGCGCAACAGGCGGACTCGCGAATGGGAAGTGGTCCAATTCACAGAAGTAGAGGTGGAAAGGGGATCGGTCATGCAGCTCAGCAACAGAGTGGTTGTCGTTCTTCTGGTTCTGGCAGTGGCCGTCAGCGCGTCGGCCGACAACATCGTCAGCAACCCTGGATTCGAGACTGGTGATCTGACGGACTGGCAGGTCTTCGGCGAGAGTGGCACCGCCAGCGCGACGGTTCTCTCGGGCGACAACGGCCCGTCGGCTCCGGGCGACTACAACTGCTTCCTGGACAACCAGGCAGAGGCCAACGCCCTGACGCTCAAGCAGTCGACCGCGGTCGGCAGCGCTGTGGCCGGCGAGGTGTACTACTCCTTCGACTGCATGCTTGACCAGGCTGACGTCGGCGGCGTCATGTTCATCCAGATGTTCGCCGAGCAGTCCGGCGTCGGCATCGTCGGCGTCAGCCCGCTCCTCGGCCCCATCTGGCCGTGGGGTGCATGGCAGACGTTCGACGGCACGTGGGACGCTCCGGCGGGTACGGACTTCCTCACCATCGAGTTCCGCGCCACCACGGGCGCCGCGACCGGCACCAACTGCATCGTGCACGTCGACAACGTCGTGATGGACCAGGGTGTCTCCCCCGTCGAGTCGGCGTCGTGGAGCACCATCAAGGCCATGTACAGGTAGCGTCTCGAACAGCTCTACCTGCACGAGGCTCCATAGTAGATGTACGCGAAGACCCGCTCTCGAGGCGGGTCTTTGCTTTGGTCGCCGTCCCATCACTTGACAACATGAGTATTCTCATGACATGCTGAGTGTACACACCATGTGCCGGATGTACGCATCGACCCGCGTGCACCGTCCGACACGTCCGACCAGGCCTGCCAGAGGGGAACCACCATGCGCTCCCGCCTGAACCAGAGATTCGTCCCACGTGTCCGGTCCCTCCCGCTCCGCGCGCTCGTCACGCTCCTGACGCTCACGGTCCTGACGCTTGCGCTCCCGCAGCCCGTTCACGCTCAGTGCATCCTGGCCAACCCGAGCTTCGAGATGGGCAGCGGCGGCTGGGATCAGTTCGGCAACGTCGGCACCGTCAGCACGGCGGTGCACGGGTCGGCCGCCGCGCGGGTGACGGGACCGGACTACGGCGGATGGGACGTCTCCGGCTACTGGCAGCAGATGGACTGCGATGTCGGCGAGCAGTGGGAGGTCACCGGCTATGTGCAGAACTCGAGTGCGAACCCGCTCGGGCCGCAGTCGAGCGCCATCGTGAACATCGAGTGGTGGAACAGCGGCTCCATGATGAGCTACGAGTCGCACGCGGTCGCCACCTCGACCACGCCGACCGGCGAATACCAGGAGTTCTCGTTCACGAGCGGCCCGGCGCCCTCCGGCACGGTCGCCTGCCGGCTCGTGCTCGCGGTGCTCCAGGCTCCGGGCGACGCGCCCCAGGACATCTACTACGACCAGGTCACGTTCTACAGCACCTCCTCCCCGACCATGGACGAGATGCAGTGGAACGACTTTCCCGGCGGGCGGGTCATCGACTTCGCCGGCTACGACTGGCGCGTCAAGGGACCCGGGTACTACGGCCCCGGTCCCAGCTCGTTCTCGGATGCCGAAAGCGCCGTCTGGGTCGACGCCGAGGACCAGCTCCATCTGACCATCACGTACCTCAACGGGTGGCGCAGCACCGAGGTGACGCTCGAGGACGCGCTCGGCTACGGCGACTACATCTTCACGACGAAGGGACGCCTCGACCTTCTCGACCAGCACGCGGTGCTCGGCCTGTTCATCTGGCAGTACGGACCGTGCTGGGACGAGGACTATCTCTGGTGGAATCCGTACAACGAGTTCGACGTCGAGATCAGCTACTGGAACAACCCGTCCCAGGACATCGTCCAGTTCGTGGCGCAGCCGTGGGACTACGGCGGGAACCTCAACCGATTCGACATGACGTTCGCGGACGAGGAGATCGTCAGCTTCGCGCTCAACTGGACGGCCCACAGCGTCGCGTGCCGCGCCTGGCGCGGCGGGCCGTACGAGGAGGCCTCCTCCCCGCTCGTTCACACCTGGACCTACACGGGCCCGCACATCCCGCGGCCGGAGGAGCCGCGCGTCCACATGAACCTCTGGCAGTACGACGGTCCGCCGTTGACCGAGCAGGAGGTCGTCATCTCCGCCTTCACATTCATCCCGGAGGGATGGACGGGCGTACCTGACGCTCCGTCCCACGACCCGCAGATGGCCGTCGCGAGCCTCCACCCGGCGCGGCCGAATCCGTTCAACCCGACCACGACGATCGGCTACGCGCTCCGTGAGGATGCGGACGTCGAGATCGACGTGTACGACGTCGCCGGACGCAGAGTGCGCACGCTCGTGCGCGACGCCTTGCCTGCCGGTGAGTATGAGGTGACCTGGGACGGACGGAACGATGATGCGGAGTTCGTGGCGTCGGGCGTCTATCTGTACAGCCTCCGGACCGGAGATGTCGCGGAGGCGCGGAGAATGGTCCTGCTCAAGTAGTCCCTGCGTGGCTCGAGTAGCCGCTATGTGCCGAAGAGCATCCGGTCGGGCACGCCGACGTGAAGGCGCACGACTCGTCCCGAGCGGTCGAAGATCGCCCGGCTCGTCTCCTCGTCGAGGCGGTCGCCGCGGTACCCCTGCGTCCCGCCATCGCTGAAGATCACGCGAATCCAGCCGTCGCCGTCCGCTCTCTCGTAGACAACGGGCACCTGACAGTACGTGAACGCCAGGGAATCCGCCTTGAGCTCCACGGCGCGCTCCTGCCCGTGCACGTCGAGGAACGGAAAGTCGTCCGGCTCCGTGAGGAACTCGCTCGGCCTCAGCAGCACCGGTCGGAAGCGGATCATGCCCTCCTCCACTTCGATACCCAGCTCGCCGAAGCGCGTGAGGATCTCCTCCTTGACCTGTCCCGTCATCCCCGGCTGCTTCGCCCCGCCGTGGCGCGGCGTGTGCGAATACGGGTCCGTCGGGAAGGCGCCGTACTCACCCGGCGTCTTCTCGAAGCCGAACCCGGAGCGGATGCGGTAGTACAGCTCGGCGAGCCTCGCGCGCGTCTCAGCGGAGCTTCCGTCATCCTGAGCGCGAACCGCGACCTCCTGCACCGCCAGCAGCAGCTTCGCCACCATGTGCCAGTAGACGCAGCCGATGCCCTCGTAGCTGTACATCGTCCCCGACCGTCCGGTGTACGAACGATGGTTGAAGACAGCCTCGAACAGCTCCATCACGGCCGCGCGGTCGCGCGCCACGCGCTTCGACCACTCCGGCGATGCCGAGAGGCGGTCGAGCTCTGCCTCGAGATCGTCTCCGTTCCGCAGGTCGGGATGGAAGCGGCAGACGCCGGAGGCGTCCACACCGACGATGGTGGTATCACGCGCGTCGAGCATGTCCTTCAGGATCGGCACCAATGCGACGCGTTCCGGCGGCACCGCGTTCTTCTCGAGGAAGCCCGGCAGCGTCCGGTCGGGATACAGCAGGAAGCTGCGCTGGTCCTCACGGTAGAGCGAGCTTGTGAAGAGCCGCTCGAGCAGGCGAACCGTCTCCGCTCCGTCAAGAAGCCCAGAGCTGATCACGGCCACCTGACCCTCGAGCATGACGTGGAGCGGCTCGAGCGCCGCCTCGCCGCCCTTCGTCCGCGTGTCGAGAAGCGCATACGAATGATAGAGCGAGTCCTCGCGCCGGTTCGCGCGGATCCCGTGTTCGAGGAATCCTCGCGTCACACGGCAGAGCTCCAGAACCTCAGAGATCGACAGCGTCACCTTCCCGGTGAACCCATCCGCATAGACGGTCTCCCGGTACGCCGAGAACGCCTCGCCGAGATCATCGAGGAGCTGTCTCCTGGCGCGGTTCGACACGGACGCGCTCTCCAGAAGCGGAGAGGTCGACCTGAGAATCGTGTGGATCCGCCGGAACCAGTCAACGACCTCCTCTGCGACAGGCGCCGACTCGTCGATTGCGCCGGCAAGAAGATCCTCGATGAACGCCACGTAGCGGCACAGGTAGTAGAGCGTGACGACCGATACGCCGTCGCCGACCAGAGCGTTGTTCGCGTCGTTCCACTCGGGACGCTGCGTGTTCATCCAGACGCCGCCGTCCGGGACGAGATTGGACAGCTTGGAGAGAAGCGGCACCAGGAGCTTCTCCAGGAGACTCGCGTGATAGATCCCGCCGTCCCGCGCCGTCACAAGGCGGCCGTCCGTTCCAACAGCTTCGACACGCTCCCGGATTCGCTTCTCGTGCGCGGTGTCGTACACGATCGTCGAACTCGGATCCCTCAGGATGTCCTCGTACGGTCTGATCCGATACGGCACGTCCGCGTAACTGAAGATCTCGCGGTCGAGCATGCCCTCGAGCGCCCCGGGGGCGTGCGCCTGCAGCGCCTCGAGAAGCTTGAGGAAGTAGATGATCTGGTGGTCGCCCCAGTAGCCGATGTGACTCCACGGGTCGTCGGGATCCGGGGTCTCCCAATCGATCCCTTCCCGCGTCAGGCGGTACGGGTTGAATCCGTCGACCGTCGACGCGTTGGCGAACTTCGCCGTGATACCCGGGAGGAACCGCGGGAATGACGTACAGAGCGCCTCCCAGTTCTGGAAGATGTCGCGCCAGTTCCCCTCGTAGCGGAGCGCCCTCGACCCGTCACCGTTTCTCACGTGTACGGAGAAGCGGTTCCAGGGCCGGCTCGGGTCGCCGTGGCGTCTGCCGAAGTAGATGGGCAGGTACTCGTAGCAGAGCCGCTCGAGATCGGCGTCGCGCGAGTCGCGTGCCAGAGCGAGCAGCTCCGTCGTCGTGATCTCGTCCGGCAGCGAGGTCAGGAGACTCTCCCGCCGGGCCGCGACGGAGCGGTTCCGCGCATCAATGAAATCGATCAGGTCGCCGGTCGGGATGTCGTAGCCGTCCACCGGGACGCCACCGCGCATATTGTTGAAGAGGACGTTGGCGAAGTGATGCGCCCCCACGACACTGTCGGCGGTCAGCTGGAGGCCGTCGGAGCTCGCGACGTTCCGGATCAGACTCTGTTCGGCCTCGTCGAGCGCGTCCTCTATGCGCCTCGAGAGTCCGGCGACCTCGAGGAGCCGCTTGCGGTCTGCGGCCAGCTGCAGATGGTCCCGTCCGGCGTCGGCGACGAGGTGCCACCGCGCGGCCCGGTCCGGCTCCAGCGAGAACGATGTCGAGATGAGGTAGCTCCCGCGGCGTCCGTTCAGTGCGCCCGTCACCTCCGGGACCTCACCGCGTCGGAACGACGCGACCGCGTCACTCGAGAGGTGCACGTCGAACTCGTCGAGCCCGGCGCACCACACGGTGTTCGCGCGCAGCATCTCGATGGCCTCCGGTCGATCGCTGATCCCGGAGGTCAGTGAGTAGATACCCAGCCCGGTCTCCGGGTCGATCTCGGACTTCCGGTAGGCGTCGGCCAGATTGCTGGCGTCGCGGCAGAGCGACTGCGGGACGCCGTGCGGCAGCACATTCCGGAGACCGTCGAGCACGTCGACGGCCACGCCCTGACCGCCGAGATTCTCCAGAGTCGCCGTCCGCACCCATCCCAGCTCATCGCTCCCGGCCCACCGGTAGCGGAACGCCAGACCCAGATCGTGGTTGATGCTCTCGAAGATCAACCGGGCGCCGGACACGCTCTTGTAGAGGTTCCGCTCGTCCGACGAGAGGCTGTCCGCATCGTACGGGAACGGCTGCCACAGCACGGACGTGCCGTCGTCCTTCCGCACCCGGATCAGCGTGATGGGGCCCGTGTGATGGTGAGCGTCGTGAAGCCTGTCCACCGTCTCGTACGCGAAGATGCTCCCGTCCACATCCACGCGACCGGCCGTGAGGCCGCCGCCGGACGTGACGAACATCCAGAGATCACTGTCGCTGGCCAGGGTCATCAGGAAGGGCGGCATCTCATCGTACGCGGTGATGCGGTAGTACATCTCGCCGTCGAGAGGCACGAATCCGCCGGTCGGCCCGTCGGCACCGGGGCCGCCGGGAACATCCCGGCGCGTGGTCTTGGCCGATTCGGAGGTGGACGTCGCAGATGCGAGTGCATCAACGCGCGACGGGGTGATCTTCATCCAGCTTCTCCCGCTCCATGGTCTTGTCTACGTCGCTGCCTGTGCTATGATGCGGGGCCTCGAAATGCCCTTGACATTCACATGGAGTATTATACACTATGTTCGGAGACCGAACAAAGCTCTTTTTCGCTTCCGGGAGGATTTCTTGACCGCTCCCCCAGAGTCCGCAGACAGGCCCATCCTTGAGGTCACGGGCCTCTCGAAGACCTTTGTTTCCCGTGGCCTGCTCGCGACGTCGCGGCCCGTGAAGGCCGTGGCCGACGTCTCCTTCACCGTCAACCGCGGTGAGGCGGTCGCACTCGTCGGGGAGTCCGGAAGCGGCAAGAGCACGATCGCCAAGCTCCTCCTCCGCCTGGAGCGGCCCGACGAGGGACGTATCGTTCTCGACGGTGACGACGTGCTCCAGAGCGAGCCGCGCCGCGCGACCCTCGCCTACCGGCGACGTGTCCAGATGGTCTTTCAGGACCCGTTCGGCTCTCTCAACAGGACGCACGACATCGCGCACCACCTCGAGCGCCCTCTCCTGCGCCATCACCGGGCGACGAAGCACGACGTGCGCGCGAAGGCCATCGACCTGCTTCACGACGTCGGTCTCGAACCGGCCGAGGAGTTCATCACTCGCCGGCCGTACGAGCTCTCAGGCGGACAGCGTCAGCGCGTCGCCATCGCCAGGTCGCTCGCGGTCGACCCCGACCTCCTCATTGCGGACGAGCCGACATCCATGCTCGACGTCTCCATCCGCATGGACATCCTGACACTCCTCACGAAGCTCAAGACCGAACGCCGGCTTGCGATGATCATGATCACGCACGACCTTGCTTCGGCGCGCTACCTGGCCGACCGCGTGCTTGTTCTCTTCCGCGGTCGCATCGTGGAGGACGGCCCCGCGGACGACGTCGTCACGGCGCCCGCTCATCCGTACACGAAGGCGCTTCTGGCCTCGATCGCGGACTCCGGCGAGCTGGGGCCCGCGACGGCCGGCGTCGACCCGGAGGATATCCCGACGGAGGGATGCCCCTTCGCGCACCGCTGTCCGGACCTCCTGGACGTCTGCGCAACGACGGAGCCCGCCGGACGCACGTATGACGGCCGGCTCGTACGCTGTCACCTCTACCCCGAGAACAAGGACTGATCCATGGCCGTGCATCGCTTTCCTGAAGGATTCCTCTGGGGCGTCGCCACGTCCGCGCAGCAGATCGAGGGCGCCTGTGACGAGGGCGGCCGCGGCGAGTCGCTCTGGGACCGCTACGCGAAGACCCCGGGCAACATCGCCGACGGGTCCAACCCCTTCACCGCCTGCGACCACTACCATCGCTGGCGCGAGGACATCGAGCTGATGAAGTGGCTCGGCGTCAATGCCTACCGTCTCTCGATCGCGTGGCCGCGCATCCTGCCGAACGGCAGCGGCGCGCCCAACGAAGCCGGTCTGGACTTCTACGAACAGCTGGTCGACGAGCTTCTCGCGGCGGGAATCAAGCCGTTCGTCACCCTGAACCACTGGGACATTCCCCAGGCTCTCGTGGACGCCGGCGGATGGCCCGAGCGGGACACCGTGGAGGCGTTCGTCGAGTACACCGACGCCGTGACGCGGCGCCTCGGTGACCGCGTCCGCGCGTGGGCCACGCACAACGAGCCGTGGTGCATTGCGGTTCAGGGGTACGAGGAGGCGGGACACGCTCCCGGCCGGAAGAATCCGATGGAGGCGCTGCGGACGGCGCACCATCTCCTCCTCTCCCACGGCCGGGCGACCTCGGTGATCCGCGCGAACGCGCCGAGGTCCGAGGTCGGGATCGTGCTCAATCTCGCCCCCGGCTGGCCGGCGAGCGACAGCCCCGGCGACGCCGATGCCGTGCGAATCCACAACGGTCTGTTCAACCGCTGGTATCTCGATCCGCTCCTCCGCGGAACCTACCCGGCGGACGCCATCGCCGACCGCGTGTGCTTCGGCCAGCTCCCGAGCCCCGAGCTCCCGTTCGTCGAGAACGGCGACATGGAGACCATCAACGCGCCGCTCGACTATCTCGGCGTCAACTACTACGGGCGGAGCGTCGTGAAGGCGGGGTCCGACGGACGCCCCGCCGGCGTGTGCCCGGTGCCGCCCGAGGAACTGACCGAGATGGGCTGGGAGGTCTTCCCCGAGGGGCTGACTCGCCTGCTCTCCGAGCTCGTGCAGGACTACGACATTCCCGCCATCTACATCACCGAGAGCGGCGCCGCGTTCTCCGACACCGTGGACGACGACGGGCGCATCCGCGACCCGCTCCGCACCGCGTTCCTCCGCGATCACATCGCGGCCGCCTCGGACGCGATCAAGGCGGGCGTGCCGCTCCGCGGCTACTTCGCCTGGACGCTGATGGACAACTTCGAATGGCAGCACGGATACAAGATGCGATTCGGCCTGTTCCGGGTCGACTACGACAGTCTGAAGCGAACACCGAAAGAGAGCGCGCACTGGTACCGAGGCGTCACCGCCGCGAACGCCGTGGAGGATGAGCGCCGATAGCCTGGGAGGATCGAGTGAGACCAGCAAAAGGGATTGACCATCGCCGCATACTTCGCACGCTCGCCGGCGTGTTCGTCGTGCTCGCCGCGCTCGCGGTCCTGAGCGCACCGGCGCTTGCGGCGCGCGTGATGGACGTCCGGATCGTCTCGGACGACGGCGGCCAGAAGCTCCAGTTGGGCGGCGAGGACTACATGGTCTTCGGCATGAACTGGGGCTACATGCCGATCGGCGAGAACTACATGTACAACCTGTGGGAGAAGCCGGAGCCGTTCATCAAGTCGGTTCTCGACCGCGAGATGGCGCTGCTGGCGGACATGGGCGTCAACTCGATCCGCCAGTACGCCGGCATCCCGCCCGAGTGGGTCGAGTACATCTACGTCAACTACGGCATCACCACCATCATCAACCACACGATGGCGCGCTACGGCTTCTCGATCGACGGCACCTGGGTTCCCGTGGTCGACTACTCCGACCCGCGGCTCCGGCAGCTTGTGACCGACGAGATCGTGCACTGGGCTGAGGTCTATCGCGACACGCCGGGCATCCTGCTGTGGCTGCTGGGCAACGAGAACAACTACGGCCTCCACTGGAGCTCGTTCGAGATCGAGGCGCTGCCCGAAGACGAGCGGGCGTACGCGCGCGCGAAGCACCTCTACACGATGTACGAGGAGGTGATGCAGGAGATCAAGCGCGTCGACCCGGGCCGCCTCGTCTCCATCTGCAACGGTGATCTGCAGTACATCGACCTCATCGCCGAGGAGTGCCCGACCATGGACGTTCTCGGCACGAACGTCTACCGCGGCATTTCGGTGCGCGACATGTACGACGAGGTCGACGAGAAGCTCGGCGTTCCGCTCCTCTTCACCGAGTTCGGTTCCGACGCGTACAACGCCCGCGAGATGCGCGAGGACCAGATCATGCAGGCCCGGTACCTCATCGGGCAGTGGGAAGAGATCTACGAGCAGTCGCACGGCAAGGGCCGCGTCGGCAACGCCGTCGGCGGCATCATCTTCCAGTGGAGCGACGGGTGGTGGAAGTTCGGCCAGGAGAGCCGTCTCGACATCCACGACACGAACGCCTCGTGGCCGAACGGCGGCTATGTCGAGGACTTCGTCCAGGGCCAGAACAACATGAACGAGGAGTGGTGGGGCATCACGGCGAAGGGTCCGGTCGACCAGAGCGGTCACTTCCTGGTCTACCCCCGCGCCGCCTACTACGCGCTCCGTCGAGCCTTCGTGCTCGACCCGTACGGTCCGGATACCGACATCGAGACCATCAAGAAGCACTTCGGCGCCATCACACCGGCCGCGGCGGAGCTCGAGGCGCGCGGCGCCAGCGCTGCGCTCCAGTCGGGAGAGGGCGCTCGAATCCGCGTCGACAGCGTGCGGATGGAGTTCGAGTCGATCAGCACCGGCGGCGACCACACGACGACGCCGAAGAACCAGGACGCGGCCACCGGCTACCCGAGCTTCCGCGGGTTCGACCACATGGAGTCGATGTTCATCGACTTCGTGGCGCAGCCGACCGCAAGCGTCACGGGACGGCTCTCGCTGAGCGTCCTCGGCAACGTGGCCGAGAACCCCATCGACGAGATCTTCTACGAGAACCGGGGCCGCGAGTGGAGACTCGACACGGACGACGGCACCTTCACGTACGACGCCGCCGACCGGGTCAAGATCTACCAGGCGGCGGTCTCGTGGGACGACCCGTGGTTCATGCTCGACGGCTTCTACCGCACGGGTCACCTGCACTGGGGCTTCGAGGGTGACTTCTTCGGGCTCTACCGCGACGCCTACTACGGCGAGAACATCGACATCTACAACGGCATGGCGCCGTCAGGATTCGAGATCACCGGCAAGAAGGCTTTCACGGGCCTCAAGGTCGCGTTCGGTCCGGAGCTCTGGTGGGGCGCCAACCCCGCGCTGTTCGCCAAGTACCAGCGACAGGTCGGTCCGCTCGCAACGACGGTCGTCTTCCACGAGGACATCGCCGAGCAGACGTCCGCGAGCACGTCCAGCGCGATCCCCGAGCCGAAGACACGCAAGCTCTCGGTGCAGGCGGAGACGAGCCGCGGCAACTGGGGCCTCACGGTCGGCGGCCTCTGGTCGGGAAGCACGAAGGTCGGCGACACGTTCCAGGCGGTCGAGGAGCTCGACGGCGGAGGCTACGACATTCTGCAGGACGATATCCTCGAGTCGGACGCCTTCGGATTCAAGGGCAAGCTGACGTGGCAGAAGGGCCGCTGGCACTGGTACGGGCAGGGCGCGCACATGGGTCTCGTGGCCGACGCCGGCCCGGACCCGACGATCACCTACACCGGCTGGTATCTCAAGGACTCGGGCTCGGGCAACCAGAACAACTTCCTTTCGGGTCTCGCCGTCAACGTCGGCGACTTCCAGCTCGGCCCGAACTTCCTCTGGCAGAAGCCGATCGTCGGACCGATCCCGAGCGACGTCCCCTCCCCCGGCCGGCCGCGCAACGTGATCGCCGACCCGTTCGCTGTCCGCGGGAACCGCGAGACGGTGGGCTACGAGTTCCTGATCACCTACGACCCGCATCCCGCGACATGGATGTGGCAGTGGGACAACGACACTCGCGAGCAGGCGCCGTTCGCCGCGAGTCTCGGCTTCGTCTACCGTCACCAGCCGACGACGCAGGATGTGAGTGTCTTCATCGCCGAGGACGGCGTGACGCAGTACGCGTTCGGCGCAGCACCGCCGGCACAGGACCTCTGGGAGGTCCGCGCCCGCATTGTCTCGCGCATGGGTCCAGACTCCCGCCTCGTCTTCAACGCCTACGGCGGAACGGCCGAGCCGAACGGCTATGACGACACCGAGGAGAACACGACACTCAACCGCAAGATCGAGCGGTTCGGTGCGAGCTGGCGCATCACACACCGCCAGGTCGCGTTCGGGGGGGGCGTGAAGGTCAACGACTGGGGCCCGTACGACTATCACCAGGACTTCAACCTGACCTACCCGCTCCAGCTCAGCGGAGACATCTCCTACAACCTCGGGTCGCCGGGCTGGTTCTTCGGCACCGCGCAGACGAAGATCGGCACGAGCGTCACGTGGCGCGCGCTCGACGAGAACTCGAACCGCTACGATCCTGAGGATGACGGTGAGCTGGGCTCCGAGTGGGAGTTCCGGACGTACCTGCACCTGGCCATCTAGCAGATGCACGGGATGCGCGATGGCCGCCCTGACGGGCGGCCGGAGCGAAGCACGATGAGAATCTGAGAGGTGAGGTTACTTCTCAGTGTGATGACAGCAGACGGTGTGGCCGGGTCCGATGACAGTCGGGCCCGGCTTCTCTTTGGAGCAGATGTCCGTGGCCCGCGGACAACGCGGATGGAAGCGGCAGCCCGGAGGCGGCGTGCGGAGACTCGCCGGCTGGCCCGGGATGCTCACCGGCTCCTCCTTCCCCGGCTTGACCGAGGGGAAGGCCCGCAGGAGTCCGGCCGTGTACGGGTGCCGCGGGGCGCTCTTGATCTCGGCGGCCGGGCCGACCTCGGCCAGTCGCGCCGCGTAGAAGATCGCCACCCGGTCCGAGACCTGGAGCATCCGCGCGAGGTCGTGCGTGATGAAGATGACCGCAAACCCCAGTCGCCGCTGCAGGTCGCGGATGCGCTCGAGGATCTCCCGCTCGACGATGACGTCGAGCGCCGTGGTCGGCTCGTCGAGGATGACGACCTTCGGGTGCATCGCCAGCGCGAGCGCGATCCCCACGCGCTGCCGCATCCCGCCCGAGAGCTGGTGCGCATACGAATCCAGCCGGTCCTTCGGGATCCCCACGAGGTCCATGAGTTCGCCCGCCCGGTCACGCGCCCACTCGTCCGAACCGATGTCGTGGGCGATCATCGTGTCCACGAACTGCTCCCCGACCGGGATGAGCGGGTTCTCCGACGGTCCGCCGCTGTGCGCCAGCACCTCGTCCGGGACCTCCGCCGGCCCGCCGCTGTGCGCCAGCAGCGTGTCGGCGATCTGCTCCCCGACCGAGATGACCGGGTTCAGCGCGTCCATCGCGCTCTGGAAGACCATCGAGATCTTCCGCCAGCGGATCTTCCGGAGCTGCTCGTCATCCATCTCACAAACGTCTTCGCCGTCGAAGATGATGTGTCCGCCGCTGATGACGGCCGGCGGCGGCAGGATGCGCATGAGCGCCTTGGCGAGCGTGGTCTTCCCACTCCCCGACTCACCAGCCACACCGATGATCTCGCCGGGTTCGACCGTGAGATCCAGATGGTCGATGGCCCGGACGGGACCGGCGTCCGTGATGTAGTCGACGCAAAGGTCGCGGATGTCGAGGAGCGGCTTAGGCATGATCTTCTCCTGCGGCGACGACGGGCGTCGAACGTCCCGGTCGCTCGCCTCGCTTGATCAGATACGCGCGCCACGCGCGCTGGAGCCTCAGGCGCGGATTGGTGATCTCGTCAAACCCCGAGTTGAGCATCGTCAGTCCGAATCCGACGAGCGCCACACAGAGTCCCGTCGGCGCGAACGTCCACCACGCGCCTGTCAGGAGCGCCGAGTCGTTCTGCGCCCAGTAGAGGTTGGTTCCCCACGTCACCGCCGACACGTCACCCAGGCCGAGGAACTCCAGCCCCACCTGCGCGCCGATGGCGTAGACCGTGCCACCGATGACCTGCGACACGAGGAGCGACGTCATGTTCGGGAGGATCTCCGCGGTCACGATCCGCCAGTTCGACTCGCCGGCCACGATGGCCGCGGAGACGAAGTCGCGGTTGCGGTGCGCCAGCGTCTGCGCGCGGAGCACGCGCGCGTTCCACGCCCAGCCCGCGATGACGAGAACGAACCCGATGGTCAACGGCCCGGCCGGCAGGTACGCGGCGATGACGATCGCGAGCGGAAGCCCCGGGATGACCAGGAATACATTGAAGAGCAGCGAGAGGACCGCGTCGACGCGCCCTCCCAGATAGCCGGCCGTCACGCCGATGAGAGCGCCCACGAAGACGACCGTGAGCCCGACGCTGAATCCGATGAGAAGCGACGACCGTGTCCCCACGACGAGCTGCGCCAGGACGTCCTGCCCCTGCCCCGTCGTCCCGAGCAGGTGCTCGGCGGACGGCGGCTGGAGCGGCATCCCCACCAGTTCGTTCGGGTCATTCACGATGAGCGGGCCGAACACCGCGAGCAGGATGAAGAAACCGATGATCCACGCGCCCGCTGCGGCTCGCTTGTCGTGACGGACCGCGTCCGCCCAGGCGGCGAGCCCCGCGATGGCAGAGTGCCTGCGTCCGCTCATGACGTCGCCTCCCGGATGCGTGGATCGAGCCAGAGCTGAACGAGGTCGACCAGGAAGTTCGCTCCGAGCACGGCGAACGTGATGATCAGGAAGATGCCCTGCATGAGCGCGTAGTCCTGGCTGCGAACGGCCTGCACCAGCAGATAGCCCTGGCCGGGATACGAGAACACGATCTCGGTCAGGAGCGACCCGCCCAGGACGAAACCGAGCGACATCCCGAAGCCGGTCACGCTCGGCAGGAGCGCGTTCCGCGCCGCGTAGCGCAGGGCGACCCGCGTCGGCGAGAGGCCCTTGGCGCGCGCGAGATTGACGTAGTCCATCCCGAGCACCGACACCATCGTATTGCGCATCGTCAGGAGCCAGCCGCCGATGGTCGCGATAACGACCGTGCCGACCGGCAGGAACGCGTGCCGCACGACGTCGGCGATGAACGCGAAGTTGAACCCCGGCGTCACGCCGTCACCGTATGCATGCCCGAGCGGGAACCACCCGAGCTGGAAACCGAAGATGTAGAGCGCCACCATCGCGAGCCAGAAGTACGGAAAGGCGCCGAGGAGCGCGGACAGCGGCGGCATGATCGTGTCGATGCGGCCGAACCGCCACCACGCCGCGGCGACGCCCAGAAGCGAGCCGATGATGAAGCTGACGATGACGGCCGTTCCGGCGAGGAGGATGGTCCAGACGAGCCCGCTGCTGATGACGTCGAGCACGGGCGACGGGTAGTACGCGACCGAGATGCCGAGGTCGCCCTGGAGCACGTGCCCGAGGTACGTGAAGTACTGGATGATGAGCGGCGCGTCCGTCAGTCCGAAGGTCTCGCGGAGCGCCTCGAGCGCCTCGGGTCCGAGCGTTCCCTTGAACCGCGCGAAGAGCGCGGTCGCGGGGTCGCCCGGCATCAGACGCGGGAGGAAGAAGTTCAGCGTCAGCGCCACCCACGCCGCGAGAAGGTAGAACCCGATCCGTTTGAGAAGGTATCGCACGAATGTCTCCTGTCAGCCGGCGGGCGCAGCCCGCCGCATCCGGCTACTCGCCGGCGCTTGCTTCGTCCGCCGCCCGGCTGCGCGGCACGAGGTTCGTCAGCACCAGCAGGCACTCGCCGCGGTCGAACTTGTTCGGCGAGGGGTCGGCGTACGGGTTCTCGGCCGTCGGAAACCCCTCGAACCGTCCGATGTTGAACTCGGCCCACGACGGGTTCGGATAGAGCGGGATGGCGGGCGCCTCCGCAACGAACGTCCGCTGGAGAAGCGCGGCCAGGTGTTTCTGTCCGTCGGGATCGGCCTCGCCCTCGAACGCGGTGAGAATGCTGTCCGCCCGGGCGCTCCCGTGGCGGTGCCAGTTGCCCGGCGCGATCTCCCCGACCGGCTCGACCGTCTCCGACGCCATGAGCCAGTAGTAGAACGTGTACGGGGTCGGCCCCTCGTAGGACCACCCGAGGGTCATATCGAAGTCACCCTCCTGCACGCGCTGGAACCACGCGCCGAAGTCGTACGTCCGGACCGACGCGTCGATCCCGATCTCGGCGTACCCGCGCGAGATCACCTGCGCCGCGCGCACCCAGTCGGACCACCCCGAGACCGTGAGCACCTCGAACGTGAGACGCTCGCCCTCGGCGTCGACGCGGAACCCGTCCTCGCCTCGCGCGTAGCCGGCCTCATCGAGAAGCGCGTTCGCGCGCTCCAGATCGAATCCGACCCAGTCGTTCGCGGCGATGGCGGTGGAGTCGCGCCACGACGCGAACCCGTCGCTCAGGGCGGTCGGGTCGGCCGGTCGCGAGTAGCGGAAGACCGCCACGTCGATCATCAGCTCGCGGTCGATCGCGAGACTCAATGCCTTGCGGACGCGGATGTCGTCAAACGGCTCGCGCACCGTGTTCGTGTAGAGGAAGATGGTGCTGCCCGTCAGCGGGAACCAGTACGCGTGGCTCTCGGGCGCCCGGTCGACGAACACGCGGTCGATCGCCGGGACGAAGTTCCCGGCCCAGTCGATCTCATCGAAGACGAGCGCGAGATTCGCGCGGTCGTTCGACGGGAGCGCCGGCATCCGGATGGCGTCGAACGCGGGACGTCCCTCCTGCCAGTAGTACGGGTTCTTCCCGAGCTCGAAGACCTGGTTGCGGAACAGGCGCACCTCGGTGAACGGTCCCGTCGCGACGGGGTTCTCGTTCGGGTGCGCGACCGGGTCCTCGATGTCGGCCCAGACGTGCTCCGGAACGATCAGCTGCGCGGCGATCTCGCCGAACCCCAGGACGAACACGCGCTCGAAGCGGAACTCGACCGTGTTGTCGTTGATGAGGCGAACGTCCTCGAGGAAGTCCCACGCCCCCCGCCGGTCGAGCGCCGCGTGCTCGCGCATGAGCTCGAACGTGAACACGACGTCCCGCGCCGAGAACGGCTGCCCGTCGGACCAGCGCACGCCGTCGCGCGTCGTCATTCGGAGAACGCGGTTGTGCTCGCGCCACTCGTACCCGACGGCGAGCCACGGCACGAACTCGGACTTCACGCTATTGAAGACGTAGAGCGGCTCGTAGATGCCGGCCAGCGTCGGCCAGCGCACGGACGAGGCGGTCGTGAGCGGGTTGAAGTTGCGGATCCAGGACGCCTGCTGCTCCTGCGAGACGACGAGCACGCCCTCGGGGAGCGGCTCGCGCTCCTGCCCGCAGCCGGTCAGGGAGACGGTAGCCAAAGCAACGAGAAGCGCCGCCAGCATGACGGGCAGCGCCGCCTGTCCGAGTCTCGCCCGCATCAGGAGCTGTACCCGTAGACGCGGACGTAGTCGACCAGCATGGTCTGCGGGAAGACGGTGCTGGCGTCGGGCGAACCGACGAAGTGACCGCCGACTGCGACATTGAGAATGATGAAGAAGGAGTGGTCGTAGACCCAGTTCGTGCCGCCCGGAAGGTCGGAGGATGAGATCGTCTGGTAGGCGACCTCGTCGACGTACCAGGTGATGGAGTTCTCGTCCCACTCGATGGCGAAAACGTGGAAGTCTTCGTCGAACCCCGCGCCGGGCAGCGTGTACGAACCGCCCACGCAGGACCCGCCGCTGTAGCCCGGTCCGTGGAGACTGCCGTGCACGATCGACGGCTCCTGGCCGCGGTACTCGAGAATGTCAATCTCACCGCAGTCCGGCCAGCCCACCGAGTCGAAGTTTCCGCCCAGGAGCCAGAAGGCGGGCCAGATGCCCTGCCCCACCGGCAGCTTGATGCGGGCCTCGAACCGGCCCTGCTCCTGCTCGAAGAAGCCCCACGTGTTGATGCGGCCCGACGTGTAGTCGCAGCCCATGTAGGACTCCTCGATCGCCGTGATCGCCAGGTTCCCCTGACCGTCGAGCGAGACGTTGTCCGGATCGTTGGTATCGTACTCGAGCTGCGCGTTGCCCCAGTCGGTCCCGGTGTCGAACTTCCACTTCGTCGAATCGGGCAGCTCCCCGGCATCACCCTCGAACTCATCCGACCAGATGAGGCCGTATACCCGGGGGCCGCTGAGCGTGGTGGTGCACCCGACGACAGTCAGGACCACGAGCGCCGCGACTGCGACAGACAGTTTCCTCTTCACATGCACTCTCCATCTCACCGCGCATCCGCGGCTCTCTCGCTGCAACGGCTACTGCCCGCTCGCGGCGACCTCCGCGTCGACCTCGATGTGCGGGAACAGACTCGAGTCGGCCAGCGCCGCCTTCAGCACGAGCGTCGCAGCCCCGATGGCGATCGACTTCGGCCCCAGTTCGCTGACGCGGATCTCCGAGGCGGTGATCGACCTCACGAGCGTTCGCCCCTGCGCGGTCTCGCGGAGCGGCTCGAGCAGGAGTTCGCCGACGTCCGAGAGGTCTCCGCCGATGACGACCATGGAAGGATTCATGAGATTGAGGAGGCCCGCCACCACCGTTCCGAGGTGTCCGGCCGCTTCCTCGACGACCTGAAGCGCCAGCCTGTCGCCGCGGCGTGCCGCGGCCTCCAGCTCGCGGATGCCCCGATCGCCGGCCGCGAACTCGCTGTCCGGGAACTCCGCCAGGAGCTCCTCCGCGCGTTCCAGAAGCGCCTGCGTCCCGACGAGCGTGACCAGGCACCCGTTCAGCCCGCAGATACACGGCTTGCCGTTCGGGTCGATCGACGTGTGGCCGATCTCACCCGCGACGCCGGTCGCGCCGCGGTAGATCTCGCCATCGATGATGTGGCCCGAGCCGATGCCCGTCGCCACCTTGATATACGCGAAGTCCTCGTACCCGCGGCCGGCGCCCCACCAGTGTTCGGCGAGCGCGCCGAGATTGGCATCGTTGTCGACCATCACGGGCACCCCGTACTTCTCACCCAGACTCGCGAGTCCGAGCTGACCCTTCCACTCCGGAAGCACGATGGCCGAAAGCTCGTCGGGCTGAGCCGGGTCGAACGGGCACGGAAGCGCCACGCCGATGCCGACCAGGGGAAGCGACTTGTCCGGCGAGTCCGCCAGACACGCGTCACAGAGTTCCGCGATTAGAGCGCGCGTGCCCTCGGGGTCGGTCCGCACCGGATGCTTCCGGTGCTGCCATGAGAGCACGCGTCCCCGGAGGTCGGTGAGCGCCACATCCACGTGGGCAGCGCCCATCTCGACGCCCAGGATCACGCACGCGCCGTCCTGGAACTCCAGGAGCACCGGTCGCCGTCCACCGCGCGACTTCCCGAGCCCCACCTCGGCCACCAGGCCCATCGGGAGGATCTCGTTGACCACCTCGGACACCGTCGAGCGGGAGAGCCCGCCTTGCTCCGCGATGTCGGCCCGCGAGATCCGCTTCTCTCTCCATATCAGACGGAGGATCGCGTCCGCCAGCGGCCGCGGTCCATCCGGGTCCGTTCTTCGTTCGCCCTTCCTCACCTGTTCCATCACTCCACTCCCTGAAGTGCGATGTATCGGGCCGCAAGGCCCCTGTCACCGAGCCGTCCTCGGACTTTCCGGGAGTCTACTTGTGGAAGTAGACGTTGTCCACAATGACCGTGGGCGTATCGGGCGACGAGATCACAAGCTGTGCGATGTGCGCGTACGTTACGAGCCCCGTGAAGTCCGAGATCGGGATCTCGAGGGGCGACCACTGCCCCGCCACGAACGCCGGCGTCGACGCCGCATTGAAGGTCAGCTCGTGGTCCACGTCGTCGCCTCCGCCCGCCACACCGTCCGCGCCGAAGTCGATGAGCTTGATCAGGAACGAGGTCCCCTCGGGAGCCCACACGTCCATGTGGAAGTGTGTCATCGCACTGCAATCGATGGTCTCCTCGAGGACGATGCCCGCGAAGTTGAGCTCGGTGTAGATCATCACGTTGTCACCATCGATGACGTAGTCGGTCACCTCGCCCGTCGACCAGGTCCAGTCGGCGTGCCACGTCTCCACGGCGACGTCCGTGTACTCGTCGCTGTAGAGCGAGACGACGTCCGCCGCATCGTGCGTCGGCGCCGTCGCCGGCCCGGCCGGAGCGCCCACGACCGTCGCGGTTATCTCGCCGGTCACGTCCACCGTGTCCAGCTTCGCGGTGATGGTCGCCGTGCCGCCCCCCACTCCGAGGATCTCTCCGTCGACCACGGTCGCGACGAGTTCGTCGGTCGACGTGAAGTCGAAGTACGCCGGCATGTGCTGCACGAGCACGTCCGCGCGTCCGTCGTCGAATATCGTCTGCGTCCCGTCGATGCTGGCCGTGCCACCCGCGAACGTCGAGACCGCCGCCGTCGTCATCTGCGGCCGCGGGTTCGATATCGTACTCAGGTTCTCGAACATGACCTCGTCGAACCAGACCGTGAAGCCCTGGTTCATCTCGTGTCCCTCGGCGAAGTAGAAGAGCCCGCCCTCCGCCGTGAGCCTCGAGGAGTCCGGGATCGGAATCACGACCTTCGCCCAGTCCGTCGTCAGCGGGACCGCGCTCCGCTTCGCATCGTACAGCGACGTTCCCGTGTTGTCGTTCCCGAGCCCCACCACATCCATCGTCGAGTTCACGCTCGACTTCGCGTAGAACGTCAGCGCGTTGTACCCGGACAGGTCGCGAACGTTCCACGTCGTGAACGCGCCGCCCGCGTACGTGCCGTTGACCGAACCCGGCTCCGGGATGTTGACCTTGAGTGAGGCGGAGCCTTCGTAGAAGTCGACGTAGTCGAGTGACACGGCGTCGAACTGCGATCCGCTGAACGCCTGGTAGTCAACCGCGTCCCCAAAGTTGTCATCGAAGACGACCGGGTCATCCTCCGCCACGGCCGGGTCGGTGATCGCTTCCCGACCGCAACCGGCCAGGGCGGCGACAACGATGATCGCGGCGAGCACTGTGAATCGTCTGGAGAACCTGTTCACCTGCTGCCTCCACTGAGTCCAGGGAGAATCAGGCCCGCCCGCCCGGTGCCTGATGGCCTGCTCGACTTTGTGCGGGTTCCTTACAAAGGATGCTATACGAGCGGTCTCGTGTCAACCCCCTACTTCCCCGACACCCGAAAAAGTCCCTAATCCGGCTCCTGGATCTTTCGACCTGCCTGCCTGACACCCTGCGAAAAAAACGCAAAAAAGGACTTGATTCGGAACCCGAACATAGTCTATAATCATCCCATAGAGAAGGAGAGACAAGGACTCCCCTATTGTCTGCATCGACTGACACGCAGTCAAGCTCTCCGAGGGGTCCAATCGAAAGTCAGTCACGAGGGAGCGTGGTCATCCGACCAAGGAGGTCTCCGGATGAAGAGTGTCACAATTGTCCTTGTTGCAGCTCTGCTGCTCGTCGCGTCCGTCGCCTTCGCCCAGACGCCGTACACGCAGGATTTCGAGGGCTACCTTATGGTCGACGGGCAGCTCGCCGCTGACGGCTGGCTGGTCTACGGCAACGTCTCCGACGCGCTTGGCAACTACCTCTACGGTCACGGTCCGTGGCCCGCGCCGAACAACATCAGCAACTGGTGCGACATCACCACCGGTCAGGGCGGCGTCGAGCAGGGCGCGCAGCAGCTGTCCATGTTCAGCGACTACAACAACACCGATCACGCGCTCGGCTACCTGATCGAGTCGAACCTCTACCAGGAGCAGACGCTTCCGGTCGGTTGCAGCGGCACGTGGATCTTCCAGTTCGACGCCAAGCTCGGAGACATCACCGGCGCCTCGACCGCCTCTGCTTTCATCAAGACGCTCGACCCGAGCACCGGCTACACCCTGACGAATCACCTCACGTACGACACGACGGCCCTCCCCACGACCTGGGGAACGTACACGATCAGCCTCGACGTCACGGGACTCGACAACCAGCTGTTCCAGATCGGCTTTGCCACCGTCGCTTCGAACTACGAGCCGTCCGGCATCTTCTACGACAACGTCTACCTCTTCCTCGACACCGGCTCGACTGTTCCGGAGTCGCAGGCGACAACGCTTACACGCATCAAGGCGATGTTCAGGTAGTCTGAGAGTCATTGTGTGGTGTACAGAACTGTGGGGATGCACTGAACCGAAGGCACCAGCCTTCAACCTGACCTGAGGAGGTCTCAGAATGAAGCGTTTCAATATCGTTCTCGTCGCGGCCATGCTGCTCGTCGCGTCCATCGCGTTCGCGCAGACGCCGTACTCGCAGGACTTCGAGAACCTGGCCATGGTCGACGGCTCGCTCGCCGCCGACGGTTGGCTGGTCTACGGCAACATCTTCGATCCCGCCGGCAACTACCTCTGGGGTCACGGTCCCTGGGCCGCGCCGAACAACATCGGCAACTGGCAGGACATCGTTGACGGCCAGGGCGGCGCCGAGCAGGGCCTGCAGCAGCTCTCCGTCTACAGCGACTACGGCAACGCCGAGCACGGCAACGGCAACCTGGTCGAGTCGAACCTGTTCCAGGAGCAGATCCTTCCGGTCGGCTGCACCGGCACCTGGATCTTCGAGTTCGACGCGAAGATGGGCAACCTGGTCGCTCCGTCGACGGCTCTCGCCTTCATCAAGACGCTCGACCCGAACGCCGGCTGGACCCTGTCGAACTTCATCACCGTCGACATGACCGCCATCCCGACCACGTGGGGCACCTACATGCTCAGCATCGACGTGGCCGGTCTCGACGGCCAGTACCTCCAGATCGGTTTCTCGAACACGTGCACCAACTACGACTCCTGCGGCATCTTCTACGACAACGTCGACTTCTACCTTGACGGCAGCGCGCCGGTCGAGGAGTCGACGTGGGGCGGCATCAAGGCGATGTACAGGTAGCACAGAGTCTGAAGAGTGTAGCAACGAACTGAAGGCACCCCCCTTCAGTGCGTGAGAAGGGCCCGGCATGGTGCCGGGCCCTTCTTCTTTCTTCTCCCCTGTACCTCGCGCTGCGCGCCGCGTACCGTCTCCTTGGCGGCTCCTACTCGCTTTCCCCGGACTCCTCGAGCATCTCGTCGATGGCACGATGGCCGACCCCCATCTCGCGCGGTAGACCGTACGCCTCCGGATGCATGTACTTCCCGACCTCGGAGGCGGGCTTCGCGTAGTCAACCTGGTAGCCGGCACGCTCCACGAACGGGTCGTGCCGCACGCCCGAGACCTGCCACGAGACCTTCATCCCGGGGTCACCGCCGGCGATGCGGAACTGGTTGCCGCGGATCTCCTCGGCGATGTAGACGGGCGCGTGTCCGCCGATGCACGTCAGCTGGTAGCGGAAGTCCTGGTTCAGGGCCTCGAACCACTCCGGCAGCGTCACCCATGCCTCGCCCGAACCATCAAGCGTGACGTTGCCGTTGTAGAGGTTGAGGACCTCGTCGCTCTCGATACACGCGTGCTGGAGGTAGCGGTTGGCCGGGTCGAGCGGGTGGTCGATCTTGAAGGACTTGAGCCCACCGGTCATGGTCTGCGTGAAGTGGAGGTTTCCGACGAACCAGCCCGCGTAGCTCGTTGGGACGTTGTTCGCGTCGGCGTAGACCGCGTAGTTCGTGCCGGTACCGAGCGCGCGCGCCCAGAGACCGTAGTTGGTGCCGTACCCGCCGCTGCAGTTGGCCACGACGGCCTTGTACGTGTTCCCGTACTCCGGGTAGACGTCGCCTCGCACGCCGACCGACCCGCCCTCGAACGAACCGCCGATCCCGTATCCGTCCGCCGGCACACTCTCGCCGTGGACGGCTCGCGGATGCCCGCCGGCCATCTCGCCCGTCACGAGGGCATGGATCGCGTACGAGTTCGACAGGTGAGTCGCGTTGCTCACGGTGAGCGCCGTGCCGACGGTCGTGTCCGTCCGGTAGACGGCCATGTCACCCGTGACCGACGTGGTCCCGCCCGTGTGCGAGATGTCGTCGCCGTCGATGTGCCAGTCGTCGTCGGCGTCGAGCACCGTGTCCGCGAACCCGGCGTGTGCGGCATACGGCACGGTTGCGAACGGCGTCCGCGGGACGAGTTCGCCCTCTCCCGCGACTTCGATGCCAAGCCAGTACGGCACGTCGAAGCCGAGCGTGTTCAGCGGGACGGTCGTCCCGAGGAGCACGTCGAACACGCCGCCGGCGACGCTCACGCTCTGGGTCTCCTCCCAGAGGACGGCTCCCCCGGCATCAACGTCGTAGATGCGGAAGGCGACGGAGTAGTCACCGTCCGCGACGGGTGCACCGAGGTCATCACGCAGCACGCCCTGGTAGCTCATGTACGGGGCGATGTCGGCCGGGGCGCTCGAGCACAGCAACGCAAGCACGACAACGGCAAGCACGGTCGCCTTTCTCATGGTTCGCACCTCCCCCCGGCGAGGCCGGGACTGGACTGAACCCGTCTTCTCTTGTTCTGGAATGAAGGGAAGCCGGCGACGCGTACGCCGCCCGCGCAACCACAATACCACACGATGGCATCTATATCAAGCGTGGTCTGAGCGCAGCTCACGCCTCAGGGGCGTTCCAACGAGCACTTGCATGCCGAAGTGCGTGTGGTATCGTCGAATCGACCTCTCTCCTCCCCGGTGCCACTGTGCAAGGAGGGTCACCGCCGTGAAAGCCCGTCCATGTCTCGCCCCGCTCGCCGCTCTGCTCCTGGCGCTGCTGATTCTCTCGCCGGTCCGGGCCGCCACCATTCACGTTCCCGCCGACCAGCCTACGATCGCGGCCGGCCTCGACGCGGCCGCCGAGGGCGACACGGTGCTCATCGCATGCGGGACCTACTACGAACACGGTCTCACGCTCACGTCCGGCCTGACCGTGCGGAGCGAGACGGGCGACCCCGACTGCGTGACGATCGACGGCCAGAGCCAGGACCGGGTCATGGTTTGCGAGTACCAGGATCTCGAGATCGTGCTCGAGGGGATTACCTTCACGCACGGGTACGCCGACAGAGGCGCAGGCATCGAGGTCAAGAGCTCACCGGTGACGGTCCGGCATTGCCGCTTCGCAGAGAACGACGCGTACTTCACCGCCCCCGGTGCCCTGCGGTTCCTGTCCTGCAGCGGGGACGAGCAGCCCGTGATCGAATCGTGCCTCTTCGAGTCGAACGGCAACGGGGCGATCCTGTTCGCCAGCGGCGGGGGCGAGGTCCGGGACTGCACGTTCCTTGATCACGTGGGGCCGCGCCCGGTGCTCTGGTTCTACTCGAACAAGCCGGGACTCGTGTCGGGATGCGTCTTCGCGAGGAACCTTCTCGACGACTGGCCCGTGGTCAAGTGCAACAGCGACGCCGACGTCTCAATTGACAGCTGCACGTTCGTTGGGAACCGCTCCTCCGGCAGCATCGGCGGGATCATCTACGGCTACGGCTGTGCCCCCATCCTGACCGGCTGTGTCTTCGCCTTCAACGACACGCCGGAGGTCATCAACATGGACTACAACGGGCGCGTTGACCTCTACTGGTGCAACATCTACGGCAACACCGGCGGCGACTGGGCCCACGTCTACGAGGACCAGCTCGGGGTCGACGAGAACATCTCGGCCGACCCGCTCTTCTGCGACATCGCCGGCCGCGACTACTCGCTCTGCAGCAACTCGCCGTGCCTGCCGGCCAATGGGATCGTCTCTCATCTCATCGGAGCGCTCGATGCCGGATGCGGAGACTGCCAGAGCCCTGTGCAGTCGATGAGCTGGGGAGCGATCAAGGCGCTCTACCGCTAGATTGCTGAACATGCGAGAAGCCCCCGACCTCATCGAGGCCGGGGGCTTCGTCGTGCCACTGCATCGCTGGTCCTGCGTTGTGCTGCTGCCACCCCCGGGCTTCGAACGCTGCCCGGGAACATCCATCACGACAAGCGGGCCTAGATGTAGCCCAGGTCGCTCAGCCGCTTCTTGATCTCCTCTTCCTCCTCCTCGGAGTAGTCGGTCCCGCCGTCGGTGGCCGGGATCAGACCCATCAGCTCGAGGGTGCGGAGGATCTTTCCGACGCTCTCCTCGACCGTCTCCTCGGTGGTCTTCACGACGATCTCGGCCTTCTCGGGCGCCTCGTACGGATCATCGATGCCCGTGAACCCCTTGATCTCGCCGGCGAGCGCCTTCTTGTAGAGACCCTTGACGTCGCGCTCGATGAGCTTCTCGACCGGCGCCTCGCAGAAGACCTCGACGAAGTTGTCGATTGACTCGCGGACCTCGTCACGCACGGCCGCGTACGGCGAAATGCAGGCGGCGATGGCGCAGGCGCCGTGCCTGGAAAGAAGCCGGCAGACGAACCCGACGCGCCGGATGTTGATGTCGCGGTCCTCCTTGGAGAACCCGAGGCCCTTCGAGAGGTTCGTGCGGATGACGTCACCGTCGAGGATCTCGGTGCCGACGCCGCGCTCTAGAAGCTCCTTCTCGACCGCCTCGGCGAGCGTCGACTTGCCCGCGCCCGACATGCCCGTGAACCAGAGTGTGAATCCCTTCTTCATGCGTGTTCCTCCCTCGAGTCGTAGCAGGCACCGGCGGGCCGAGGCATCGGCAGGTCTAGAGCCTTCCGAAGCTCCCCGGCCCGGCCAGTACCTATGTCGCATCGTCCGGGCGGCCGGCACTCCCCGACCTCCG
>JAPEKQ010000024.1:0-13963 GCA_029990205.1 bacterium
CCGGAGGCGGTGATGCCGAGACCATCTACAGCTGCACTCTGTCCATAGGGAGTGGTACAACTACTGGGGGCAGGTCAACAAGGTGAAGCGAGCCCAGAAGCGGATACCGTGGCCACGCGTGGGAGGAACGCTGCTGATCGCAGTGGCGCTCGTCCTGTTGGTCACACCCCTCGGGACGGCCCTTGCGGAGACAACCGTCCACTTCGACCCCTGTGCCATCATGGTGAACACCGGGGACACGTTCGACATGAGCTTCCGGGTCGCTGCGAGCCCGGACTCGATCGCGAGCTTCCAGCTCTACCTCTCGTTCGACCCGGACATCATCGAACTCACCGACGCGGTCGAGGGGACGCTCTACGTTGAGAGCGGCACAATGACCTGGCCCATCTTCGAAGAGGAGTACCCTGGCTTCTGGCACTTCTTCGACACGGTGTTCGGCGCCGGGACCCACGTCCTTCCGCCAGGGGAGCTTCTCAAGCTGAGCTTCCGGGCGCTCGCTCCGGGGCAGACCCCGGCGAGGATCGACACGGTGCGCATGACCGACGTCCGGCGTGACGCGCTCCCGGTCACAGGAGCCCAGGACGGGTGGATCTTCGTCGATCCGGTGGGAGTACCCGAGGAGGCGATCGTCGCCCCCTCGGTTGACGTCATCTCTCCGAATCCCTTCGCGTCGGGAACGAGCATCCACTACAGCGTTCCGGCCGGATCCGATGAGTGGCGTGTCGAGATCTACGACGTTGCCGGCCGGAAGGTGCGGACACTCGATGGGCTGACGGATGTCGGTGTGTCGGGTGGTACGGGCGCCATGCAGTGGGACGGCAAGACAGACAGCGGCTACGTTCTCCCATCCTCCGTCTACTTCGTCAGGCTGACCGACGGACGACAGGAGACGCGCTCGCGCGTTCTCAAGATCAAATGAGGAGACATGGGAACCCGGACACGCCGGGTGGACTCAGGGCTGGAGCAGGCATCATGAGAAATGCAATCAGAGTTGTTGCCATCCTTGCGCTCCTGCTGGTCGTCGTACCGCAGGCCTCAGCGGAGCGCGGGTATGCACAGATCAAGACTCTCCCCACCGCGCTGAGGGTCGCTGGAGGACTCCAGGGAACCTTCATCGTGCAGTACGACGGCTCGGATGTTGCGGAAGGCCTGCGGGGATTTCACATCGAGCTCTCCTGGGACGACGCGATCGCATTCGTCGGGGATGTCGACGTGGACGTGGTGGAGGGGGACTTCCTTTCCGGCGTCGGCGGCACAGCCTTCTTCGCCGTCGACACGCAGCCCGGGGGCGTCGTTATCGATGGTGCGATATTGGGCGCGACCGCCGGCGCGTTCGGCGTCGGCGAGCTGTTCCGGATCACATACACGGGACAGGATGTCGGTGACGGCGTCACGCTCGTCGAGTTCGTCGATATGGTGCTGCGTGACCAGGACAACATGCCGATCCTTACAACCGACTTCCCCGGCATCATCGAACTCGACAATACGCCGCCAAACGTCCCGGTCATCAACCCGGAGCCGGAGTTCACACAGGGGACGACCAACTACATCACGTGGTCGGACGAGAGTCCGACCGGCGCGGTCGGCTACTGCGTGGAGGCCTCGGAGACGCCCGACTTCGCCATCATCGTGAGCACGAGCGGCTGCACGCCGTTCACGTGGCACAACTTCACGGGACTGACGGACGGGCAGATCTACTACTACCGCGTGAAGTGTCGCGACGACCTCTTCAATACATCGGACTGGTCCGCGACCGAGTCCTCGACCCAGGACGACTCACCGCCTGTCACGTCGGCCGGCCCTCTTCCCGCCTACGTCAACTCGGTGACGTTCGATGTTCCGTTCTCGGAGTTCGATGCGACCAGTGGGACCGACTTCGTGTGGCTCTACTACCGGCTCAACGGGGGGCCGTACACGCAGTACGGCGGGGTCTACCAGACCAGTCCCATCAGTTTCACCGGCAGCGGTGAGGGGGTCTACGACTTCTATACGATCGGTGTCGACAACGTCACCAACATCGAACTGGCGCCGTCGATTCCCGACGCGACGGTCGAGGTCGATCTCCAGCCGCCGGGCGCCGTCACGGATCTCGAGGCGCTCCCCGGGCACAACCGGATCCATCTCTCGTGGAACGCGCCCGTGTTCCGAGCTGCGCCGGTCGAAGGGACGCTGCTTGTCAGGAAGCGCTGGGCGCTCGGCGCATATCCCGAGTACGACGACGTCGTGCCGATGAGCGCCTACCCGGCGCACCCGGCCGACGGGATCGTCGTTGCCTTCGTTCCCGGCACGGGATTCCAGACGTACGACGACGAGGTCTTCTCGGATCCCATCCGGAACGTCTATCTCTACACAGCATTCGCACGCGATGAGGCCGGCAACTACTCGGCGGCCGTCGCGACCGCGCAGGACCGGTCGACGTCGTACTGGCTTGGGGATGTGAATGAGTCCACCGGCACGCCCGGTGTCTTCGACGGCTACGTGGACTACTGGGACAAGATCATCCTCTCGAACTCGTACAACTCGAACGACGGCGACGCGTGGTATGAGCCGGAGATGGATATCGGCCCGACCGATGACTGGTCGAGGTTCGGTATCCCCCTCACCGACAGCGTCATCGATTTCGAAGACCTGATGGTCGTGGCGATGAACTACGGCCGCGTGGACCCTGCTGGTAAGGCCGTTGCCCACGTGCCTGCGGGTATGGGTTCGCGCGGTTCGTTGAGTCTGCGTCTGGATGTCATCGAATCCGGGGAGGAGGGCGCTCCCGACGGTGGCGCGGCGGCATCCGAGTTCTTCGAGGTCGGGCTCTCGCTCTGCGGTGGGCTCGAAGCCCGCGGGCTCTCCGCGCTCGTGACCTTCGATGCGGAAGCCCTCGCGTTGCGCTCGATCGACCCCTCCGGTGATGCGGCCTCCGCCGACGGCTTCTTCTACTGGGCCGAGCGGGAGCCGGGAGTCGTCCAGATTGATATCGCGGCGCTCGGAGAGTCCGCGATGCTGACGCCCGACGAGCTGCTGGCGACGTTCTCCTTCGAGTTCGCCGGGACCGGCGATACATCAGTCGGAATCGAGGCGGAGAAGCTCCGCGGCGTGGCCAACGAGCGGCTCGTGTGTGGCGGCGACGCGGTCGATCTCATTGCTCCGTACCAGCCTGACAGCCGAACGGTCCTCCACCAGAACATCCCGAACCCGTTCAACCCGCGGACGACGATCGCGTTCGAGCTCGCCGCTCGCGGGGCGGCGAAGCTCACGGTCTACGACGCGGCCGGACGCCGCATCAGCGAGCTCATCAATGGAGAGCTCGACGCCGGGCGCCGCGCCGTCGTGTGGGATGGTAGAGACATCCACGGTCGCGCAGTCGGCAGCGGAGTCTACTTCTACGTGCTTGAGGTCGACGGACATCGCCACGAGCGCAAGATGGTCTTGATGCGCTAGACGCGCCTGTTGGCGCGCAAGGAAAGGATGTGAGCAGGGGCGGTGCGTATGCATCGGGAAGAGTTCCCGACCGCTCTCGGGGACGACTTCAGGGGAGGTCCGGGCGGCAACCTCCGTTCTGGGCTCGCGGTTCCGCTCGGACCGAACCTCCCTGCTTGCATAACTCAGGAGGAATCACTGTGAGGGAGACGCGCAGAGCATCAACCAGCACCGCGCTGCGGACTCCTCTCTTCGTCGCGGTGACCGTGCTGCTTGTCGCGGTCATCATCACAGCGCCGACCGGACCGGCGTCCGCCGCGCCAACCGTCTTCGTACATCCGGCGGAGGTGACAGTTGAGCCGGGCGATACGTTCTCGATGAGCATACGAATCGATGCGGGGACCGACACGGTCACCTGCTTCCTGACGGAGTTCACGTTTGACGCGGACGTCATCGAGCTCACGGAAGCGTCCGAGGGGAGCCTGTTCAGCATGTGCGGATACGGGACGATGTATCACTGGGATGAGATCGAGTCGGGGAGGCATTCGTGCAACGACGTGACTCTCGGGCACGAGGCACACGTGCTGCCTCCCGGCGAACTCGTCGACCTTGAGTTCACGGCGGGCGACCAGGGAGCCACCTGGATCGAGATCACGACGGTCGATCTGAGGGACATGCAGCGCAATCCGATCCTCCCGGTCAACGCGGAGCGAGCGCTGGTGACCATCGGAGGGACCGGTGTGGAAGACCCGCAACACGTGGATGGATGCGCGCTCCTCAGCGTTCACCCGAACCCGTGCCGCGGGACAGCCACATTGAGCTGGTCCGCGCCGGTGGGCGAGAGGCGTGGGACGCTCCTCATCTACGACGCGCGCGGGCGTCTCGTCTGGCACGATCTGCTCGACGGCGCGTCGGGGGTGGTGCGTTGGGACGGGCGCGGGAGAGGCGGTGAAGTCGTGCGGACCGGGGCATACTTCGTCGAACTGCGATTCGAGAGCAAGACGGTCCGTGAGAAACTGATCCTGTTGAGATAGAGAGCAGGTGCTCTCAGATGGAGAAGGTCTGAAGGGAGAGGACCATGAACAAGACTGCGTACATCCTGCTGGCGACAGGGCTGGTGCTCGTGGCGGGAATCGCCACGGCCGCGCCGCTCGTCTATCTGGACCCTGCGTCACTCGACATCTGCGAGGGTGAGTTCACGGTCGACGTTGTCGTCAACGAGGAGGTCACGGACCTCACCGGGTTCGATCTGCTCATCGATTTTGACGAGACCGTTCTCGGTGTCGTCGACGTGGCCATGGGGCAGCTTCTCGCTGACTACCCGGGGTCACCGTTCTTCTACTGGACCGATGCGGGGACGGTGTCGGATGCGCTGCTCATCAACGGGGCCGCGCTCGGCGGTTCCCTTGATGGTCCCGGTGTCCTCGCGACCATCACATTCTCGTGTCTCGCCAATGGGCTGACGGATCTCGAGTTCGCGATGGTCGAGTTCCGCGACATCGACAACCTTCCTCTTCCCGTGACGAGCGAGGACGGCGTGGTCAACGTCGATGACGACGCGGTCGTGTACATCGATCCGGCGTCGATGACCGAAGCCGTCGACACTCCCTTTACGGTCGAGGTGATGATCGGTGACGGCATCATCTATATGGATGAGCTCACGCTGGTGATCACATATGACCAGACGGTCCTGGAGTACATGACTGCATGGGTCGGCGGCGATGTTCCCGCGGGCTCCACGTTCATCGAGAGCGGGGGAGCGGGTACGATCGACATCGATCTCGACGTCAATGTGAGCATGTCCGGCGTGGGGTCCGTGGCCGTTCTTCAGTTCAAGGGAATCTTCGAAGGGACCTCGCCCATCACACTCGACAGCGTGGCGCTCGGCACGGAGACCGGTACGGAGGTCCAGCCGTGCGTCGAAGACGGAAGCGTGACCATCTACGGCGGCTCTCCTGTTGAGGAGCTCCGCTGGGGCATGATCAAGAGCCTGTACCGGTAGGTTGATTCACGAGGCAGCAGGACTCGGCTGCGGCCGCTCGGGCTGACGGCGGCCGGCCGAATCGAACGGGTATTGGGGTGCTCTGGAAGTGCGCACCAGGGCGGTCCAGCTCACGGGCGCGGCGCTGCGCCCAAGGCGAAGCAGGCAGGGTGCTGGGTCTTTTCTCCCTGCGGGCAGCTCGCGAGCCGCTCGCGCCCGGCGCCCTGTCAGCCCCTTCCGCTTGTACCCTCATGCGGCATCCTCTAGAATGACCCCATGAACTCACACGGTGAACTCGTTCGCGTACGGGCCGAGGATGGGCTCGAACTCGCCGGCTTCTACGCAGCCCCCGCAGGCGGCGCCCGTCGCGCCGTGCTTCACACGCACGGCTTCGCCGGCAACTTCTACGAGAACCGCTTCGTCGACGCGGTCTGTGACGCAGTCGTCGCGCGTGGCCTCGCGTTCCTTACCTACAATAATCGCGGGCACGACTACGTCTCAGACAACCTGCGCGGCAGCGGTGTTGAGACGACGTACGAGCCCGGCGGCATCCCCTGGGACATGTTCGAGGCCGGCGTCCACGACATCGGCGGCGCCGCCGAGTTTCTCGCGTCGCGCGGTCACCGTGAGATCTACTTCGAGGGACACAGTCTCGGAACCTGCAAGACCGTCTACTACCTCAACGAGCGGCGTGACCCACGGGCGGTGGGATCGGTTCTCATCTCTCCTCCGGACATGTTCGGCCTGAGCAGCGAACGCGCGGGACGTCCGCTCGATGAGATGCTTGTTGAAGCGAGAGCCGCGATGGCCGAGGGCGATCCCGACCGCCGAATCGAGGCCGGTCGAACGGTTCCGATCGCGGCGCGGTCGATCCTCAGCAGCTATGCGGACCCGGCGAAGACCGATATCTTCCCATTCCGTCTCGGAAGTGATGGCGACTACACGCGCTACGCGTCGCTCACCGTTCCCATCCTCGCGACCTTTGGCACGGTCGACGAGGCCGTGACCGTTCCGGTCGAGGACGCGGCGGAGCTGGCGCGGACGATGGCGACGGCCTCTCCGCGCGTGGATGTCGCGACCATCACAGGAGCGAACCACGTCTATTGGGGAGAAGAGGAGAAGCTCGCCGCGCTCATCGGCGGGTTCATCGAGCCGTAGCACGAGATCGACGTTGCTCCGCGAACGCATCATTGCATCATGAGCAAGGCAACCGAGGGAGACCCAGGGAATCATGGCAACACTCATCAAGGGCGGCAGACTCGTCACCGGTGTCGACTCGTACAGCGCCGACGTCCTCGTCGAGGGTGAGAGCATCAGCGCGGTCGGGCGCGACCTCGACGCGCCGGACGGCGCGGAGGTCGTCGATGCCGCCGGCCTGCTCGTGCTCCCCGGCGTGATCGACCCGCACGTCCATGTCGACCTCGAACTCAAGGGCCACCGCTCGTCGGACTTCACATCGACCTCGCGTTCCGCGGCACTCGGTGGAGTGACGACGTTCATCACCTACATCACGCCGGCGCCGGGGCAGACGCTCGTGGAGGCGGCGGAGCAGCGCAAGCTTCAGGGGCGAGGCCGGAGCCATGTGGACTTCGGGCTCCACGCGTCACTCGTTCGCTGGAGCGATCGCGAGGACGATGAGGTCCCGCAGATGATCGAGGCGGGCATCCCGTCGTTCAAGATGTACACGACCTACGGGGACGCGGGGCTGATGAGCACCGATGAGCAGATCTATCACGCGCTGCTTCTCGTGTCACAGCACGGCGGTCTGGTCGAGGTGCACTGCGAGAACGACTGGATCATCGAGAGCAAGATCCGCAAGCTCACCGAACAGGGTCATCTGCGACCTGCCGATCATGGCGCCAGCCGTCCCGGTTACGCCGAGGGCGAGGCGGTGGCCGCTGTTGTGCGCGCGGCGTACGAGGCGGGCGCGCCCGTCTACATCGTCCACACATCCTCCGGCGAGTCCGTCCAGGTACTCGCGGAGGCCGACGACGTCGGGCTCGAGGTCTACGCGGAGGTCTGTCCGCACCATCTCCTGCTCGACGAGCAGTCGCTCGCCGGTCCTGAAGGACAGCGTTACGCGACCTGTCCTCCGATTCGGAGCGGAGCGCACCGCGAGGAGCTCTGGGAGGCGCTCGAGGAGGGGCTCATCCATACCGTCGCGACCGATCACGCGGAGTTCACGGCCGAGGCGAAGGACGAAGGGGGGAACGACTTCCGTCAGCTTCCGATGGGTGTGCCGGGGGTCGGGACGTCGCTTCCTCTGATGTGGGAGTTCGGTGTGCGGAAGGGGAGGATCACGGAGAACCAGCTCGTCGACCGGCTCTGCACGCAGCCCGCCGAGATCTTTGGTCTCTGTCCCCGGAAGGGGACGCTCGCGAGCGGGACCGATGCCGACATCGTGCTCTTCGATCCCGACTGCGCCGTGGCCATCGACCCCGCCGTGACACAGGGACTGGCCGACTACTCGCCCTACGATGGGTGGGAGGTCTCGGGGTGGCCGGTCTCGACGATGCTCCGCGGTCACTGGATCGTCAGAGACCGCGAGCTCGTGGGTTCCCACGAGCTCGGGTCATTCGTTCATCGGAAAGATGTCTGCCAGCGTCCGGGCCACCGGGCGGTGGAGGAGTAGCCCGCTTACGGCACGATCTGCTTCATCCGGTAGCCCACGCCGTATGTGTGAACCCGGAGCATTCCCTCGTCGTCCACAGCGACGCCCCACTTCAGATCATCCACATGGATTCCAGTGACGACGTCGCCGGTCGCAGGGTTGATCGCGAAGAGCGAATCTACGTCGGCGACCGAGACCCAGAGGAAGACCCCGTCGTGGTCGATGCCCTGGACGCGGTAGGTGCCGCGCGGCGGGTCGATCGTGTCGACGAGCATGCCGTCGGTCGTGTACTTGTTGATGCTGCCGGGTGTGCCGGCGTTACCAGGGCAGATTCCCTCGTAGAGGTACTCGCCGTCCCAGGCAGCGCCGCCAGGATAGGCGGTGTACTGGATCGGGAACGACCTGATCGTGTCGCCCGTCGCAGGGTCGACCTCGAACATCCTCTCGCCGCTGAGGTAATCGACGATCCAGAGGCTCGTTCCGTCCCAGGCTACTCCGCTTGGCCACTGGCTTGGCGGCATCAGCGTGTCGACGTCGGCACCTGTCGTTGGATCTGTCTCGCAGATGACGGCCGGCGTGCTCCACTGCGGACGCCAGACGCACCCGTCTCCCCAACCAAGCACCGTCGCTGAGGGTCCCGTGACCTGCACATCCGACACGATGTGACCGTGTCGCTTGTCGAGGATGAACTGCGCCTCGGCCTGGTCGGTCTCGTCGTCGTCCCGCACCTCGACGACAACTGTGATCGTGTCACCATCGGAGAACCGGGCCTCAAACGACATGTCCGAGCTCCAGGACGTGTCCCATGTCCCGTCGCCATCGAAGTCCCAGCGACACTCGAGCGCGCGTGTCCTGCTCGTGCTTCCGCTGGCGTCGAACAGCACGTCCGTGATGATCGTTCCCGTTGCGGGCGTCAGGACGAGGTCGGCCTCGACGACCGTGTCGTCGGTTCCGGACGGTGAGGAAGAACTGCAGCTGGAGAGAGTGCAGATGCCTGCGGTGGCGACGACGCAGAACGCGAGTGCAACGAGTACCGATCGCTTCATGCTTGCTCCTCCCTGGGCTGTTTCGTCGCGCCTTGCGGCGCGTCGATGTCAACCTTCATGTGCCGGCGGCGCAGGCATCGCGTAGACACCCGCGCCGCGCACAGTGTTCCAGAATCCGGCTACTTGAGCAAGACTGCTTTGACGCTTTCTTCGCCCATCTCCGTGGCAAGTCTCACGAAGTAGACGCCGGTCGCGACCTCGTGACCCCCATGGTCTCGGCCGAGCCACGTGACCTGGTGGTCGCCGGGCTCCTGCATGCCTGCGTCGAGCACGGCAACGCGCCGTCCGCTCGCGTCGTAGACTGCGAGTTCGATGTGAGAGGCCGTCGGGAGGCGATACGACAGGACCGTCTTCGGATTGAACGGGTTGGGGAAGCATGAGAGACCCAGCCCCGTGAGCCCGTGGTCGACGACACCGGTTCCGTCCGAGGTCATCTGCGGCTGAACCGCGATGACGTTCGCATTCGTCCCGCCGACGAGCGTGAACGAGTCCTTGAGCGTGTTGTCCGAGAGCTGTACGACGTAGACTTTCGTGACTGATGAGAGGAGCACGCCGCCGGTGACGAACGCGAATCCCTCCGAGTCGAGAATGTCGACATCTCTCGGGTCGGCGTACTGCTCAAGCGCAACGGTCGTCGTCGTCCAGTCGCTGGTGTCGATGACGTAGACGTTCGAGTCATCCTCGCACGCGACGACGAGCTTCGAGCCGTCCTCGGTCACATCGATGCCCCACGGGTCGTCGCCCACGGGGACGGACGTATGCACCGTGAGCGTGGCCTGCTCGACGACGTGAACGACATTGGTGGCGCGGTCGGTGACGTAGACGTACTCGCCGTCCGGATCGACCACCAGCTGCCAGAGACTCGTGCCGATATCGACCATGTCCTTGACCGAGAGACCATCGGAGGCGAGTTCGTAGAGCGTGTCGCCGTACCAGTCGGCTGCGTAGATCTTCTGGCTGACCGGGTCGAGCGCGAGCTGACCGGGGCTGTCATACGTGCCGCTCGGGCCCGAGCTGACGAGGAGGCTGTCGACGACGGCGTACGTGCCGGTGTCGATGATGGCCACGCAGTCCTCGTCGCGACTGCTCACGAGCGCGTGAAGCCCGTCGTCGGTGAATGCGATCGAGTTCGGGTACTCCCAGACGTCGATACGCTGGGTGATCAGCTGTGTGTCGACGTCGATGACGACGACGCCGTCGCCGCTGGCGCCGCAGATCCAGACCTCCGAGCCATCGGGGCGCATGGTGCAGTCGTAGGGGTAGTCGGCCTCGGGGACGAGGCTCAGAGCGCTCCCGACCGGCGCGTATGTGGCGAGGTCGAACGGCACGACGCTGTCAGAGGTGCTGCAGGCGACATAGCCGGTGTCGGCGATGGCTGCGGCGGCGAGTGCGAGGGTGAGAAGGGCGGCGAAAGCGAGTGTCTTTGCTCTCATGGCTGCTCCTCCATCCGTGGGGTGTGGAGCCTACTGATGATGCGAGGAATCAAAGTACAGCGTGTTCAGTATATCAGGTGTGCGCAGAGCTCGCCACGGGTGAGCTGATGGTCGCTCAGATTGCCTCGGTATTCCCGCGCGGCGGCTCACACCGTTCTGTTCTCACCCGAATCCCGTTGACACACACAGGGGCACGGCGTAGCATTGAAAGCTCCGGAAGTTCCCAACACACGGGCGTTTTCCGGTGTTCTAGACAAGATGTAAGGGTGCGGCGCGGAGGGCGCCGTGCGAGTGGTTCGGTATATCCGGAGGGCATATGTCGGTCGTTTCGAGGCTTCTCATCAGTGGCGGTACGGTGTTCACCGGCGGCGAGGGTGGGCGTGTCGTCGCGGATGGGTCGGTCCTTGTCGAAGACAACCGGATCACGGCCGTCGGGTCGTGCCGGGACATCGAGAAGCTGGTGGCCGGCGACGCGAACGTCGAACGCATCGACGCCGGCGGCGGCCTCATCATGCCGGGTCTCGTGAACGCGCACACACATCTCTACAGCGCACTTGCCCGCGGTCTCATGGCGAACCTCGATCCATCCGCAAACTTCGTCGAGATCCTCGAGAACCTCTGGTGGCGTCTCGACCGCGCGCTCACCAACGAGCACAACTGGTACTCAGCCGCGGCCGGCGCGCTCGACCTCATCGCCAGCGGCACCACGACCATCATCGATCATCACGCAAGTCAGGTTCACGTCGAAGGCAGCCTCGATAACGTCGCCGAGGCGCTCACCGACATCGGCATCCGCGCCAACCTGTGCTTCGAGGTCACCGACCGCGACGGACCGGTGAAGCGCGACAAGGGACTTGCCGAGAACGAGAGCTTCGGACGACGCGTAGCCGCCGAGAGCGGCGTCGCTGAGAGCGGGGCCTCCGCCGAAAGGGAGAGGCTCCTCACAGCGAGCGTCGGCCTCCACGCGAGCTTCACACTCGATGATGAGACGCTTGACCGCGCCTCCGAACTCGCGCGCGAGCTGGGTGTTGGGTGTCACATCCACGCTGCCGAGGATCAGGCGGACGTCGAGGACAGTCTGAAGCGGTGCGGGAAGCGCGTGATCGAACGTCTCCACGACCACGGCATTCTCGGCGACCGGAGCATCGCCGTCCACGGGATCCATCTGAGCGACGCTGAGTTCAAGCTTCTGAAGCAGACGGACACGATCGTCGTGCACAACCCTCAGTCGAACATGAACAACGCGGTCGGACGCTCGAACGTCATCCGGATGCTCGACGAGGGACTTCTCGTGGGGCTCGGCACCGACGGGTTCACCGGGAGCATGTTCGATGAGATGAAGGTCGCGAATCTCATCCATCGCCACGACGCGGGCGATCCCAGGGTCGGGCACGATGTGGCGATGCGGCTCTGCATCCAGAACAATCCGACCATCGCGTGCCGTCTCGTCGGCGACCGTGTCGGCGTTCTGGAGCAGGGCGCTCTGGCCGATGTCATCGTACTCGACTACGACCCGCCGACGCCACTTGTCGACGGCAACTTCGGTGGTCATCTTGTATTCGGACTGACCGGCGGGATGGTGAACACTGTCGTCATCAACGGGTCCGTTGTCTATCGCGACCGCGAGTTCCTCACGGTCGACGCGGCGGCGACACGGGCTCGGGCTCGTGAACTCGCAGCCGACCTGTGGGAGAGGATGTAGCGATGCGCGGTGCGACCGTCACGGGACTCCGATGCGCGAAGTGCGGGGCGGAACACAGCGTCAAGGACGCGCGTTTCACGTGTCCCGATTGCGGGCCGGACGGGATCCTCGATGTGCTCTACGACTACGACGAGGTAGCGAAGCACATCAGCAGGGAAACGCTCGCGGGATCGCAGGAGAACTCGCACTGGCGGTATCTGCCGCTTCTGCCTGTGGAGTCGATGGCGTCGACGCCGCGTCCGCGGACCGGATGGACGCCGCTCTACCATCTGCCCGGTCACCTCGGACTCTCGGGGCTGCACATCAAGGACGACAGCGGGAACCCGACGGCATCGCTCAAGGATCGCGCGACTTCGGTCGCGCTCGCTCGCGCCCGCGACGAGGGCGTGACCGCCGTGGCGGCGGCATCGACCGGGAACGCGGGGTGTTCGCTCGCGGGCTTCTCGGCCGCCGAAGGGCTGCCGTGCTACATCTTCGTGCCGAAGACCGCCCCCCGCCCCAAGGTTGCGCAGCTGCTGGTCTACGGGGCCACGGTCTTCGCGGTCGACGGAAGCTACGATGACGCCTTCGACCTCGCGATGGAGGCGATCGAGAAGTTCGGATGGTACAACCGTTGCTGCGCCGTGAACCCGTACCTCGTCGAGGGCAAGAAGACGGTCGCCTTCGAGATCTGTGAACAGCTCGGGTTCCGCGCGCCCGACCGCGTGTTCGTTCCGGTCGGCGACGGCTGCATCATGAGCGGAACATACAAGGGATTCGCGGAGTTCGAGCGGCTCGGTCTCATTGACAGGGTGCCCGAGCTCATCGGCGTCCAGGCCGAGGGCGCAAGCCCGGTCAAGGCGGCTTTCGAGTGCGGCGGTGACGTCGTTCCGTGCGAGGCGAACACATGCGCGGACAGCATCGCGGTCGGTCACCCGAGGAACTGGCGCAAGGCGGTCAAGGGCGTCGGAGCCAGCGGTGGTCGGATGATGACCGTCACGGACGATGAGATCATCGGTGCGATCGCATCGCTCGCCCGGAGCACGGGCATCTTCGGAGAGCCGGCGGGCGTGACCGCGTACGCGGGGCTTGTCAAGGCTGTCGCGGAGGGTGCCGTGGGGACCGACGAGACGATCGCCGTGCTGATGACCGGGAGCGGACTCAAGGACACCGAGAGCGCGATGCGCTCGGTCGGCGAGCCGGTATCGGTCGGATGCTCGATCGCGGACGTCGAGCGGGAGCTGGCCGCGAGAGCGTAGCTCGAGGGAGTTGTGACGTGCTCGTGACCCTGACCGTCAATGGAAGTCTGAGGAGTGCCGAGGTCGACTCGGCAGCGTCGCTCCTCACGCTTCTCCGCACCGGTCTCGGGCTGACCGGGACAAAGCAGGGGTGCGGCAACGGTGAGTGCGGCGCGTGCACGGTGCTTCTCGATGGTGAGCCCGTGAACTCGTGTCTGGTCTTCGCGGCGCAGTGCGAAGGACGCGAGGTGCTCACGATCGAGGGGCTTTCCGAGTCCGGAGAGCTCGACAGTATCCAGCGCGCGTTCGCTGACGCGGGAGCCGTCCAGTGCGGGTTCTGCACGCCGGGCATGATCATGTCCGGGAAGGCGCTGCTGATGAGGAACCCGCGGCCGACGCGCGAGGAGATCGCGGAGGCGATCTCCGGGAATCTCTGCCGCTGCACCGGATACGTCAAGATCATCGACGCGCTCGAGGTTGTGGCGAAGCAGGGACCGGTCGAGGGAAGCTGATTCGATATCGCCGCGGAGTCTCGCGGCGCGGAACACCGGAACACCGGAAC
>JAPEKQ010000024.1:14058-27237 GCA_029990205.1 bacterium
CATCGGAACGCGACAGGAGGGTGACACGCCGATGGAGTATGCGCAGAAGGACAATCTGATTTTCATCCGTCTGCACCAGGGCGAGGACCTGTTCGAGAAGCTCACGGAAGTCTGCGGGGCATGCAACGTGACGACGGGTGTGGTCATCTCGGGGATCGGCATGCTCAAGCAGTCCGAGCTCAAGTTCTACAAGAAGTACGGCGAGTACTCCGAGGTGCTCTTTCCGGAGCCGCTCGAACTCGTGTCGTTGACGGGGAACATCATCTTCCAGGAGGGCGAGCACCAGTTCCACCTGCACGCCGTGCTCGCGAAGCCGGACAAGTCCTCCGTTGCCGGTCACCTCGGCAAGGGCAAGGTCAACGTCACCAACGAGATCGTCATCATGACGACCGACCTGGCGGCTCGCCGCGAGCTCGATCCTGACACGGGCCTCATGGCTCTGACGTTCACGTAGGGAGGCGCCATGAGTCCTACACCGGTTGAGCTCAGAGAGGTAGCGACAGTTCTCAGGCGGGATGTCCTGACGATGCTGCTCGAGGCCGGCTCCGGTCATCCCGGAGGTTCGCTCTCGTGTGTCGACATCCTCGCGGTTCTGTACTGGCACGCGATGAAGGTCAACCCCGAGCGCCCGACGTGGGAGGACAGGGATCGCCTCGTGCTCTCGAAGGCGCACGCAGCGCCCGCGCTCTACGCCGCGCTTGCGCGCCGCGGGTACTTCGATGTCCGCGAGCTTCTCACGTTCCGCAAGCTCAAGTCGAAGCTCCAGGGCTTCCCGGACATGCAGAAGACTCCGGGGATCGATGCGTCGGTGGGTTCGCCGGGACAGGGGCTCTCCATCGCCAACGGTCTGGCGATCGCGGCGCGACGCGACCGCAAGAACTTCCGCATCTACTGTCTGATGGGTGACGGTGAGGCGCAGGAGGGACAGACGTGGGAGGCGGCCATGACGGCCGCGCACCACGGGATCGACAACGTCTGCGCCGTCATCGACCGCAATCATATGATGGGCGACGGCAACACCGAGGAGATCGCGTCGCTCGCACCGCTCGGCGACAAGTGGAAGACCTTCAACTGGCACGTCATCTCGGTGGACGGACACGACGTCGAGGCTCTCTCGGCCGCGTTCAACGAGGCTTCGTCCACGAAGGGGAAGCCGACCGTCGTCATCGCGAAGACTGTGAAGGGCAAGGGCGTTCCGTTCATGGAGAACCGCCCCGAGTGGCACGATCGGAAGCTCACTGAGGATCTCTACGAAGAGGCCATGCGGGCGCTCGCGTAACCGCCAGGGGATATCACATGCCAGAGATGGGATTGGTGGATGTACATCACAGCGCCGTGAAGCTCGAGGCGACCAACCGCGGGTACGAGCGGGGTCTCATCGAGCTGGCCGAGCGGGGGGCCGACATCATCGTAATGGACGCCGACCTCGCCGGGTCAAGCGGCACCAGCGAGTTCCGGAAGCGCTTTCCGGACCGCTTCATGGACATCGGACTCTGCGAGCAGGACATGCTCGGAACGGCGGCGGGTATCGCGCTTGCCGGGAAGTGCGTCTACGTCACGACGCACGGGATGCTGGCGGCGGGGAAGGCGTGGGACATCATTCGCTCGACCATCTGCTACGGCGCTCTCAATGTGAACATCTGCGGCGCCGATGCGGGGCTCTCAGCCGGCGGCGCCGGCGGGTCGAGGCAGTCGCTCGAGGACGTCGCGGTGATGCGGACCCTGCCGGGGATGACGGTCGTCGTCCCGGCCGATTCGCTCGAGGCGAAGAAGGCGACGATCGCCGCCTCGCGGATCCCGGGACCGGTCTACCTCCGCTTCGCGGCGGCAAGGGTGCCGATCATCACCACGGACATCACGCCGTTCACCGTCGGCAAAGCCGAGGTCTACCGCCGCGGTGACGATGTCTCGATCCTGGCGTGCGGCGTCGTCGTCTACGAGGCGATGAAGGCCTCCAGGATGCTCGAGGACAACGGTATCGGCGCGCGCGTGATCAACTGTCACACGATCAAGCCGCTCGACCGCGCCATCATCAGCAGGGCTTCCGTCGAGACCGGCGCGCTCGTGACGGTGGAGGAGGGCGCGTCGATCGGCGGGCTCGGCGGCGCGTGCGCGGAGGCGCTGGCGCAGACGGGTCGCGCGACTCCGCTGAAGATCGTCGCCATCGACGATCGGTTCGGCGAGTCCGGAGAGCACGAGGAACTACTCAATACGTTTGGTCTCACGGCGCGCGGCATCTCGGCGGCCGTGAGGGAAGTGATATCGCGGAAGAAGGATGAACAGCCACAGTCGTAGCCACGGGCACTCCCCGGGCGCGAAAGGAGACGCGGGATGGGCAAGTTCGCAGAGCGCATGAACAGACTCGGTACCGAGACGGCGTTCGAGGTCCTCGCGAAGGCGCGGGCACTCGAGGCGCAGGGAAAGACGATCGTTCACCTCGAGATCGGCCAGCCGGACTTCGACACGCCGGACAACATCCGGAAGGCCGCTGTCGATTCGATATGGGCCGGAGAGACCGGTTACGGTCCCTCGGCCGGCATGATGAAGACGCGCGAGGCCGTGTGCCGCTACATCGAGAAGGACCGCGGTCTGTCGTACGCGCCGGACCAGATCGTCATCGCGCCGGGCGGCAAGCCCATCATCTTCTATCCGATCCTCGCGCTCGTCGATCACGGTGACGAGGTCATCTACCCGAACCCGGGTTACCCGATCTACGAGTCGGCGATCAACTTCGCAGGCGGCAAGGCCGTCCCGCTCAAGTACTCTGAAGAGCGCGACTTCCGCTTCGACATCGCCGAGCTCGAGGCGAAGATCAACAAGAACACGAAGATGCTCATCGTGAACTCGCCGCAGAACCCGACGGGCGGCGTCCTCGAGGACAGCGATCTCAAGCGGATCGCCGAGCTCGCGGTCGAGAACGATGTGGTCGTTCTGTCCGACGAGGTCTACAGCAAGATCGTCTACGAGGGCGAGCACCGCACGATCGCGAGCTACCCGGGCATGCAGGAGCGCACGATCCTCATGGACGCGCACTCGAAAACCTATGCGATGACGGGGTGGCGGCTCGGCTACTCGGCCATGCCGAAGGATATCGCCGAGAAGTTCACGAAGCTCAACACGAACACGTATTCGCACGCGACGACCTTCGTGCAGACCGCGGGCATCGAGGCGCTCGAGGGTCCGCAGGACGAGGTCGACAAGATGGTCAAGATCTTCAAGGAGCGTCGTGACGCCATCGTCGACGGCATGAACTCGATCAAGGGCTTCAGCTGTCTCAAGCCGAAGGGCGCGTTCTACGTGTTCCCGAACATCACGGCGACGGGCATGGATTCGCAGACGCTCGCGGACAAGGTTCTCAATGAGGCCGGCGTGGCCTGTCTCTCGGGTACCTGTTTCGGCGCAATGGGCGAGGGTTACCTCCGGTTCAGCTACGCCAACTCGCTCGAGAACATCGAGATGGGCGTCGAGCGCATCCGCAAGATGATGGGCTAGAAGCAGCATCGCCGACGCACCCGCCTGCTGCAACACGGCGGGCGGGTGCGTGACGGCAGGCGTCATGGAAGGGGAACTATGGTTTCCGCAGTGGTACTGGCGGCAGGGCAGTCGCGACGGATGGGCCGCAAGAAGGAACTGCTGGCGATCGAGGGCACGCCGATGATCCGTGTGGTCGTCGAGAACCTCCTCGGTTCGAGCAGGGTTGATGAGGTCATCGTAGTTCTGGGTGAGGAGGCCGACAGCATAGGCGCCTCGCTCTCGGGCATTATCGATGAGCGCATCGAGCTCGTCGGGAACAGGCGATTCGCGGAGGGGATGGGGACGTCGCTCGCGCAGGGCGTGAGCGCGTGTTCCTGGGGAACCGACGCGATCCTCGTCGCGCACGGTGACTCGCCGTTCTTCCGCACCGAGGATATCGACCTCGTGATCGACGCGCACGTGCGCGGCGGCAAGATCGCCGTCCCGGTCAGCGGAGGGCGACGCGGCCACCCGGTACTCCTCGACGGCTCGTTCCGCGACGAACTCGAAGAGCTTGATGGAGATGCGGGCGCCCGGAACATCCTCGAGCGCGAAGCGGCTCACATCGTCGAGGTCGAACTCGACGATGACGGCTTCCTCGTTGATATCGACACGCCGGAAGACTACGAGGCGGTGAAAGACGGTATTGCCGGCGCGTAGGCGCAGGCGTGCCGGCTGAGGCATTACCCCGCGCGGGCCGCGACCGGTGGTCAGGGGCGCGCGGGGGTTTGTCGCTTGGACCGACTACGACTACGGAGCGAAGCGTGGCGCTGAAGCTCGCCGACATCTATCAGGAGATCGCGCGGATGCACCGGGACGGTGTTCCGGGCGTCGTGGCGACCGTCGTCCGCGCTGAGGGATCGACCCCGAGAAGCGCAGGAGCGCGCATGATCATCTACGCCGACGGGAAGATCGTGGGGTCCGTCGGCGGGGGTGCCATCGAGGGGACCGTCATCGATGAGTCGAAGGCGCTGATCGCGTCCGAAGAGGCGGCGGGCTGCAAGCTCGTGACGTACGACCTCAGCGACGACGCGGGGATGACGTGCGGCGGGAGTATCGAGGTCTTCCTCGAGCCGATCGCGGGAGCGCCGACGGTGACCGTCATCGGTGGCGGCCACGTCGGTCTGGCGGTTGCGAAGATCGCGCGGCAGTCGGGGTTCCGGGTCAGCGTGGTCGACGACCGCGAGGACATGGTGACGGCCGAGCGGTTCCCCTTCGCCGACGACCGCTTCGTCGGCGGCGTGGAGCTTCTGGAGAACGACCTCCGGGTCGACGCGGACTCGATGGTCGTGATCGTCACGCGCGGTCACAGGTATGACAAGGACTGGGTCAAGGCGCTGCTCCCGCTCGGTCCGCGGTACATGGGGATGATCGGGAGCGAGCAGAAGGTCGACGCGGCCTTCGCGGACCTCGAAGCGGACGGTGTGTCGCGGGACGAACTCGCGGGTATCCACGCGCCGATCGGTCTCGACATCGGGGCCGAGACTCCTGACGAGATAGCCGTGAGCGTCGTGGCGGAGATCATCGCGGTCCGGCACGGTATACGCGACACGGCGAAGCTGAGAGACAAGGCCGGATTCAAGAACAGGAACAGGCCGGAGCAGACGTGAGCGGACGAGGCACACTCGTGGTCGTTCGGGGTGGTGGTGACCTCGGAAGCGGCGTTGCCGCCCGGCTGGCGCGGTCGGGGTACGGCGTCGTTGTCCTTGAGACACGCGCACCCGCCGTGGTTCGCAGACGGGTCGCATTCGCTGAGGCGGTCTTCGGCGGACGTGTTGAGGTCGAGGACCTCACTGGCGAGCTCGTGGACGTGGGGGAGGTTGCTGCCTGGCTCGGAGCGCGCGATGAACGGCTCGTGCTTCCCGTCGTGATCGATCCCGACGGTGAGCTTCTGAGCCGGCTCGAGCCGGACGCGGTGATCGATGCTCGGATGGCGAAGCGCAACCTCGGTATGAGGCGCGATGACGCGCCCGTGACGGTCGCGCTCGGTCCGGGGTTCGAGGCGGGCGTCGACTGCGACGCGGTCATCGAGACGAACCGCGGTCACGCCCTCGGACGCGTGCTCACCAGCGGGAAGGCGGAAGCCGATACGCGCACTCCGGCTCCGGTCATGGGTGTCGCCGAGAGGCGGCTCGTTCGCGCTCCGGCGTCCGGGGTCTTCGAGAGCAGCGCTTCGATCGGTGACATTGTTGAGAGCGGAGACGTCGTGGGTGCTGTGGCCGGCGTGCCGGTCGAGGCGCGCACACCGGGTCTTCTCCGCGGGCTCATCGCGGACGGGGTCGAGGTTCGCGAGGGGCAGAAGATCGGCGACGTCGACCCGCGTGGGACGGCGGTCGATCCGGCGACCATCTCCGACAAGGCGTTGGCCATCGGGGGCGGTGTGTTGGAGGCGCTTCTGTCGAGAGGCGTCCTGCCGACGGTGATGGGATAGCCCGGCGAGTCCGGGAGCGCGACGACGGCGCTGGCGTTCCAGAGTGGACGCGGCGGCAGAGAGCTGCGGAGGTACGGTGTACGAGCCGAAGTGGGTCTTCCCGAGGACGATCGATGACTCCCTCGAAGCGCTGGCGGACGAATCCGCGCACGCGATCGCGGGCGCGACCGATCTCGCCGTGAGGATCCGGGCCGACCACGGGGGTCCCGCGACGCTGGTCGATCTGACCGGCGTGCCGGAGCTCGCGCGGGTGGCGGTCGACGGTGACACGCTCACCATCGGCGCGGCCGCAACGCACGCGGCCGTCACGCGTCACGACGCCGTGCGACAGCGCGTGGCCGTTCTGGCAGAGGCGTGCGGCACGGTCGGAGCACCACAGGTCCGCGCCAGGGGTACCATCGGGGGCAACTTGGCGAACGCTTCACCCGCCGCCGACGCGACCGGAGCGCTTGCGGCGCTCGACGCCGTCGCGCACGCGCGCTCGACGCGGGGCGAGCGGGAGATCCCCGTCACCGGTCTCTTCGCCGGTCCGGGACAACTCCGGCTCGAGCCGGACGAACTGCTGACGCACGTCACGCTCGAGCTTCCACCGCCGGGCGCATCGAGCGTCTACAAGAAGCTCGGGCAGCGCAAGGCGCTTGCCATCGCCATCGCGTCGGTCGCGGTCACCTTCGACCCGACGGCGTGCGCGGTCCGGATCGCGCTCGGTTCCGTGGCGCCGACGGTCGTGCGCGCGGAGCAGGCCGAGAGTACGTTCGCCGGGCGCTGGAGCGGAGTGGTCGGAGAGGGCGGCGTGGCCGGACAGGGATGCAGGGACGAAGTGATGGGGCTTATCGAGGAGGTCGCGGCCCAGGCCGCCGGCGCCTCGAGTCCGATAGATGATGTGAGGGCGTCCGCCGAATACCGGACGATCCTCGTCAGGGAGCTGACACGCACGGCGCTCGAGGAGCTGTGTCTCGCCGAACCCCGCGTGTCAGGATAGACAGACCGGCCCGAGGCCGGGACCTTCCGCGCGTCGTGCGCGGAGGGGTTCACGAAATGGAGGAGCACGTGTTCAGTAACAAGGACTTCAGAGGCAGGGACTTCATCTCCATCCTCGACTACACGCGTGAAGAGGTCGAGTTCATCCTCGACTTCGCCGACGAGCTCAAGGCGAAGTTCAAGTCGGGTCGTCCGCACAAGTACCTCGAGGACAAGACCCTCTTCATGATCTTCTACAACCAGTCGCTGCGAACGAGGAACAGCTTCGAGGCGGGAATGACGCAGATGGGCGGCCACGCTCACTTCCTCGATCCCAACAAGATCTACACGCCCGCTCTCGAGGGTGAAGAGGTCGCGTACTCGACCGAGCGCATCTCGGACGTCGCGCGTGTTCTCGACCGCATGGGCCACGGCATCTCGATCCGCATGTACGGCGACCCGGTCGGCTGGATCAACGGCAAAGCGAACCGTATCGTGCGCGAGTTCGCCAAGCACTGTGAGCGCGTGCCCGTCATCAACATGGAGTGCGACATCTACCATCCGTGCCAGGGCATGGCCGACATCATGACCGTCCGCGAGCAGTGCGGCGGGTTCAAGAACAAGAAGTTCGTGATGAGCTGGGCCTACAGCCCGTCGGTCCACAAGCCGCTCTCGGTGCCGCACAGCGCCGTGGTCGCGGCCGCGACGGTCGGCTGCGACGTCGTGCTGGCGCATCCCGAGGGTCTCGAGCTTGACGACGATATCATCGCCGCCACGCGGAAGCGCGCCGAGGAGTCGGGCGGCAGCTTCGAGATCACCAACAGTATGGAGGACGCGTTCAAGGACGCCGACGTCGTCTACCCGAAGGCGTGGACCTCGAAGCACTTCATCCCGCCGATCGCGGACGAACCGATGCTTGAGAAGAGCCAGGAGGTCTTCGACGCGAACAAGCACTGGATCTGCGACGAGGCGAAGATGAAGCTCGCGAAGCCCGACGCCAAGTACATGCATTGCCTTCCGTGTGACCGTGGCTACGAGGTCACCAACGAGGTCATCGACGGTCCGAACTCGGTCGTGTTCGACGAGGCGGAGAACAGACTCCACGTGCAGAAGGCCATCATGGCCCTGACGATGGACGTGTAGGGGAGGACATGATGGCAGTGAATCTCAAGGGACGTGATCTGATCTGCACGCAGGACTGGAGCATCGAAGAGCTCGAGGCGACGCTCGACCTCGCGGTCAAGCTGAAGGCCGAGCGCTACAGCGATGAGCACGCGCAGATCATCAAGCACCAGACCTTCATGATGATGTTCTACAACTCGTCGCTCCGCACCCGGCAGTCGTTCGAGGCCGCGGCGACGGAGCTCGGCGGGCACGCGCAGTTCCTCGAGACCAAGACGCTCCGTCTCAAGTCGAAGACGCAGCGTGGCGAGATCCTGAAGGACACCGCGAACGTCATGAGCCGCTACGCCGAAGGCATCGGCATCCGCATCCTCGAGGATTCGGTCGAGGGATACGGCGACGGTGACAAGTTCCTCCGGGACTTCGCCGACTTCGCCGACGTGCCCATCATCAGCATGGCGCACGACAAGTTCCATCCGTGCCAGGGTCTTGCGGACGTGATGGGCATGCGCGAGAACGTCGGCGACACGAGGGGGAAGACGCTCCTCCAGGTCTGGGGATACTCGCCGATGGTCCGTTCGTGGAGCTCGGTGCAGGAGAGCATCATCATCAACTCCAGACTCGGGATGAACGTCCGGATGGCGTATCCGGAGGGGTTCGATCTGGATCCGGAAGTCATCGAGACCACGAAGGCCAACTGCGCCGCGGCCGGGACGAGCTTCGAGATCACGCACGACCAGGAGGCCGCGTACGACGGCGCCGACGTCGTCTACTCGCGGCACTGGATGCACCCGAAGCGGTACGAGCTCGGACGCGAAGAGGACCAGAGACTCTCGGCCGAGCATCAGGACTGGCGGGCGACGATGGAGCGGATGTCGCGCACCAACGACGCCGTCTACATCCACCCGATGCCGATCGATCGCGAGAACGAAGCGGACGACGCCGTCTGCGACATGGAGCGCTCGATCATCTACGACGTCGCCGAGAACAGACTCCACGCGCAGAAGGCCATTATGGCTCTGACGATGGGGTAGGAGGCTACCATGGGCAGACTTGCCGTTGTCGCCGTTGGCGGCAACTCCATCACGAAGGCGGGCCAGCGCGGGACGATTCCCGAGCAGTTCGCCAACGCGCGGGAGACCGCGCGCCACATCGCCGGGATGATCGAGAAGGGTTGGGACGTCGTCATCACGCACGGCAACGGACCGCAGGTCGGCAATATCCTGCTCCGCGCCGAGATGGCATCGACGGTCCTCCCCGGTCTTCCGCTGGATACGTGCGGGGCGGATTCACAGGGCGCGATGGGATACATGATCCAGCAGATGCTCGGTAGCGAGCTCGCGAAGAAGGGGATCAAGCGCGACGTTGTGACCGTGGTCACGCAGGTCGTCGTCGACGCGGCGGATCCGGCGTTCAAGAAGCCGGCGAAGCCGATCGGTCCGTTCTACACGCGCGAGCAGGCGGAGAAGCGGCAGGAGGACGACGGCTGGGACGTCGTCGAGGACGCCAACCGCGGCTGGCGCCGCGTTGTCGCCTCGCCGATCCCGGTGCGTGTTGTCGAAGCGGCTTCCATTCAGGCGCTCCTCAAGGCGGGCAGTCTGGTCATCGCGGTCGGCGGGGGAGGCATCCCCGTAGTGGAGGTGCCGGACGGACTCAAGGGCGTCGAGGCGGTCATCGACAAGGACCACGCATCGCGGCTTCTCGCCAACGACATCGGCGCCGACATGCTCCTGATATCCACGGATGTCGAGCAGGTCGCGCTCAACTTCGGGAAGGACGACGAGGTCCGTCTCGACCGGATGACCGTTGACGAGGCGAAGCGCTATCACGCCGAGGGCCACTTCGCTCCGGGCAGCATGGGACCGAAGGTCATCGCCGGTATCGACTTCATCGAGGGCGGCGGCAAAGAGGTACTCATCACGAACCCTGAGTCGATCGGGCGCGCGCTCGACGGCGAGACGGGTACGCGGATCGTGAAGTAGCTGATCGTGAAGTAGAGGTACGGGCTCAGGACGAGTGACGGAGGGGACATGAAGGACCTTGCCAGGATGATCAGGGTCGCGCGCGGCGCCATGCCGGCGGACCTCGTGCTCAAGAACGCCAGAATCGTCAATGTGTTCTCGGCCGAGGTCTACAAGGGCAACATCGCGATCTGGGATGGTCGGATCGTCGGCGTCGGCGACTACGAAGGCAAGGCTGAGATCGATCTCAAGAACGCCTTCGTGCTGCCGGGTCTTATCGATGGTCACATGCACATCGAGAGCACGATGGTCACCGTCCAGGAGTTCGCCCGGTCGGTCGTGCCGCGGGGGACGACGTCCGTTGTCGCCGACCCGCACGAGATCGCGAACGTGCACGGCCTCGAGGGCATCCACTACATGCTCAACTCGAGCAAGTACAGCCCGGTCAACATCTACATGATGCTCCCGTCGTGTGTCCCCGCGACGGAGTTCGAGACGAGCGGCGCCGTGCTCCGGGGTTTCGATCTGTATCCGCTGCTTCGCGAGAAGTGGGTGCTGGGTCTTGGCGAGGTCATGAACTTCCCCGGTGTTCTCATGGGGGACGAAGGACTTCTCGACAAGATCACGATGACGCAGGACCGCAAGCGGATCGACGGGCACGCGCCGGAGCTCACGGGCAACGACCTCAATGCCTACGCGGCGACCGGTGTGACCTCGGATCACGAGAGCACGACGCCGAAGGAGCTCATTGAGAAGCTTCGTCTCGGGATGTACGCGATGATCCGCGAGGGCTCCGTCACGAAGAACCTGAAGGACCTTCTGCCCGCGGTGACCTGCGAGAACAGCTATCGCTGCATGTTCGTCACCGACGACCGGCACCCGAAGGATCTGATGGACCAGGGGCACATCGACCACATGGTCAAGACCGCCATCAAGGAGGGGATCGCGCCCGTCACCGCGATCCGCATGGCCACCATCAACACAGCCCAGTACTTCGGCATCCGGGACCTTGGCGCCATCGCGCCGGGGTACTGTGCCGATCTGGTTGTGGTCGACAGTCTCAAGCGCTTCAATATCCGCAAGGTGTTCAAGAACGGAAAGCTCGTGGCCGAGGACGGCAAGATGGTCGTGCCGAAGCCGAGGATCAGCCAGCCGCAGCTTCGAAGTTCGATCAATATCAAGTGGCTCGCTCCCGAGGACTTCGACATCCCGGCCAACGGGAGGAAGATCAGGGTCATCAACCTCGTGCCCGACCAGATCGTGACGAAGGCGACCGTCGAGAAGGCGAAGATCCAGGACGGCAAGCTCGTCGCCGATGTCGAGAACGATCTTCTCAAGATCGCCGTCGTCGAGCGTCATCACGCCAGCGACAACATCGGGCTCGGCATCGTCAAGGGGTTCGGTCTTCGCAAGGGCGCCATCGCCAGCTCGGTCGCGCACGACTCGCACAACGTCGTCGTGGTCGGCACGAGCAACGAGGATATGAAGGCGGCCGTCGTCGAGATCTCCAAGATGCGGGGTGGTCTGGCGGTCGTCGCGGACGGCGAGCTCAAGGCGGGGCTCCCGCTGCCGGTGGCCGGCTTGATGTCCGAGGGGCCGCTCGAGGAGGTCGTCACGGGGCTTCGGGGCGTCATCCGCGCGGCGCGCAGGCTTGGTTCGCCGCTCGAGGATCCGTTCATGGCGATGTCGTTCCTGGCGCTCCCGGTGATTCCCGAGCTCAAGGTGACCGACCTCGGGCTGTTCGACGTGAACACGTTCCAGTTCACTGACCTGTTCGTCTAGTCCACAGGCCCGCTCGTCCAGTTCCTCCTGAAGGAGGGGCATGCACCGACGCGTCTACATAGCGCTCTTCACCGCCGTCTTCGCGGCAACGATGGGTGTCGGGTTTATCGGCCCGCTGCTCCCGCTCTACGCGCGCGACCTGGGCGCCGCCGGGCTGTCGCTCGGTCTGATCTTCTCGGGTTTCTCCGTCGCCCGCTTCATCTTCATGCCCGTCATCGGGCGTCTGTCCGATCGGTTCGGCCGCAAGCCGTTCATCGTCGTCGGGCTCGCGCTCTTCGCAGGATTCTCGCTGGCGTATCTCAGGGTCGATTCGATCTGGAGTCTCATCGTCGTGCGGACGCTCCACGGCGCCGCGAGCGGTATGGTCGTGCCGGTTGCGCAGGCGTATGTCGGAGACATCGCGCCGAAGGGACGCGAGGGTCGGATGATGGGGACCTTCATGGTCTCGCTGTTCACGGCCTTCGGCATCGGCCCGCTTCTCGGCGGACCGCTCGCCGACCGGTTCGGTCTCGGCGCGCCGTTCTACGCGATGGGCGCGCTCACGGGTGTCGCGCTCATCCTCGCCCTGCTGTTTCTCCCGGAGCTTGGACTTCACAAGGAGCGGTGGCACAAGCGCGCTCGTTTGAGCGCCGTCCTCCGAGACCCGCTCGTCCTCGCGGCCGTGCTGTTTCGCACAGCGATCTCGTTCGGTCGAGGCCTTGTCATCCCGTTCCTCCCGTTCGTGGCGGAGGAGCGCGGTGCGTCGCTGTCGGTCATCGGTGTCCTTCTTGCGACGAACATCCTGCTCGCCGGGTTCATGCAGATCCCCTTCGGCAGGTTGGCCGACCGGGTGTCCAAACCGCTGCTCATGGGGCTCGGGATCTTCGCGAGCGCTGCGGTCATTTTCTCGATCCCGTACTGCACGACCGTCCCGTCGCTGTTCGTTCTCCAGACCGCGACGGGCATCTCGCTCGCGCTCGGGCTTCCCGCCGCGCTGGCGGTCACGGCGCGGTGCGGAGACCGTTTCAATGGTATGGGTACGGTGATGTCGGTCTTCAACTCCGGCATGAGCATCGGCCTGATCGTCGCTCCACTCATCGGTGGCCTCGTCGCGGAGCGCCTGGGGCTTGATTTTGTGTTCAAGAGCGGTGCGATGGTTGTTCTCGCAGGATTGGGTGTTTTCGTGATACTCATTAGCAGAGCACGAGCGAGCGGAGTGCTCGCCTGTCTCGACGATCCGGAAGAAGATGCGAGTGCCGGCTAGCAGTGAGAGGAGCCTCCAATGAGACGATTTCTGACGATCGGCGCGGTCTGTCTGCTCACCGCCACCATCCTGCTTCCCGGGTGCGGCGGCGGGACTCCTCAGGAGAGCAGCGGCGCGCTCAAGGTCGGGATGGTGTTCGATGTGGGCGGCAAGGGTGACAAGTCGTT
>JAPEKQ010000025.1 GCA_029990205.1 bacterium
TTGGTAGCGGGGGCAGGATTTGAACCTGCGACCTTTGGGTTATGAGCCCAACGAGCTACCGGACTGCTCCACCCCGCATCATGTACAGGTACTCATATATAACATGGCACTATACGCGGGTCAAGGCGATTCGCGCGGATTCCTGAAGTGCGTGTCAGTCCTGCACTTGTGCACCTATCCCGTACGAATCATCACTGCATGAACCGTTCCCCGCATCAGCCCTCGAGCGCCTCTACCAGTTCGTCCTCGACGTCCTCCGGCTCGCCCAGCATCCCGGTCGCCCGGAACACCATGTGCACCTCGGCGCCCTCGCCAAGCCAGAGCTGGACGCGGTAGCTCGGCCAGTACGTCCGGATGGCGAGGCCGATGAGGAAGAGCGTGATGGCGACGTAGAGGAGGGGCACACCCGGATCGTGGCGATACGTCAGCACGCTGGCCTCATACGGGTTGTCGAGCATGAGCGTGAGACCCTCGTGCTCGATCGGTACCTCGAGCGAGAGGTCGCCGAGTTCCTGGCGCACCGGCGGGGGAGGCGTTTCGGCCTCGCCGCCGGCCGCGGTCTCGTCACCCTCGGCGGTCTCATCGACAGGCGGCGCAGGCGGCGTCCATCGCAGCGGCGTGTGCGGAACCATCGGTCTCGGATCGCGGTACTTCTCGAAGAGCGTCCCGACGCGGAGCGTTCCCGACGAGAACATCCCAGGGATCGACTCGAGCGTGAACGGCGCGTACGACTGCGCGGCGACCCGCTCGATCTCCTCTCCGTCACGGAGCACCACCACATCGAACGTCTGCTCGTATGCCATCTGATAGAACGTCAGCCCCGCGACGCGGAGCGGCCGGTTGACCTCGACCATCACGGGTCGGGTCGTCCCGTCCTCATCGAGGACGGTCAGATGGCTCAGCCAGTCCTTCGGGTAGTGCTTTTCGTTGTGCCACTCCCACTCGGTGACGAACTCGTCGAGCGTCACCGCGATCTTGCGGTTCTCCCACGCCGTGGTGTCGGCGCGGACGAGTCCGAGCGCGACGGCGCCGGTCCCCGCGTCCACGGTTGCCACCTCGACCGGTTCGCCCGGCCAGAGCGTGACGTCACCCTCGAACGAGAAGAGCGCCGAGATGATGAACCCGACGATCGCGATGGCCATGGCGATGTGATAGAGCAGACTCACACCCTCGGGCCACGGTCCGCGCCGCGCGGTGAGCGTGCCGCCCGTGTCGGACAGAATCTTGTATCCGCGGGACGTGAGCACGTTGCACGCGCGGTCGGCCTGCCTCCCGGCCCCGCTGATCCGGAGTCTGCGCGCGTAGTCGGGCGCCTCATCGGAGCGAATGCCCGCACGCCGGCCGGACAGCCGCACGACGCTGCAGAACACGAGGTTCAGCAGCAGGATGATCCCGAGCACCAGGAAGTACTTCGAGTGGAAGACGTTGAGGAGCCCGAGCTTCGCGTACGCGAGGTATCTGGCCTCGCCCCACGACGAGATGTAGGTCTCGGCGCCGTACCCCTGGGGGAAGATGGAACCGACGATCATCGTGATGCCCATGACGATGAGCAGCCAGACCGTCAGCCTGATGCGTGTGAACTCCCTGATGAGCCAGCCCAGCGGGTTGACCCGGGACCGACGCTTTGTCTCTGTCGTTCCGTTCATGGTCACCTCCCGCTAGCCGTAGACGTGCAGACTGGGAATGCCGAAGAGCTTCGCCAGCCACGACACGCCAACAAACGTCGTTATCATACAGAGGAACGCGAGCACCATGATCACCGTGGACGGCGCTCCCTTCCACGTGGGGCGGACCCGCGCGTGGAGGTAGAGCGCGAACGCGAACCACGTGATGAGCGACCAGGTCTCCTTGGGATCCCACTGCCAGTAGACGCCCCACGCTTCGTTCGCCCACGCGGCCCCCGACATGATCCCGAACGTCAGCATCGGGAATCCGAAGAGCACGAGCTGGTGAACCGATCGGTGGAATCGCGAGAGCGTCTCGCGCGTGATGCCGTAGTCGTGTGTCACACCCAGCTTCCAGAACCACACCTGGATGAGGTAGCTGAGCTCGACGGCGAACGCGACGGTGAAGATCGCGTACGACCCGAACGCGATGGCCACGTGCCAGACGAACCACGAGCTCTGAAGCGCCGGGAAGAGCGGCTTGACCTCGGGGTTCTGCCCAAGGAGCGCGTAGGCGAGCGCGGCGCCGGACACGAGCGCGACCCAGAGACCGGGCGTGCGGACGCGCCGCCGCCACTCGGTGATGAGATAGGCGAGGACGGCCGTCCACGCGAAGAAGGCGAGGCTCTCGTAGAGCGTCTGGAACGGCGGTCGTCCGATGGTCACGCCTCGGAGCACGATCGCGACGGTCTGCGCTACGCATCCCGCGATGAGTCCGGTCGAGGCGATGCCTCGTATGGCGCGGATCTTCGGCGCGACCAGGTGCGCCACGTACGCGAGGAACGCGACCGCGTAGCACCACATCGCCGCCCAGACGAACGAGTGCGCGAGAGACAGCCGCATCGCGTCGGCCTGGAGCATCAGTTCAGGATTCACAGTTCCTCCGCTTCTTGATTGCCGCGGCGCGCCGCCGGCCGCCGCGCGGGTTGCCGGCGTGGATGCGCGCCCGACACTACCTCAGCACGACGACCTTCCGCTGCGCCCGTTCGGGTCCGGCGGTCAGCACCGCGAGGTAGACGCCGGACGCCACGCGCATGCCGGCGTCGTCCTTCATATCCCAGGAAGTTTCGTGTTCGCCGGGGCCTCCGGTCCAGAGCGTGCGGACCAGCCGACCCGATGTGTTGTAGATATCCACGCGCCCGCCCGGCTGTGTGCCCAGAGAGAACGACATCCGGAGTTCCGAGCCGCACGGCTGCGGCCACGCGGAGCGGAACGCAAGCGTCGTGACAGGCTCGTCGTCCGGGACCCCGGTCTCGACGTTCAGGACGACCGCGGGGGTGACGACATCGAGGTCGCCGTCGCTGAACGAGAAGGCGTACATGTGTCCGCCCGGAGAGAGCGGCACGTCGAGCGTGAACCCGACGCCCGCGCCGTAGTCGCGGTCAGGGCCCGGACTCTCCATCTCATAGACGTCGCTGTCCACGAGGAGATTGCGGACGGCGGCCAGGTGTCCTTCGGGATCCGAGTAGGTCACCGAGAACCGGATGAGCGTGTCGGGTATGTCACCGGCCGGTTCGGCCATGGTGTCCGTGAGGATCGGCGCAGTGTTCGCGCCAGGCGCGACCGAGTCGGTGCGCATGTAGAACGAGTAGATGTTGGTCTGGTCGTTGGTCCACTGTGCACCCGTGATCGTCGACGTGGCCGTTCCCGCGCCGACGCCGTAGTAGCCGCTCGGGTTGTCCGGTCCGAAATCCGGGTGCGCGACGAGATCGGCGAACTCACACCGCATGTGAAGCTCGCCCCCGGTGATGGTGACGTCAATATCGCCGAGGCGGACGTAGCTCGTGTCGCGCGCGTCGATCCAGTAGAGACCGGTCTCCGCGAGAACCGGGACGTCGGCGTAGACCATCGCCAGACCGATGCTGTCCACCGGCGCATCCGGGTTCCCGATGACGGCCGAGTAGACGAACCACGGGCCGAGGATGCCGCCGGAGGTTGGCCAGGTTCCCGTCGCGTTCGTCAGCGTCGCGTAGTAATGCGTGTCCGAGTAGCCGAAGCGTGCCCCGATGAGATCGCATGCCTGGGTGTAGGTCTCGACCACGTCACCGACGAACTCGTCCGCCGGATCGACCATGACGTTGGCCGGCGGCGGGAACGCGTCGGTGTGGTTCTTCGGCCCCGTGAACGTCGCGGCCGAGTCGCTGTGTGTCATCAGATAGTAGATGAGCTCCTCGTCGGGCATCGGGCAGGGCGTTCCCCACGTATCAGGGCTCCCCGAGACCGGACTCATCGCCAGGTTCGTCCAGGTGCTCTGCGCATCGGTCGAGTAGTAGACTGACGCGTCATCCGGCGCGCCGAGAGGAAGACTGTCCGCGATGTCGGCCTGAATGATGATGTCCGTGAACGGCACGGGCGCGCTCGTCGCGATGTCATCGAGCAGCGGCGGGATCTGGTCGCGCGACCCGACCGGTACGGGCGTCGCTCCCGCCGGGGTTGTGAGGGCACCCAACAGCGTGGCGGCAAGAAGCGCGGACACCGCGACGACTGCGAAGATCTCCTGCGGGATCGTCGGTCTCAAGGCTCGCTCCTGGTGTCGGGGTGATGTATCTCGCAGTGGAAGGGCTATTCGCTGTCCGTCTCTTCCTCGTCATCGAGGAGATAGACGATCTCTCCATCCTTGATCATACCGCAGTCCTCCCGCGCGACCTTTTCGATCGTCCACGGGTCGCTCTCGAGGTCGTCGCGGCGCTCGGTCGTCTCCGCCTTGACCTCCTCGAGGACGGTGATCTCGCCCTCGAGGTTCGAGCGGATGCCGCGCATCCCGACGATCGAGAACAGCCCGCTGTCGCCGAGAAGCACGGCCGCGATGAACCACAACGCGATGCCCCATCCGAGGATGCGGAGCACCTTCGTGGACGCGCCGGCGCCGTACCCGCCCCGAAAGAGCTTCCTCAGGACGGGCTGTTCGTCAACACCACGCTGCTTCCTGCGGTTCGCCGCGTTCAAGCTGGGCATGCTACTCGCTTTCGATACCGAACACTGTCGCGCCCGGGAACTGCGCGGCGTCGCCAAGCTCTTCCTCGATTCGGAGGAGCTGGTTGTACTTGCAGAGGCGGTCGGTGCGTGATGCCGAGCCGGTCTTGATCTGGCCGGCGTTCGTCGCGACCGCGAAGTCGGCGATCGTCGTGTCCTCGGTCTCACCCGAACGGTGCGAGATGACCGACGTGTAGCCGTTCCTGTGAGCGATCTCGATGGTGTCGAGCGTCTCGGTGATCGTGCCGATCTGGTTGAGCTTGATGAGGATCGAGTTGGCGCACCCCTCGTCGATACCGCGTCCGAGCCGCTCGGGGTTGGTGACGAAGAGGTCGTCACCGACGATCTGGATCTCGCCGCCAAGCCGCTCGGTCATCGCCGCCCAGCCCTCCCAGTCGTCCTCGCCGTGTCCGTCCTCGATGGAGACGATCGGGAACTTCTCAACAAGGTCGGCGTAGAAGTCGACCATCTGCTCGCTCGTCTTGGTCTCGCCCTCGGCCTCGAGCACGTACTTCCCGTCCTTCATGAACTCGCTCGCCGCCGCGTCGAGCGCGATGAAGACCTCGTCGCCGGCGACGTAGCCGGCCTTGTCGATGGCGGCCATGATCGACTCGATGGCCTCCTCGTTCGAACCGAGGTTCGGCGCGAACCCGCCCTCGTCACCGACGGAGACGGACAGTCCCTTCTCCTTGAGCACGGCCTTGAGCGCGTGGAAGACCTCAGTGCCAGTGCGGATGGCCTCGGCGAATGTGTCGGCGCCGGCCGGGACGATCATGAACTCCTGAATGTCGACGTTGTTGTCCGCGTGCTTGCCGCCGTTGAGGACGTTCATCATCGGGACCGGGAGCAGACAGGCGGAGACGCCACCGATGTAGCGGTAGAGCGGAAGGTCGAGCGCCTGCGCCGCGGCCTTCGCGCACGCGATGGAGACGCCGAGGATCGCGTTGGCGCCGAGGTTGCCCTTGTTCTCCGTGTTGTCGAGCGCGAGGAGCATGTCATCGATTGCTACCTGCTGGTCGGCGTCGAACCCGACGAGTTCCGGAGCGATGGTCTCGTTGACGTTGTGAATGGCTTTGAGCACGCCCTTGCCGAGGTATCTGTCCGAATCCCCATCCCTGAGCTCCACGGCCTCGTGCGAACCGGTCGACGCGCCGGACGGAACGGCCGCCCGCCCGAAGATGCCCGATTCCAGCCAGACATCGACCTCGATGGTTGGGTTGCCTCGCGAGTCCAGAATCTCGCGACCGAAGACGTCTACGATCGTCGTCATTGTCTCTCCAGGGATATGTGATGGATGCCCGGTGCCTGCGGCCACGAGCGTGACCGGCGCACCGGTGCGGTGTGAACTCCCGCAGTCGGGAGACCTTGCACACTATAGAGATGGTGTTGACCGAGTGTCAAGGGTGAAGGGCCCGGAACGGGCCTTTGCGCGGGTTCTTCGCGTGCGGAGAGGGGCCCGACAAGTGGGTATGTCCTCAGAGGTTGGGCCGGGGCCCGGGACGTGACCGAGCGAGATTCAGAGAATCCTTGACAGGGTGGCGGGGCGGTGATACTCTAGACCCGCTGGAAAATTAGACCGGCCCAAAAGGATAAACTGTGAGACGGGTGCGCTGAGCAACGGCGCGGGCGGGGGATGGGGAGCATACCACCCCGGAGAGAGGCAGATGGTACTTCACAAGAGACAGGGCGAGACGCTCGGGATGGGGGCGGCGCCGGCGCGCGAAGTGACCGTCGTCGAGCGGCCGATCCAGATCAAGGCGCTCTCGAACCCCGAGCGCGCGCGGATCCTGACGCTCCTCATCGAGCGCCCGGGGACGGCGAAGCAGGTTGCCGACTGGATCGAGGGGACGCGCGGACGCGTCCACTATCACATCAAGGAACTCGAGAAGGCTGGTCTCGTCGAACTCGTCGCGAAGGTGGAGAAGGGTGGTGTGATCGAGAAGTACTACCGCGCCGTGGCGCGGAACTTCTATGTCGCGCAGGGGATCGGCGAGCACGGCGGGCTGACGGGTGACGTTCGACAGATGATCTCGCGGAGCATGCTTGGCTGGCGGCGGCGCGAGATGCTCGATGTCGATCAGGATGAGATCGCGACACGTGTCGTCAGGGACTGCCTCCTGACCAGCGGGGGAGACGTGGTCCTGGTTCAGGGTGCGTTCGCGCACCGCGACATCATCCAGCCGCTGGTGAAGGCGGTCGAGCGACTGGGCGCGCACGCACTCGTGTCGTACGACGGCCGCTCGCAGCAGGACTACGTCCTCAAGTGGAAGGAAGACATCGCCTCGATCATCGTCATCGAGGAACCGATCGAGTACCCCGCCAACGGCGTCACTGGCACCGACACCGGGGCGACCCACGGACCGGAGTTCCTCAAGGATCTCGTGCGGAGCGGTATGCGACATCTGTATGCCGGTGTTCCCGGCTACCCGCTCGAGAGTTCGGCGTTCCGTGAGTTCGTGGAGAGCGGGAAGCGCATCATCTACATGGGGTACCCGACGCCTGAGAAGGCCGAGGTCATGGGGCTCGACTACCGTGCGCTGCACGACGCGTGGTGGACGGCGCTCGATGTCGACTACGCCGCGTTGTCCGCGCATTGCGAACGACTCGCCGGTCAGCTCGGACGGAGTGCGGAGGTCCATGTGACCTCTGCGGGTGGCACGGACCTCACGTTCGAGGTCGCCGGTCGCGAGGTGTTCATCGACGACGGCGTCATCTCGAAGTGGGAGACGGAGCACCGCCGCGGGTGGGGGCATCTTCCGGCGGGGAAGGTCATCGTTGCGCCGGTCGCGGGAAGCGCGAACGGAGTCATCCACAGCGAGATGAGCGACTACTTCGGCGTCCCGATCCGCGACATCCGGATCCAGTTCCGCGACGGTGCCGTTGTCTCGGCGACCGCGGGGGAGAATGAGGAACTGCTCGACCTTGTGCTCGCTGAGGGCGGCGACGCCGGTCGGCTCGCGGGAGGGTTCGAGATCGGGACCAACCCGCAGATCACCAACCCCGTCGGGTACGCGCTGTGGGATTCGAAATCGCACGGTGACGCTACGGTCTGGATCGGCGACAACCGCCTCATCGGAGGCGAGAACGAGGCGCCGCTCTCGTGGGGGTTCATCATCGCGGAGCCGACCGTCGAGCTTGATGGAGAGACGGTGCTCGCTGGACGCACGTTCCGGTTCGGAGGCGGTGACGTCGACGGCGACGCATAGCGGCTGAAGCACGGTGTCAGGAATGCGCAACGAACAGGGGAAACGCTCCCGGACTTGCCCCGGAGAGGAAGCCACCATGCGCACACGATGGATGATGGCCGGACTCCTCACGCTTCTCATCCTCGCCACCTCACCGGCACACGCCGTCGAAGCCAGAACGGAGACGCTCTGGATCTTCGACGCGGATTTCGAGGATCTCCTCGGTGACAACGCCGGGTGGGTGTCGGAGGACCTCTCCGGCACGCTCGGCGTCGAGAACTACTGGCACAAGGACACGATACGCATCAACGGGTTCGAGCATCTTGGTGACTCGACCTGGTGGTGCGGGACGACCAACCCGTGCTGGCTGCAGCCACGAGGGTACGGGAATGACTGGTACCAGCTGATGTGGCGCGATTTCCCGCTGTCGGAGTGGGCCGCTGGAGCCGACCAGGTGACGCTCGAGTGGGACCAGCGGTTCGCGATGGAGCTGGACTACGACTACGGATACGTCGAGGTGTCGCCAGACGGCGGCGTGACATGGGATGTTCTGGAGTCGTACACGAATCCGGGCTTTGCCGGGTTGCCAGGATTCCCTCAGGACTGGGATGACGCGGCGTACGGGCATCAGCTGTTCGACCTCTCGGCCTATGTCGGGAGCGACCTGCGGCTGCGTTTCCGGTTCGAGTCGGACGTTGCCTATTCGGCTCAGGACGAGTTCGAGAACTCGTTGGGTTCCGTCAAGGACGGCGCCTGGCAACTTGACAACATCGAGTGGAAGGTCAACGACGTCACCGTGTGGCTCGACGACTGCGAGTCGCCTGGCGACAACGGCTGGCAGCACCCGGACACTCCGGCCACGGGCCAGACAGGCGTGACGTTCCGACGCTCGCTTGAGACAGTCATGGGCGACCCACGCTGGATGATGGTCGCGTACGATGAGGGCACCGGCGTGATGGTGGACGGACAGCGGTCGCTGCTGGTCACGCCGCCGATCGACATCGTCGGGGCGTCCGACCTCATCGCGGAATGGTCGGGCTGGATCGACCTGCCCGAGTGCTCGAACGACTTCTTCCACATCGATCCGGCAACGGGTGACATCCCTGAGTGCATCGAGGTGAGCAGCATGGAGCCGCCCGACTACTACTGGGGAGGTCCGTTCGCGTTTACCTATCAGGAGGACCACGGTCCCTATTCCGGGAACGACTGGTACAAGATGTTCCTGTTTTTGGAGAACCACGACCCCGAGGAGTACCCCGGCTGTCATAGCGTCGGGTTCCTGCTCGACCGGTTCCGCCTGGGCGTTCCGCTCGATACGCACGTACCCGACGAACCGATGTTCGCCACGCGGCTCCTCGCCCCGAGTCCGAATCCGTTCAATCCGCAGACGACCATCGCGTACACGCTCGCAGCGCCGGGTCGCGTGACGATCCGAGTGCACGACATCGCGGGGCGGGTCGTGCGGACGCTCGTCGATGACGAACGCGATGCCGGCGAGCACGCGACGACGTGGGATGGCACCACCGCCACCGGCGATCGCGCGGCGAGCGGGGTGTACTTCGTGCGGATGACGACGGCCGGACGTGGCGAAGCGACTGCCGCCAGGGCCGAGACTCGGCAGCAGAAGCTGGTGCTGCTCAAGTAGAAGGGGAGAAGGATGCGCCGAGCATCGATAGCCATTGCGTGTGCTGCTCTCACGCTGTGCTTTGCCCTCGCGGTTCAAGGGCGCACTGCGGACGTGTCGATGCGCGAGACACGGCTACCGTCACCACCGTCGCGTGACATCGACACACTCTGGATCTTCGACGCCGACTTCGAGGACCTGGAGGGCGATAATGCAGGTTGGCAGACGTTCGATGTCAGCGGCTATCCGCCGGACGACGGTGACTTCTGGCACAAGGATACGATTCGCATCAACGGGTTCGAGTGGCTCGGTGACTCGACGTGGTGGTGCGGAACCTACTGTGGATGGTGGGAGTACCCCCGGGGCTACGGCAACGACTGGGAGCAGTGGTTGTACCGTCCGCTTCAGCTCGCGTCATGGAGCGCGCCGGGCGACGCCGTGACCTTCGAGTGGGACCAGCGGTACGCCATGGAGAAGGACTACGACTACGGGTATTTCGATGTTTCCGACGACGGTGGTACAACCTGGCAGACCCTCGAGAGCTTCTGCAACTATGGGTTCATGGAGACGCCCGGATACTCCGTCGATTGGGATCATGAGGACTACGCGCATGGTGAGGTCGATCTCTCTCAGTACGCCGGAGTCGATGTTACGATCCGGTTCCGCGCCGAGTCGGATGGGGCCTGGTCGTCCGCCGATGAGGGGGCCAACCCTCCACTCAACACCGTCGTCGACGGCATGTGGCAGCTTGACAATCTCGATCTCACCGTCAATGGCGAGACGGTCTGGTCGGACGACTGTGAGGCGCCGGGCGAGAATGGATGGGAGCACCAGAGCGCGCCCCGCGAAGGGGGATCGGTCGGCACGACGTTTCACCGCGCTCTCAACCCCGAGACGTTTCGCGGATTCGCCTGCGCCGAACTGACGGGATGGATGATGGCCGGCGTCGACAGCACGACAGGCGTCTTCATGCCGGACCAGGTGGCGGTGCTCGTGAGTCCACCGATCAATGTGAGCGGGGCGAACGGCCTCGCCGTCGAGTGGTCAGGCTGGGTCGATACGCCGCCCGGAAGCGGCGAGTCGGCTGATCTCCGGTTGTTCGAGAGCGACACCGAGGATGAGTTGAGCCCGGCTGCACTCAGCGGGACGTACTACGGGTGGTGCGATCTCACAGACAATCCTTCATGGAAGACGGCGACTCTCAGCCACACGATGCAGCGGAACTGGCTCGCTGCCGCCGTCTACGCGAGCCACAGGAGCTCATCCGGAACCGGGCCCTACACGGCCGGGCTCTTCACGGACCGCCTTCGCGTCGGCATCACGACGCCTGACAATGAGACCCGCTTCCACTACGGGCGTTCCAACTGGATCGAAGACACCTTCGGTACGAGCTTCAGCTACGGGGCCGTCCGCGTGAGCGATACGGATGGCGTTGCATCGGTGCGCACCGTCGCGAGCGCCGACAGCGGGGCGACGTGGTATTCCAGAGAGCTGGCGGGGTACTCATGGGGATGGCGAGTCCGTCTACCCTCTGCCGTCGAGACGGTTCCAGCAGAGGTCCGATACTACATGGAGGCCACCGACTCGCTGGGGAACGTGAGCACGTGCCCCGCAGACGCGCCCAACGTGACCTACAGTGTGAGGCGACTGCCGATTGCGGGGAGCACGAGCGACCAGGGCATCCTCGTTGTCGACAAGCGGATGGCGATCCTGGGTGCTGCCGATGAGCACTTCAACTCGCGCGAGTGGGAGGAGGTCACGGACGCGCTCGACATGCTCGGATACCGGTACGACCTGTTCCGGGCGGCCGAGTACTGGAGCGCCATCAGCGGTCCGACCGACAGCAAGGCCTACTCGCACTACGACACCCACATCTGGCTCACCGGAAGCTTCAATACGAGTACGCTGACTGGCGACGACCAGACTCGGCTCGTTGATTGGCTCGACAGCTCGACGTTCGCCGCGCCCAAACGCCTGATCCTCATTGGCGACAACATCGGCTACCACATGGTCGAGGCGGGTGGCGACCAGACCGAACTCTTCCCGGTCTACTTCGAGGCGGAGTACGAGGAACAGCACCCGGGCGGCGCGTACGTCGACCTGCCGGATACGACGATCGTTCTCCGAGACGGCGCGATGGGCATCATGGACCACGACGACGGGGAGTGCGCGCTGCGCTGCGGTTGCCCGGTTCGCGGGTTCCTGGACGTCATCGGCCCGGCGGACGGGGGCATGGCGTTCCCACTCTTTGAGTACGAGACGAGCATGACCGGCGTACGGGCGGCCGGGACCTTCCGCGTGAACCCCACGACTGGTGCGACCACGATCATTGTTCCGTTCGACCTCAGGCGCATGACCGAGGGGTCGGGTAGCGGCCACGCCGACGCTCTGTACGACCGTGTTGCGCTTCTCGGGAATCTGCTCCAGCTCGTGGGCGAGCAGCCGACACTCCCAGGGACCGGGATTGAAGAGTCGGCGGCGTTCGTCACGAAGCTCGTTCGGCCGTACCCGAATCCGTTCAATCCGCAGACGACCATCGCGTACACGCTCGCATCGTCGGGTCGCGTGACGATCCGCGTGCACGACATCGCGGGTCGCGTCGTTCGCACGCTCCTTGATGACGAGTGCGTGGCAGGCGAGCACGCGGCGACTTGGAACGGCCGCACGGACACCGGCGACCGCGCGGCGAGCGGCGTGTACTTCATCAGGATGGATGCAGCACCGAGCGACTCGGGACCGAATCGGGCTTACGAGTCGCGCCAGCAGAAGCTCGTGCTACTGAAGTAGGGGGTGACATGGCACGCACACGGCGAATCGGACTCGCGCGCCTGCTCCTCGCGCTCATCCTCTTCGCGAGCTGGACGACCGCGCGTGCGGTCGAGACGAACGCGAGCGTTGGCGGTTGCGGTGGCGACGACGCAACGCCGCCCGTGCATCCCGCGCTCCGCTGGAACGGCGACGCGCCACTCGGCACGCGCGTGGTCGCGGACACGCTCTGGATCTTCGACGCAGACTTCGAGAACCTCGTTGGCGACAACGCGGGGTGGACGTCGCAGGATCTCTCCGGTGTGATCGGTCAGGAGAACTACTGGCACAAGGACACGCTCCGCATCCGCGACTTCACGCACCTGGGAGACTCGACCTGGTGGTGCGGGAAGTACGACGGCTGCTGGGTGCAGCCGCGCGGGTACGGCAACAACTGGGTGCAGTGTCTCTCTCGCGCGTTCCCGCTCTCGCAGTGGAGCTCCCCTGGTGACGACGTGACGCTCGAGTGGGACCAGCGCTACGCCATCGAGGGGGACTACGACTACGGGTGCGTCGACATCTCGACGAACGGCGGTGTCACATGGTCGACGCTCGAGATGTACACGAACATCAACTTCGCCGGGCAGCCGGGGACTCCCATCGACTGGGACCACGCGACCCGCGGCCATCCGGTCTTCTACCTCGGCGCGTACGCTGGCATGGATGTCGTGCTCCGCTACCGCTTCGAGTCCGATCTCGTGTACTCGTCGCAGGACGAAACGGACAACCCGCCCAAGCACTCCGTGCGCGACGGCGCGTGGCAGCTCGACAACATCGAGTGGAAGGTGAACGACGTCACGGTCTGGCTCGACGACTGCGAGTCGCCGGGCGACAACGGCTGGGTGCATGAGGACATCCCGACGACCGGGCAGACGGGAATCGCATATGAACGAGCGTGGATGCCGAAGACGATGGTCGAAAGCTGCGCGTGGCGTCCGCGCGGCTGGTGGATGGCGGCCGTTGACCCGGTGACCGGCCGGGTCGTCGACGGGCAGCACAGCAGGCTTCTGAGCCCGCCGATCGATGTCGAGGGCGTGGATGGTCTCATCATCGCGCAGTGGGACTGCTGGGTGGCGCTGAGCAATGACGCGCACGACCACGCCGAGGTGCTCATCACGACGAGCGATGCCGCGGAGTGTGTCTACTCCGACAACCCGCTGAACGAAGCGGTCACAGTCTGGGGACCGTATTCATGGTGGTACTCCCCGATGCGCGCATTCGCAGAGTGGGACAACGGCGAGGACGGCTGGCTCGGCATCATGGCCGACGTCTGGAACGACGCACCTGCACCGTACCCGGAGTCCCACGGGAGCGGGTTCCTCATCGACCGCGTGCGCGTCGGCACGCCCGCCGACGTGAGGGCGACCGAGTGGGAGTACGGCCCTTGGGATGCGTTCTACGATACGTTCGATGCAGGCGAAGCTGCGGCGCACGTCGCGCCAATCAACGTCATCGATGCTGACGGCATCGCGGGGGCGTGGGTCGTCGCCTCAGGCGACGGCGGGATGACGTGGGAATCCCGGGCGCTCACGCCCGCGGGTGGAGATGACTGGGAAGTCCGCATGCCGGCCGGACTCGTAGTGCCCGGGACGGAGATCATCTACTACTTCGAGGCGCTCGACGGCGCAGAGAATACATCCACTCACCCGCGCAAGGCTCCCGACGTGCACTACGAATTCTCGGTCCTCCCGATCCTCGGGAGCGTGTCTGAGCCGGGTATCCTCCTCGTCGACGAGAGCTACGGTATCGTCCCCGGCGAGAACACGCAGTTCACGCACACGAGCGAGTTCTACTTCCGTGAGGCGCTCGACGCGCTCGGATACGAGTATGATGTGTTCGACGCCCGAGTACCGGGGAGCGCATCGCACGTTCACTCGGTCGGTCCGGACTCGGCGGGGCTCAAGCACTACGACACGCAGGTGTGGTTCGCCGGTGACAACATCGACAACCCCGTCACCAGGCAGGACCAGGCGAACCTGATCGCGTGGCTCGAGCGGGCTTCGGCGGGAAGGGAACGCAATCTCCTGCTGACCGGGAACCGCATCGGAGAGAGCCTCGTCTCCGGCTCTGGGGAGACGCTCGACTTCTACTCGGAGTGGCTTGCCAGCGATTTCGTCATCAACACGCGGATGGACACAATGCCCGGGCTGCGCGACTACCCCGGCGGCTACGACTTCCTCACATTCGATGACGGGTTGACCCATCTGTTCGACGACGGGTGACGCATGGTAAACGGCTTCGATGTCGTGCGCCCCGTGTCGGGCGTTTCAGGAGCGGAGCTGGTCGCGGAGTACATGGCTCCGTACGGCGTTGTGCGGGAGGCGGGCGTCGCATACACGCACGAGACGATGGGATACCAGACCGTGAACCTCGGGTTCGGGATCGAGTTCATCCTCAACGACTGCGGACCGGGTGGGTGGTACGCCTCCGGTCTTCCGGACCGCGCGGATCTCATCGAGAACATCATGGACTACTTCGGCAAGTCGCCGACGCTGCCGGGGACGGAGGTCGGCGACGGAGCGGAGTTCTCTGCGCGGCTTCATCCGCCGCATCCGAACCCGTTCAATCCGGTGACGACGGTGAGCTACACGCTCGGAGAACCGAGTCACATGGCGCTTCGCATCTACGATGTGAACGGTCGCGTTGTCCGCACGCTTGTCGATGATGAGCGCGCGGCGGGTGAGCACGCCGTGCAGTGGGACGGCACGACCGACGGGAACATCCCGGCTGCAAGTGGGGTCTACTTCGTGAGGCTGGAACCCGGTGGCAGGAAGGCTTTCCACAAGGAGGTGCGGAAACTGGTACTTCTTAGGTAGGGCCGGCCGCGGCTGGAGGAGTCACTAGAGCCGCGATCGGTGGGGGAACAGGTTGGCACAGGCTGCATTCCTGACTTACGATGGAGGGGGCGTTTGGGCGCCCCCTTCTCGTTTCCTGGAGCCGCGATGAACGAACTCGAACGCTGGATCCGCAACATCCTCAAGCCCGAGCGGATGACGACGGCCGAACTCGCCTACGACCACATGGAGTCGCAATCGGGCGAGTGCCTGGCCGTTATCTATCAGCCGCTCGACCACACGAAGCGTTCTCACTGGCACGACACTGCGCTTATCGGTGCGTTCGCGCACGCGATGGGGGAGGCGAGGACGGTGCTCGATGTCGGTCCCGGCGACGGGTGGCCGTCCCTCCGCGTGGCCGACCGGTTCCAGAAGATCGTCGGCATCGATCCGTCGCCGAAGCGCGTCGAGATCCAGCGCGAGAACGCGAGACGCCTCGGTATCACGAACGTCGAGTTTCTTGTGATGAACGCGGAGGAGATGAGCTTCGCGGATGGCGCATTCGACGGCGTCATGGCGGCCTCGGCCATCGAGCAGTGCGATCATCCCGAGCGCGCGCTCGCGGAGGTCGCGCGCGTGCTCAGGCCCGGCGGCCGGTTCGCGATGATCTTCGAAGACTTCGACTCGTACTTCGATGGCGGCGATGGGGACGAAGAGCTCTGGGTCCAGCGTGATGAGGCGGTGCCGTTGGGTGAAGACGCCGGCGGCGCGCGCGAGGACTCCGGCGGCCGACAACGCGCTCCCGGTTCGATCGTGATGTACCAGGTGCGAACGAAGATCCCGGCGCATGAGACACGGTACGGGCTGTTCGTCGATACCAGGGGACTCGAGAGCATCCGGTCCGAGGCGGGTGATGAGGGGACCGCGACAGTCGCCTTCTTCGAACGGCTGCGTCCGCACGTCCGTCGCGCCGGCGTCTACGAACTCGACCACTTGACGAGCTCGACCGTGGGCCCAATGCTTGCGGAGCACGGGTTCACGAACATTCGACATCTAGACCACCGACTCACGCCCGTGCTCGAGACCTTCGGCGCGCTTCACGAGGCGGGCGAACTCGACAGCCACCGCGAGACGTTCGTCGATGAGTGTCTCACCCTCGGCGCGGCCGCCGTCGACGCGGCGGGGGACGGGCCGGGCGACTTCGTCGTCGCCGAGAAGCGGGGATAGCGCGGGCAGTACGGGAGCAGAGGCAGCACGGGAGTGGTGGCAGCACGGAACCAGGATGGTACGGAAAGGGTATCAACATGCCGAAGGACCGGCCGGACAGCTATCCCGCGTCGCACGAGTTCTGGGAGCGATGCATTCTCGAGACGATCGAGGGCGGGGTTCCGGACAAGTGGAGAGAGTCGGTGTTCGACACCGGCTCTGAGATCGCGCAGGCGTTTGTCGATGGACTCCCCGAGGGCGGCGATGTGCTCGACTTCGGGTGCGGTCTTGGCCGGAATGCGCTGGCGCTCGCGACGCGCGGGTTCCATCTGCTGGTCGCGGATGTCGTTGGTGTCGCCGTCCGCTTCTGCGAAGAGCGAGCCGCCTCAGCGGGGCTCGATGAGCTTCACTCCGTCGGGTACGACGGACGCGAACTCGAACTCCCGAACAAGAGCGTTGACGGCATCCTGGCGTGGAGTTGTCTGGATCACGTGACACTCGCGCACGCTGGAGAGCTGACGGAGGAACTCGGTCGCGTCGCGCGTCCCGGGGCGTTGCTGCTCCTCTCGTTCGACGAGGACCGGAGCGACGACCCCGAGTCCGAGTGCCGGGTCCTCGAGGACGGCACGCACCAGTACTACGGCGGCCGGCGCGCGGGTATGCTGTTCCGGCCGTACAGCAACGAGGAGATCAAAGGACTCTTCGAGACCGAGTGGGAACTGGTTCACTGGGAAGGCGCAGACGCCACACTTCCGAGGCGCGCGCTGTACCGGCGGAAGTAGCCAGATACGACCTTGACGCTCCGCAGCCCCGGGCGACCTCGTCGTCGCCGAGAAGATGCGATGGCTGCGAAATCAGTGCAACCGGGAGCCAATCCCCGCATCTCAACCAACAGAAGGGCCAGTTGAGTGTCTGTGGCTCTGCTGGGGGTTGGCTGCGGCGGCCGGCCCCCGGCGCTTATAACGAAGCGGGAGAGCCCATGCCGATCTACGAGTACATCTGCGAGAAGTGCGGCTCGGTGTTCGAGGAACTCGAGTCCGTCACGAATAGAGACAAGCCGCACGAGTGTCCCGGATGCGGTGAGAAGAAGGGGAGGCGTATCGTCTCGACCTTCTCCGCCAAGAGCGGCGGTCCGACCTTCACGGGCGGGTCGTGCGGACGCCGGGGATTCTCCTGAGGCTAGTTCCCTCGCCCCGTGTGGGCGATCGATACGCGCCAGCCCCCCTGGCGCCTGAAGCATCACGATGACGGCCGGACGCGAGAGCGCCCGGCCGTTTCGCGTGCGCAGGACCCTCCTGCCAGCGTGGTACTCCGCTATGGCCATCACGTTCTGCGTGTGGTATAATGTGCGTGCGGAATCCCTCACAAGCATCCGGTGTTCGCTCCCCGGAATGAGAGGAGTCAGCTATGCGCACTGCGATAGTGGTTCGCGTTCTCCTCACCATCCTCGTTGTGGTTGCTCTCCCCCTGGTAGCGCTCGCCAACCCCGGCTGGTACAGCATCGTCTGGTACGACGACATGGAGGGCGACGTCAGCGGTTGGTACTCCGAGGACCTCACGGCATCCGTAGCTACCGAGTTCCACACCGACACGTACCACGCATTCGATGACCCGACCCACGAGGAGGATCACTCCTGGTGGTGCGGTCGCATCGACCCGTCCTTCACCGGGGGCGACGGCTATGGGAACGGCTGGGATCAGCGGCTTGAGCTCCCGCCGGTTCATCTGGGCAACACGACGGTGGAGGAGATCAGCTGGGGCGCCATCAAGGCGCTCTACCGAGATGGTTCGCGGAGCGGAGGTGAAGAGGGAACGTCGAATGTGTCCCGACAGGCGATCTACCCGGTCCTCACGTATCGGTACCGTTACGATTCGGAGGTTGGGTTCGACTACACCTACGTCCAGGTCAAGAACGGCGAGGAATGGGAGAGCCTGAACAACGGATACGACGGGTCGAGCGGTGGCTGGCAGGACATCGGAACGTATGGGTTCGTCCTGTCGGACTACGACGACCCGGTCTTCGTAAGGTTCCGATTCCTCTCGGACGGCGCGTACTCGGATGCGGACGGCCTGTACGACTCGGACGGCGGCGCCTTCCACGTGGACAATATCCGGGTCTTCGACTTCTACGGCGGCGAGACGTACTTCTACGATGACGTTGAGGATGGCAGCCCGTGCTTGCCGACGGTTCCTGGCGCGGCCGGCGACTACTGGCACCTGATCGACCGCCTGTGTCCCGCCTTCAGCGACCCGCACTGCTGGTGGTGCGGAGACGACGCGGACACGAGCCTCGTTCCGCCCAATCTCGTGAACGCGCTCTACTCCCCGGTGATCACGGGGAACTTCAGCGATCCGTGCACGCTCTTCATGGCCGTGCATGTGGAGATCCCGACCGTCGATTACGACTACTACCACAACGACGTCTCGCTCGATGGCGGCGAGTGGTACGGTCTCAACGCCTGGTGGGGCGACTTCCAGCAGTGTGACGGGTGGGGGACTGCCGGAATGCAGGGGTTCTCGGTTCCGTCCGGGTGGTTCTCGTCGTTCCAGTTCCGGATGGTGATGCACACGACCGACAACGGGTGTGGTCCCGGCGCGGCAGGTGGGGCCGGGGTCTTCCTCGACGACATCTGGTTGGGCGCGACCTCCTGGATCGATGAGCCCGATCGGCAGAACCCCGACCTTCAGGAGCGTGCCAGGGCCGCCAGGCGCAGAGGGATGGTGAGTGCCATCCCCGAATCGCCGTACAGGAGGCTCTGATCAGGAGCGACGGAGAGGCGAGGCAAGCGAAAGCCCGGGGCGGGTGCCCCGGGCTTTCTGTTCGCCGGCTTGCGCGGTTCGCCGGCGATCGGGGGGGGGGAGCCCCGATCCGTCAGTCTGATGGAGGCCGGGGAGTGTCACTCATGCGCCAACGTTCCCCCGGTCGTCCTCTGATCCGACCTCATGCCCCGGATCGACGCAGCACCCCGGCTCCACGGGTTCGACCGGCTCCACGGGTTCGACCGGCTCGACCGTCCCCGCCCTGGGCGCTCTGGGCGCCAGCGGTGCCTTCGGTGGCCTGGGTGGCCTTGGGGGAGCGGGCATGTCGGGCATCTCCGGCATCTCCGGAACGCCGATCATCTCCACGCCCTTGATGTCGCCGCGCACACGCGCGGTCGGCGCCACGTTCACGTCGCCGCTGTCGACGATGAAGTCTCCACCGACCTTGCCGGCCAGATTGAACGTTCCACCCTTGACCTTCACGTCGCCACCGACCTTCGATCTCGGCTCGATCGACGTCGTCCCACCACGCTGGATGAGATCGCCGCCGATCGATCCGAAGACCTGAAGTGTGCCGTCCTCGATGACCACGTCGTCGCCGACCGCACCCTTGAGGATCACGGTGCCGCCCCTGATGACCAGATCGTTCCCGATGGCGCCATCGATCTTCATGCTCCCATCAAAGATGACGGCATCCTCGCCGACGGCTCCCTTGATGTGGGAGTCTCCCGCCTCCTGGATGATGTCCTCGGACGTCGCGCCATTCATCTGGAGCACGCCGCCCTCGACGATGCTGATGCTGCCCGTCAGTGCTCCGTTGAGCTTCCACTCCTTGTCGAGGAGGATCTCTCCTCTAACGATGCCGTTCTCCGGATTCTTGAGTTCCATGTGTGGTACCTCGCTCGCGGGACCGTGGGTTACTCGAGCTCGATGGTGACGTGCTCGTCCTCGTCGTCGTTGTGGACCTCGAGGATCTTGCCGTCGAAAGACGGGTCCTGTGCCATCTGCAGAATCCGGTCGAGATCGATGTTGAAGTCTTCACCGAAGAGATCGCCCATGCTCTCGAACGACTCCGACATGGCCTCATCGACCGCTTCGTTGATCGACTCCTCGAGACCGGCCTTGAGCCCGACACCGGCGGCAGCCCCGGCTCTGGAACCGCGGCCGTGTCGGCGTTCCTCGCGGACACGGGCGTGCGCGCTGGCACGCGCGCGCGCCTTCGCCTCTCTGGCCTTCTGCTTGATCTCGCGGATGCGCTCCTTGTGCTCGCGCGACATCCCGTTGGCGACCTTCATGTGCATGTGCTTCGGGGCGAAGCGGAACCCGAACTTGAGGAGAGCGAGCGGGATGCGGACATCGACGTTCTCCTCGTCGCCCTTGTTGACCTTGATGTGGATCCATTTGCGCTTGAGCTGTCTCGGCGTCGGCTTGGCGTCGGTCTTGTCCAGCGCTTCGAGCAGCTGAGCCGCCTCGGCCGCCGAGATCTTGCCGTCCTCGACGAGCTTGATGATCCTGAGCTTCTCTTCCGTCATGGTGCCTTCCTCCTGGTGCAGTGACTCGGCCTGTGATCTGGTGATGGGGACGCCGGCCGGCAGAGTGACGAGCATCGCGTGACCTCGGAACTGCTCCGGTCGCTCGTTCGGCCACACGTCCGGCGTGGGGCAGAGGGCCGCGCTAAGCGGACGCCTTATCCAGTTTCCGTACAAATTCGTCTGCATCGATCTCTCCCGCTTCGAGCTTCGCAAGAAGCTCCTCCCTGACCGATGGGTCCACCGCCGGCTCCGGCTTGAACCCAAGCTTGCGAACGATCTCGTCGAGGCGCCCACGGACGGTGGGATAGGAGATGCCAAGCTCACGCTCGACCTCTTTGATGTTCCCCCTGGACTTCAGGAAGATCCTGACGAGCTGCAGCTGCTCCCGGGTGAGGACCGAGAACTCGCATGTCTCGAACTGGCCCTTCACCGTCACGTCGCACTGCGGGCACTGAAGCTCGGTGATGATCATCTCCCCGTGACATACGGGGCAGGACTCCGGCTGTCTGTGGACCATGGCCGCCTCCTTGGTAGCTACCTGTTGTGAAGATGTTTATCATCATGTATCACATTCTAATGGCTGGCTTCATGATTGTCAAGTCTTAGATTCATAATCTTAAGGCCGGGTTTAATATTATCAATATGGCCTTGCAGCTAGGCGTTTGCGGGCACGGCTCACGGTGTCCGGGCACCGGGGTGCCGGCGTCGGTCGGGGTGGGGCGAGCTGATGGACGGGATTCGCGGAGGGCTGTCGCCGGGGCGGTGACGCCACCGAGCTTGAGCTAGCTCCGGGAGGAGGTCTCCCAGGGACGCCAGAGCTGGCGCCAGGTGCGGGTCTCGGGAACATCCTCGGGGATGTCGTCCCGGTACTTCCGAAGGAGCTCACGCTGACCGGTCGCGTGGAGCAGCGAGAGCATGGCCGAGAGCAGCGCGATGATGCCGACGCCGGTGAGGATGCAGAGCATGATGAGCATCAGCGACTGGAGCGCAAGACCGATCGTGATGGACAGATTGTCGAGCGTCAACAGCGCGGAGGTCCTGAGCAGGCGTCGGAAGCTGCGCTCACCATCGACCATGAGCGGATAGATGTGGATGTGGAGGAGGAGCCAGAATGCGGCTCCCCAGATGAGGAGCCCGGCGAAGAGGAATCCGAAGACCGCCGCGCGCCCGCCGAGATGGCTGTAGAAGTCGACATTGACCCAGAGCACGATGACGACCGCGAGATCGAACACGCCGATCTTGAGGGCGGGGACGAAGTGCTCGCGGAACCCGCGGAGGATGGTGCGGAGGGAGACCTCCCTGCCGGCCGCGATCCCGGCGGCGAGCGACGCCAGCCCCGCGGTGGCCGCGGGAGCGGTGACGACTCCGAGCGACAGGACGAGCCACGTGAGGTTCGCGAGGATCATCAGCCCGATGTTGTCGTACGTCATCCAGAAGAACCGCTTGAACGCGGTGTAGAGCGCGAGCTGCGGGCGCCAGGACGTGCGGGTGTCGGGTGATGGCATGAACAGACTCTCATGAATAGTGCGCGATGCGTGGGACTCGCGGTTTGCGGTGAGCCGGCCAAACCTGCCTGTCTGAGATGATACCGGCCGGTCCGTATCGCGGCAAGAGCGCGCGTGGTATAATGACCTTGCGGGGTCCGCACACGAGCTCCGCGACCCGCGACAGGAGGTGCATATGCGCAGGACAGCGAATGCTGTGTCCCCAGGCGCGTCCGCGCGCCGGGCGTCCCACCTCGTTCCTCCTCTTGCCCTGCTTCTGGCGCTGGCGCTCACGACATGCGCCGGCGCATCCGTGATCGTCGTCGATCAGGCAGGTGGCGGGGACTACCTGACGGTCCAGGAGGGAGTCGACGCGGCCGTCAACGAAGACACTGTGCAGGTGATGGCCGGTTGGTATGCGGAGCAGGTCGTCGTGGACGGCAAGTGCGTGACGTTCGAGGGGAGCGGTCCGTCGGGGACCGCGGTCTTCTGGGACGGAGCGGGTCCGACGCTCGAGTTCCTCAACACACCATCACCGTACCGTTCGTATGTCCGCAACATCAACTTCGGACACTCGTTCGACGCGGGCGCGGGTCGCGGCCGCCAGGTCCACACGGTGGAGTGGACCGGGAGCACCGTCATCTTCGACGGCGCGGTCATCAACGGCGGGGCCATCGGTCTGGCCGACGTGGTCAGTCACATCGTCCACACGGGCATCGAGAGCTACCAGTCGACGTTCGACTGGATGATCGTCGCCGGCGACGAGGACTGCATCATTGAGGAGACGAACGTCTTCGAGCTCGCGGAGTTCTCCGGCTGGTACGAGGACTTCATGACGATGGGCGAACTGACTGTCACGAGCTCGGGCTCGTCGTTCGAAGAGCTCTACCTGTTGATGTTGTGCAACTTCACGGGTGGCGGCGACACGGTCGGCCGGTTCGAGGTCGAGGGCACGTTCGAGACAAGCTGCACGGCGGAGTTCACAGGCTGCGGGATCGGTGACGCCGTCATGTGGGGCGACAATGCGATCAGTTTCTACGATTGCGTGGTCGACAACGTGAGTCACTTCTGGAGCAGCTACCCGGACTTCCGCCTGACGATGGAGTACTGCCTCGTCAACGGGTTCGATATGATCGCGGACTATGGCAACTGCAGGCTCATCCACAACACGTTCGACGAGTGGTTCTACTGCCAGCTCGACGACGATGTTCCGGGGAGCGCGATTCGCAGCAACGTTTTCACGTACTACACTTCGATCATCGCTGAGGGCGTTCCCGGCAGCGAACCTCGGTTGCCCGTGACGCACAATCTCTTCAAGCATGTCGAGACGCATGTGACAGCGCTCTATGACTCGCTCTTTACGAACCTCTGGTATGAGGATCCCCGGTTCTGCGAGTGGTCGCCCGAACATGGGATCGAGGACTGTTCACCGTGTATCGGCGCCGCGCACGACGGCGGGATCATCGGCGCGTTCGGGATCGGCTGCGACTGCACGCTCGTCAACGCGGTGGAAGAGACATCGTGGGGAGCCATCAAAGCGCTGTTCCGGTAGCGCCCAGGGCAGCTGTAGCAATCACACATTTCGCATCTGGCACGGCTCTTCCATTGTTGAGCAGTTCTGTTTCGTCACGCGTAACAGGCCGTCCGACGGGGTCGCATGCAGCGTCCGAGGCTGACGCGCAGGGAGGCACCATGAGCTGCAGCAGTGTCCGGACACTTCGTTTCACCTCGCTTCTGCTCCTGGGGTTCGCGCTGCTTGCGTGCCCGATCCCCGCGTTCGCGCAGGGGACGATCATCGACCACACCTGCATCGACATCACGGCGATCCCTCAGGCCGCCATCGAACAGGCAAAGTCGGACCTCCACATCGGCTACGGCCACACGTCGCACGGCAGCCAGCTGACGACCGGCATGACGGGTCTGGTCGGCTTCGCCAACGGCGGTGGCCTCGGGCTGTCTCATCCGACCGACATCTTCGCGTGGAACAACGGCGGGACGGGCGGCGCACTCGACCTCGAGGAGGGGGCCTCGTACGGCTCCGGGTGGCTCGAACTCGACTGCGGGTACTATCCAAGCTGGGTCGACGAGACGGAGGAGTATCTCGACGACGCCTCTCACGCCGACGTCAACGTGATCATCTGGTCCTGGTGCGGGCAGGCCAGCAGCCGAACCGAGCAGAGCATGATCGATACGTATCTCGATCCCATGGACCAGCTCGAGGCCCAGTATCCGGGGGTGACGTTCGTCTACATGACGGGCCACGCCGACGGCTCGGGGGAGATGGGCAACCTCCACCTTCGGAACCAGCAGATCCGGGACTACTGCATCGCCAACGACAAGGTCCTTTTCGATTTCTATGACATCGAGTGCTACAACCCCGATGGAGTCTACTTCGGCGACCAGTACGTCAGCGACGACTGCTCTTACACCGGCGGCAACTGGGCGATCGAATGGCAGGACTCACACGTTGAGGACGTTGACTGGTACAGCTGCACTGCGGCCCACACGCAGCCTCTCAATGCCAACCTGAAGGCCTACGCGTGCTGGTGGCTCTGGGCGACGCTCGCTGGATGGGATCCGGAGACGGCGGTGGCGGATTCAGGGGATGAGATCCTCCGCGCGGCGGCGCTCCGTCAGAACTCCCCGAACCCGTTCAACCCGCTGACGAGCATCGACTTCTCCGTCGCCCGGACGTGCGACGTGACGCTCCGGGTCTACGACGTGACGGGCAGGCTCGTCGAGACGTTGGTGAGCCGGGAGTACTCGCACGGCAGCTACACCGTCCCGTTCGACGCCGACGGGCTTCCGTCGGGGCTCTACTTCTGCGAGCTCGCGGCGGGACGGCAGGCGGAGACGATGAAGATGGTGCTTCTGAAGTAACGGGCTGTCGCGCTTCGCCGCGACAGCTTGGCGGTTGCTCCGCAACCGCACGGCAACACAATGGCGTACGATAGACCGAGGGGCCGTGGGTGATTCCCGCGGCCCCTCTCTGCGTCTCCGCGCTGCGAGCGCAGGCTAGTTGTCGAGCGGTTCGATCATCGCGCGCATCTGGAGCATCTCGCCCGCGTTGTCCGGGCCGAAGTCCAGAAGCTTCCAGAGACCGAGCTTCGATGTGGCCGATGACATGAAGACGTCCATGAACGACGTCTTGTCCTGGTAAAGCAGGAGCGTGGCATCGTCGGGCGTCGTGCCGATCTCGCGGCACGCATGCCCGATGGCGTCATTGAGCCCGCCGAGTTCGTCGATGAGTCCGATCTCGAGCGCCTTCGTGCCGGTGAAGACGCGACCCTGTGCGATCTCCCGGACGGTGGCAATCGGGAGGTCGCGACCGTCCGCGACCTTCTCCATGAAGTCCTCATAGACGAACTCCATGGTTCTCTCCGCCATCGCCGTCTCGTCCTCGGTGAAGTGACGCGTCGCCGACCAGGCGTCGGAGTACTCGCCGCGCTTGAACGTCTCGTAGGTCGCGTCGATCTTCTCGTAGAGCTCCGACACGACAGGCTTCATGAAGACAACACCGATCGAGCCGGTGAGCGTGAGCGGGTCCGCGAAGATGTAGTCGGCGGGACAGGCGATGAAGTAGCCGCCCGAGGCCGCGACGTTTCCCATCGAGACGATGAGCGGCTTCTCCTCGGCGAGCTTCTTCGCCTCGTCCCAGATGATGTCCGACGCGATGGCGTCGCCGCCGCCGCTGTTGATGCGGAAGACGACCGCCTCGACGCGGTCGCTCTTCCGCGCGGAGCGGAGCTGCGCGACCAGCGTTTCCGAACCGATCGACTCGCCACCGCGAAGCGGGTCGTGCCCGCCCTCGCCGGTGCCGATGCCGCCGTACGCGCCGATGACCGCGACCATCGGACCGTAGTTCCAGTCGTACGCCTTGTCGTCCCAGGTCGAGACGTCGGTGAGCCCGATGTCGGTCGGGTCATCCGGGGCGTCGTGCCCGGCCAGCTCGATCGCGACGCGCTTGGCGTCGGCGTAGAGTCCCGCCTCGTCGATCAGCCCGGCCTCGATGGCGTCGGGCGTCACGTGGATGCGGCCGTCCGCGAGTGACTCCATCTCCGAGAACGACAACCCGCGGCCGTCGGCCATCGCGTGGACGGTCTCCTCGTAGTTCTGGTCGACGATGGCCTGGATCTCGACGCGCTGCTCGTCGGTGAGCGGTCCCGCGCCGATGGAATGGAACGAACCCTTGTAGGCGCCAGCCGTCAGGAAGTCGAACTCGATCCCGATCTTCTCGGCCGTGCCGGTGTAGCGCATGACGCTGAGGAACTGACCCAGACCGTCGATGGCGCCGATGCGGGGCATGACGATCCGATCGCACGCGCTGGCGAGGTAGTATTCGGGCGTCCCGGCCGTCCCGTTCATGTACGCCACGAACCGGACCCCGTCCTCTTCCTGCGCCCTCACGACCGCATCGCGGAGCTCCTGAACGAGAGCGGACGGCGCGCCGAGGAACGTGGAACTGAGCGGTTCGATACGGAGGAGGACGACGTCAACAGCGCCGCTCTCGGCTGCGCGCTCGATCTCGCGAATGATCTCCCGGACGCCCTTGCGGGGCGTGCCGAACAGACTCCATCTTGAGTTCTCGTCGGCGAGCGGTCCGCGGATCTTGATCTCGGCGACCTGCCCGGTCGGCCGCATCACCGTACGCATGCGCTGGTCGTTGGACCCCAGCCAGATCGTGAAGGGCTCCTCCGCAGCGTCCTCGAACGAGCGGAATGCTCCGCCAACGCCGGTGTGGAGGCCGGTGAAGTAGAGACCGAGACTCATCTCCTCCTGCCGGTCGTCGCCGCCGGGCGCGCTGAGGATCGAACCGCGGAGCATCAGCCCGTCGAACGGCTCGGTCTCGATGCCGGCCGTGAAGGTGACGTCATCCTCGTCCTCCGCCTCCTCCGGGAAGCTCAGGTCGGCCATGAGCGTGAGGCGGTCGCCGATGGGGCGGACCGCCAGGCCGGCGGTGTAGGTGATGGGGAGGGGATTGCCGTCGTCGAAGATATCCGGCTCGGAGAGATTCTCCATGGTCGCGGCCATCGAGAGCCAGTTCGCCGGTCGGTAGACGGCGCCGATGTCCCACGTGCCGGTCTTCGCCCCGCCCCCGAACTGCGGCCGGAACCAGCGATAGTCGAAGCCGAACGAGAACTTCCTCGGCTCGCCGAGACCCATGCTGAGCGTGTACGTGTCG
>JAPEKQ010000026.1 GCA_029990205.1 bacterium
GTCTCCGATGAGGAACGCATCGACGAACGGCGCCATCGGCGCCGGGTTGAGATGCGCGCAGACCCCGCCGACCACGACAAGCGGGCTCTCCTCCCCCCGCTCCTTCGCGAGCGGCGCGATGCCGCCCGCCGCGAGCATCCGGACCATGTTGAAGTAGTCGCCTTCGAAGCTCACCGAGAATGCGACAGCGTCGAACTCCGAGAGCGGACTCCCGGTCTCGAGCGAGCGCCCTGCCTCATCCGGGAAACGGTCGGCCACGGCCGGTTCGGGCGCGACCCCCGCGAAGCCGTCGTACTCGACCGTCGACGAAGCGTACGGCCAGAACGCGCGCTCGCACGTGACGCACGGGACGTCCCGGAACGCTCGCAGCGCCGCGTGAACGCCGAGGTTGCTCATGCCGATGGAATATCGCTCGGGGTATGCCAGGACGACGGAGAACCCGCTGCCACCTCCGGCGGTCGCGGGGGATGCGCCCGTGCGCAAGCCCCGCGGGCCGGCGCCGGAGAGCAGTCCGTCATACGAAGGCAGCCACCGCTCCCGCTCGGGGAACGATGGCTGCCCGGTGTCGCTGGGGTGGCGACGGGTCACGCTCGTACTTTCTTCAGTTCACCGTGCTTCGGCGTCCAATCGGAGAGCTGCGCCCTCGCGATGGGGTTCCGCACGTCGATCTCGAGGACCTGGTGGAACTGCTCGTCGGCCTCTTCGTTCCGGTCGACTCGCCGGTAGGTCAGCCCGAGCATCAACCGCGCCTCGACGTAGTTCGCGTTGATCTCGACGGCGCGCTCGAGCTCCGCAATGGCCTCGGCGTAGCGCTCACCCGAGATGAACCGGTCGGCCAGTTCGCGATGCAGATCCGCGTAACCCGGCCTGAGCGTCAGCGCCTTCCCGAGATGCTCGATCGCCTCGTCCTCGCGACCAAAGTGCGCCAGGACGCGCCCAATGGCCACGTGTGCCTCGGCATACTCCCCGTTGATCGACAACGCTTTGTTCAGCGCCTCCTCGGCCTCCGCGTAGCGCTCACGCGCGAGGAAGGCGACGCCGAGACCGCACTGAAGATCGGCGTAGTCCGGATTCTTGACGATGGCCGCCCGGTACCGGTCGATGGCCGCGTCGTAGTCGCCGCTCTCGAGCAACACCTCCGCCGGAATGCCCGGCATCGTGCTCCAGAAGGAGACGTCCTCGAACGCCACCTTGAACGCGCCGACCGCCTCGCTCGTCTTCCCGGCGGCGAGGTCGTTCATCCCGAGGTAGTAGTGCGCGAGCGGATACGAGGGACACGCCTTGACGACGGTCTCGAGTTCCTCGCGCGACTCGTCCATCATGCCGCGCTTGAAGTACGCGATGCCCAGATAGCACCTCAGGTCCCAATAGTCCGCGCGGTGCTCGACGCCGCGCTTGAGGCTCTCACACGCGTCCCGGTAGCGGCCGACCTTGAGCAGGTAAACGCCACGGAAGAACAGCGCGTCGACGTACTTGGGGTTGATCTCGAGCGCCTGATCGAGCTCGGCGATCGCCTCATCGAACCGTTCCAGCTCACCGTACGCGATGGCGAGGCGGCAGCGGATGTCCGGATACTTGGGCTTGATCCGAACGGCCTCCTCGAAACTTGCGATGGCCTCATCGGCGTTGCCCGCGTTGTACGCGGAGACCGCGGAGTTGAGAAGCTCCTTGAACTCCTCCTTGCCCACGGCCGCGCCCCGGAGCTCATCATACGGCGGCTTGAGAAACTGCTGACACGCCTCCGCCAGATGCGGGGTCTCCGGAATGGGGATATCGAGACCGAGCTTCGTCGCCCGCTCGAACGCGTGACAGGCCTCGTCGTTGCGACCCGCCTGCGAGAGCACGATGGCGAGATAGCAGTACGCCTCCATGTAGTCCGGGTTGATCTCGATCGCGCGCTCGAGCGAGGTCGCAGCCTCGTCGTGCCGCCCCTGCTTCTCGTAGATCACGCCCAGGTGATAGTGGAGGTCCGGATAGCGCTCGTTCTCCTCGATCGCTCTCTTGAACTGCTCCTCGGCCGCGGGCAGATCACCACGCCGGTAGAACGCGAACCCGAGATGCGCGTGCGTCTCGGCCGCGTAGAACAACCCCAGCTGGTAGTAGGGATCCGACGGGTTCTTCGACTCCGCGATCGCCGATTCGAACTCCACGACCGCCTTGTCGTACTCGCCCCGGTTGTAGTACTCGATCCCCTTGTTGTAGTGATCGCTCTCACCGAGACCGAACAGTTTCGTGAAGAGCGACATGGGCTCCTCCTTCTAGGATGCTAGTCCATCTGCCTGCGCAGAAACGTGGGGATCTCGAGATCCTTCTTCGCGCCGCGGCGCGTGCCGCCCTTGGCGAACATGGCCGGTCTCGGCGCCGGCTCCTGCCGGCGAGGGGCCGCGGGCTCGGGCGCCGGCGGATTGCGGCGCACGCTCGGTCGCGGCGTGACGACGGCCGTGTTCCGCCTCGCGGGCTCGGGCTTCGTGGTCCGCGGCGCTGCAGCGACCGGGGTCGCGTGCCGGACGTCGCGCACGACGGGCCGCTTGACCCTGCGCACATCCTTGAGTTCGACCTTGTCCTTCGGCTTGTCCCCGATTCCGGTGGCGATCACCGTGATCCTCACCTTGTCCTTCAGGCCGTCATCGATCACGGCGCCGAAGATCATGTTCGACTCAACGCCGATGGCCTCGTTGACGACCATGGCGGCCTCACTGATCTCGTGAAGCGAGAGGTCCGGACCACCGGTGACGTTGACCAGCACACCCCTGGCGCCGCGGATCGTCGCGTCCTCGAGCAGCGGGCTCGAGATCGACTGCTGCGCCGCTTCGACCGCGCGGTTCTTCCCGCCCGAGATACCGGTGCCCATCACGGCGTCACCCATCTCCGTCATCACGGACTTGACGTCGGCGAAATCGAGATTCACGAGCCCGGGGACCATGATGAGGTCGGCCACACCCTTCGTCGCGCGGAGGAGTACGTCGTCGGCGATGCGGAAGGCCTCGCGGACAGGCGTGTTCTTGCTCGCCACGGCGAGGAGACGCTGGTTGGGGATGACAATAGCCGTGTCGGCCGCGCGCTTCAAGAGTTCAAGTCCCTCGACCGCCTGCTTCATTCTGAACTGCCCCTCAAACATGAACGGCTTGGTCGCCACACCGACGACCAGAGCGCCCATCTTCTTGGCCATCTCGGCCACCGCGGGGGCAGCGCCCGTGCCGGTCCCGCCGCCCATGCCGCAGGCGACGAACACCATGTCCGCGCCCTTGAGGACGTTGGCGATCTCTTCGCCGTTCTCCTCCAGCGCCTTTCGGCCGATCTCGGGATTCCCACCCGAGCCCAGCCCGTGCGTCAGCTCCCTGCCGATCTGGACGCGCGCCGCGGCGAGCGAACAGTCCAACGCCTGCGCGTCGGTGTTCACGGCCACGAAATCCACCCCGGAGAAGCCGGACTCGATCATCCGGTTGACGGCGTTCCCACCGGCTCCACCCACTCCCACGACCTTGATCTTCGCGTTCATCTGCGGCTCGAAATCAAACTCCAGCTTCATCCTGTCTCCTCCAGCCCCCCGGCCGTTCCTCCCGGGAACCATCATGGCCCTGCGTGCCTTCTTCTTTTTTCTCGCTGTCATGGTGCTTCTCTCTGCCTTCACAACAGGTTGTCGACCCACTGCCTGACACGGCTGACCGTCTCGTTCAGCCGACCGTCTCTCCTCCTCCGCCTTCGCTTCGGGGCGCGCGACGCCGCGATGATGACCCCGACCGCCGTCGCGTGCGACGGGTCGGCGATGGCGTCGAACAGTCCCGACACGCGGTCGGGCAGACCGACGCGCGCCGGAACGCCGAAGACGTCCTCGGCCACGCGGGCGATCCCGTCGAGCTTCGCTCCTCCACCCGTGATGATGACGCCCGCGGGGGTCCGTCCCCAGAATTCCGTGCTCCTGGTCTCGTCGCGCAGCATCTCGAAGATCTCACGCACGCGAGGCTCGATGATGGCCGCGAGGACCTGCGTCGAGCTCTGGCGCGGCTCCTGTCCGCCGATGCTCGGGATCTCGACCGTGCTGTCGGCGATCCCGGAGGCGCTCGCGCAACCGGCCTCCCGCTTGAGCTGCTCCGCCTTCGAGATCGGGATACGCAGCCCGACCGCGATGTCGTTCGTCACGCACGCCCCACCCCAGCCGACGACCGCCACATGACGGACCGCACGTCCGTGGTGCACGACGATGCCCGTGCTGCCGGCGCCCATGTTGATCGAGAGCGAACCGAGCTCCGTCTCATCCTCGGAGAGCGATGCGAGCGCTGCGACGATCGGCTTGACGTATATGCCGCTCTCGCGGACGCCCGCCTTCCGCACCGCCCGTCTTGCCGAGTCCACGGCCTGTTCCTCGGCCGTCACGATATGAACCTGAGAACCCAACCGCACCCCGGCCATCCCGATGGGGTCGCGGATTCCGCGCTGCCCGTCCACGAAGAACTCCTGCGGCAGCGCGTCCAGCACGATCCGGCCCACGGGAAGCGCCAGCGTGCGCGCCGCCTCGACCACCGTCGCGATCTCCGAGCGAGTGATCTCCCCCCCGGTTCTCGAGACGGCGATGACGCCGCGGCTGTCGATGCCGCGAATGTGCTCGCCGTTGATGGCGACGGCCGCGGTGCCGATCTCGACCTCGGCGCTCGCCTCGGCCTCCGTCACGGCCTCGCGGATGGCGTCCGATGCCTTCTCCATGTTCACGATGACGCCGGCCTCGATGCCGTCCGACGCGGACTCCCCAATGCCGAGGATCTCGGGAAGCTCCCGGTCCTTCACGTCCGCGACGACGGCCTTGATCCTGCTCGATCCGAGATCGAGACCGACGAGGATCTCGCTCTTCTTCACGCGGATCCCCTTTCCTGGGTGCGTGTTCTCATGGCGGCTTGGGCCAGTCGCACGACGACCTGGCCGTCGAATCTCAGATCTATCGATCTCGGCGCGGCCCCTCTCGCCCGAAGGTCCGAGAGCACTTTCCACGAGTTCGACAGATCGTTTGCGTTTAGAGCGCCGAGGCCAAACCTGATCTCTGCCCCGTCGGCTACCGTATAGATGACCAGACCCGACCCCGGCGCAAACCTGATTTCCGATATCTCCATCCAGAGCGAAGGCGATACCTCCTTCGCCTGGTTCAGCACGTTCAACGCTTCCTCCAGCTCCTCCGACTCGAACCGCTCCCCCGCCTCGGGCGGCGCGGGGATCCCCGTGATGAGCGGCACATCCACGAAGGCGCTCCGGTCAGCCGCCGGCAGCACCAGCGCCTGATCGGAGACCTCCACGAACCCGTTCGGGCCGCCCGGCACGATCGCCGCGGGCAGCGTCTCCTCGAGGAGGATCTCGATGCGGTCCGGCAGGCCGCGTGACACGCGCGCCCTTGAGACACGCGGCGACGAAGCCAGTGCGCGTTCGACTCCCGCGGGCTCGACGTCGAGCAGCTGCTCCCCGATACCGACACCGGCGAGTTCGATGACCTCGTCCGCGGTGAGAACCTCGTTGCCGCAGACGTCGACGCGAGCGACGGCGAACCGGCCCGGCTCCGAACTCCAGGACGGCGCCAGCGCGACGACCGCGCCGATCCCGCCGACCAGAACGGCGGCGGACACGATGATCGTGATCCGTCCCGCCTTGCCGAGTCGCCTTGCCCTCTTCCGCGTCATTCTCGCCGCCTCCCCGCTACGCCTGCGTCGTCCTCGCGCCCCCGCGTCGACCGACGACCTCGACCTCGAGCACGAGCTCTCGTCCGGTCCGCTCGCGGACCGTCGTGACGATCAGATCGATGAGTTCCTCAACGTCCTCGGGGGCCGCGCCCCGGTCGTTGAGAATGAAGTTCGTGTGCTGGTCGCTGACAACGGCGCCACCGATACGCGCCCCGCGGAGCCCCGCCTGGTCGACGAGCTGCCAGGCGCGCACGTCCGCCGGGTTTCGGAAGACGCATCCGGCGCTCCGCATCCCGACAGGCTGCCCCTTCCACTTGAGCTCCAGGATCTCCTGGAGACGCCGAGACACCTCGGAGGCGTCGCCACGCTCGAGCACGAAGCTCGCCTCCTCGACCGTGGACCCCTCGGGCAGTCTCGCCGTCCGGTACCCGAGGTCGAGATCCTCCCGCGCGACCGTGGCGCTCCCCACGCCCGGGGTGAAGACGGACACCGTCTCCATGCAGTCTCCGATGAACGTCCCGTAGCTCCCCGCGTTCATGAAGACGGCTCCCCCGACGCTCCCGGGGATACCCGCCAGCGGCTCGAGTCCCACCCAGCCGGCCTCGGCGCAGAACGAGAGGAAGCTCTTCAGCGGCACGCCGCTCCCGACGACGATCCGGCCGTCGCGTTCGCTCAGGGTCGAGAACGCGGACTCCGTCGAGAGAACGGCACCCTCGATCCCGCCGCTCCTGACGAGCAGGTTCGTTCCGCGGCCGACGACCTTGACGGGAACACCCGCGCTCGTCAGCAGCTCGGCAGCCGCCCGGAACGACCCGGCGTTCGGGGCCTCAACGTAGAGGTCCGCGGGCCCGCCGAGACCGAACGACGTGTGTCTCGCCATCGGCTCGTCCCGCAGCACGGCTCCCGGCGCCAGCCGCAGCAGCTCATCGTATGTCCTCGACTCGACCTGCATCACTTCGTCCCGCGCTCCTTGAGTCTCTCGAGCAGCTGCTCGCCGAGCCGGTAGATGTCGCCCGCTCCCAGCGTGACGACGACATCTCCCGGTTCGACGATGTTCAGCACGTGCTCCAGAAGCTCCTCACGGTTCTCGATGTACTCGGCGTTCCGGTGACCGAACCGGCGCGCCGCGTCGGCGATGAGGGCTCCGCTGACGCCCTCGATCGGTTCCTCGCTCGCAGCGTAGACGTCCGCTACGAGGAGTACTTGCGCGTCAAAGAAGGCGTGGCCGAACTCGTCCGCCAGCTTCTGCGTTCGGGTGTATCTGTGGGGCTGGAAGAGAACGACGAGGCGTCGGTCCCATCGTGATGATGCCGCCGCGAGCGTCGTTGCGACTTCCGCCGGATGGTGCCCATAGTCATCCAGTACAAGCACATCGTTGACCTCCCCTTTGATCTCGAATCGTCTCGAGATTCCCTCGAACTGCTTCAGGCCCTCCGCGATGTCCTCGAACGCCACGCCGAGTTCGAGACCCACCGCAACCGCCGAGAGCGAGTTGTACGCATTGTGAAGACCCGGCATCCGGATCTCCATCCTGCCGAGGTTCTGTCCACGGTATGTGACGGTCATGCCGGTCAGCTCACCGGCCGGCTCGACATCGTGTCCCTGGACGTCGGCCTGGGTCGTCAGGCCATAGGTCACAACCCTTCTGTGAATGTCCGGGATGATCGACTGGATGTTGTGCTCGTCGAGACAGAGCACCGAGCATCCGAAGAAGGGCACGCTGTTGGCAAACTGCGTGAACGCCCTCTTGATCTCGTCGAGTCCCGAGTAGTAGTCGAGGTGTTCCTCATCAACGGTCGTGATGACGGCGATGGTCGGTGAGAGCCGGAGGAACGATCCGTCACTTTCGTCGGCCTCGGCGACGATGTACTCGCTCGTCCCGAGCCGCGCGCCCGTCCCCATGGTCTTCACGGTCCCGCCGACGACGACCGTGGGGTCCAGCCCGCCGGTCGAGAGCACCGACGCGATGAGCGACGTCGCCGTCGTCTTCCCGTGCGTCCCCCCCACCGCGACCGAGTACTTCATCCGCATCAGCTCGGCGAGCATCTCCACGCGCGGGATGACCGGGATGAGTCCCTTCCGCGCGGCCGCCACCTCGGGGTTGCCTTCGGGAATGGCGGTCGATGTCACGACCACCTCTGCGCCCTCGATGTTGGCCGCGGCGTGCCCCTGATAGATGCGGCCGCCAAGACGCTCCAGACGCTCCGTGATGTCGTTCTTCCGCAGATCGGAGCCCGAGACGTCGAAGCCCAGATTGAGCAGGATCTCCGCGATCCCACCCATCCCGACCCCGCCGACCCCGACGAGATGCACGTGCTTCACTCTGCCGAACATCGTGACCATTGCTTCCCTGCTTCCTGTTCGCTGCCTCTACGCCCCGCCCCGACCCCTGGCCAGCGCCAGGACGCTCTCGGCGACCCGACGTGCAGCGTCGGGGCGTGCCAGCGTCCTGGCCGCATGTGCCATGCGTTCCAGCCGGGTGCGATCGCGCAGGAGCTCCTGTATGCGTCGGGCGAGGCTATCGCCCGCTAGCTCCCCATCGGGAATCACAACTGCCGCCCCGGCGGCCTCGACCGCCCTGGCGTTCTTCATCTGGTGCCCCTCGGTCGCGTGCGGATACGGCACGAGGATCGCCGGCCGCGCCACCACGGCCGTCTCGGCGAGCGTGGTCGCACCCGCCCTCGAGACCACCAGATCGCAGGCCGCGTACGCGTCCGCCACGTTGTCGAAGTAGCTCTCAACGACCGCCGTCGCTCCGGCTCTGCTGCAGCTCTCGCGGACGATCGGAAGCTCGTCACGACCGGTCTGGATGATCATCTCGACGCCGCCCGCGGCAAGCTCCGCCGCCGCGTCCGCGATGGCGAGACTCATGCTCCGCGCCCCCCCGCTCCCACCGAGCAGGAAGATCACGGGAGCGTTGGCGGAGAGCCCGAAGTCGCGCCTCGCGGCACCTCGTGCCGCCTTCGCGCCCTCCGCGTTGTCAGGTGAAGCCATCGTGAACGCCGCCCGGATCGGGTTGCCGGACAGCTCGATCCGCTTCGCGCGCGGCAGATGCGTGCGGGTCTCGTCGAACGTCGTGTGGACGACGTCGGCCCACCGCGACAGCACGCGCGTGGCGAGCCCGGGATACGAGTTCTGCTCCTGCAGCGCGATCGGCACGCGGAGCGATGCCGCCGCGATCACCGGCGGCAGACTCGCGAATCCCCCCGTTCCGAGCGCGGCGTCCGGCCGGCGGCGCATGAGCTTCGTCACACCGCCGGCGTACCCGGCGCCGACGACGAACGGCACGGCGACGTTCACAAGCCTCCCGCCGCGGATGAACCCCCGCGAGGGCACGGTCTCGAACGTTCTGCCGGTCTCGGTCACCACGCGCTCCTCGATCGAACCACTGCGTCCCATGAAGAAGGTCTCGATGCCGGGCTCGAGCTGCTCGAGCGCCTCGGCAACAGCGATCCCCGGATAGATGTGTCCTCCTGTGCCTCCGCCGGCGATCATGACTCTCACGACCTCTTCCTTCGTCTGTTCTCACGACCGGTGACGATCGCCGGTCCATCAAGCACGGTCTGCTTTGACATGTTCAACAGGATGCCGACCGCCGCCATGTTCCCCACGAGCGCCATTCCTCCGTAGCTCAGGAAGGGCAGCGGCAGCCCGGTGGTCGGGATCGTACCGGTCACAACGCCGATGTTGATCGCCGCGTACAACGCGACCATGACCGTCAGTCCGGACGCCAGGAGCATCCCGTAGAGGTCCTGCTGTCGGCGCGCGATCCGGAGTCCCCGCAGCATCAGCACGACGAAGAGCCCGACGACGAACAACGCGCCCAGAATGCCGAGTTCCTCCGCCCAGATGGAGAAGGCGAAGTCGGTGTGCGAGTCGGGGATGAACGCGCGCTGGAGACTGCTCCCGATGCCGCGCCCCTTGATGCCGCCCGACCCGAACGCGATGAGTGACTGGTAGACCTGGTACGCCATCTCCCTCGTGTTGACCCCGTCCATGGAGAGGTCGAACATCGACCTCCAGACGCCGACGCGCCCGCTGATCCGGTCGACGTTCGCGGCGGCGAAGGCGCCCAGCGGCACGACGATCAGTCCAAGCGCGCCGATGTGGTGGAGCCTCGCCCCGCCGAGGAAGAGCATCGTGAACGAGAGCAGCGAGATGCCGAGCGCGCTCCCGAAGTCCTTCTGGAGCACCATGAGCCCGACGACGATACCGACGAACACGAGTCTCGGCAGCAGCCCCTTTGCGAAGTCGACAAGTTCCTCCTGCCGCCGCGAGAGCACATCCGCGAGGTAGACGACGAGGACGAGCTTGGCGATCTCGTTCGGCTGAACGCCCATGAACGTGGACGTGGCGCCGCGCGTGTTCTCAGGGCGGAGCACCGTGAGCACGAGCAGGGCGATCGAGAACAGCATCGCCTTCTTCGCGTGCTTCCTGTAGAAGCGGTGGTCCACCGAGTAGAAGAACCACATGGCCAGCGCGCCGGCGGCGAGCCTGAGGACGTACATCTGGAAGAGCGCGTTCGCGCTCCCCATACGGCTGTGCGCGAAGTAGACGCTCGACGTATAGACGGTGATGGTCCCGACCGCGAGCAGCAGCAGCGCCGTCCACAGGAGCCATCGATCACACCGTATGATCCCCTTGAGCTTCATCACGCGTCTCCGAGCGCGTTCACCGCGCGCTTGAACTGCCGGCCTCTGTCCTCAAAGTCGTCGAACATGTCGAAGCTCGCGCATGCCGGAGAGAGCAGAACGACATCACCGTTCTCCGCCAGCTCCCGCGCCCGCCGCACGGCCTCATCCAGAGTCCCTGCCCGCTCCGTTCCGACGGCGCCGTCGAGCGCCCTCTCGAACTTCTCTGTCGCCTGACCGATGAGCACGGCCTTCCGGACGTGCTTCGTCGCGAGCTCTCTCAGCGCCGTGAAGTCCGCGCCCTTCTCCTTGCCGCCCGCGATCCAGACGATCGGAGAGTCATAGCTCTGGAGCGCGAAGCGGACCGAGTCCACGTTGGTCGCCTTCGAGTCGTTCACGTACGTCACGCCGTCGAGTTCGCGGACGAACTCCAGACGGTGTTCGAGCGAGCGGAAGTCCCTGAGCACATCCGCGGCCGCCCCGGGCTCGACGCCGACGGATGCGGCAGTCGCGAACGCCACCATCGAGTTGACCAGGTTGTGCGGCCCCGGCAGCCCCAGCTCCTCCACCTTCACGACCTCGGTCTCCCGCTCCCCGATCCGCGAGACCACGGTGCCGCCCCGCACGAACACTCCGTCCGGGAGCTCGGTGGTCACGCTGACCGGCACGACCGTGCCGCTCACCGACTCCGCCCGCGCCGCCACCTCGGGATCATCGACGTAGAGCACGGCGAAGTCGTCCGCTGTCTGATTCGCGAAGAGCCTCATCTTCGAGGCCGCGTAGTGATCGAAGCCGTCGTACCGGTCCAGATGGTCCTCCGTGATATTGAGGAGCGCGCCCACGGCCGGCCTGAAGCGGTCGGTCGTGTCGAGCTGGAAGCTCGAGACCTCGGCGACGATGATGCCGTCCGCGGGTGTGCGCGCCGCCTCGTGCGAGACCGCGTTGCCGATGTTGCCACCTACGAGAACCGGTCGACCCGTCGTCCGGACGAGCTCTCCAGTGAGAGCCGTCGTCGTCGTCTTCCCGTTCGTTCCGGTGATGGCCACCCACGTCGCTTCGGACATCTGATACCCCAGTTCGAGTTCTCCGATGGTCTCGATGCCGCGCTCCGTGCCCGCCTTCAGCAGCGGCGCTCCGGACGGCACTCCCGGGCTGACGACTATGAGGTCGGCGGCATCCAGGAGTTCCAGCGGCTGCTCACCGAGCGAGAGCTCTGCCCCACGTGCGAGCCAGGAGGTTGCGTCGAGGCCGAGATCGTCCGCGCTTCGAAGATCCGTGGCGACCACGCGACTCCCCTCCTCCAGCAAGAGATCCACCGCCGCGCGCCCGCTTCGAGCCAGACCCACGACCAACACTCTCAAACCCGCCAAATCTCGCCGTACCCGTGTCATCGAGAAGTACCGACCTCCTGTCGCTGCGCTCTCTTGTGCCCCACCAGCCAGTCTTCATGAGACCACTTCGCTCTCTCTGAAGAACCTCTCCCGTCTCCACGATCCATCGTTACTGGATCTTGAGCGTGGAGACCGCCAGCAGGGCGAACAGCGCCCCGACGATCCAGAATCGAACGACGATCTTGCTCTCCGGCCACCCCAGCTTCTGGAAGTGGTGATGGAGAGGCGCCATGAGGAAGACACGCTTCCCCCGTGTCTTGAACGATGCGACCTGGATGATCACCGAGAGCGCGATGATCGCGAACATCCCGCCTACGATGAGCAGCCAGATCTCCTTCTTGATGAGGATGGCCAGCGTCCCGAGCGCGCCGCCGACGGCGAGCGAACCCGTGTCGCCCATGAACACCTCGGCCGGGTGCGCGTTGAACCAGAGGAACCCGAGACCGGCGCCGATCAGAGCCGAGCAGTAGACCGTGAGCTCGCCGGCGCTGGCGATGTACGGGATGTTCAGGTAGTCGCTGAACCGGACGTGGCCGGTGAGATAGCTCATGGCCGCGAACGCCAGCGCGCAGAACAGAACGAGACCGATCGCGAGCCCGTCGAGGCCATCGGTCAGGTTCACCGCGTTCGAACTCGCCGTGATGACGATCATGCAGAACACCACGTACGCCGGTCCGAGTGACATGACGGCGTCCTTGAGGAACGGGACCTCGACGTTGCTCGGAGAGGCCAGCAGTCCGCCTCCGTAGATGGCAAGACCGACGAGAAGCCCGAGCCCGAGCTGTCCGGCGAGCTTGTACCGGGCCACGAGCCCCTTCTTCCGCTTCTTCACGACCTTGAGGAAATCGTCGGTGAACCCGACGAGCCCGAGCCAGATCGTGGCGATCAGCATCAGCCAGATGAACTCGTTGTCGAGACGCGCCCAGAGGAGTGTCGGGACGACGGTCGCCGTGAGGATGAGCAGTCCGCCCATCGTCGGCGTCCCCGCCTTCGCGACGTGTGCCTCAGGGGCGTACTCCCTCACGGTGTCCGTGAGCTGGTGGTTGCGGAGCACGCGGATGAACAGGGGTCCCAGGAGGAAGCTTATGAGCAGGGCGGTTATGGCCGCGTACGCCGAACGGAAGGTGATGTATCGGAAGACATTGAAGGCAGATATGTAGTCCCTCAAGGGGTAGAGCAGGTGATACAACATAACGGCCCTCGTACTTCGGGGGAGCAACCCCCGGGTAGGCCGGTCAGGAGACGGGCGCCTCCGAGACCAGCGACTCAACCACTTCCTCCATCCGCATTCCGCGGGACCCCTTCACCAGCAATATCGCATCACGCTCGAGACCGTTTGCCAGGTCCCGCGCGAGTGTTCTCTTGTCGTCGTGGATGCGCACGTGATCCGGCGACATCCCCGCGGCGATCGCTCCTTCGGCGAGCGCCTTCACGTCCGATCCGTGAAGATAGAGACGGTCGATCCCGAGCTCCGCCGCCCGTGTCCCGACGGCCCGGTGCGCATCACGGCTCCCCTCACCCATCTCGAGCATGTCGCCGAGCGCGGCGACCATCGGTCGCGCACCTGCCATCTCGGCGAGCGTCTCCAGGGCCGCGATCATCGACGCCGGATTGGCGTTGTAGGCGTCGTTGATCACCGTCACGCCGTCCATCTCGACGATCTCCATGCGCATCGACGTGGGCCGGAACTCCTTCAGACCGCTCGCGGCCGACTGCTCCCCCACGCCGAGCGAGACGGCGGCGGCTATCGCCGCGAGAGCGTTGTGCACGTTGTGCCGCCCCGGCGCCCGGAGTTCGACGCTCACCCTCTCCCGAACGAGCGCCGTCCTGCGAAGCGAGAAGCGCACGCTGGAGCCCGTGTGCTCGATGTCATCCGCGGCGACATCGGCGTCCTTCGAGAGGCCGTAGAGCACGACCGCCGAGGGACAGTCCGTCGCCATCGCCAGCACACGCGGATCGTCCGCGTTGAGAACCGCGGTGCCGTCGATCGGCAACGCCGCGATGAGTTCGCGCTTGGCGGCCGCGACGCCGTCGAGGTCACGCATGCTCTCGAGATGGGCCGCCGCGACGTTCGTCACGATACCGACCCGGGGTCTCGCGAGTTCGGCGAGGCGCGCGATCTCACCCGGATGGTTCATCCCCATCTCGACGACCGCGATGTCGTGCGCGGACTCGATCCCGAAGAGCGTCAGCGGAACACCGACGTGGTTGTTGTAGTTGCCGCGGGTCTTCCAGACGCCCATCTGATGACCGAGCGCGGCTGCCGTCATGTCCTTCGTCGTCGTCTTGCCGTTCGACCCGGTCACCGCGACGACGGGGATCTCAAACCGGTTCCGGTACCACTGCGACAGCTCCTGGAGCGCAGTGAGCGTGTCGGCGACCGAAAGCAGAACGGCGGCACCCGGAAGCGCGTGCGTGTGCGTCCGGGCCCAGTCGGCCTCGACCACGGCGGCCGCGGCGCCCGACGCCAGAGCGTCGGCCACGAAGCGGTGTCCGTCGAACCGGTCGCCGCGAAGCGCGACGAAGAGGTCGCCCGACCGCACCATGCGCGAGTCGGTCGACACGCCGGAGATCCCGACACCCGCCGTGACGCCCGACGCACCCGCCTCGTTGCTCTCAGCGATCGCCGCGACGGTATCTGCCGCGATCCCGAGCGCCGAAGCCGCTTCTGTCAGCTCGATCCGCTCCATCACACCCTCTGCGTTCCGCAGTCCGAGGAGCCCCCGGACGAGGCGGCGCCGCCGCTCTGAGCCATGGCGGCCATCGCCTCTTCACGATCGTCGAAGTGGACTCTGTCGGTACCGATGATCTGGTAGTCCTCGTGTCCCTTGCCCGCGATGACCACGACGTCTCCGACCCCCGCCATCGACACGGCGGTCCTGATCGCGCTTCGCCGGTCCTCGACGACGTCGACCTGCGACCGCCCGATGTCTCCGATGCCCTCGAGAATCTCGTCGATGATGACGCGCGGGCTCTCGGTTCTCGGGTTGTCAGAGGTCACCACGACCCGGTCCGACAGCCGCGCGGCGATCTCGCCCATCAGCGGCCGCTTCCCGCGGTCGCGGTCTCCCCCGCACCCGAACACCGTGACGATGTGTCTCGGGTCGAGTTCGCGGACCGCCCGGAGCACCTTCTCGAGCGCGTCGGGCGTGTGCGCGTAGTCGACGACAACCGAGTACCCCGCGTTGCCGGGCACGACCTCGAGACGACCGGCAACGCGCTCGACGCCGGCGATCCCGGCCTGGATGGTCGAAAGCGGGATCTCGCGGCTGACGGCCACGGCCGTCGCAGCGAGCGCGTTGAGGACGTTGAATCCCGCGATGAGCCGCATCGAGATGTCGAAGTCACCGTTCGGCGTGTGGAACCGGGCCTCGGTGCCACTCGCCGATGCTCTGACGTCGCTCGCGTGCACATCGCCCCCGGCCATCCCGTAGGTCAGGACCCTGAGGCTCGCCGAGTTCCCGAACGCGTCGGCGAGAGCGCGTCCGAACGGGTCATCCGTATTGATGATGGCGGTCGATCCGGGCTTGTTGGCTTCGGCCTCGGCCAGTTCGAACAGCCGGCGCTTGGCGGCGCCGTACTCCTCGAGCGAGCCGTGGAAATCAAGGTGGTCGCGCGACAGGTTCGTGAACGTCGCGGTGTCGAACCGGGTCCCGAGCGCGCGCCCGAGCGCGAGCGCGTGCGAGCTGACCTCCATCGTTACGGCGTCCACCCCGGCGTCGACCATCTCGGCCAGCGCGGCGGCAAGATCAACGGCTTCCGGACTCGTCCGCGCCGCGGGAACGAAGCGGTCGGCGATGCGGTAGCCGAGCGTTCCGATCAGCCCGGTCCTCTGCCCCGCCTCGACGAGAACGGCGTCGATGATGTGTGACGTCGTGGTCTTTCCGTTCGTCCCTGTCAGACCGTGCACGACGAGGCGGTCGGACGGGCGTCCGTAGAGCTCGTGGGCGACAGGCCCCATCGCGACTCTGGTGTCCGGCACGACGATCTCGAGCACGCCCGGCGCCCCCGTCTTCCTCTCCACGAGAGCGGCAACGGCTCCGCGCTCTGCGGCGCCGGCGACGAACTGGTGACCGTCCGCGACGTAACCGGTCACAGCGACGAAGAGGCTCCCGGGCTCGACGCGGCGCGAGTCGTACTGGATGGAACGCACGGAGATCTCCGCCGCCTCGGCGGGAAGACCGGACGCCACGCTCGCAGCGACACCGCTCGACGTGAGCAGGGCCGCGAGGTTCATCTCGTATGTGCGCTTGTCGTTCATGCTATCGGCACTCCACTCGGATTCTGTCTCCGGCCATCACCGCGGATCCGCACCGCGGCGACTGCGACCGGACCAGACCGGTTCCGTCGAACGAGAGCACGAGCCCGAGACCCGCCGCCGTGCGACGCGCGCGTCTGAGGCTCATCCCGACAAGATCGGGCATGTCGATGGTCGCTTCGCCGATCTCATCGGCGTCGGTCCCTGCGAACGACGCCGGGACGATGAGACAGTCACTGCCGCTGCGGCGCGCACCGAGCGCACCGGCGGCCAGCGCATACCCGGCCGCGTCGTAGTCGGCCGCCTCGTACCCTGCGACCTGCTGCGCGTCGGCCTCATCCATCAGACGCCCTGCGAGCCCGAGCCCTTCCGGTTCGAGAGAGCACGTCGTCAGCTCCTCCGCCGGCCGCGCATTCCTGCGACCGAGGATGAGCTCGTGACCCGAGCTCCTCACGACACGCTCGACGATGCGCCGGAAGACGGGAGCCGCCACCTCTCCACCGAGCCCCCGCCCCTTCGGCTCGTCGACAACGACGAGGATGACCACACCGGGATCATCTGCGGGAGCGAACCCTGCGAACGAGGAGACGTGCTTTCCCGGGGCGTAGCCCCGGATGCCGGGGACCACCTTCTGTGCGGTTCCCGTCTTGCCGGCGACCGCGAACTCAGCGACGGCGGCCTTCCTGCCCGTGCCGTCGACCGGAATGTCCTTCATCATGTCCCTCACGACCGCAGCGACCTCGGGCCGCACGACCTCGCGAACGACACACGGCTGCGATTCCTCCAGGACACGCCCGTCATCGCTCAGGACCGCCTTGACGATGTGCGGCTCCATGAGGTATCCGCCGTTCGCCACGGCCGAGTAGGCGCCCGCGAGCTGGAGCGCGGTCACCGCGATCTCCTGACCGATGGCGATCGTGTGGACGGATCGCCGACTCCAGTCGGCGGGCGGGCGGAGCGTGCCGCGAACCTCGCCGGGGAGATTGATGGCCGTGAGACATCCGAACCCGAAATCGCGCGCGTATGAGTACAGGGGGATCTTGCCGACGGCTCCACCGATCTGGGCGAAGCCGATGTTGCTCGACTTGGTCAGCGCCTTGCGAAACGTGAGCCACCCGTGCGGCTTGACGTCGCGGATGGTGAAGCTCCCGAACTTCCGCTTGCCCTGCGACGTGTAGTAGACCGACTTCTCGTCGGCCGCGCCGGTCTCGATGGCGGCGCACGCCGTAACGACCTTGAACGTCGACCCGGGTTCGAACTGATCGGTGACGGCGCGATTGCGCCAGCACTCGTCGGCGTAGCGGGAGAAGCGATTGCAGTCGAAGCCGGGCCAGTTCGCCATGGCCAGGATCTCGCCCGTCCACGGGTCCTGCACGATGACCGTGCCGCCCTTGGCCTCCTGCTCGCGGATGGCCCGCTCGAGTTCGACCTCGCAGATCTCCTGGAGCACGGCGTCGATCGTCAGCACAACCGATTCGCCGTCCTCGGGAGCGATGCGCGAACCCGACGGCGCCGGAGAGCGCTGCTGTACGCAGTCGAGGTGATACTCGACCGTCGCCGGCGTGCCGCGCAGCCACTCGTCCATCTGCTGCTCGACGCCGGAGATGCCGCGACCGTCGATATCCGTGTATCCGATCACGTGACAGGCGCGCTCACCGTGCGGGTAGACGCGCTTGGTTTCCGGAAGAAGCTCGACGCCCTTGATCCCGAGCGCCGCGACGGCGTGAGCGCGAGCGGGCGAGACCTGACGCTCGAGCCACACGAATCCGGTGTTCTTCGAGAGAAGCTCTCTGTACGAGCGCGAGTCGCCGCCGAGGACGCGTGCAAGGGACCGGGCCGCAGCGCGCGGCGAGTCGACCTCGCGCGGGTGCGCGCAGACGGAGTGGACATCGAGGTTATCGGTCAGCGGGATCAGGTTGCGATCGAAGATCACGCCGCGGTCGGGCGCCAGTTCGACGGTCACGACCTGCTGCCGCTCGGCGTAGCCGGCGAGCCGCGGCCCGTGGACGACCTGGATGAACACAAGGCGAACGACGATGACGGCCCAGACCGCGAGCGCGAACACGAGAGCGACGCCGAGTCGCCTCACGTGTGCCCTCTCTACGATCTCGTCTCTACCCGTCGGTCGGTGCACGGCCGTCCCTCATCACGTAGCCCGCTTCGTCTCTGCCGCCTGCCGGGACCTCTCCCAGCCTCACGACCTCATCTTGCCCCGGGTACCGCATGTCCAGCTGCTCCATCGCGTATCGTTCGATCCGCTCCCGGCTCGAGAGCGCCACACAGTCCATCTCAAGGAACCCGATCTCCGCCTCGAGTCTGCCCCGGCGTTCGCGCAGGCTCTCGATCTCACCGGCCAGATGCGAGGCGTACACGTGCTGCCACACGCAGAGGATCCCGGTCAGGAGCGCCGCGGCCCAGAGCACAAGCCCTTTCGCGTGGACCGACCCCCGGATGCCCCTCATAAGAGTCACCGGTCCGGTCGCGATGCCGCCGACCCGACCGGCGATGAATGCCAGCGGAGAGAAATGCGATGCGGTGCGACGAGCGCCTGTTGAACGTCCGCTCGTCCGACGCCTTGGTACGGTCTGCTTCTTCCTCAGGAATCTCATTCGCTGCACCGCGTTCCCCCTGGGGGTAGTCAGACGACCGGCGCCTCATGGCCTCCGGTCGCCGCTCCCCTGTCAGGCTGCCGCGTGGTCAGGCAACCGCTCTGCGACTCTCAGTTTCGCCGACCGCGCCCTCGGGTTCCTGGCGAGTTCGGCCGGCTGCGGCGTCACAACGCGCCGCGTGATGATCCGCATCGTCGGCTTCTTGCCACACACGCACTTCGGCAGATCGCGCGGGCACGTGCACGGGTCGGCGGCATTGACGAAATGCCGCTTCGTGATGCGATCCTCCAGCGAGTGGTACGAGATGACGACGATACGGCCGCCCGGCCTGAGCACCTGCTCCGCCTGCCGGAGTCCCTCGCGGAGATTGTCCAGCTCGCCGTTGACGGCGATGCGAAGAGCCTGGAACACCCGGGCGAGCGTCTTCGTTCTGTTCTTCGGCTTCGTGGAGATGACGGCCTCGGCGAGATCGGCCGTCGTCCGCAGCCTGTCGTTGTCACGCGCCGTGATGATCGCGCGGGCGACGGGATGCGCGCGCCGCTCCTCACCGTAGTCGCGGATGATCTCGGCGAGTCCGCGCTCGTGCGCGTGCTCGATGAGCTGCCGCGCGCTTCTTCCGGAGCGACCGTCCAGACGCATGTCGATCGGTCCCTCGTTGGTGTAGCTGAAACCCCGCTCCGCGTGGTCGAGCTGCATGGAAGAGAACCCGAGATCCATGAGCACACCGTCGGCCGCGGTGAAGCCGGCGGCCTCGGCGGTCTCACGCAGTGACGAGAAATTGGCTCTCACCAGCTCCACCCTCTCGGAGAACGGTCGCAGCGCATCGTGGGCGGTCTCGATCGCCTCGGCATCAAGATCGAGCCCGAGGAGTCTGCCTGCCGGAGCATTGAGGAGGATCTGTCGCGCGTGTCCCCCTGCACCGACGGTGCAGTCGATATAGAGACCGGTGGAACGAGTTATGAGGAACTCGACCACCTCGGTCGTCATGACCGGCAGATGAGCCGACTGCATGTTGTATGTCGCTTTGGTCAGGTACGCGGTGCGTCACGGCCACCGGCCCCTCGAGGAACGGGCGCTTGGTCAGCTCGCGAGAAGTGCGCGTGCAGTGCCCGTCCGGTTCCCTCTCTCGGGTGCCGATGTATTGGTCTCAAGGAGCCCGTGGAGTCCCGCCAGGAGGAAGATGTTCCTCACGTAGGGGCTCAGACCGGCCACCTTCAGATCTCCTGCGTGCGATCGGACCAGATCGAACTCGCGAGCGAGCACGGATGCGTCGCGGTAGCTGATGTGCTCGACGTCGCTGAAATCGAGAACGATCTGGTTCTGCCTGCTGGTGCACAGGCTGACGAGGTGACGGTGGAGCTGCGCGAACTCGCTGGCAGCCATGCTGCCCGCCATGTGGAGCACGATCGAGTGCTCGGTTGCGCGCGACTGGATCGTCATGCCCCTACTCCTCCCCGCCGTCGTTCACGTCGTCGCTCGGGTTGTCCCAGAGTGTCTCCGCGACCTCTTCGTAGGTCATCCCGAACCCGTCCTTGTACTCCCGGTAGCGCTCCGGACTCCAGATCTCGATGCGCTCGATGGCGCCGATGACGAGAATGTCCTTCTCGAGACCGGCGAGCTCTCTGAGTTCCTGTGGGACGATGATGCGACCGTGACCGTCGACGGTCACCTCGCACGCGTGCGCCGCGATCTCGCGCGTGAAGAACCGCGTCTTGCGCGACGTGAATGAGAGCGATCCGAGCTTCTTCTGGACGCGCTTCCATTCATCGGTGGGATAGAAGAACAGACACCCGTCGAGCCCGAGGGTCAGGACGAAGACCTCGCCCGTGGCCTTGCGGAACTTCGAGGGGATCGAGAGACGTCCCTTCGAGTCGAGCGTGTGACGGTATGTTCCGAGGAAGGAGTTCACGTGTCGCTCCACAGGGTGCCGCGGTGCATGGCACTGCGTTTCCCCACTTCATCCCACTTCTGCCCACTTCCGGGGAGAATAGACGGTGAGGTCCGGAACTGTCAAGTGAAAAAAACGCCTATCTGATGGGCTTTTCGAAGAAATCTTCGCGTCGGGGCCCCGGGTGGGATGGGGTCCATCGCATCCCACCCGGAAAACGAAAGAGAGGGGCTCCAAGAGCCCCTCTCCCCTGCATTCTGTCCGCGGTTCCCCACGCGAAGTGGGATTGTGCGGCTATTTCAGAAGCACCATCTTCCGTGCGACCGTCTCGCCGGCCGCGCTGATCCGGTACAGATAGACCCCGGACGCGACCCGCCGCCCTCGGGCATCGAGACCGTCCCAGGTCGCGGTTCCCGGCCCCGCGTCACGCAGCTCATCCACGAGCGTCGTCACGAGCGAACCATCGATGGCGTAGATCGAGAGCGTGACCCGACCACCATCCCCGCCCGGGATGTTGTAGGCGATCTCCGTGACAGGATTGAACGGGTTCGGACGGTTCTGGTCGAGCACCAGCGTGTTGACCGGCTCGGGTGTCTCGGGCTCGTCCGGCACCGCGACGGGCTCAGTGAAACCGTAGAACTGCGTGCGCCACGTGTCGTGGAGGAACATGCCCCACTCGACGCCGTCGCCGTCATCGTAATCTCCGGGCGTATCCCACATGTAGACGTTCGTGTCCATCCCGCCAACAAGAACCTCATTGTCGCCATCGCCGTCGAGATCGTCGACCGACGGCGAACCGTAGATCTCGGCATCCGTCTGGATGGGCCAACCGTTGAGAAGCGACCCGTCGATATCGAACGCGTAGAGCTTGCCGTCGTCGCACCCGACGACGATCTCCAGATCGGGATCGTCATCCACGTCGGCAACCGCCGGACTCGACTTGGTGTTGCTGCCGAGCTGCTGCGGCCAGCCGGGGAACGCATTGCCGTCGTAGTCCCAGACCCATATGCTCCCCGTCGAGGAGACCTGGATGAGCTCGAGTTCCCCGTCGTCCGTGACGTCGGCGAACACAGGTGACGGCGGGAAGTCGCCGTTCGATTCCACGACCTTCGGCCATCCGTCCAGTTCGTTCCCCTCGTGGTCGAAGATCCACGTCTTCCATGCCTTCGACGAGATGGCGATCTCGAGGTCGCCGTCGCCGTCCACGTCGCCGACCGCCGGCGAGCTGTACGCCTTGAACTCGATGTTGACCGGCCACCCCGGCGTCCGGGTCCCGTCCACCTCGAAACAGTAGAGGCTCTCGTGCGAGGCCGCCTGGAGGATCTCGGGTGCGCCGTCGCCGTCGATGTCGGCAACCGCCGGCGAGGAATAGACGTACTGGTCCACGAGATCAGCGAAGACACCAGTCGTCAACGGGTTGTCGTCACCGTCGAGGAACTCGGAGCCGTCGTAGCGCCAGCAGTAGATCTTGCCGTCCGCGCAGGGAATGATGACCTCACTGCGCCCGTCGTTGTCCAGGTCGGCAAGCACCGGGCTCGCCCAGCAGAAGCGCTTCGTCACCGCCGGCCAGCCGGACGCGACGGTCCCATCCTCGGCGTTCCACACGAAGACCTCGTAGACCGGGTTCAGATCGGTCCCGACGTTCGTCCATGCCGCCGCGACGATCTCGAGATCCGGGTCGCCGTCGACCTCGCCGATCGCAGGCGAACACCGGTAGCCGCCTGTGCCGTCGATCGCATAGACGCCGTCCGAACGGGGATCGCCGTCCCCGTCGAGGAACTCACTGCCGTCACCACGCCACGCGTAGAGCTCGTCGGAAGCGACGACGATGTCCTTGACCCCGTCGCCGTCGAGATCGGTCACCGCGACACTCGAGTACACTCCGCCGTTCGTCGTGAGAGGCCACCCGGCCTGGCTCGGCGGATTGGTGCTGATCGTGAGCGTCTGCCCTCCGAGACTCGCCAGACCTGACGAATCGACGGCGGTGACGCGATAGAAGTAGCGGGTGTTCTCATCAAGCCCGCTGTCGGCGAAGTACGCCGCGTTCTCGATGATGGCCGTGTTCACCGTGACGTACGGTCCCGCCTCGGCGTCGCTTCTCATGATGTCGTAGCCCCGGATGTCGGCGCTCTCCGACTGGTTCCAGTAGAGCTGGATCGTCGTGCCCTTGACGCGCCCCCAGAGACTGTCGGGCGCCTCGGGCCTCGCGATGTCCATCGCGGCCGTCCACGTCATGCCGTACGCGTCGGTGTACTCGAGTTCGAACACGTTGTGAACGTGACCTGGGATATCGACGGTGAACCCGATCGTCCCGGCGGCCGAACCGCCGGCGGGTACCGTGCCCCACGACTCGAGACTGTCAATGACCACGATCTCTGCTGGGGCTGGGTACCGGATGACTCCGGTCAGACCTTCCGCCGAGCCGTTCCCCTCGTTCTGCATCTCCACGAGGAGACTCACGGTCTCGCCCCACTCCGCGGTTCCGTCCCCGTCCCCGCCGACCGAGTCGTCGAGTACGGTCCGGGCGACACGCGGCTCGGGCGCGAACAGCCTGACCCTGATCGTGTCGCTCCACGTCGCTCTCGCGGCGTCGGTGAACGTCAGGGCGAACTCCGCATCCCACTCGTTCGGACAGTCCGGAGCGACGAGGAACCGCAGGGCGGACAGCACGTCCGCGGAGCCGTTCGCCGGCACATCGCCGACCGAGGCGGTCG
>JAPEKQ010000027.1 GCA_029990205.1 bacterium
ACAACGGTTGTGGTCCGGGTGTTGCCGGCGGCGCTGGCATCAACCTCGACGACACCTGGTTCGAGGGTAGCGCGGAGCCCGTCAGCCCGGTCGAGGAGACCAGCTGGGGTCGTATCAAGAGGATGTACCGCTAGAACATAACGAATCATCTGATTCTGCGGCAGATAGAAGCCCGTCGGTTCGCCGGCGGGCTTCGTCTATCCGGGAGCGGCGGCGCCCGCGTCCAACGGGTGTTGCGGGGGGGATGGAACGGCCCGTTACTGGCCGATTGGACTGTCTTATGCTATAATAGTCCCGCATCACAGGATCACATCCAGAACGGAGGACTCACATGACGATCACTCGCCGCGCGGCCATTCTGGCGGCGCTTGCGGTCGTGATCGTGCTGGGCCTGTGCGCCGTGGCGCCGGCAGGCGATGTTCCCATCTCCGATCCTGAGATCGAGGAGCTCCAGCGCGAGATCGACGCGAACGGGTATCACTGGACAGCGAAGCGTACCTGGGTCACCGACCTCACCGCGGAGGAGCGGGAGGCGATGATGGGTCTGATCGTGCCGGAGGACATCGCCCGGCGTGATGCGGCCCTGACCGAGTCGAGCCTGCCGTTCCCGGTCAGACGATTCCACGCGGCGTCGTTCGACTGGCGTGACTACGGCGGTGTCTCGGCCGTGAAGAACCAGGGTGGCTGCGGCAGCTGCTGGGACTTCTGCGCCATCGGGGCTCTGGAGTCGGCGGTCCTGATCAACGAGAGCATCGAGTATGACCTGTCAGAGCAGCAGATCCTCTCGTGTCGCACACAGGGCTACGGCTGCAGCGGCGGGTTCCCGACGTGGGCGTGGACGTACATCCGTGAGAACGGCTCCGCGCTTGAGACGTGCATGCCGTACGAGGCAGACGACACGGTCCCCTGCGACGACGAGTTCTGCCAGAAGTACGCGGCGACGAGCGACTGGGTCGACATCCCGAACAGCTTCGATGCCATCAAGACCGCGCTCGCTATCGGACCGGTGACGACCTCCTTCACAGCGTACAGCGACTTCTCCTCGTACGGCGGCGGCTGCTACGAGAACCCCGGGACCGACCCGACCAATCACTGCATGCTCATCGTGGGGTGGGACGACGACGCGTGCAGCGGCGAGGGCGCCTGGCTCGTGAAGAACAGCTGGGGCGACGGCTGGGGCGAGGACGGCTTCGTCTGGCTCAAGTACGGCACGTGCAACGTCGGCGCCAACGCGCGCCTGCTCTACTACTACGAGGGCGACGAGGTCGTCTACAAGAGCCACGACGTTGACGACTCGGCCACCGGCGACGGCGACGGCAGACCCGATCCGGGTGAGGCTGTTGATCTCGACATCGAGCTTCGCAACGACATCCTCTCGCCGAACAGGACCGGAGTGTCGGCGACCATCTCGACGGCGAGTCCGTACGTGACCGTGACGCAGGCGAGCTCCTACTACGGCGACATCGACACGGGCGAATCGAAGGTCGGCACGACGCCGTTCGAGGTCTCCATCGATGAGTTCGCCCCGGCGGGCGAGCAGGTCGAGATGCAGCTCGACGTCACAGCGAACATGATCTACTCGACCAGCCAGACGTTCACGCTGGTGCTCGGCCCGGTGCCGGTGCTTCTCGTGGACGACGATGGTTCGACGAGCACGCAGCTCTACTTCGAGGAGTCGCTCGACCGGACCGGCTACGCCTACGACGTGTGGACCGAGGACCTCGACGGCAACATCACGGCCGGCAAGCTCGACGACTACGAGGTGGTCATATGGAACGTCGGTTGGAATGGCAATCTCAACGATGACAACCGCGCGGCGCTGGCGACCTACCTCGACGCCGGGCACCCGCTTTTCATCTCCGGCGAGGACATCGGCTGGTCGCTCGACTACTACGGCAACGTCGACTTCCTGCACGACTACCTCCACGCCGATTACATCGAGGACGACTCGGGGTACCGCAGTCTTGACGGCGTCTCGGGCGATCCGATCGGCGATGGGCTGTCGTTCACGCTCAACGGCGAGGACTCGGCGATGAACCAGTTCTACCCGAGCGAGATCGAGCCGCGTGACTCAGCGGTCGGCATCTTCGAATACGAACCCGGTCTCGAGGGCGCTATCAGAATGGACGCCGCGCACACGCTCGTGTTCTACGCGTTCGGCGTAGAGGGTGTGACCGGAGCAGCCGTCCGCGACACCATCGTGGTCCGCACGCTGGAATGGCTCGTGGCCGGATGGCCGGATACCGAGCAGCCGACGGTCGCCGTGCAGACCCCGAACGGGGGAGAGGACGTCACCGGCGAAGAGGACTACGAGATCACGTGGACCGCCAGCGATGACACGGGCGTGACCGGGATCGACATCCTCCTGTCGCGTGACAGCGGCGCGACCTTCACCGAGACCATCGCGACCGGCGAGCCGAACGACGGTTCGTTCATGTGGGCTGTGCCGGACAGCGCGTCCGAGACGAACCGCATCCGTGTGATCGCTCGTGACGCGGCCGGCCTGGCCATGTACGACGACTCCGACGCGGACTTCGTGACGACGTCCGGGTCCGGCGTCAACGACTGGTCGGTGCCCGAGCGGCTCGCGCTGTTCCAGAATGCGCCGAACCCGTTCAACCCGATGACGAGGATCAGCTATACCATCCCGACCGATTCGCGCGTTCTGCTGGACATCTTCGACATCAACGGGCGGCACGTGCGCAGACTCGTCGATGCGCAGGCGACCGCGGACCGCTACGAGATCGTCTGGGACGGGAAGAACGAGGGCGGGAGCGCCGCGGCGTCGGGCGTCTATCTGTACCGCCTGACCTCGGACGGAGCGGAACTCGCGCGCAAGATGGTGCTGCTCCGCTAGGAGGCGCATCGTACTACGGGAAGGACACTCCAGAAGGGTCCGGGCCGCAAGCCCGGGCCCTTCTTCGTGACCGGCCCGGCGTCACGCGGCCGTGAGAGGTTGACGATGCCCCGCGACGGCCTTTAGGATAGAGATTCACGTTCACGCAAGGGAATCCCCGTTTGTCATGCACGGTTCACCGGTACGGGAGGGCTCGATGACGGTCGCGAACCGCTCGAGGAACCGGATCCTCTGGTTCTTCTTCTTCTCCGGGTTCTCCGGTCTGATCTACGAGGTGGTCTGGGCCAGACTCCTTGAGCGCACCATGGGGGCGTCGGTCTACTCGATCACGACCGTGCTCACCGTCTATATGGCCGGTCTCGCGCTCGGGAGCTTCCTCGCCGGACGACTCGTCGACCGGAGGAGCGATTCGCTTCGTCTCTACGGGATCCTCCAGGCCGCCATCGGTGTCTCGTGCGTACTCGTGCCCGCGCTTCTTGTCCTTCTTGCGCCCGTCTACAGGAACGCGTATCAGAGTCTCGACGCGAGCTTCCAGACGCTGACGCTCGTCCGGTTCCTTATCTCGGGTCTCGTGCTCATCGTTCCGACCACGCTCATGGGAGCAACGCTCCCGGTGCTCTCGCGGTATCTCACCACTCGTCTCGACACGCTGGGTGAGACCGTCGGGCGTCTCTACGCGGTCAACACGTTCGGCGCGGTCGTCGGGTCGTTCGCGGCCGGGTTCGTGCTGATGCCGCGCCTCGGCATCATGGGTGCCACCTTCTTCGCGGCCGCCATCAACGTCATCATCGCGTTGCTCGTGTTCTCCGCCGCGCGCGGAGCCGGGACGCAGGCGGCGCCGGAGGAGCGTCGGTCCGACGCCGGGGGAGTGGAGGACCGGAAGCGCGCGAGGGGGCACGCCGAGCGAGGTGCGGCGGCCGTGCGCAGCGCTTCCGCGGACGGGAAACGCGCGGGCGGCTATGTCATCGTGCTCGCCATCGTGGCATTCGCCGTCTCCGGCTTTGCCGCCATGGTCTACCAGGTCGCGTGGATGCGCTCACTGTCGCTCGTGATCGGATCGTCTGTCTACGCGGTCAGTCTGACGCTCACGGCCTACATTCTCGGGCTCGCGCTCGGCGCGTCGATCGTATCGAGGCTCGTCGACCGGTGGGAGCGCCTTCTGTGGCGCCTCGGGGGCATCGAGATCGGTATCGGCGCGGCGGCGCTCGCCGTCGTCCCCATCCTCGGCAGGCTTCCGCTCGCCATGATCGGCATCGTCGAACGGTTCTCCGGCTCGTTCGGCGCTCTGATGGCCGCGGAGTTCGGCATCGTCTTCCTCGTCATTCTCGTTCCGACCGTTCTGATGGGCGGCGTGTTTCCGCTCGTCGTGAGGATCTGCACGCGCAGACTGGAGGCGGTCGGCCGTTCGGTCGGCGCCGTCTATGCCTCCAACACGGTCGGCGCGATCGCCGGCTCGTTCGTCGGCGGGTTCGTGCTCATTCCGTGGCTCGGGATCCAGGGGGCCATCTCATTCGCGGTGACAGTGAGCCTCGCGCTTGGCGCGGTGCTCACCATCGCCGACAGGACGGTCGGCGGTCTGCGCAGGTTCGCGCCGGCTGTCGCGGCGGTGTTGCTCATCGTCGTGGTGCTTCCGCTGCTGCCGTCCTGGGATCCCGCTATCATGTCGAGCGGGTCGTACTTCTACGCGGACATGTACTCGAGTCAGGCCGAGGAGTGGGGTCTGACCGGCGAGGACGCGATCCGGTCGTTCGGCACCGTTCTCTACCACAAGGAAGGCGTGGCCACGACGGTGACCGTGCGGCAGGCCAGGAGTGACATCTATCTGCAGTCGAACGGCAAGACCGAGGCGTCGGACGGCCCCGACATGCGAACGCAGAAGCTGCTGGCGCACGCGCCGATGATGCTGCACCCGGACCCGAAGGACGTGCTCGTCATCGGTCTGGCGAGCGGCGTGACGGTCGGCGCCGCGCTGTCGTATCCGATCGAGACTGTGGACTGTGTTGAGATCGCGCCGGCGATGCTGGAGGTGGCAAGCACGTTCTTCGCCGAGGCGAATGGTCACTGCATGGAGGACCCGCGTCTCAACGTGATCATCGAGGACGGCCGCAACCACGTGGAGTACACACAGCGCACGTACGACGTGATGATCTCCGAGCCGTCGAATCTGTGGATCGTGGGGATCTCGAACCTCTTCACGCGGGAGTTTTTCCAGATGGCGCGCGACCGCATGAACGACGGAGGGGTCGTCGGAATGTGGTTCCAGGCGTACAACATGACCGACGAGCAGTGCCGGATGATCGCGAGGACCTTCGCCGACGTCTTCGACAGCGCGACGATCTGGGAACTCGATCCCGGCGTGGACTACATGCTCGTCGGCACCGTCGGCGACGCGAAGCTCGACTGGGATGTCCTGACGGCCCGGCTGGCCGATCCCTCGACAGGCGCGGACCTCGCCTCGGTCGGCGTCAACACGCCGCTCGACTACACCGCGCTCTACCTCCTGAGCCCGACGACGATCCGGGAGTACGCGGGCGAGGGAGTGATCCACACCGACAACGGTCTTCAGCTCGAGTTCTCCGCGCCCAAGAGCATGTACCGCCAGTCGAGAGCCGAACAGCTCACGTCGCTCGACGGGTTCCGCGCCTCGCCGCGCGGGATCATGGTGGGAGCTCCCCCCGAGGCGGGGGAGGCCATTGATGCGCGGGCGACGGGCAGGAGATTGCTTGCCAGGGGCATCGTGCTGGAGGAGGTCGGGCGGCGCGAGGAGGCGCTCGCGACCTACGAGGAAGCCGTGCACGTGAGCCCAGGTGAGCTGGAGGCACGAGAGGCTCTGAGTCGTCTGCTCTGCCAGTTCGCCGCGGCGATGTCATCGCAGCAGCGCGAAGACGAAGCATTCGCATACTACGAGCGCGCCGCTACGGCCGCGCCCGATCTGCCGCAGCCCCGATGCCTGTTGGGTTCGGCGTATCTCGGTTCCGGCGACGTTGACGCAGCAGAGCGGGAGTTCATCCGCACGCTCGAACTCGATCCGGACTACGCGGAGGCTCATCTCAACATGGCGCTCATCCACGAGATGCGCGGAGATGATGTGAGACAGCTCGAGTCGCTGAGGCGGTACATCCAGGGCGCGCCGGCGGCCAGCAATGCCGAACAGGTCCGCGACCGCATCGGCCAGCTCGAGGCGCGCATCGCGCATTGAGGACGTGGCTACTGACACGACGACAGGGGAGAACATGGCAGCACGAGAGATCGACAGACGCGAGTTCATCGACGGACGCCTGCGCATGCGGGAGCGTTCGCAGATCCTGATCGCTCTCGCCGTCATGGCCGTCCTGGTCGCCTACTTCCTGTGGCGCGAGTACACGATCGCGGGTGTGTTCGGGTTCCCGCTTGACGACGGGTGGACTCACGCGCAGTTCGCGCGCAATCTTGCGCTGGGCCACGGGTTCTCGTACAACCCCGGTGTACCGGTGTCGGGCTCCACGGCGCCGCTGTGGACGCTCATGACCGCCACTGGCTATCTCGTCGGAGGCGACCCCGTCCTCGCGGCGAAGGTGCTGGGCATTCTGTTCCTGGGGTTGTCCGTCTACTTCTCCTACGTGCTCGTGCGCGCGATCTCAGGGGATGCGCGAGAGGCGCTGTTCTCCGCCGTGCTCGTCGCGTCGCTCCCGCGGCTGGTCTGGGCGTCGCTGTCCGGCATGGAGGTCACGCTCGCGGTCATGCTGACGCTCGTCGGCATCATGGCACACGTGCTCTACACGACACCGGGGGACAGACGGCAGTACGTCGCGACTATCGCGTTCGGACTGGCCACGCTTGCGAGGCCGGAGTGCGCCGTGTTCTTCGTTGCCGCGCTGCTGGACCGCGTGCTCACGAGTCTGTTCATCAAGTGGCGCGAGCTCGCAACGCGGGACTGGATCGGCCCGGTCGTAGCGCACATCGGACTCTTCCTTCTCATCGTGTTGCCCTTCCTCGTCTTCAGCAAGAGGTTCGGCGGCGGATTTCTCCCGAACACGGTGTATGCGAAGGCGTGTCAGTGGAACGCGGGGCTCATCGCGGCGACCGCGTCCGGAAGCGCGGCCGAGTTCGTTCGGTCGTTCACGGTCCGCCCGTTCGACTACTACCTCTCATTCCTGCACGAGAGTCTGAACAACAACCCGCTGCTGTTCGTGTTCGCCGGATTCGGGATGCTGCGAATGGTGTTCACCCTCCCTTACGACGAGGGCAGCCGCTACCGCTCGTTCCTGATCCCGATCTCTGTCGTTCTGTTCCCTGTTGCCATCGGCGTGTTCGTGCCGTTCGGCTCGGCCGAGTACCAGGAGGGGAGATACATCGCGCCGGTCGCGCCGCTGATGCTCATTATGGGCACCGTGGGTATGTACGGCGCGGCGACATACGCGGCCCGCATCTTCAGCGAGGCGAAGTTCATGGGACGCCCGGCGAGGATCGTCCTCGAACGGGCGCTGATCTGGTTCTTCATGGTCGTCGCGCTCTTCGCTCAGTTCAGGAGCGGCTGGTATCGGGGCCGCATCTACGGGCGAGAGGTCGCCAATATCGAGGAGATGCAGGTCACGATCGGGAAGTGGCTCGAACGGCACACGCCGCGCGATGCTGTCATTGCGGCGAACGACATCGGCGCCATCGCGTACTTCTCCGACCGCGAGGTCCTGGACACATGTGGTCTGATCTCTCCGCAGGCGCTTCACTACCTCAAGCCCGGCGAGCGGCGCGACCAGGCGGTTCTCAAGTTCCTCGAGGACGTGCGTCCCGACTACGCGGTGCTGTTCCCGAGCTGGTACCCTGAACTCGTCAACCACCGCGCGATCTTCGATCCCGTTCACCGGGTCGTGCTCACGGACAACGTGATCTGCGGCGGACCGGTGATGGTCGTCTATCACCTCGACTGGGAGAGTCTCAACTCGGGCGAGGAGAAGATCAAGCGTGAGGAGGCAGCGCGGTTGGCCGCGGAGGCTGTGGCCGCCGAGGCTGCGGCCGCCGAGGCCCCGGCCGAAGGGGTGAACGCCGGCGCAGCAGGGGCCGGTGAGGCAGGGGAGCATCGGATGCAAGCCGGCAAGGAGGAGCAATGATCGGCTGGCTCGACGCGCTTGACGTATCGCTCTTCCGCTTTCTGAACACCTCCGCGTGGCATCCCATCATCGATCCGATCATGGTTGCCGTCACCTCGCAGGACCGGTGGTACGCCGTCCTGCTCGGCGGCTGGCTTGCCATGATCATCTGGGGCGGACGTCGTGGACGGCTGGCGGCGGCGATGGTGGTTCTCGCCGTGGCGCTGTCGGACCAGCTCTCGAGCGGGTTCCTGAAACCGCTCGTCGGGCGCACGCGCCCGTGCAATGCACTTCCGCTCGATGAGATCCGTCTCCTGGTGCGTCAGTCGAAGGCGTTCTCGTTCCCGTCGTCACATGCCGCGAACTCGTTCTCGATGGCCACGGTGCTCGCCTGGCGCTACCCGCGCTTCGCGGGGCTCATCTTCTTCATCGCGGTCGTCATCGCATACTCGCGCATCTACGTCGGCGTTCACTACCCGTTCGACTCGGTCGTCGGCGCGGCGCTGGGACTGATCTGCGGGAAGGTGGCCATTCTCGTCGTGCGCTCGACCGACCAGTGGTGGTGCGAGCGGCGCCAGCTATCCGATTCGACGCGTGCGGTCCGGGACCGTCTCAGCAGGGGATAGGACGACCTGGGGCTCACCGGTTTGGAGTGCCTCCACGGCGACGAGCGGCTGAGCGGGTGCGGCGCACGACTGAGAACCTGAGCAATACGAAGACGCCCGGCGGTCTCCCGCCGGGCGTCACTCTATCCACGTCACGCTTCTGAGCGTGCTACTCCTGGAGCTGGCTGTAGTCGTCCTCCGAAGGCTCCGGCCTTCTCAGGATCGTCACGGGGTTGTTGAGGTACTTCTGGGCGACCCGCAGGACGTCTTCCTTCGTGACCTCGGAAATCCGCTGCGCGTAGTCGTCCGTGAAGTCATAGCCGAGACCGTAGAGCTCGGCTATCGCCGCGTCGTTCGCCTGCGAGGCGTTCGTCTGGCTCTGCGTCTGGTCCATGACCATGCACAGCTGCTTGGCGAGCTGGAGCTCCTCGTCAGTCACGTAGTCGGCTTTGATCTGCTCGATGTATCCGTCGATGATGCCGACGGCCTCTTCGAGCGCCTCGTCAACCGTCGCCGCGTAGATTCCGAAGTAGCCTTCGTCGAGGCCGGTCCAGTTGTACGCGTGGACGACATAGACAAGACCCTTGCCCCGGAGGTCGGCGTGGAGCCAGCCGCCCGGGTAGTAGATGCCGGATATGACGCCGTCCAGCACATCCATCGCGTAGCGGTCCTCGGACTGGTACGGCATGCCCGGGAAGCCCATGGCTATGACGGCCTGTGCACGAGTGTGGTGGCTTGTGACGGTCTCCGGTTCGGTCCGTGCCGCGTAGTCGACGCGCGCCGGCATCGCCACGCTGGAAGGCTGCCACTTGCCGAACGCCTTGTCGGCGACGGCGACTGCCTCATCCGTGTTGATGTCACCGAAGATCGTAATGACCGTGTTGTCCGGAGCCATGAACGTGGCGTGGTGCGCGACGAGGTCGTCGCGGGTGATCGAGTCGACGGTCTCCGCGGTCCCGACGGGCGGCGACGCATACGGATGGTCGCCGAAGTGCGCCGCGACCATGCGATCGATCGCCTCCGTCGCCCAGTCGTCCTTCCGGGCGAGGATGCCGGCCTTGATGAGCTCGCGCTGCTTCTCCATCTCCGCTTCGTCGAACTTCGGGTTGAGCAGAACATCCGCGAAGATCTCGAACCCCTCGGCGAAGTCCTGCGAAAGGAGCGTGAGTGATGACTGAATGCGCGTGTGGTTGGCGTTGCAGCCGTAGACCGCGCCCATCGAGTCGAACGTCTCGGAGATCTTCTCACCGCTGCGCTTCTTCGTGCCGCGCGGGAGCATGCTCGCCGTGAAGTTGCCGAGTCCGGCGATCTCCTCGACGCGCGCACCGCCGACCGTGTAGCTGCCAACGGAGACGATCGGAGTCGTGTGGTTCTCCTTGACGAGCAGCGTCAGTCCGTTGTCGAGCACGATCCGCTCGACCTCGCCAACCTCGATCTCGTCCCCGGCGGTCTCGACCTCTGCCGTCTCCTCGTCCGCGTACGGCTCGAGGATGGCGATTCCGAGGTTGTCATCGTAGAAGTAGCGCTTCGCCACGTCCATGATCTCCTCGGCGGTGACGTCCTGGATGTGCTCGACGTAGAGCTCGTCGAAGTCCGGGTTGCCCGTGCCGAGTTCCGACTGACCGAGACTGCTCGCGATGCTCTCCATGTCCTGGCGCCCGAGCCAGAACTCGGCGGCCTTCAGCTGCTTGGCCTTCTCGAGTTCGTCGCGCGAGACCTTCTTGTCGGTGGCGGCGTAGAGCTCTTCGAGCACGGCATCGACGGCCGCGTCGATGTTCGCCGGGTCGAGCTGCATCGAGACCACGAACGAGCCGGCGCCGTAGTTCGGTGTGCTCGACCACGACGTGATGCCGTAGACGAGCTGGAGCTCGTTGACGAGTCTCTGGTGGAGCCGGGAGCTCTCACCCTCGGACATGATGTGCGACAGCACGTCGAGCGGGTAGAGATCCGGGTCGGAGAGGGGTACCGTGTGGAAGCCCATCATCACGTAGGCCATGTCGAGGTCGCGCTGAACGCGGCGCTCGCGGCGACCGAGCTGCGGCGGCTCCTCGGGGAACGTCGGCATCTCGATCGGCTTGCGCTCCCACTCCGCGAACGCGGCGCTGATCTCTTCGTACGCCTCGTCGGCGTCGAAGTCGCCGGCGACCACGAAGATCGTGTTGTTCGGGATGTACATCCGATCCTTGTACGTGACGATATCGTCGCGCGTCAGGCGACTGAAGTTCTCGAGGTAGCCGATGACCGGGTACTTGGACGGGTGACGTTCGAACATCGTCTCACCGTAGAGCGCGTAGATGCGCCGCGCGGGCTCATCGTAGCCCATATTGATCTCGCGCGTGATGACGCCCTTCTGTGCGTCAACTGCTTCCTGCGGGAAGGTCGCGTTCATCGCCCAGTCGGAGAGGATATCGAGGGCTTTCGAGAAGTGCTCGCTCGATGTCTCCATGAAGTAGCAGGTGTGGTCCTTCGTCGTGTAGGCGTTCGATCCACCGCCGATCGACTCGATCTCCCGCTCGATGTCCTCGAGCGTTCTCGTCGTCGTGCCGTCGCTCAGCAGGTGCTCCAGATTGTGCGAGATCCCGCAGCCGAGGTACTCGGCCTCGTAGATGCTTCCCGCCTTGAAGTACATCCGCATGTTGACGACGGGGGAGGAGTGGTTCTCCTTGAGGATGATGGTCAGACCGTTCTCCGGCATGACCCGCTTGATGGTCTCGCCCGCGTTTGCCACGGCCGCCGCGGCCAGCACGACGATGAGGGCGAAGGCGAGGATCCTGGCACTCGTGCGCATCGACATCTCCTTGTTCCGGTGTCCCCGGTTGTCCTACTCACAGAGCGGCCGCCGGCACGACACCCACTCTGGGGCGTGCTGCGGCGGACCGAGTGTCTGGGATTCAAGATGTTAGACAACATGATAGCGCAGGCGTTGCACATGTTCAAGAGGCGCGGCCCGAACCGTGCGGCATTGGCGGCATATTCCCTGAAACCCGGGTGTCTGAACGAGGGTCATAGGGGCGTCACCAGGGTCGTGCCGCCGCGCAATCGGCACGCCCATCCAGCGGCGAGAGGATTCGCCCTCCTCTCAATGCCTGACGGGCCCACTCCGGCACCTCCCGTTCGGATGGGCCCGTCGGTCCATCCGGATCCACTGGTCCTCCCGGACGCATCGTTCCGCCCGGGCCGCGTCGCTCGCGCTCGCGGCCTCCTTGCCTCGCTGACCCCGCTGTGCTTGAATGACCCGATACCGAATCCATCGAGGAATCCTGCACCGTCGCACGCCGCGACAGGGAGCGCTCCTTGCACGACCACACGAGACACGCCAGCGAGATCGCCCGGGAAGCGGGCGCCATTCTGCGGGAGGGCCAGCGGCACCCGTTCGCCATTGACATGAAGGGGAACCGCGACCTTGTCACCTCCGTCGACACAGCGTCCGAGAAGCTCATTCTCGACCGCATCCGGCAGAACTACCCGGACGACCGCATCGTTGCCGAGGAGAGTGCTCCGGTCGCGCCGGGCGAGGGGACGGGGACCTGTTCCCGCGCGTGGATCGTCGATCCGCTCGACGGGACGAACAACTTCGCGCACGGCTACCCGTTCTACTGCGTGGCCATTGCCGTGGAGGAGGCGGGGGAGGTCGTGACCGGCGTCGTCTACGATCCGCTCCGCGATGAGATGTTCGTGGCCGAGCGTGGCGCCGGCGCGACGCTCAACGGGAAACGCATCCGTGTCTCCGACGCGTCTCTCCTCGGTGATTCGATCGTGGCGACCGGCTTCCCGTACGACCGCTCGGCCGCGAGCGAGAACAACCTCGGCAACCTCAGCCGGTTCATCCTGTCCGTCCGTGGCATCCGCCGCGCCGGGTCGGCGGAACTCGATCTCGCGTACGTTGCGTGCGGCCGACTTGACGGGTTCTGGGAACTCGGACTCAAGATATGGGATGTGGCGGCCGGCGGACTGCTCGTGCTCGAGGCCGGGGGCGCCGTCTCGCAGACGGACGGGTCGGATTGGGACCACAGCCGCGGCGATATCGTCGCGAGCAACGGACGCGTTCACGACGAGATGCTGGCCGTGCTGAGGGCGCCGGAGCTCGGAGTGGACTAGTCTTGAGAGGTCTTCACACATCGTGTAGACTCGCGAACCAAGCGTCCCGAACGGATGGAACGCCGCCGGGTGGCCCGTTTCGCGAGGGCGCGGACACGACCCGACGCACGTGGTGGCCCCGCGCAGCGCGGACGGGGTCCGGAGAGGCTTGATGACCAGCGACGGATACGAGCACACAGGTCGAGTGCTTGCCTGCTATCGAGACGAGTGGGAGGTCGTGCTCGATGATGGCAGGATCATGCGCGCCAGTGTGCGTGCGCGGCACTTCGCCGGTCTCTCGGAGCACGAGAAGTTCCTGGTCGCCGGGGACATGGTCGACGTCACCGTGCGCGACGATGGCGGAGCCGTGATCGAGCGCGTCCATCCGCGGGAGACCTCGCTCTCGAGGCTCCGACCGAGGATGAGGAAAGAGGCCGAGCAGGTCATCATCGCGAACGTCGAGCAGCTCGTGGCCGTCGCGTCTCTCGGCGCACCCAGACTCAATCGCCGGATGCTGGACCGCGTCCTCGTCATCGCCGAGAGCGCCGACCTGCGTTCGGTCATCGTGTTCAACAAGATCGACCTCGTGCATGAGAGAGAGTGGCTGCCGGCCGCGGCGGCCTACGAGCAGGCCGGGTACGACGTGGTCGCGACGTCTGCCGCCGACGGGACGAACATCGACGAACTCGCGGCGCTCGTCCGCGGTCGCTTCAGCGTCTTCTCGGGGCCGAGCGGCGCGGGGAAGAGTTCGCTTCTCAACGCTATCGAGCCGGGTCTGGGCATCAGGGTTCGTGAGGTCGGGGAGACGACGCGCAAGGGCAAGCACACGACTTCGAACGTGACCATCTTCCGTCTTGAGGACGGCACACTGGTGGCCGACACGCCGGGGTTCCGCGAACTCGGCTTCTGGAAGATCCACGCCGATGAACTGGACTATCTGTTCCCGGAGTTCCGGGAGCACATTCCGCGCTGTCGCTTCACCACATGCAGTCACTCGGCCGAACCGGACTGCGCGGTGAAGGACGCGGTCGAACGCGGCGAGGTCAACGCCGCGCGGCACGACAGCTACCTGAGGCTGCTCGAAGAACTCAGGCAGTCGTCCTGAGGCGATGGAGGGCCGCTCCATGCAGGTCATACTCTATGAGAATCCGGAGGCGTCGACGTTTGGCCCTCTGACGCTCCTTCGTCCTGTCTTCGATCTGAGATGCGGTGCGCTGCTGCTCCGCGAGAAGCTCGAGTACCGCCGTCCTTCGTGGGACGTCTTGCTTGCAGCTCGTCCCGCTCTGGCCGAGTGGGCCGCCGAGATCTATCCCGGCCGGACCCCGGCCGACGCCGGCGATGCGCCGACGCTGCTGCTCGCCGCGAACGTCGTCGTGGACGACACGCTGCTTGCGGCTCTTGAAGACATAGGCGACGAGACGGCGCTGACATCAGGCGGCACCGTCATCGGCGCGCGGATCGCCGATCGCGTGCCGGAGCGCCTCCGCGCGTTCGAGGATGGTGGCTACGACGTTGGTGCCCTCGCGCTGGAGAACCGACTCGAGGTTCCGGCGCGTGTGGTCCGCTTCCCGTGGGAGCTCGTTCATCTGACATCGGACGAGATCGAGAAGGACGCCCCGCTCATTCTCACCGCGGGAGCCGTGGAGGGACGCGTCAGCGACGGCGCGCACATCGTCGAGCCGTCACGTGTCGCCGTGGGCGAAGGTGCGAGCGTGGCGCCGGGCGCGGTGCTGGACGGGACCGACGGAGCCGTGGTCGTGGCGCCGGGCGCGCGCATCATGGCGAACGCCGTTGTCCTCGGACCCGCATTCGTCGGGAGCGACACGGTCATCAAGGTCGGCGCGAAGATCTATGGCGGCACCTCGATCGGTGAGTCGTGCAAGGTGGGCGGGGAGGTGGAGGACTCGGTCATCCATTCGTACTCCAACAAGCAGCACGACGGGTTTCTCGGTCACTCGTATCTCGGCAGCTGGGTCAATCTCGGCGCCGCGACGGACACCAGCGACCTGAAGAACAACTACAGCACCGTGCGCGTCGAGATCGCCGGTGAGGTCCACGACACGGGTTCCATGTTCGTCGGCGCCACTATCGGCGATCACGCGAAGACGGCGATCGGGACGAAGCTGAACACCGGGGTCGTAGTCGGCGTGTTCGCCAACGTCGTGGCTCCGGAGATATCTCCGAAGGTCATCCCGTCCTTCGCCTGGAGCATCAACGGTCAGGTGTCCGTGCATGCTCTTGAGAAGGCGATCGCGACGGCGCGGCTCGTCATGGCGCGCCGCGGCATCGGACTGACACGGGCAGGCGAGACGGTCATCAGACGCGTGTTCGAGCTCGAGCGTGGCAACTAGGGATTCCAGAAGGATGACGACGACAAGCGGGGCTCTCCACGACGGAGGGCCCCGAGTCGTTGTGTGCGCCAGCCGCCGAGCGAAGATCGGCCAAGCTCCCCTTGGGCGACACCGTCGCCCAAAGGGGAGCCCCCCGCCTGAGCTGGAGGCGAGGGGCTGGGGGGGGACAGAGCAAGCTATGCTCCGGCCGCATCATTCGCTGTCTTCGCGAATCTCCTCGAGCTCCTCCTGGAGCTCCTCAAGAGCTTCCTTGAGTTCCTCGAGCTGTTCCTCGAGAGCTTCCTTCTCCTGAGTCCGGAACTCCATGATCGCGTCCTTGGACTCATCGTCACCGTAGATGTAGATGCCGCTGCCGGGGACACGGATGACGGTGTCGTCGGCCTTCTCGACGGTCGCCTCGACCGTGATCTGCTCGCCGCTCCGGACGATGACGATCGGGGTCGGGACGTCGCCCTGCATCTTGCTGATGGCCTTGGAGAGCTCATCGGTGTCGGCCACAGACTTGCCATCGATCTCGATGATGACGTCACCGGCGCGGATGCCGGCCGCTTCGGCGGCACCGTCCTCGACGATCTCCTCAACCAGAACACCCTTGCCACCGGGCACCTCGAAGTACTCGGCGAGTCCCTCGCCCAGATCATCCACATAGACTCCCAGCCGGCCCTTGCCACCCCAGGCATAACCGACATCGAAGCGCGGGACGAACAGATCGCCAAGCTCGCCGAGTGCTGCGAGGCCCTCGAGTCCCTCGAGGTCAATCGTGAAGTCCTCCATGTCGTCGCTCGACCACACGTACTTGCGCGGACGGATTCCGAGCACCGCGCTCTTCGTGATCTTGGAGCCGTCGCGGTACAGGAGGACATCCACCTCGGTGAAGGGTTCTACCTTCCGGACCATCTCGATCAGCTCGCCGGTGTCGCCGGCGTCTTTGCCGTCGATCGAGATGATGATGTCGCCAACCTCAATCCCCGCCTCGTCGGCGGGACTTCCGTCATGCACGTTGTTGACGTACACGACGTACGTCTTGGGCACACCGAGCTCGGAGCGCTTGGCTTTGTCAAGATCGTTGATGCCGACCCCGAGCCACGCATGGTCATCCTCAGAGAGCTCGATCTTGACGATCGTATCCTCATCGGAGTCCGTGTCGGTCGTTACGTGGACGCGGACCGTCTCCTCCTTCACGTCACCAGCCAGTGCCCCCGTCGGGATGGCGATGCAGGTCGCGCAGAGCGCGACGATGGCCACACCGATCAGATTCCGCCTGGACATCCTCCACCTCCTTGACTCCTGACGCCCTCCGCCGCGCGGGTTTCCGGACGTCTCTGGTGAGGCCCCTGGTCCAGCTGGAATCCAGCTGCTCTCTCCTCCCACCCGAGGGGCTCACGATTTTCCCTTCAGCTGATTCGACACTTCGGACCGTAGGAAGTTGAAGCCCACATCAGTGACGGGGGCCCCTGAGAGGCCCCCGTCAACCGGCTTGTTCGTGGTATCGAGCGGCACCACCAGGGTGCCCTCATAACGGGCGAGTGACCGCGGGTTCATCCCGGCCGGGCGGGCTCCGAGCGCGAGCCTAGTTCGACGCCCCCATGAGCATGAGCGTGCCGAGGCCGACCGCTGTCGCGAAGATCATACCGATGATGATCCCGATCACGACGGGGATGGCGACCGCTATGATGGCCTTCCCGCGGTCGAGGCCGTAGACGCGCTCGACCGTGACGACGGTCACGACCAGCATCCAGATACCCGCCAGTCCGGCGAGGAAGGTTCCGAGCAGGGGAATGATGCCCACCCAGCTGATGACTGATCCTACGGCCGGCGGTGTGAACACCGCCTTGAAGTCGCCCTTGCCGCCGAGGATGGACGTGGCTGCGAAGTGGATAATGCCGATGAAGATGAAGAACCCGATGACCCTCATGACGGGGAACATCACGATACCCGGGAGGTTGAGGATGCCCAGGGCTCCACAGACGCCGCCGATGGCCAGAATACCGATGGCAGGTCCGAACGCCTTCTCATCCGCCGCGATCTGGTCGATGGCGTCGGTCTTGAGCTGGACGATCTCCCAGCCCTTCTTGAGATAGTCCACGAATCCCATTGGCTTTGCCTCCTGCGGCCTGCGGCCGCGCCTGGTGCCGTGCGCCCCGGTCAGGGGACGAGCACAATTGTGGTCAGCGTCGCGAATATAGGGGAGAGGCCCATTCTCGCGCAAGGCCTAATCGCTATGCTGACTATCCTCTCACAATAGGTCTGATTCGCGGGCTTGCTTAGGTCTTACTGGCACAGGTTATGCAATTCATCAGTTCTGCGAGAGGCACATCGAGTGCTTTGTAACGAGTGTCGCGGTTGCCGACAGCACCAGAGATATGACACCAGGAGCTAACACGGCATCGGGCACCTGACTCGGGCTGCCGACGGAGGGGTCGGCACGAGGAGGAGGGACGCGAGGTGAACAAGGTCTTTGCGCAGAGAGCGGTTGCGGCTACGGCTATCGTCGTCGCCGGCTGCCTCATGGCCTGCGGCTGCAGTGTCATGAGTCCGGAAGACAGTGAGTGGAGTGGTGGGTACGGCGAGGTCACGGGAACCGTGACGAATCGTGCCGGGACGCCGCTCGAGGACATGATGGTCTCGATGTGGGCCGAGGTCGGCACCAACGAGGCTGAGACGAGCTATGAGGTCACGACGGACAGCAGCGGCGCCTTCGTGATCAGCGAGGTGGACCTCGGCGGGACGCATGCGTACTCGCAGACGTACGACCTCTACGTGAACTGCACCTGGAACGATCGTGCCGCGGTCAACGCCGAGTACACGACATACGTCGGCAGCGTGGTGGTCGAGAGCTCCGGCGACAATGTCGTGTCAGTAGAGCTCACCGTGGCCGATAACGATCCCGGCGACCCGGGCAGCATGTACGAGTAGAGCCGGGGGATGAGAGCGGTCTTCCGGTGTAGTATGATACTCGAGACTGGCGACGGGCTGCCGCGTGTGCGGCAGCCCGTCGTTCTGGTACCGGAGGCCGGGTTCGAACCGGCATGAGCCCGGGGGCCCGCGGGATTTTGAATCCCGTGCGTCTACCAGTTTCGCCACTCCGGCTGACGCTCCAATCTAGCATCGGCCGTGGGGAGCGTCAACCGAAGGCTCGTCGGGAAGTTCGCGCTTGACTCTGACGCCAACGCTGCTACACTCATATGCTCAGTGAAATGCAGCGACGTGTGGGGCCATAGCTCAGTTGGGATGAGCGCCTGACTGGCAGTCAGGAGGTCGGGGGTTCGATCCCCCCTGGCTCCACCATATTCGAGGGCGTGTCGGTCTGACCGACAGCGCCCCGGGCGGAAGGCAAGCGCCGGGCGGTTCTCATGACTGCCCGGCGTTGCTGTGAGCGGTGAGTGCAGCGGGTGCTACGGTCGCACTCCGGTTGACACCGTAGAGGTCGCGTGGTACGCTCCGCGGTGAAATCGCGCTCAGCGTGGACGGTTGTCGCAACGACCGACCATGGTTGCCGCGGGGCCGAAGGTCGCGCGGGACGGCAGGGGAACAGGAGTCGACACCCAGGATAACTGCTACTGCGCTCTGCAATCAGGGACTTCCCGGGGCTCCGAGGAATGTGGGGCCGTGCAGGTGCGACCGGTGGCAGTGAATGGATGGCGACTCCTGTTTCCGCTATGTGGGGGATACGTTTCACATGACATCACAGAATGCCTCGAGCCTCTTCGCGGTCTTCTTGTTGTTCATCCTGGCGTCGGCGGCGGTTGCGGCGCCGTTCGGGACCGTTCAGACCGATCAGAGTGACGTGATCATGAGCGTGGAGCGCGGGTACACGCATCTGGCGCTCGACGGTGGGCGCGTCCTCGCGGAACCCGGTGAGCCCGAGCTGCCGGCGCGCGTCCTGTCGTTCGTTATCCCGAGCGACATGCGGGTCTCGGACCTGCGCGTCTCCGGGAGCGGTGAGGTCGTGCTCGACGGGCAGTGGCAGCTCTTCCCGAGTCAGCCCGAGGTGCCGATCGGAGAACCGGCGGGCGAGTGGGTTCCTCCGCGCGACTCGGTCTATGGGGCCGACGGCGTCTATCCGGTCGAGCGCTGTACGGTGCTCGGCGAGGGATTCCTCGGCGGCTACCGCATCGCGACGGTCGCGGTCCATCCGCTCCGCTGGCGACCCTCCTCCGGGGAACTGCTTCTCTCCGAGGAACTGACCGTCGAACTCGTTCTGGAGCCGGCGGCAGACAGACCTCGGACGCGGGAGCGCGTGACCGAGTCCTCATACAGACTCTATCGCGACGTCGTGGCCGGCATGGTCGCCAACCCCGGTGATCTCGGCGCCGTTCGAGGTGGGGTTGATGTCCAGACGGTCGGCGGGAGCTTCGGATTCTCTCCGAGGCACACACCCTCGCTCGAGGGGACCCCGGTCGAGTACGTTATCATTACCAGCGACGATCTCGCGTCGTACTTCGAGCCGTTCGCTGCTGCGAAGACAGCGCGGGGCATTCCGACCGTGATCAAGACTCTCTCCTGGATCGATGCCAACTACCCCGGCGGATGTGATCAGGCGGAGCGCATCCGGTTCTTCATCCAGGACGCCTACGAGTCGTGGGGCACCGCGTACGTACTTCTCGGCGGCGATACGGGTGTCATCCCTGTGCGGATGGCGTACACGCGCTACTACGGGGGCAACAGTATTCCCTGTGACCTGTACTACAGCGACCTCGACGGCAACTGGAACGCCGACGGCGACGAGCTGTTCGGCGAGGGGTACAGCGGCGAGACGCTGCCGGGTGACGATGTCGACCTGTACAGCGATGTCTTCGTCGGCAGGGCGCCCGTCAACAATGTGGTGGACGTGCAGAACTTCATCGCGAAGTGCGACGCGTACGCGGAGACGCCCCTGTTGCACTTCACCGACAGGAGTCTCTATCTCGCCGAGGTGCTCTTCCCGTACGACTGGAGCAGCGGAGCCTTCAGTCTCGATGGCGCTTCCGACATCATCGAGCCGGGCTTGCCGTTCGTCGACCCGGGGATTCACAACGCCAGGCTCTACGCCAATCTCTCGCCGTATCCGGATGCGCACCCTCTTGACGAGATCGCCGCGGTCGATTCGCTCGATCTCGGATACAACATCGTTGTCCACGTCGGCCACGGCAACAAGGACGTCATGCGGGTCGGGCTGGACAACTACGTCGGTCTTTCCGATATCTCGTCGCTCTCGAACGGGCTGAACGCGTCGGGGTTCTGGTGGCTGCTCAACTGCACATCGACCGCCATCGACTACGATTGCATCGCCGAACGGGCATTGCGGAACACCGCAGGCGGCGCCTCGGGCCTCATTGGCCCGACGCGGTACGCGTTCCCTTCGACCGGACGTGAGTACTACTGGGACTGGCTCACCCTGATGTATCAGGGCGAGATCCTCGAGGCGGGGCCCCTGTTCGCCGCGACGCGCGCGGTCCACGCCAGCTTCGATGAATCGGGGCGCGACAACACGGATCGCTGGACGCAGTTGTCACTCGTGCTGCTCGGCGACCCGGAGCAGAGGATCTGGTCCGCC
>JAPEKQ010000028.1:0-270 GCA_029990205.1 bacterium
ATCGCGTCGTACGCCAGCTCGCCGCCCTCGATCAGAAGCTTGCCGCCGCCGGCGACGTAGCTCTCGAGGTTCGTGCGGTAGGTCTCCGAGAGAACCGGCTCGGTGTTACTGCCGCTCGACCAGATGATGAAGTCGTAGTTCATCCAGCTCAGCGGGTCAGTGGCCGCCGCTGTCTCGATGGTGACGTCGTAGCCGAGATCGATCAGATCGGCCTCGAACTCCGACACCGAGCGCGTGTCCTCGACACCGTTCCAGACATCGATGACCTCG
>JAPEKQ010000028.1:281-19628 GCA_029990205.1 bacterium
ACTTCACAAACTCCCCGGACTTCGCGGCGTCGTTGAGAATGAGCAGGTTCGCGAGCGTCTCTTCGAGCTCGAAGTCGAACATCTCGGTCGCCTCGTCCACCGTGATCCCGAGCGTGACCGGGATGTGATGGTAGGCGCGGACGTTCATCGTGTAGTTGAAGTACGGAAGCGTCTGCGAGTACTGGCCCGTCACCGGGTCGGTCATCGTCTCAGCGTAGAGCGACATGTCGTCGGCGCGGTAGAACCGGACCGTCGCCTCGAGAGGCGTGCCGGTCCCGATCTGCGTCACCGTACCCGACACGACGCCGCTCGGTGCGAAGTCCATGTAGAAGTCGTGATCGTTTGCGCCGTACTGGACGAACACGTCCTCGTACTCGGTGATGTACCCGAACTTGAGGACATAGACGTCGTAATGGTTCACCTCGAGGTCACCCTCGATGGTGTACGCGCCGCCGGCGCCCGAGACCGCGCTGAAGACCGGCGTGGCTCCCGTGGTGTCGCTGCCCGCGGCGTAGCCCTTGATCACGGCTCCCTCGATCGGAGCGCGCTCAGGAGCCTCGTAGACCTCACCGGCCAGCTGGCCGTAGACGACCTGAACCGTGATGTCCTCGGAGTAGTTGTTGAATCCGGCCTTGCCCATGACGGCCGCGACCGTTCCACTGCTCGTCGGCGTGACCGGCAGATCAAGCACGGTCATGGCGCCGGAGCCGCCGGAGAGATCGAGACCGCAGCCTTCGATCGTGTAATCGAAATTGGTCTCCGAGTTCGTCAGCGTCACCGTGCCCTCGATGTACGGAGCCAGCGCGCCGTAGAGACCGATCGACGCGACCTCGGCATCGATGTCGTGCGTCGCGAAGTCCGCGCCGCCGGTCACCGGGATGACGTCCTCGAGGCAGTTGTAGGTCTCACCGATCTCGCTGCCGACGATGACCAGATCCTGACCGTAGTCGCTCTCGAGCGTCATCGTGGCCTGGCCGTTGATGTCGGTGACGTCCTCCATCGTCTGGAAGTTCCAGCCGGTCACCGTCAGCACAACGTCCGGGAGCGGCTGGTCTTCGTCGTCCAGGACCGTGATCGTCACGTCGGTCTGTGTGCTGATCGGGATGGACGGAGGAACGATCGTGTAACTCACCGGGACGATGGCCAGGATGTCAGCCGTGTAGGTCTCGGTATTGAAGCCGGTCACGGTCAGCGTCATGGTCTCGCCGACCGGGATCATGCTCAGAACGTCCATCGTGACATTGCCGGACGCATCCGTCATGCCCGAAGCGTAGATCGTGCCGTCGTGGTAAAGACAGCAGAGCGCGCCCTCGACGGGCGTGACGCCGTCCATCACGTCGACGTCCCAGGTGAGCATGTTCGGATAGATCACCGGGAGATGCGCGACGGTGATCGCCGCCGGCGAGTCCGAGCGGACGCGAAGCGACGGATCACCGAAGAGGTTCCATGTCAGGAACATCTCGTCGCCGTCAGTACCGTACTCGTCGATCATGTGGCCACAGCCGTTGAAGAACAGGCCGCCGACCGTCCGCTTGGCTCCCGCCACGAGGAGGTCCACGATCTCATCCTGCGCGTCCATTGGCGGGTTCCACGACTGGTTGACCGATGAGCCGTAGAAACCGATGGCACCGGTCGGCTCACCGTTGCTGTCGTTCGTCGCGCGAAGCCAGGCCTCGCTGTAGCACGTGTAGCCGTCGAACTGGCCGTTGACACACGCCACGCTGACAACGTGCGGAAGCATATTGTCGTTGGTGAGCGCGTTGACGTGCGTGTTCGAGAAGCCGGTCGAACTCCAGCTCGTCGTCGAACCGTGACCGGTGTAGTTGATGATGCTCCGGCCCTCGTTCAGCGCTGTCGTGACCATCGCCGCCGTGCCTGAGGGATCGTAGATCTGGTCAACCTCGGTGTACGTGAAGGCGAGCAGGTCGAGGCGGATGTTGTCCTCGTGCTCGTCGTCGTACTCACCGTCGTCACCGGGACCCTGGTTCGACGCGACGCCCATGCCCTTGTGGTACCACTCACCACCCACCTGCGGGCGCTTCTCGTACTCGACCGAGCGGAGGACCTGGGTCTCGACATCGGCGAGCGTCTCGGCAGAGAAGCGGCCGACGAACAGGTCCCCGTAGCCGTCGCCCGAGATGAGCGAGTACGACGGGTCGGATGATCCGCTCCACGCTGTGGGCGTCGGGACCTGCGCGGCGTCGCCGACGAGCAGAACGTAGGTCAGACCGTTCGCCGTGTAGTAATCGGAGATGTAGGTCGCGATGTTGGCCGACGTGCCGCCGGCGTCCGTGACCGTGACCATCTCGCACGGCACACCCATCTGGTTCTTCCACTCGACGAGCGGCTGCATCGCGGCCAGCCAGTCTGCGTCGTCATAGCAGATGACGAGCATGTTGCCCATGTCGTCGACCGACGGGTAGCGGGACATCGGTGCATCGGCGAAGTTGAGGAAGTGCCGCTCGTAGATCTTGCGGAACTCGGAGTTGATCGCGGCCGGACGGTGCGTGAGCGGCGTCGCGGCCGGGCCGGACTCGCTCACCTCGACGGTCACGCGATCATAGACGCGGAGCGTCTGCGTCGCCGGGTTGTACTGGATCGGGTTGACGACCACGACGAGCCCGCGGAAGTCGCGCATGACGTACGGCTCGCGCGATGTCGCCAGTTCGGCGGGATACCACGCGTCGGTCCCGTAGAACGCGCCGAACTCGTACGACACGGTGGCCGGGTCGACGTTCCGGTAGACGTTGCCCTTCGACGGAGCGACCGCGACGTTCTCGAAGTCGGTGTAGGAGGAACCGAGAACACGGACCGACATGTCGGCGTCGTCGGGGATGATGATGCTTCGACAGACGTTCGGAAGCGCGGGCAGCCCGGCCTCCTGAAGCGTGCTCTCATCGCCCAGGCCGATGGCGTAGTACGTCTCACCATCGATCTCGACGGCGTCCTTCGTGACGCTCGAGAGCTGATACTCCAGAACGGTCCGACCGATCGACGACTCGACCACGCGAGCCACGACCGGCTGGGTCCCGTCGCCGACGGTGAGCGTCTCAGCGCTCAGCACCATCGGGAGCAGCAGCACGAGACACAGCACGATCAACGCGTTGCGCACGGTTCACCTCCACGGTTGAGAGACACAACGACCCGTCCACCAATACGCGAGGCCCACTCACCTGGACCACGTCCGCTGGTGAACGCGCTTGGGATTCTCCTCAGTGCCCACAGAGCGTAATTATAGCACATCCACGGCAGTTTGTCATCAGGCGAACGAGAAAGGGCCTGGAGTGCGCTCCCGGCCCTTCACAGATCAACGAGAAAGGGCCGGGAGTGCGCCTCCCGGCCCTTCACAGATCAATGCAGCAACCGCCGCGCTACGCGGCCTTCGGAGGCCTGATGGAGACCGCGATGACCGCAGCCACCAGACAGGCGACACCCGCGATGGTGAAGGCCAGCGGGAAGTTGTTCAGGTCGCCGAGCTTGCCGCCCATGATCGGACCAACGATGCCGCCCACACCGTAGGCCAGGAAGACCCAGCCGTAGTTCTGCCCGATGAACTTCGCGCCGAACGTATCGGCCGTCGTCGTCGGGAAGAGGGCGAAGTTGCCGCCGAAGTTGAAACCGATCAGTGTCGCGCCGAGGTAGAGCAGCGCCTTGGTGCCGGCCATGAACGGGAAGAGGATCACGAGGATTCCCTGTGTCGCGGTCATGATGACCACCGACCTCTTCCGGCCGAGCTTGTCACTCATCGCGCCCCAGACGATCCTGCCGATGCCGTTGGCCAGCGAGAAGAACACCGCCATGGCCGTGCCGGCGACCGCCGACGCGGCGACCGGATCCATCCCGTTCGCTTCAAGAGCCTGGCTCGGGAAGAGCTTCATCAGACCGATGGACATCAGTCCCGCGCCCGCGCTGAAGAGGAACGTCAGGAAGATCATGTAGAACTGCGGCGTCTTGAGCATGGCGCCGGAGTCGTAGTTCACGCTGCCCGCGGTGGGCTTCCCACCGCTCGTTGCTGCGGGAGGCGTGTAGCCAGCCGGGAGCCAGTCCTTCGGCGGGAAGGTCATGACAAGCGCGCCGAGGATGGTCGCGACCGCGAAGACGATGCCGTAGATGATGAAGGTCGTGGAGAGACCCACGTTCTCGATGAGGTGACCCCAGGCGCCGGCCATCTTCACCCAGATGGTCGCGCCGAAGCCGAAGCCCGCGACCGCGAGACCGGTGATGAGCCCCTTCTTGTCGGGGAACCAGCGCATTCCGACCGCGATCGGGACGACGTACGCCAGACCGATGCCGGAGCCGCCGACAATGCCGACGAAGATGAAGATCGGCCAGAAGGAGGTACCGCCGAAAAGACCGGCGAGCAGGTAGCCCGCTCCGAGCACGACACCGCCGGCGATAGCCAGCTTGCGCGGCCCGACCTTGGGCATCATGCGGCCGGCGATCACCATGACAATGGCGAAGAGCGCGAGGCCCGCCGAAAAGACCATCTGCGTTTCCGTCTTGGTCCAGCCAGCTTCGACGAGGGGCTTGGTGAAGACGCTCCATGCGTAGATCGCGCCCAGACAGAGCTGGATGAGAATGGCGCCGACCACAACAAGCCCACGGTTCATCGTCTTCTCTTGTGCCATGTCATCTCCTTAATGGGACATTGAAAACGGGGGCGACCCGGAATCGAGCCGCCCCCGCGGATTGAAACGCTACTTCGCCTTCCCGATCTCCTCAACAGCCTCGGGATTGGCCAGCGTGGAAGTGTCTCCAACCTCCTCACCGATGGCCTTGGCGCGGATCACGCGACGCATGATCTTGCCGGAACGCGTCTTCGGGACATCGTTGACGAACCCGATCTCGTCCGGACGAGCGATCTTGCCGATCTCGACGCCGACGTGCTCGCGCAGCTCAGCCCTGAGCTCCTCGCTCGGCTCGACGCCCTTGCGAAGGACGACGAACGCGGAGAGCGACTCACCCTTGAGCTCGTGCGGCTTGCCGATGACGGCGGCCTCAGCGACCTTCGGGTGGCTGACGAGCGCGGACTCGACCTCGGAGTTTCCGATCCGGTGACCGGCGACGTTCAGAACGTCATCGGCACGACCCTGGATCCAGAAGTACCCGTCCTCGTCCATGCGAGTGACATCGCCGGCGAGGTAGGTCTTGTCATAGCGCGACCAGTAGACGTTCTTGTACCGCTCGGCGTCCTTGTAGAGACCGCGGAGCATGCCGGGCCACGGCTTCTCGATGACGAGGTTGCCGCCCGCGTTCGTGATCGGGTTGCCTTCCTCATCGTAGACCTTCGCCGAGATGCCGGGGAACGGACGCGTGCCCGAGCCGGGCTTGAGCGGCGTGATGGGCAGCGGCGTGATCATGAAGTGACCGGTCTCGGTCTGCCACCACGTGTCCATAATCGGGCAGTTGTCCTTGCCGACGTAGGTGTGGTACCACATCCACGCCTCAGGGTTGATCGGCTCGCCTACCGAACCCAGGATCCTCAGGGACTTCATCGCGTGCTTCTGGGGGTGCTCTTCACCCAGTCGCATGTGAGCTCTGACCGCGGTCGGTGACGTGTAGAGAACCGTCACGCCGTGCCGCTCGACCATCTCCCACCACCTGTCGGCCTCGGGGTACGCCGGAGCGCCCTCGTAGATGACCGACTTGGCGCCAAGGATCATCGGAGCGTAGACGATGTAGCTGTGACCGGTGACCCAGCCGATGTCTGCCGCGCACCACCACACATCCTTCTCCTGAAGGTCGAAGACCCACTTGAGGGTCGTCGCCGTACCGAGCGCGTAGCCGGCGTGGGCGTGCTGGATGCCCTTCGGCCGACCGGTCGTGCCGGACGTGTAGAGGATGTAGAGGAGGTCGTTGGCGTCCATGCGCTCCGTCTCGCACTCATCCGACTGCTCGGCAGCGATCTCGTGCCACCAGTGGTCGCGACCTTCAGTCCACGACACCGGATCGCCGTCGCGCTTGTAGACGATGACGTGCTCGACCGTCTTGGCCATGTCCATCGCCGCGTCGGTCTGGTCCTTGAGCGCAACCTTCTTGCCGCGACGCCAGAAGTGGTCGCACGTGATGGCAACCTTGGCCTCGCAGTCGTTCATCCTCTCGGCGAACGCCGTCGGGCTGAAGCCCGAGAACACGACCGAGTGGATGGCGCCGATCTTGGCGCATGCGAGCATGGCGATGGGCAGCTCGACGAGCATCGGCATGTAGATACCGACGCGGTCGCCCTTCTTGACGCCGAGGCTCTTCAGCGCGTTGGCGATCCGGTTGACCTCGCTGTACATCTCAGCGTAGGTCCACTCCTTGGTCTCGCCGGTCTCGCCCTCGAACACGAAGCAGACGTCGTTCTTCTTGTCGGTCTTCATGTGACGGTCGAGCGCGTCGTGCACGATGTTGTACTCACCGCCAGTGAACCACTTGGCCCACGGCGCGTCCCACTCGAGAACCTTGTCGTACGGCTTGTAGAAATCGAGAAGCTCGTCGGCCATTTCCTTCCAGAACCACTCGATGTCCTGGCACTTCTCAAGAAGCTCGTCGAGCGTGTTCAGGCCGTGCTTCTTCATCCAAGCCATGACGTTGGAGTTCGCGGCGAGCTCGGGGTTCGGCTCGAACACGCGCTTCTCCGACAACAGTACCTGAATGTCCTTCTTCTCTTCCGCCATGTCCATCTCCTCTGCGCTTCAGGTGGACTGCTTCCGCGACTTCACTTCGTTGTTCACCACTGGTGCATAGCATCATCGGCTCGGTCCGAACATGCGCGGACCGCCGCCGCTAGAACTTGTACATCATCGAGAGCTGGATGCGGTTGTTCTCGTACGACTCACCGCCGACGTACTCCGTCTCGAACATCGCATACTCAACACCGACGATGGTCGACGGCGCGGCGTTCCACATCACGTTGCCGTAGTACGTCGTGTTCTTCTCGAGCGTGTTCGCGGTGTCACCCTCGGGGATCTCCGGATCGTCCGAACCGGCCCCGACGTTGATGGTGAAGTTCTCACTCGCCGCCACCGTCAGCTGCGCCCACCAGCCGCTCGCTTCGATCTCGACCGGCTCGAGGCTCCGCGAGTCCTCGACCGGGACCTCGGCGATGCCCTGCCCGATGCCGCCGAGATACTGCGACAGGTTCTTGCCGGTGAAGTAACCGCCCTTGAGCGCGACCATATCACCGACCGGAACGACCGCGTCGATCACGATGCCGGACTGCTCCAGATCGTAGACCGTCGTGGCTCCGAGGGTATCCGCGCAGGTCGACTCCTCCTGACCCCAAACCCCGCCGACGCCGATCGTCATCGGCTTCTCACCGAGAAGCTGCGTGCTGACGGCGAGACGTCCCTGGAACGACGGCATGCCGCTGGCCTCGCCGTCGTAGTCGCGCCCCATGCTCCTGGTCGCGGCCGCCTGGACCTTCATGCTCGTCTTGTCCGCCAGATCGAACTCCGTGGTCAGGCGGATCTGCGGTCGGCGGTAGCCGATGTCGCCGGACTTCCACAGAACGATGTAGTTCAGCGTGGTCGGAACGATGGGCGAGATCACGTCGGACGTCTGCCCGGCGAGGACCGTGACACCCTCGAAAGCCATCTCGAGGTACGCGTGGCGGAGCATCGGGTTGGCCTTGTTCTCGCCTCCCCCGCCGTAGAAGTCGAACTCGATGCGACCGGATGTCTCGACGCCGCTACCGTCCGGCCCGTTGAACTTGACGCCGAGCCGCGTCTGGTTCGCCGTCATGTTGAACTCGCTGTGCTCCTCGCCCTCGGCGTACGGCAGCACGATGTATGCGAAGTCACCGTTGTTCGTCAGCGCCGAATCGAGAGACGCGTCGAGCTTGATGTAGCCGTAGAACGTCGGATCCGCGTTCGCGGTCGCGAACGAGCTGAACAGAACGAGCAGCACTGCGAGCACAAGGAAACGTCTTGGCATGCATCCCTCTCCAGTCTCGGGGAGCCTTCTACTGAGAGGACCGCGCCGCGGCGGACCTAGACCAAATAAACACATCGATTATACATGGCTGAACATCAGAAGCAATAGGGTTCTTGGGGGTTTGCGGTCGTATTGCGGATCTGAGAGAGACAACGGGAAGATGCACAAGGGCTGGAGGCCGGCCCCCTGCTGGTGGTACAATCCGCCACCATGATAGCCATCTTCGACGCGATCATCGCATTCAGGGACCTCGTCCACGGCAACCTCATCTTCGGGGTTGGCGCGCTCCTGCTGGCCGGCTTTGTCGGCGGCAAGCTCGCGTCCCGACTCAAGCTCCCGACGATCTCCGGATACATCGTCGCGGGACTTGTCCTCGGCCCGTCGATGCTCAACGTCGTCCCCGATCACATCGTCGAGTCGCTCGCGCCCGTTCCGCATATCGCACTCGGTCTCATCGCCATCACGATCGGCTCTGAGTTCCGCATCGCCAAGCTCAAGCAGACCGGTCGCAACATCCTCATCATCACCACATTCCAGCTCGTCATCACGTTCGCCGCGGTGACCGTCGGGCTCACGCTCTTCGGTGCCCCGCTTCCGATGGCACTCCTGCTCGGCGCCATCGCGTCGGCGACCGCTCCGGCGGCGACCGTTGCCATCGCGAGCGAACTCCGCGCGCGTGGACCGCTGGTCTCAACCCTGTTCGGCGTCGTCGCCCTCGACGACGCCTTCGCGATCACGCTGTTCGGATTCGTCATGGCGTTCGCCGCGGCAATGGTCGGCGGCACGCACATGCACAGCCCGGTCACAATGGTCCTTCACCCGCTCCGCGAGATCGTCATATCGATCCTCATCGGTCTCGCCGCCGGATACATCGTGCACCGCCTGGTCGTGAACCGGCGGCGGAGCAACGAGGTCATCGTCGTCGTCCTCGGCTTCGTTCTGCTCACGAGCGGCATCACGATCTCGATCAACGTCTCCCCGCTCATCGCGAACATGGTGATGGGATTCGTGATCGTGAACATGTCACCGAAGAACTCGCGGGTGATGCGCATCCTCGAACCGCTGTCCCCGCCCATCTACGCGGCGTTCTTCGCGCTCGCCGGGACCGAGCTCGACATCCGGACGCTTGCGGCGACCGGCGTGCTCGGGATCGTCTACCTCATCGCGCGCGCCATCGGGAAGTACTTCGGCGCGTATGTCGGCGCCTCGGCGGCGCACGAGTCACCCGCGACGCGGCGCTATCTCGGGTTCGCGCTTCTTCCCCAGGCGGGTGTCGCTATCGGACTCATCCTGGTCCTCCAGGACACAACGCAGTTCACACACCTTCCCTACATGGGGCAGATGGTCAACATCGTCCTCGCCTCGATCCTCGTCAACGAGGTGCTCGGTCCGCCGCTGACGAAGTACGCCCTCGAAGCGTCGGGCTCGGCGAGGAAGAAGCGGGGCGCTGCCCAGCAACGCCTTGACGGCAGTTCTCCGCAGACGGACGTGACCGCGTCGCACCTCGGCGCGGCCCCGCCGCGCAAGAGCGACGAAGCGGAGCGCGACACGCGACCAGACGACACGAATGACGGAGGCACATCATGAAACTTCTCGACACACTGGTCATGGAGAGCATCCAGCCGGGACTGCGGTCAAAGTCCAAGGACGAGCTCTTCGAGGAGATGGCGGCTCTGCTGAAGCAGAACCCCGCCCTCGAGAAGGTCGACGAGGCGACGGTGCTCAAGGCTCTGAACGAACGGGAGCGTACGGCGACGACGGGGGTCGGCAAGGAGGTCGGCATCCCTCACGGGAAGATCATGGGGCTCACGCAGATCATCGGCGCCATCGGTGTCTCGAGACGCGGCATCGAGTACGGCTCGGTTGATGGTCTTCCGGTGCGGTTCGTCGTCGCGATGGTCGCCCCGCCCGAGCAGTCACAGGAGTACCTCCGGACGCTCGCAAAGGTGGCGCGTCTCCTGAGCGACCCGAGCTTCACGGAAACGCTGGTTACCGCGTCGGCGCCGAACGACATCTACTCGCGCATTGAGCAGATGGAAGGCGCGGCCACGCAGGTGTCGGCAACCGGCGAGAAGCAGCTTCTCATCTTCGAGCTCATCGACGGCGACTACTTCGATCCGGTCGTCGAGTACTTCACCGAGGTCGGCGGCACGAGCGCCACGGTGCTCGACGCGCGCAACGTCGAGGGCTTCCTCACGAAGGTTCCCCTCTTCCAGGACTTCTCCCGCGTCTTCTCCGAGGGTCAGGAGTTCGGCCACGTCTTCCTGATGGTCGTCGACAAGGGAGCGGTCGAGCGGTTCGTCGAGGGACTCGAAGAGATCGTCGGTGACCTCCAGGAGGAGGGCCGCGGGATCGCCATCGCCCTGGACATCGCATACTGTCGCGGCATGCCGGCCATGCTGGAGTTCTAGAAGCCCCGTCGGTCAGGTCCCCATCAAGCGTCGCCGCCTCCGCAGGAGACGACGCTCCCGGCCGCGTTCTTGACACACATTCCAAACCTCTGCTATAATACACTCGCTGTGGTATGCTGACCTTGTGGGCGGACAGCAGCCACGCGGTCGGCGCCGTCCGACCACCCACTCCGGTTGACAAGAAGAGGAGTACACACACATGGCGCGGGGCCGCTCTCGCGGCGGACCCGCTTCACCCAAGGAGGCCGAGCGTGTCGAGACGCTTGACGATGGCCGTCCTGTGCGCCACCGCGCTGCTCGTTGCGGTCGGTGTCGCCCAGGCGAAGACGATCCACCTTGTCACCCATGCATTCGACCCGCAGTACGGCGAGCCTGAGGTCGCTTCCTGGCTGAGAGCCGAGCTGCCCGTCGCGGATGAGCATGGCTACTACCTCGTTCAGCTCACCGGTCCCCCGACCGACGCGCGCAAGACCGCCATCGAGTCGGCGGGAGCCAACCTCATCGCGTACATGCCCGACGAGGCGTACATCGTTCGCGCGACGACCACGTCTCTCGACGCGCTGCTCGCGACCGACGCCGTCGCGTGGGCCGGGCTCTACCATCCCGCGTACAAGCTCTCCCCGACCATCGGGACCCACGAGTTCGTCCACCCGGACCGTGCGGGTGACTCGTTCCTGACCCTCATGGTCCGCGTCTTCGACGATATGGACGCGACCGCGGACGCGGTCAACGCCCTCGGCGCGCGCGTCCTCGAGTCGACCGATGACGGGATGCAGAAGCTCCTCGTCGTCCACGCCGCCCCGGAACTCGTCAACTCGATCGCGCAGCTCCGCGAGGTCTGGTGGATCAACGAGAAGCCCGAGTTCACGCTTCACAACGACCGCGGCGTGTGGTGCGTCCAGTCGAACATCACCGACGAGATGAGCATCTGGGATGAAGGCATCCACGGTGAGGGTCAGATCGTTGGCGTGATGGATTCCGGTCTCGACTACAACTCGTGCTGGTTCCGCGACGGCGGGGCCGCACCAGGGCCGTCGCATCGCAAGGTCATCGACTACGCGCTGTACGGGGGCGCCGCGTACGACGGATGTGACAGCGGCCACGGAACACACGTCTGCGGCACGATCGCGGGCGACCAGTCATACGTCAACCCGGGCAACTTCGACTACAACGGCGTCGCCTACAAGGCGCAGCTGATGATGCAGGACATCGGCACCGACGACGAGTGGTCGTGCACGACCGGTTCGGTCAGCGTCCCAACATCGCTCACGCCGGCCTATCAGGCGGCGTACGACGGTGGCGCCCGCATTCACTCGAACTCCTGGGGCGGCTCCGAGAACAGCTACGACACCTACTGCAACTGCATCGATTCCTTCATGTGGAACAACTCAGACTTCCTCGTCGTCTTCGCCGCCGGCAACGCTGGACCGAGCGCCAGCACGGTCGGCTATCCCGGCACGGCAAAGAACTGCATCACGGTCGGAGCCGTTCGCCGTCCGCCGAACCAGAACACCATGGCCGGCTACTCGAGCCGAGGCCCCGCATCGGACTCACGATACAAGCCGACGGTCACGGCGTGCGGCGGAGAGGCCAGCGACACGTACGTGAACTCAGCGAACAACGACACCGGCAACCCGCCGGCGCAGACCTGCTCGATCTCCGGCTCGCCGTTCCAGGGCACCTCGATGGCGACTCCGGCGGTGTCCGGCTGCGCGGCTCTGACGCGCCAGTACTTCCTTGAGGGATGGTACCCGAGCGGCGACGCAGAACCAGGTGACGCGTTCACGCCGAGCGGCGCGCTCGTGAAGGCCATCGTCACCAACAGCGCCACCGACGCGGGTACGCAGGACATCCCCAACAACAACGAGGGATGGGGACGCGTGCTGCTCGATGACGCGCTCTACTTCGACGGCGATGCGCGCGAGCTGATCGTCCACGACGAGACGACGGGCGTCAGTCAGGGCGGGTCGATGCAGTACGAGTTCGAGGTCGACTCCACGACCGTACCGCTCGAGGTCACGCTGGTCTGGACCGACTACCCGGCTTCGGCCGGCGCGAGCGTCGCCATCCAGAACAACCTCGATCTCGAGGTCCTCTGCTCGGAGGGCTCTACACACAAGGGCAACGTCTTCAGCGGCGGTGAGTCGGTGACGGGTGGAACGGCCGACTCGCGGAATGTTGAAGAGGTCGTGCTGCTCAAGACCCCGGCGACCGGCACGTACACGGTGACGGTCTCGGCACCGACGGTTCCTCACGGTCCGCAGCCGTTCGCGCTCGTCATCACAGGCTCGTTCGCCGACTGGCCCGAGGATACAGGTATCGAGCACGGCGCGATGCCGAACGGGAAGCCGTTCTCCATCACGGGGATCTCACCCAACCCGTTCAACCCGTCGACGAAGATCTCCTACGTGCTGAACCCGGTCGAGACCGGCAAGGCGCACGCGACGCTCAACATCTACTCGGTCGACGGCAGGCTCGTCCGGACGCTCGTCGACCGTGTGCAGGACCCGGGGCGTCACACGGTGTCGTGGAACGGCCGCAACACCGACGGTTCGGTCGCCGCGAGCGGCATCTACTTCATGGAACTGGAGTACGGCGGCGAGTCCGACACACGGAAGATGACGCTGCTCAAGTAGCCGGCTGCCGCTGCTTGAGCACCGGCAGCTTGGGGGCGCTTCGCAACTGCAGGTCAAGCGTCGCGGGAGCGCCGTGACGAGTAGACAGCGCAGTCGTTCCTGCTATAATGGGCCCTCGTCGAACGGCGGGGGCCCATGTTCAGGAGGCTGTGTGCTCAAGGAGAGACTGGCCGCAACGGTCGAACGACTGGAGACGTCCGAGCTCCGCTGGCCATGGCTGCTCGCGACGTGGCTCTCTTTCATCGTTCTCCGCAACCTCATGGAGGGCGTCCTCGGCCCCTCGCACGCGATCGGATTCACGTACTTCGCCTCGCAGAGCGCCCTGATGGTGCTCGACCACTTCGTGCTCTTCTACGCAAGCGTGTTCCTCTCAATCACGCTTCTCCTCTCGGCACTCACGGGCGAACGGGCCGATCGGATCATACGCGCCTCGATACCGGCGTGGATCATCGTCCTCATCCCGCCGCTCTTCGACTTCCTCGTGACGTTCGGCGAAGGTTATCGCATCTCGTACATCCTCAGTCTTCAGGGCGTGCTGGTCGAGTTCTTCGATCCCCGAGTCGCGCTCGAACGCATCTCACCCGGTCAGCGGGTCGAGATCATCCTCGCGTGTGCACTCGCCGGCTCGTATGTCGGCGGCAAGACGCGACGGTGGGGACGCGCGCTGCTGACGTTCGTTCTGGTCTATGTGGTGATCGGTCTCCACGGAGTGCTCCCGTCGCTGTTCGCGAAGCTGGCCTGGTGGATGAAACACGACCTCGCCGGCGCGGGCGTCCCGACCGCGCTCACGGCCGCCGGCGGGTACGCCGGTTCGGCCGCCGCCGCGGCGTACGACGCCGCGTTCAAGTCTGGCGGCATCGTGCTCGAGGAGAGCCGCAAGCTGGCGCTCCTGTTCCTCATCGTCGCCACGGCGGTCGGCTGGGGCGTCTTCCGACGCGCGGCGCCGGGCTCGGAGCGGGCGTTCCGGTTCGGGTTCCGGCCCCTTCGGGCGCTCCACTACCTCGGGATGGCGACGCTTGGCGCGACGTTCGGATGGATGCTCTTCTCGGGCGAAGGGGTACGTCTTGGCTCGGGGGGCGACACGCTCGGCATGCTGGGCACGCTGCTCGCCGTCCTGTTCGCGTTCCTCTCATCTGTCGCGCTGAACGATCTCTGTGATGAGGAGGGTGACCGGATCTCAAGCCAGCCGCGGCCGCTCGCGATCGGCATGGCCACCCGGCGCGAGACCGTCGTTCAGACAGGCGTCTTCGCGACGCTCGCACTTCTCTTCGCCATCAACATCAGCTATGCGACCTTCCTCATCATCGCGCTCAGTCTGGGACTCTCCTTCATCTACTCCTCTCCCCCGGCGCGGCTCAAGCGCATCCCGCTTCTCTCGACACTCATCCTCGGCGTGCTCTCGTACCTCGCCGCCGTCGCCGGCTTCTCCGCCCTCGCGGGCGAGCGCGCATTCGTGCTCTTCCCTCCCTCGGTCGGCTGGCTGCTCGTCCTCGCGTTCGCCGCGGCGTTCAACGCCAAGGACCTCAAGGATATCGACGGTGACCGCGCAACCGGGACGGTGACGCTTCCGGTGCTGCTGGGTCCGAGAGCCGGCCGCACTGTGGTCGCCCTGCTCATACTCGTCGGATACCTTCTCGCGCCGCTCTTCCTGCCGTACGGTCTTCTGATCTGGCCCGCGCTCGCGCTCGGAATCGCCAGCGCGATCGTCGTGCTCCGCTCTGAAGGACGGCAGGAGGACGGACTTCTTCTCACGGCCTACCTGGCGTTCGCGTTCCTCGTCGCGCTGCTCATCGTCGGGAACCCGGAGACCGTGATGCCCGATGGCAACCCGATCGTCTCCTCGCGTGGCGCGGAACTCCGCGCGCGTGAACACGAGGCGTTCGGACTCTGGCCCGCGGCCGCGGACGAGTACGCCACCGCGCTCACGCCGCTCGCCGCACCGACGCACCGCCTGCTCGTGCACGCCGGCATCGCCGCCTACCGCGCCGGACGCGTGGCGAACGCGATCCCTATTCTTCAGGATGCGCTCGTGCACTCGCCCGCGTCGTCGCTCGCGCGCGAGTATGTGGTCGCCGCGACGTACGACCTCGGTGATGTCGACTCGGCGCTGTCGACGGCTACCGAGACGGCAAACCGCGGCATCCGCCCTGAATTCTTTCGCGCGCACGAGGGCGTGCTCGCGGCCGAAGCGGGCCGGCACGGTCGGGCGGTCCGGGCGTACGAAGCCGCGCTCATGCTCGGCGCGTCCAACGACGAGATCCGAATCCGCCTCGCCGATCTGTTCGAACACAAGGGCGACCTCTCCGCTGCGGAGCGACAGCTTGAGCTCGCCGCGCTCGCCAACCCGCGCTCCGCGTTCGTCGCGGATGCGTTCGGTCGCTACCTGCTCCGCAGGAACGACGCGGCGGGCGCCGTCGCGCACTTCATCCGGGCGACCGAACTCAACGAGGGAAACGGGCTCTACTGGAGCAACCTCTCCGCGGCCTTGAGGGAGACCGGCGAGTACGAACGAGCCCTCGCCGCCGTCGACGCCGCGGTCACACTCTCACCGCGGCTGCCGGACGCCTACTACAACCGCGGCATGGCCTACGAGGAACTCTCCCGCACGGACGACGCGCTCCAGCAGTACCTGCTCGCGCTTGAGATCGACCCCACCTTCCGGCCCGCCAGAGATCGGCTCACCAGCATTTCCGACCGCTGAGTCAGCGTCTGCGGCGCTGCCACGCCTGTGGAGCGTCGTTTCTACGGGCTTCTCGACGCTCCCATCTGAAACCGAGAGCGAATCACCTTGATGCGCTATCTTCACTCCGGATAATGCCTTGCCAAATGTCACATATTGTAGTAAGGTGGTCGATGAGGCTAGAGGGAAGTCGAATCGCTGGCACGAGCCGCAACGCGAGGAGGTACCCGATGGTCGTGTGATGAGTACTGCATGTTCGTTCGTTTGTCAGTTCGTTTGCTCGCTGCCGGTCGAATCCGCGACCGGCGTTCTCTCAACGAAAGGTGGAACACCGATGAAGCGTACACTCATCATTGTTCTCACGCTGCTCGTGATCTCGAGCGTCGCGTTCGCCGGCAAGATGACGCCGGACGCGAAGTTCTCGACCGAGCCGTTCGCCCCGATGTCCTATCGCGTCTACAGCGAGGGCTTCGAGGGTACCTTCCCGCCCGCGGGCTGGGTTGTGACCGCTACGAACCCCGACCCGCTCTACACGTGGGTCCAGTACACGCCGGGCGGCGAGGGCACGTACTGCGCCAGCGTCGTGTACGATCCGGCACTCGTCCCGCAGCTTGAGACGATGAGCTTCACTCATACGCTGGTCGCCGGCGAGCTCCACCTGACCTTCCTCGCCATGGCCAGTTACTACTGGGCAGTCGACCCGTACCAGAACTACGACATCTACGTGACGGTCGACGGCGTCACGGTGTGGGACTACTTCACCGATTACGGTAGTGTGGCGAGCTACGAGTGGGTCGCCTACGACATCGACCTGGCCGGCTTCGGCTACGTCGGTGGCGAGACGGTCGAGATCGCGTTCGTCTACACCGGTACCGACGGTGCCCAGGGTGGCTTCGATGCGGTGAGCGTTGGCGAAGAGTACATTCCGCCGCCGCCGCCGGAAGGCGACGTCTGCGAGACCGCGCTCATTCTCCCGAGCGGCGACTTCGTGGTTACCGGCACGAACGTTGGCTTCGCGAACGACTACCCGCTCGCGTCCGGCAGCTGCACGGGCTACAGCGCCTCCGGCCAGGATGTCGTCTACGTGACGAACCTGGACGTCGGTGACGAGCTCACGGTCCTCATGACCACGGACACGGGCTGGGATGACTCGATCTTCCTGATGACTGACTGCCTCGACCCGTTCGGCAGCTGTGTCATCGGTGCCGACGCCTACCCCGATGGCTCGACGTTCAGCTACGTCGCCACCGAGGCCGGCACGTACTACCTGGTCGTCAGCGCCTACAGCAGTGGTACCGGCGGCTACACGATCGAGGGTTACAACGGCGGCAGCTACACGCCCGTCGAGGAGTCGAGCTGGGGCAGCATCAAGGCTCTGTACAGGTAAGACTCCTGCAGCGCCCCGGCGCATGCCGGCGCACTGCAACCATGCATGAAGAAGGGGCGGGGGATCTCCCCCGCCCCTTTTCTATCGGCGACCCGCTCTATCCCTGCAGCCGCAACCCTGCTACTCAATGGCCGCAGCGGAGCCGTGACCTCTCCCGAGAACCCCGTACACCGTGAACAGCACGCCCGGGATCGCGAGAAACGCGATCGTGAGAACCATGTCCGCCTCGCCGAGCGCCACCAGGAACGTCACCAGACAGGCGAGGCTGAAGACGCCTCCGATGAGCGGCCACTTCCACGCAAGCAGGTAGCCGACGCACATCCCGATCGGGAAGAGCAGAAGAAGGACGACCTCGAAGTCCTCCGGCGGGGCCTCGTGCGGATTGACTGCGTACGCGATCATCATCGTCACGCAGAAGAGAACGATGAGAGTTCCCATGATCCTCGCGATCCAGAGGAGCAGCCGAGGACCTCTCGAGATGACTGGTTTCTGCAGGCTCATCACGTCCTCCCTATGACTCTCGACTCTCGGCCACTGGCCGTGCCAGCCAGCACGCCTGCACGACCGCGAGAATCCCCGCCAGGCCACCGGCGACGGCGCAGACGATCAGGACCCGTGACGCAACCGCCATCTCAGGTCCGTGCCTGAAGTACGCGTCGGCCGCGTCCAGAAAGCACAGCCCGATGAAAATGAGCGCGGCTCCCAGGATGCAGGTCCAGGTGCGACGGCCGCGTCCCGTGCGTCCAGGCGTTCTGGCGAACCGCGCGAACAGGATGCCGGACACCAGGAATGCTGCGACATCAAGCCAGAACGCTATGACCGCCGTGATCGGGGTCCCGCCCCGTTCGTGCTCGGTCGTGACCGACGGGATGATGCTCGCTACGAGAGCAATGGCGATTGCGATGGAGAGGATCGCACTCACTATCAGGAGCAGCTGGCTGTTCCTCTCGCGAGACATGTCTGCCTCCTCTTCCTGCAACTCGGCAGCACCCCGGCGACTGCCGTCGGCTAGTGGTCGTGGTCGAGCTCGTCAAGACTGACCGGATCGTGGTCGAACACCTGCCGGCAGATCTCCAGCGTCTCTTCGGTCGGTTCGTACAGAGCGACGATATCCATCGTGACATCGACGACCTCGACACCCTCGCCCGCGAAATCGCAGATCCAGACGATCGCGTCGACGCCCGTGGACTCCGCTACCTCCGGAAGCCTGAAGGCCACGTGCTCGAGAAGATCATCGACCGGCGCGCGGCTGAATCCCTGCCGGTGCAGCTGGCGCTGGAGAGCCTCCATCTCGTCGCTGATCTCCTGCATCCGCGCCGTATCGCCGGCCGCCTCGGCGCGGTCATACTCGCCGACCTTCTCGGTGTGCGGCAGGTAGCCGGAACGAGCATATGCGATGGCTATGGCGCGATTGTCGTACGTCCCTATGCGGATGGTCCCGTCCGTGGCGCGCGCCGTCGCCGGGATGACGCCGGCCGCGATGATCGCGACGCACACCACACAGAACACGACTCTTGCTGATCGCATCAGACACCTCCCCGTACTGGTTGCCGTGGCGGCAACGTGGGTATGTAGCTGCGACTGAGGTTCCACGCGATGATCGCGAGGATTCCCGGAAGCGCGCCGAACGCCAGGATCGGACCGAGCCATTCGCCGGCGAGCGAGAACTTGATGTACGTCGCTACGATGCACCCGACACTGATGATCCCGCCGTACACGTCCTTCCATAGAATGAGAAGAAGCCCGAACAGGAATCCGAGCGGATAGACGTACATCCACGGATCCACGTCGGTCCATCGCCCCGGAGCGAAGAACGACTCCCCCTCGTCGGGCCAGATGAACGCCAGAACGATGAGAATGAACAGCACCGCAATGCAGCGCGCCAGGATGCGCAGCACCAGTCCCGCAACGCTGAAGCTCGGGGCGCTCATGCGCCGCCTCCTTCCTCGGCACCACCCTCGTCCTCGGCGCCACCTCCGCTCGCACGGCCGGCAGCGGCCATCCCGGTCTCACCATCGCGTTCCAGGTCGTCGCCCCGCATCAGAAGCAGCACGCCTGCAAGCAGGAGCGGAGCCGGGAGCAGAAGGGCCACGAACAGCCGCGACCCATCCGGAGTGATCCCCTGCAGGATGAAGAAGTACCCCGTGACGGCTCCAAGCAGGAGGAAGATAGCTGCGCCCACGCGCTGCCACCTGAGTGCAAGGAAAGCCGCCAGGAGAGGGACACCTCCCACGAGCAGCTGCGGATTGAAGTCGCCGCTCAGGACCGAGAAGAGGAACCAGAAACCTCCGACCACGAACCCGAGCACGAGCCCGG
>JAPEKQ010000029.1 GCA_029990205.1 bacterium
GACCAGCAGCGCGACCGCGAACAGACGCAGAAAGGCGCCGGGGTATGTTCCCGACGCCCTCGTGCTGGTTCCTTCGATGTGCCTGAACTGGGTCACACCTAGTCTTCCTTCTTCTCTTCGTCTGCTGGAGCCTCTTCGGCCTCGGCCGGCGCGTCCTCGTCGGGCGCATCCGCATCCTGTTCGGCATCCGTCGCCTCATCGGTCGCCGGTTCGTCGGCCTCGGCATCAGCAGCGGCACCCTTGCGGATGACGTTGTCCGGCTCCTCCTCGGGGCGGGGCTTGCGCTCCTTGAAGGTGACCGGCTCGTCCACGAACTGGATGACCGAGAGCGGGGCGCCATCGCCGCGACGGTTCTCGATCTTGATGATGCGCGTGTAGCCGCCGGGCCGGTCCGCGAAGCGCGGTCCGAGCTCGTCGAAGAGCTTCGCAACGCCCTTCTTGCTCCGCACGACCTTGAGCGCCTGACGGCGCGCCGCCAGGTCCTCGGGTCCGCGCTTGCCGAGCGTGATCATTCTCTCGGCCAGCGACCTGACCTCCTTGGCCTTCGCGTCCGTCGTCTCGAGCTTCTCGAGCTCGATGAGCGTCGTCACCATGTTCCGGAGCATCGCCTTCCGGTGAGCGGACGTGCGGTTGAGTTTCCTTCCGTGTTTCCTGTGTCGCATCTACTTCCTGACCTTTCAGCACATACGGTCGACCGGGCCGCTACTCGGTCTCGGTCTCGGTATCGGTCTCGACCGCGTCCTCCGTCTCCTCGACGATACCGCTGTCAGCGGCGAAGTCGGGGAAGTCCGGATCCATCACCACCGGCATGTCGTCAGGCTCCTCTTCATCGTCGGCTCCGCCGGGCGTCAGCAGGCTCTCCACGTCCATTCCGAACGAGAGTCCCATGTCCGACAGTATGTCGACGAGTTCCTGGAGCGACTTCCGGCCGAAGTTCCGGTACTTCAGCATCTCGGCTTCGGTCTTCTGCACGAGGTCGCCAAGCGTCCTGATGCCGGCGTCCCTCAGACAGTTCGACGACCTGACCGACAGCTCCAGCTCCTCGACGCTGTGCTCGAGAAGCTCCATGAGCCGCTGCTGATCCGGATCGATGATCTCTTCGACCTCTTCCATCGGCTCGATCTCGAAGTTCATGAAGAGGAGCAGATGATCCTTGAGCATCTTGGCGGCGAACGCCACCGCGTCGTCAGGGGTCACCGTCCCGTTCGTCCAGACCTCGAGCGTGAGCTTGTCGTAGTCGGTCCGCTGCCCGACACGCGTGTTCTCCACCTCGTAGTGGACACGCTTGACCGGCGAGAACACCGAGTCGATCGGGATGAAGCCGATCGGCTTCTCCTCGAACGAGTGGTCCTCCGCCTGCACGTACGCGCGGCCCGAGTCGATGATGAGCTCGACATCGAGCGAAGCGTCGGGACCGAGCGTCGCGATGTGAAGATCGGGGTTCATGATCTCGATGTTCGGATTCGGATCGAGATCCGACGCCTTGATCTCCCCCTCGGCGTCAGCCTGAAGCCTGACCACCTCGGGTCCGTCGCTCAGCAGCCTGATATTGAGCTGCTTGAAATTCAGGATGAGTTCCGTGACGTCCTCGGTAACACCCGGGACGACCGAGAACTCGTGAAGCACGCCCTCGAACCTCACTGCGGTCACGGCCGCGCCCTGGAGCGACGAGAGCAGCGCGCGACGAAGCGCGTTGCCGATCGTCACGCCGTAGCCGCGCTCAAGCGGCTCGGCGACGAGCTTCCCGTAGGAGCCCGTGATCGTCTCCACATTCCAGACGATCTCGTCTGGCATCCTCAGATTCTTCCACTTCATTCTGCGCTGGCCTCCTTGAAGCACTGGCCACCGTCACCGCGGTCAGGGTCTACCTGGAGTAGAAGTTGACGATGAGCTGTTCGTTGATCGGCGTCGGGATCTGGTCCCTTGCGGGAAGCTCCAGAACGCGCCCGACGAACTTCTTCGGATCCAGCTCGAGCCACTCCACCGTGCCCACGCCGGCCTTGAGATCGACCGCCATCCTGATCTCATGAATGCTCCGCGACTTCTCCTTCACGATGATCTCATCCCCCGCCTTCAGCTGATACGAGGGGATATCCACCTTGCCACCGTTGACCTGGAAGTGACCGTGGACGATGAGTTCACGCGCAGCCGCCCGCGAGGGAGCGAATCCCATCCGGTAGACGACGCTGTCGAGTCGACGCTCCAGGAGACGGATCAGATTCGCACCCGTCATGCCTGACTCGCGCTCTGCCTTCGTGTAGTAGTTGCGGAACTGCCGCTCGAGGATCCCGTAGATCCTCTTGGCCTTCTGCTTCTCCCTCAGCTGCATCCCGTACTCGGTGGCTCTGCGCCTCCGACGGGTGTTGCCATGCTCGCCGGGACCGTACGCCCTGCGCTCGAACGCACACTTGTCGGTCGAGCAGCGCTGTCCCTTGAGGAAGAGCTTCATGCCGTGGCGGCGACACTGCTTGCACTTCGCACCATGATACGTCGCCATCTGTTCCTCCGTTAGACTCTTCTCTTCTTCGGGGGACGGCAGCCGTTGTGCGGGATCGGGGTGATGTCCCGGATCGCCGTCACCTTGAGTCCTGCTGCCTGAAGAGCGCGAATGGCCGCCTCGCGACCCGGGCCCGGTCCCTTCACCTCAACCTCGACCCGCCTGAGCCCCATCGGGATCGCCTGCTCCGCGGCGTTCTGCGCCACGAGCTGGGCCACGAACCCCGTGCTCTTCTTCGAACCCCTGAACCCGACCTTGCCCGCACTGGCCCACGAAATCGTATTGCCCTTCATATCGGAGAGCGTAACGATCGTGTTGTTGAAACTGGCCTTGATGTGGGCCATGCCCTCGGGCTCAACCTGCTTCTTCTTCCGCTGAGCCAAACTGACCTCCCTGGCACAACCAGGCGACTACTTCTTGCCCGGCGCCTTCTTCTTACCTGCAACCGTCTTCTTCGGACCCTTACGCGTTCGCGCGTTCGTCCTTGTGCGCTGCCCGCGCGCAGGGAGTCCACGGCGATGCCGCCACCCACGGTAGCAGCCGATGTCCCTCAGCCGCTTGATGGAGAGCGCGAGCTCCGTGCGGAGGCCGCCCTCGACCCGATAGTCCTCTTCAATGATGTGGCGAATGCGACCGATCTCATCGGTCGTCAGATCCTTGACCCGCACACTCTCACCAATCCCCGCCTTGCCCAGGATCTGCTCTGAAGAGGTCCTGCCGATTCCGTAGATGTACGTGAGAGCGATGACTGCTCTCTTGTTGTCCGGTACGTCAACACCAACAATGCGCGCCAACGAGATATCCTCCTCTTGCGATCACGCTTGCGCAGGTCCTAACCCTGAACCTGCTTGTGACGCTTGTTAATACAGATGACCCGGATCTTTCCGTGTCGCTTGATCAGCTTGCAGTGCTCGCAGATCTTCTTGACTGAAGACCGCACCTTCATGATTCTCTCCCGGTTGAAACGTTCCCGTGCCCCGGCCTTACTTGTACCGGTATGTGATGCGTCCCCGCGACCAGTCGTAGGGCGAGATCTCGACGGTGACTCTATCGCCGGGGAGGATCTTGATGTAGTGCATCCTCATCTTCCCCGAGATGTGAGCCAACACCTTATGCCCGTTGTCGAGTTCCACGCGGAACATCGCGTTGGGCAGTGCCTCGTTCACTACGCCTTCTACGGTGATGCCCTTCTGCTTAGCCATTCTTTCTCCCGGGCCTTGGGCCCGTATGAGACTGCTTCCGGAGTCGCCGTCCGCCGGCGGTCCGCGGCGCTACACCAGCGTCAGGATGTCCACACCGTCGCTCGTGATCGCGACCGTGTGCTCGAAGTGAGCTGACAGCGCGCCGTCCGCCGTCACGACCGTCCAGCCGTCGCTGAGCGTCCTGACCGCCGCGGTCCCGGCGTTCACCATCGGCTCGATGGCGAGCACCATGCCCGACTTCAGGACAGGACCGCGTCCGAGCGGGCCGTAGTTCGGAACCTCAGGCTCCTCGTGGAGCTTGGTTCCGACGCCGTGTCCGGCGAGGTCGCGGACTACTGAGAAGCCAAGCGTCTCGGCGGTCTCCTGGATCGCGTGCGAGACATCCGACAGATGGATGCCCGCCCGCGCAACCGCCAACCCGGCCTTGAGGGCCTCGCGCGTCGCGTCGATCAGGCGTACCGTGCCCTCAGGCACTTCGCCCACGACGCAGGTTCGCGCGCCGTCCCCGACGTAACCCTGCTTCCTCACGCCCACGTCCACCCCGACGATGTCGCCAGCTCTGAGCTCCTTCGGACCCGGGATCCCGTGGACGACCTCCTCGTTGATCGAGATGCAGGTCGCCGCCGGAAACCCGTTGTAGCCCTTGAACTCTGGCGACGCGTCGTGACTCCGTATGAAGCTTTCAATCTCAGCGTCGAGTTCGGCGGTCGTCAGACCGGCTCTGACGAGCGTTCCCGCCAGGTCCAGTGATCCCGCCACGAGCCGTCCGCTCTCACGCAGCAGCTCGATCTCGTTGCTGGTCCGTATGCTGATCATCCGGTCTCTCGAGTTCCGCACCCGCACCCGCCGTCGAGAATCCCGTCGATCTCCGACTGGATCTCCTCGCTGGTCAGGCTGGTATCCACAGCGCGCAGAATGCCTCTCGACCGGTAGTAATCCGTCAGCGGCTTCGTCGCGGCATGGTACTCCGTGAAACGCCGCTCGATCGCCTCGGGCTCGTCGTCCGAGCGCCTCGTCAGCTCGCCACCGCAGACGTCGCAAACACCGTCCGTCGCCGGCGGCTTCCACATCAGGTTGTAGACCGCGCCGCAGTCCGAACACGAGACCCGGCTCGAGAGCCGACGGATGGCCTCGTCGACCGTGATATCGATGAAGACGACGCAGTCGACGGCCGTTTCATGCTTCGACAGCAGCGCGTCCAGACCCTCGGCCTGAGGCACCGTCCTCGGGAAGCCGTCGAGGATGATGTCGGCACTGGTGCCGGCCTCGAACAGCTCCTCAACGAGACCCAGCACGATCTCGTCGGGGACGAGCCTGCCGCCTTTCATGTATTCATCCGCCCGGCGCCCCAGCTCGGTTCCACGGGAGACGGCATCGCGCAGGAGGTCGCCGGTCGACACGTGACCGAAACCACGCTTCTCGACCAGCCTCTTGGCCTGTGTGCCCTTCCCAGCTCCTGGTGCTCCAAGCAATACGATGATCACTTCAATATCCCCTGTGCTTCAGGTCGTGCGCAACGAAGTTGCGCCAAGCCGCCGCTCGCGGCGGCCAGCCGCTACTAACGACGTCTACCTCTCAGCTTGCCCTTCTTCATGAACCCGTCGTAGTGACGCATCAGCAGATGCGATTCGATCTGGGACAGCGTATCCAGACCGACACCGACGACGATCAGCAGACCCGTGCCGCCGAAGACGAACGGAGCGTTGAGCTGCTGCTGCATGAAGTACGGCAGGACCGCGATGAACGCCAGGAACAGCGCGCCCGGCAGCGTGATGCGTGTCAGGACGCTGTCGATGTACTCGGCCGTCTTCTTCCCCGGACGCTTCCCCGGCACGAAGCCGCCGTACTTCTTCATGTTGTCCGCGAGGTCCACCGGGTTGAACACGATGGCCGTGTAGAAGTATGCGAAGAACACGATGATCGTCACGTACAGCACGGTGTAGAGCCAGTTGCCCGGTGAGAGCATCGCCGCAACGTTCTCCATGAACACGTTCCCCGTGAGGAACCCGGCGATCGTCGCAGGGAACATAATGATCGCCTGCGCGAAGATGACCGGGATAACACCCGCCGTGTTCAGCTTGAGCGGGATGTGCGTGCTCTGACCGCCGTAGACCTTTCGGCCGACGACTCGTTTCGCATACTGCACCGGGATCCGACGCTGGGCCTGTGTCATCAGCACGACCGCCGCAACGATACCGACCATCATCGCGGTGAGGATCACCACACCGAAGATGCTGATCGAGCCCATCTGCAGGGCGCGGATCGTGTTCAGCCAGTCTGTCGGATAGCGAGCGACGATACCGATGAAGATGATCAGCGAGATACCGTTGCCGATACCGCGGTCGGTGATCTGCTCGCCAAGCCACATGATGAAGATCGTACCGGCCGTCATCGTGAGCATCGTCAGAGCCGTGAACCCGATGCCCGGGTTCGGGACGATCGGCAGACCGTCGACGGAGCCGAGGTTCTGGAGGTACATGCTCATCGCGAACGACTGCACAAGTGACAGCAGCACGGTCCCGTAGCGCGTGTACTGCGTGATCTTCTTGCGGCCTTCCTCGCCCATCTTGTTCAGCTTCTCGAAGTACGGAATGACCGCCGTGAACAGCTGAAGAATGATTGACGCACTGATGTACGGCATGATGCCGAGGGCGAAGATCGTCGCGTTCGCGAACGCGCCGCCCACGAACATGTCGTACAGGCCAAGCAGTGAGCCCCGCTGCGCCTCGAAATAGGCCGCAAGCGCCTGCCCGTTCACGCCTGCCGTCGGCACGTGTCCGCCGATTCGGTAGATGATCAGGATCATCAGAGTGAAGAGCACACGCCTCTTCAGCTCGGGGATCTTGAAGATACTCTGAAGGCTCGTAAACACATTGGCCATGGTTCGTGCCTCTCTCCCCTTACTTGATCAGCTCGATCGTGCCGCCGGCCGCCTCGACCTTCTCGCGCGCCTTCGCACTGATCGCATTCACCTTAAGCGTGATTGCCCGGGTGATCTCCCCGTTCGCGAGCACCTTGACCTTGCCGCGCGTCCCTCTCACCACACCGCTCGCCCTGAGCACATCCACCGTCACTTCACCTTCGAGGCCGGAGCGCTCGAGATCACAGACGTTGATGACCTCAAACGTCTTCCGCGTCGGGTTCGTGAACCCCTTCATCGGAAGTCGCCGCGCAAGCGGCATCTGACCGCCCTCGAACCAGGCGGGAATCGATCCGCCCGAACGGGACTTCTGTCCCTTGTGCCCGCGTCCGCTGGTCTTGCCTGAGCCGGAGCCCGGACCGCGACCGACGCGACGCTTCTTCTTGCGCGCGCCCTCAGCAGGCTTGAGTTCGTTCAGCTTCATTGCTCGTACCTTCCCTGTTGCACCGTCGCCACAGTCTGGCCGCGGCGTGCGTTCTACGCGTCCACCTCTTCAACCTCAAGCAGGTGACGCACCTTCGTGATCATGCCGCGGATCTGGGGCGTATCGTCGTGGACGACGGTCTGGTGCATCTTCCTGATACCGAGCGCCCTCACCGTCTTCTTCTGACTGACGTGTCGCCCGATAGCGCTCCTGACCTGGGTGATCTTAAGCTTCTGTGACATCACCCGCCTCCGTCATAGTGCCAAAGAGCTCCTTCACGCCCATCCCCCGCTCCTTCGCCACATCCGCCGCCGAGCGCATCTCCTTCAGGGCCTCCATCGCAGCCTTCACAACGTTGTGAGGGTTGTTGGAGCCCATCGACTTCGCGAGGACGTCCTTGACGCCCGCGCACTCCATGATCGCGCGAACCGCGCCGCCGGCGACGATACCGGTACCCGGGCTCGCCGGCTTGACGAGGACCCTGCCGGCGCCGAACCGACCCAGCACCTCGTAGGGCAGCGTGCCGCCCTGCATCGGTACCGTGATCATGTTCTTCTTCGCGACCTCGGTGCCCTTCCGGATCGCTTCCGCGACCTCGTTGGCCTTCCCGAGACCGACGCCGACCTTACCCTTCGCATCACCGACCGCGACGAGTGCGTTGAACCCGAAGCGACGGCCGCCCTTGACGACCTTCGCGACGCGGTTGATGTGAATCACGCGCTCCTCGAACTCGGGGACGCGAGGCTCCCGGTCCCTGCCTCGGTTGCTCCTGCCTCTTGGCTGCCTCATAGCCATCGAGTGTTCACTCCCTCCCGGGGGCAACTAGAACTCCAGGCCGCCTTTTCTCGCCGCGTCGGCGAGGGCCCGGACTCTACCGTGGTACAGGTAGCCGCCCCTGTCGAAACTAACCTTCTTGATCCCCTTCTCCAGAGCACGACGCGCCAGCACCGCACCGACAACCTTGCTCTCGTCGGTCCGCGTGTGATCGCCGTTGCCCAACTCTTTCTGCACGTCTTCGCTCAACGTCGAAGCCGAGACGAGAGTGATGCCCTTCGTGTCGTCGATGAGCTGAGCATACATGTGCTTCACACTTCTGAAGACGCTCAGTCTCGGACGCGCGGACACTCCGCTCACCTTCTTGCGGATGCTTCGCCTCCGCCTATTCCTGCCAACTCTTCTGGCGTTGCTCCTACCCTTCATGCGTCTCACCAACCCTATCATCGGTTAAGGACACGAGTGGTCTACCCGCCTGACGATACCGCGAGCTTCCCTGCCTTGCGTCGTACGTACTCATCGTGATACCTGATGCCCTTGCCCTTGTACGGCTCCGGTGGACGATGCGCGCGGACATCCGCGGCGATCTGTCCCACCTGCTGCTTATCAATCCCCTTGATCACGATACGGGTCGGAGCGGGGACCTCGATCTCGATGCCGGCGGGCGGCATGAACTCGCACGGGTGCGAGAAGCCGAGCTTCATGACCAGCTTCTTCCCGCTGAGTTCGGCGCTGTAGCCGACTCCGATGATGTCCAGGTTCCGCTCGAATCCCGTCGACACACCAGTCACCATATTCGCGATCCGAGCGCGAATCGTTCCGTGGAGCGAACGAGTCGCCTTGGTCTCGTCTGCGCGACCGACCGTCACCGTCGAGTCTTCCTGACTCACGCTGATGGTCTCCGGCACGTCGAGCGCGAGCTCGCCCTTCGGACCCTTCACCTTGACGGTCGAACCGTCAACGGCAAGTGTCACCCCGGCGGGCAGCGCAATCGGGTTCTTCCCAATTCTCGACATTCTAAGAACTCCTCGGTTCGTGAGCCCGCCTCGGACATTGCGTCGACCTCGACGAGCCGGCCATTCTCAACGGCTCGGCCACCCACTGTGACCCGACCGCTGAAGGAGGCCTGTTACTGGGGGCGCTACCAGACGTGGCAGACGACCTCTCCCCCGACATGCTCCCTGCGGGACTCCTTGCTGGACAGGACGCCCTTCGGCGTCGAGATGATAGCAGTCCCGAAGTTGCTCCTCACGCGCGGAATCTCACCAGCGCCGACGTACTTCCGAAGTCCAGGCCTTGAGATGCGCTTGAGTCCGCGGATGATGCTCTCACCCTCCGACGTGTACTTCAGATAGACCCTCAGGGTTCCCTGCGGCCCAACATCCATCACCTTCAGATCCCTGATGAATCGTTCTCTCAGAAGCGCCTGTGAAATGGCGACCTTGAAGTTCGACGACGGAATGTCGACGTAGCGCTTCTTCGCCTTGGCCCCGTTGCGAATCCTGGTCAACAGGTCGGCGATCGGATCAGTCATCATGGTTCTTCATCTCCTCGAGCCCGTCCACGCCATCCCCGATCCGGGGGGCGGCGCGCGGCAGCTCTCCAGTGTGTAGCCAGCTACTTGTCAGTCGAGGCGGCTACCAGCTCGCCTTGACGACTCCCGGGATCTCACCGTTGAGAGCCAGCTCCCGGAAGCAGATACGGCAGAGTCCGAAATCGCGCATGTACGCCCGCGACCGCCCGCAGCGGTGACACCGGGTGTACGCGCGGACCTTGAACTTCGGCTTTCTCTGCTGCTTCTCGATCAGGCACTTCTTTGCCACGTTCCTGCCTCCTACGCTTCCTTGAACGGGATGCTCATGAGCTTCAGAAGCTCAAAGGCCTCCTCGTCCGTCGGCGCGGTCGTCACGATGGTGATATCCATACCCTTGATCATGCTGACGTTGTCGTAGTCGATCTCGGGGAATACCACCTGCTCCTCGAGGCCGAAGGTGTAGTTTCCGCGTCCGTCGAACGAGTTGTTCGGCAGGCCACGGAAGTCACGGATTCGCGGAATCGCGATCGTGACGAGCCTGTCAAAGAACTCCCACATACGGGCGCCGCGAAGCGTCACCTTGCAACCGATCGGGGTTCCCTCCCGGAGCTTGAAGTTAGCGATCGACTTCTTCGCCCGGGTGATCTTCGCCTTCTGCCCGGTGATGGCCGCCAGCTCTTCGCGGGCGACGTCGAGGATCTTGATGTCATCCTTGGCCTCGGAGAGACCCATGTTGATGACGATCTTCGACACCCTCGGCACCATCATCCGGTTGGGGTAACTGAAGCGCTTCATCAGCCCGTCAATTACCTCGCTCTTGTACTTGTCCTCAAAACGCGTCATCGGTTCGACTCCAGATCCCTCTCGCGCAGGACGGGTTGCCCCGCTACCTCCGCTCGATCATCTCGCCACATTCGGCGCAGATGCGCTCCTTCTTCTTGTTGGCGAGAATCTTCGTCCGCACGCGCACACCCTTGTTGCACTTGGAACAGACGAGCTTCACGTTCGAGACGTGAATCGGGGCTTCCTTCTCAATGATTCCGCCCTGCTCGGTCTGGCTCCGCGGCTTGGTGTGCCGGTGGATGAAGTTGACGCCCTCGATGACCACGCGGCTCGCCTTCGGGTTGACGCGGAGAACCTTCCCGCGCTTCCCTCGGTCGTTACCCGCGATCACCTCAACAATGTCGTTCTTCGCGATATGCATCCCTGCTCCCCTCACCAGGAGGGCCCACTGCCGCCCGACTACAGCACCTCAGGCGCGAGGGCTATGATCTTCATGAAGCGCTTGTCTCTCAGCTCCCTCGCAACCGGGCCGAAGATGCGGGTGCCTACCGGTTCATTCTGCGGATTCACGATGACAGCGGCATTGTCATCGAACCGGATGTAGGACCCGTCCTTCCGCCTGATCTCCTTCTTGGTCCTGACGATCACGCAGCGCACAACGTCCTTCTTCTTGACGTTGCCGCCCGGCATCGCGGACCGGACGCTCGCGACAATGATGTCGCCAACGCGGGCATAGCGCCTCCGGGAACCGCCCAGCACCTTGAAGCACCGCACTTCCTTGGCTCCGGAATTGTCTGCCACCTTGAGCTTCGTGTACTCCTGAATCATGGTCTGCCTCTTCCAGGGTCGGCGTTGCCGCCTACTGCGCCCTCTTCATGATCTCGACGAGCCGCCACCGCTTGTCCTTGCTCAGCGGACGCGTCTCCATAATGCGGACGACGTCGCCAACGTGGCAGTCGTTCTTCTCGTCGTGAATCTTGTACTTGGCCGTCTTCTTCACATAGCGGCCGTACAGAGGATGGCGGACGAGCCTGGTAACCGCGACCACCGCGGTCTTCTCCATCTTGTCGCTGACAACCTCTCCGACGCGAACCTTGCGCCGTCCCCTCGTCTCGTTCGAGGTCATACGCTCCTACTCCGTTCCCCGTCCGCGGCTCAAGACGTCCTGCCGACGCATCGGCACTCGTGGACGCCTACTTCGCGGCCGGCTGCTCTCCTGCGGTCGAACCGCTCGCCGCGGCCTTCGTGCCGCTCTTGGCGGTGTCGCCCTTCATCTCCTTGAGGATCGAGTTCAGCCGCGCGATGTCCTTGCGCACCTCACGGATCCTCAGGGGATTGCCGAGCTGTCCCGTCTTGTGCTGGAACTTCAGGTTGAACTGCTCCTCCTGAGCTTCGCGGAGGCGCTGCTCCAGCTCCGGCAACGTCAGTGTCCTCAGATCTTTCGACTTCACGTGAGCTCCCTCCTAGACTTCCCTGATCGTGAACTTCGTCTTCACAGGGAGCTTGTGGCTCGCGAGCTCAAGACACTCGCGCGCGATCTGCTCACTCACGCCCTCGAGTTCGCAGATGATCCTGCCCGGCTTGACGACGGCCACCCAGTGATCGAAGGCGCCCTTGCCCTTGCCCATCCGCGTCTCGGCCGGCTTCTTCGTGATCGGCTTGTCAGGGAAGACCCTGAACCACAGCTTCCCCTGACGCTTCATGTGACGAGTGACCGCGATACGCGCCGCTTCGATCTGGCGCGCCGTGACCCAACCCGTCTCAAGCGCTCTCAGGCCGTACTCGCCGAAGTCGAGCTTCGTCGCGCCCTTCGACATCCCGCGCATGCGGCCCTTCTGGCGCTTCCTGTACTTACTTCTTTTCGGCTCAAGCATCGCTCTGTTCCTCTGTCACCAGCTTCCCGCCAGTTACTCTGACGGCTTGGTGTCCGGCTTCTTTGCTGCAGGTGCCGGACGGCTTCCGGACGACCCGCTACTGCGCCGTCCGCCTTGGTTGCTACCACTGCCGCTGCGCGCGTTGCTCCGCGCGCCGCCGCCGCTGCGACCGCCGCCACTCCGGGCGCCGCCGCCGCTGCGACCACCACCACTACGGCCACCGCTACCGCCGCGCGAACCACCGCGACCGCCCCGGCCACCGCGACCACGATCGTCGCGCCTGCCGCGTCCACGGTCATCACGGCCGCCGCGCCCGCCGCGCTCGTCGCGCTCGGACGGCTCGACCGAGTCGTCGTCCACCAGTCTCTTCCCAAGGGTCTCGCCCTTGAAGATCCAGACCTTGACGCCGACGGTGCCGTATGTCGTCTTCGCCGTCGAACGCGCGAAGTCGATGTTGGCTCTGAGCGTGTGGAGCGGGACCCGCCCCTCACGGTGCTCAGCCACGCGCGCCATCTCGGCGCCACCGAGCCGCCCGGAGCACCGGATCTTGATACCGAGAGCGCCCAGGCGCATCGCGGACTCTGACGACTTCCGCATGGCACGCCGGAAGCCCATCCGCTGCTCGAGCTGCCTCGAGATGTGTTCGGCAACGAGCTGTGCGTCGAGTTCGATCCTCTTGACCTCGAGGATGTTGATCTTGACGTCCTTGCCCGTGAGGTGCTCGAGCTCCTTGTTGAGCCTCTCGACCTCGATGCCCTTCCGCCCGATCACGATTCCCGGTCGCGCGGTCTTCACGTTCACTACTACCTTGTCGGCCTTCCGCTCGATGACCACGTCCGAAATGCCCGCGCGGGAGAGCTTTGTCTCCACATACTTCCGGATGGTCAAATCTTCCTTGAGCAGCTCGGCGTAGTTCTTCTTCGCGAACCACCTGGATTTCCAGGTCCGGTTCACACCGAGCCTCATGCCGACCGGATGTACCTTCTGACCCACTTGGCTCCTCCGGTCTCAGCCTACTTGTCGGCCTTCGCGCCCACCACGACAGTGATGTGGCTCGTCCGCTTACGAATCATCGTTGCCCTGCCCATCGCGCGCGGCCTGAACCTCTTCATCGTCGGGCCCTCATCGACGAAGGCCTCCTTGATGTAGAGGTCGGACGGCTCGATGTGAGCCGCCTCCGGGTCGTTGTTGAAGACGTTCGCAACGGCGGAGCGCAGGGTCTTCTCGACCGGCACCCGGGCCGCGCGCTTCATGAACTGCAGCGCGTTAAGCGATTCCTCGACGTCCTTCCCCCGGATGAGGTCCACAACCTGGCGGACCTTCCGCGGCGACATCCTCACGAATTTTGCTGTCGCACGTGCTTCCATTGTTACCGATCTCCGGCTTCTTCAGTTCCGCCGGGTCGCGACGGGCTTCCTTCGCCTGCGCAGATCTGCGCTCGCGCGGTCGCCGGACCTCGATCCCCCGAAGGCGCCTTAGCGCTTCTTCGCGGCGGTCGCTTCCCTGCTCCGATGGGACCTGAACGTTCTCGTGAAGGCGAACTCGCCGAGCTTGTGCCCGACCATGTTCTCCGTGACATAGACCGGGATGAACTTGTTCCCGTTGTGAACGGCAATCGTGTGACCGACGAACTCGGGGGGTATGACCGAGCGACGTGCCCACGTCTGAATCACACGCTTCTCACCGGTCCGGTCCAGTCCACGCACCTTCTTGAGAAGCTTCTCTTCGATGTACGGTCCCTTTTTCGTCGAACGACCCATAGGGCTCCTGCTTCTCCTTCGAATGGCCGGGCGGAGAAAACATCGTCCCCATCCCGAGCTCCCATGCCGCGTGCACCGCGGCCCTGCGCCCAAGCGCCAAGCTACGCGTCTCGCACCCTGGGGCGCGCCGTAGCCGCGCTGCGCAGTGTCTACTTCCTCTTCTTCTTGCGTCTGGTAACGATGAGCCGGTCGGATGCCTTCTTCCGACGGGTCTTCCCGCCCTTGGCCGGCTGTCCCCACGGCGAACAGGGGTGCCTGCCACCTGACGACTTGGACTCGCCGCCGCCCATAGGGTGGTCGACCGGGTTCATCGCAACGCCGCGAACCTTCGGGCGGCGTCCGAGCCAGCGCGTCCTGCCGGCCTTCCCGATCACGATGTTCTCGTGCTCGAGGTTGCCGACCTGACCGATCGTCGCGTAGCACTCCGCGTCCACGAGCCTGACCTCGCCCGAGGGCAGACGGACGTGCGCATAGCGGCCTTCTCGCGCCATCAGCTGCGCCGAACCACCGGCGCTTCTGACGAGGCGGCCACCGGCTCCGCGCCGCAGCTCGATATTGTGAATCGTCTGGCCAAGCGGGATACGCTTCAGCGGAAGCGCGTTCCCTGACTTGATCTCCGCCGTGTCACCCGACATCAGCGTCTCACCCACGGTGAGCTTGTCGGGCGCGAGGATGTAGCGCTTCTCGCCGTCCGCATAGAACAGCAGAGCGATCCTCGCAGACCGGTTCGGGTCGTACTCGATCGCCGCGACCTTTGCCGGTATCCCATGCTTGTTCCGACGGAAGTCGATGATCCGGTACATACGCTTGTGCCCGCCGCCGCGATGCCGCACCGTCAGTCGTCCCTGGTTGTTCCTGCCGCCCTTCTTGCGGAGCGGCTCGAGCAGGGACTTCTCCGGCTCGGTCTTTGTGATCTCGGCGAACGAGGCGACCGTCTTGTACCGAAGCGTCGGCGTTGTCGGTCTGAACCTCTTGACTGCCATCTCAGTTACTCCCGGGTCTCTAACTCGCTCTACGCGTGCTCGAAGAACTCAATGGTGTCGCCCTCGCCGAGCTTCACGATCGCCTTCTTCCACGCGGCCGTCTTCCCCTCGAACCGACCAAGACGCTTGGTCTTGCCGGTCACGGACATCGTACGAACGTCAAGGACCTTGACCTTGAAGAGTTCCTCGACCGCACGCTTCACTTCGATCTTGTTCGCGTCGCGTGCCACGACGAAGGCAACCTCGTTGCTCTTCTCGTGAGCCTTCATGCTCTTCTCGGTCAGGACCGGCTCGAGGATGATTGTTCTGGGATCGCGCTTCATGCTCCGAACACCTCCTCGACCATCGCGACCGCGCCTTCGGTCATAACGACCTGATCGGCATGCAGAAGGTCGTACGTGTTGAGCTCCCGCGCCAGCTCCACCTTGACGTTCTCGATGTTGCGAGCGGAACGGAGCAGGTGCGTATCGGCCTCCTTCACGACCAGGAGGACTCTCCCGTCGCCGAGGCCCAGGCTTCCGATGATACCGGCGAGCTTCTTCGTGCTCGTCTCGGCCATCACGAAGTCTTCGAGAAGGACGATCTCGCTCGCGGCAGCCTTCGCCGAGAGCGCTGACTTCAGAGCCAGCCGCTTCGTCTTCTTCGGCAGCCGCATGCTGAAATCGCGCGGCTTCGGGCCGAAGGCCAGACCGCCGCCCTTCCAGTGACTCACACGGGTCGAGCCGATTCGCGCCCGGCCGGTGCCCTTCTGACGCCATGGCTTCCGGCCGCCGCCCGATACCTCACTGCGGCTCCGGGTCGCGACCGTGCCCTGGCGCTGGTTGGCCAGAAACGTCCGCACGGCCTCGTACATGACGTGCTCGTTAGGCTCGATGCCGAAGAGAGACGCCGGAAGCGTGACCTCCCCCTTCTTCTGCCCGCCCGTTGTCAAAACTGTCAGTACCTGTGACATCTTCCAACGCCTCACTCAGTTTCGGTCATTCGGCCCGAGGGCCTCACTGAACCCCTTGGCCTACTTGCCGGTGTTGGACTTCTTCACCAGAATGACGCCCTCGTTCGCGCCGGGCACAGCCCCGCGGACGAGCAGCAGGTTCTTCTCGAGATCGATCTGAACGACGTCCAGCCGCTTGATCGTGGTGCGGGCTGCGCCCATCCGACCCGGAAGCTTCCTGCCCTTCCAGACCCTCGCGGGCGTGGCGCTCTGGCCGATCGAACCCGGCTTTCTGTGATTCCTGTTACCGTGTGTCCGGCGACCCACCGCGAACCCGTGACGTCTGACGACGCCCTGGAAACCGCGGCCCTTCGACCAGCCGGTGACATCCACGACATCACCCGGCTCGAAGACGTCGACTGTGACTTCCTGCCCCACCTGGTACTCCCCCGGATCATCCACGCGGAACTCAGCAAGTCGTCGCCTGGGCGCCAGTCCATGCTTTGCGAGATGGCCGATCCGCGGCTTCGTCGCGGACTTGCGGCGCATCTTCTCGAAGCCCAGCTGAACGGCTTCGTAGCCGTCGCTGTCCTTCGTCTTGATCTGCGTCACGACGCACGGTCCGGCCTCGATGACGGTCACTGGTGTTGCCGTGCCGTCCTCGTTGAACACGCGCGTCATGCCGAGCTTCTTACCGATGATTCCCTTCATCATTCTTCTCCCTGCGGCTCCGGTACCCCGGAAACGCACCACCTGCGCTGTCCCTGTCGGGCTACTCGACCTTGATCGAGATGTCCACGCCGCCCGGCAGATCGAGGTCCATGAGCGCGTCGAGGGTCTTCTGCGTCGAGTTCATGATGTCGATGAGCCGCTTGTGTGTGCGGATCTCGAACTGCTCGCGCGACTTCTTGTCGATGTGCGGCGAGCGCAGAACCGTGTAGACCCTTCTACATGTTGGAAGCGGGACCGGACCCGATATCGAAGCACCGGTCTCCCGCGCCACCCGGACGATCTCCGCCGCGGACTGGTCCAACGTGGCGTGCTCGTAGGCCATCAGGCGTATGCGAATTCGCTGGCCTGCCACTCAACTCCTCCTTATTCGATGATCTTCGTGATCGTGCCGGCGCCGACGGTCCTGCCACCCTCACGAATCGCGAAACGGAGACCTTCCTCCATCGCGATCGGGGTCACCAGCTCAACCGAAAGCTCGACGTTGTCGCCGGGCATCACCATCTCGGTGCCCTCAGGCAGCGTCGCAGCGCCCGTCACATCCGTTGTACGGAAATAGAACTGAGGACGGTAGCCGTTGAAGAACGCCGTGTGGCGGCCTCCCTCAGCCTGCGTCAGAATGTACGCCTTCCCCTCGAACTTCGTGTGAGGCGTCACGCTCTTCGGAGCACACACCACCATGCC